>NZ_WSNW01000001.1:1436089-2036089 GCF_009767585.1 Coprobacillus cateniformis
TTAAGGGACATGAATTGACTGGCTTTGGTGGTGCACTTAAAAATTTAGGTATGGGTTGTGGCTCTCGTGCTGGTAAAATGGAAATGCATAGTGCTGGTAAACCATCTGTTGTTCAAGATTTATGTATTGGCTGTGGACAATGTATTAAAATTTGTGCACATGATGCACCTACAATTACAGATCATAAAGCTTCTATTAACCATGATAAATGTGTTGGATGTGGACGTTGTATTGGAGTCTGTCCAAAAGATGCTATTAAAGCGAGTATGGATGAAGCCAATGATATCTTAAACTATAAAATTGCTGAATATACAAAAGCTGTTGTTGATGGCCGTCCATGTTTCCATATTTCATTGGTTATTGATGTATCACCATATTGTGATTGTCATAGTGAAAATGATATCGCTATTGTTCCAGATGTTGGGATGTTTGCATCTTTTGATCCAGTTGCTTTAGATCAAGCATGTGCTGATGCAGTTAATAAACAACCAGCAACAGCTAACAGTATTCTTCATAAACATGGTCATGAACACCATGATCATTTTACTGATGTTTCACCAGAAACAAACTGGAAATCATGCTTAGAACATGCTGAAAAAATTGGTTTAGGTACACATGAGTATGAACTTATTGAAATTTAGTAAATGAAAATGACGCATTTTTGCGTCATTTTTTAAACTGAAATTGATGATATATATCGTTCTACTCTTTTTTTTAACACTTCAACATCATTTTCTGATTTAATTATCATTATGATACTTTCTGGCTGTTGAGATGAAGCTATAACAGTCACAGTTTTATGATTTATTATTGTTTCATCAATCTTATCAAAAATAGTCTGCAACTCTTTTTGGGCTTTTTCGTCTTTATATATAATCTTTGATACCAATTGATACATCTGTTCCATTGAAATAATAATTTCTGATTGTCTCGGTTGACCAAAAACACGCAGCATAGCTTGATATGTTGTTAACCAAACATCACCACTCTTACGGATTTCATCAGAATGAAATCTTTTTCTTTCAACAGCTTTTCTTAATGTATTTCCATTAGCAAGACCCCATTTTTCAGCAGCTTCACTAAATGTTAAAACTTGAGTTAGATCTATCACTATCAGCAACCTCCATTTTTATTAATTATAAATCAATTTATTGAAGTTGTATAGCAAAAATCATAAACTTGCTTTGATATCATCCAATGCTTTCTTACCATTCATAGTTCCAAATGCACGCATATCTACCAAGTGTACAGGAATATTATATGGCATCATAGCTTTGAATATTGTTTCTTTAAGATATCTCACTTGTGGAGCAATCCAAACACTTGTAATAATTTTGTCTAAATGATACTTCTCAACTTGGCGGTCATTAAGTAATTCAGCTGGTCCATACGCCAAAATCATATCATATGATTCCATTAAATGTTCTAAATCTTGCAATACAATAAAAATATGTTCAACCAAAACCTTTTCATCAGAAGCCTGCCCAATCTTTGAACAAAACAAACTGGAAGTTGCACCTCCAGAACAACAAATATATACTAACATGATATAACCCTCCTTATAAACTGTTCCATGTTATAAATAAATTCACTCTCTTTATCAATAAAGACTTCATGACCACATTGATCATATAAATAATACTCAATGTTTGGATTATTATATTTTATGATTTGATTATCTATATATTGGTATTGACATATACGATCGTCTTTTCCTTGCATAATAAGAGTTGGTGTTTCAATGTTTTTTATCATATTCTCGAAAGAATGCTGATAAAACCAAGAAGACATAGCACATATGTGGCGAAGAGATTGAGGTGGATTTAGATCACTGTAAACAAATTGACGAACTTGTGGTATAGAAAAGAATTCTTCAGGCGTAGCATCATCTAATGTCTTAAACGTTTTTATAACACTATCATTGAACCTATGAGTATATGGCTTTTTCATTAAATTATAAAACTCTAATGCTTCTTCCCTATAAAATGTAATAGCGGGACTACTTAATATAACACCACAGAATTGTTCTGCAAACCTTTCCAAACATAAACTTGCTAAGCATCCACCAAATGATCCACCCCATAGAAAAAGATTTTGAATACCCCAACGTTCCTTAATACTCGCAACAATCTGTAAAACATCATTTGTAATTGTTTCAATACTTAAGCCATTTCTCAAGTCATATTCGGATAGACCACTTCCTCTTTGATCAAAATAAATACAATGAAATTCTTGACTTAATGTTTGAAAAGCAGATAATTCCATAATTGCTTTCGCTCCACTTCCTGGACCACCATGTAAGAAAAGAATAGCTGTCTCACTTATTTCAGGTTTTACTGAATAAATTTTGAGTTGACAATCATTAACTTGTAACTTGTATGATTCCATATTGCACCTCCCAGTGTATGTCGCTATATCGTGACATACATAGAATATCATATTTATGAGCATATAACAAGGCTTTTTACATAGAAAAAGAACTCTTTCGAGTTCATCAAGAGGGTTATATATTACATTCCCTTTCTAACAATCCTATTCAAATACACTGTTCCAAACTTTAATACCATACACTCTAGTATTATATAAATGATTAAATAACTCATAGAGTTAAAATTATTATATAATATTTGATCCATTATTTTGAACAAGAATAACTGATACCTTTCATTAAAAATAACCATTCCTGAATAAAAAAATGTAAAACTTTCTACAAAACCAAGAACTGCTTGTACTCTTTGAAAATATAAAGTTAAAAAGATAAATAAATAATTAAGAATACAGTATTGAATCATAGCCAGCAATATATATAGTAGACTTCCACTCAAGGATATATCTATGACGTATTTCACAAAAGGACTTAAAAAAATGAATGACAGAATAACTATCAACACAGATTCTATAAGTATAGGTATTAATCTTACAAAAGAAATTGTCCAATAAGAAACTTTTAAATGATAACAATGTTGAAATTGCTTCAATCTTATTTCACTTTCAATTCTACTAGATACTTCAGCAAAACTATTTATAAGTGAAAACCAAAATCCTATTTTCAATATCATTTTTATATTCAATAAACTTCCTGCAATAATAACAAGAGATATCATTCCCAATAAAAAAATAATTCTCTCAATATAATGAATAACCGTTTGATAAATATAACACTTCTTTGTTTGGAAATAAAACATGAACTCTTGCCCAATCATCTCAAACATAAAAGATACTCCCACTTCTATAATTTTCTTTCATGATCAAATGGTAAAGAAGAACTCCTATTCCTAAGTAAATGAGACCTTGTATAAACAATATTCCAATGAATTGTATATCTATTTGTCCATTTTGCATTCCATGAATAATAACTCGCAATGGCAGAAAAGGAAACAAATATGATATAAATTCAAGGATTGGCAATGATGAAATGTTATATGTAATGCCTCCAAAAAATAGGACAAAGTAATAAAGAAGATTTGGAATAGCTGATAATTTCTTATATTTCAAAGTCATTGCTCCAATAATTAATCCAATAAAATAAGAAATAAATATACACACAATTATAAGCGTTCCTGTTAATATCATAGACATCCCAGACAACCAAGAATAATCAAAATCACCTATGCACAATATTATAGAAAAGACAATACTTGCTTTTATAAAATCATAAATCATTTGAATAAATGATCTTAAGAAAATGATTCTCAAAAATGAAACCCTTGTTCCAAGAATATGAACAAGAGTACCATCCATAATTTCTTCTTCTATAATATAATTTATATTTATAAAACCATGGGTAGCACTATACCATACAAATAATAGAATTAAAACAGTTTCTTTATCTGTAACATCTAAATAATCTAATAATCCTAAAAACAATACTAATAAACCTATATTAGCAAAAAATAAATTAAATTTGAAATGAAACATTTCTTTCCAATATCTACGCCATTCTATTTTAAAATTATACCACATATTCTATACTCTTTTGGAAATCTATAATATCCATACTCTCTTTAGAAAACTCTAAAACATCATATTCTAAAATAATGGCATTTTTTTGTATATCAGTAACATATACTTCAAAATAGGTTTCATTTCTTGTTAATTCTATTTGTGGAAATTGGAAAATGAATTTCTCATACTCTACATCTGCAATACACATATGATAGATGCAAATATCTTCTTTAACATATTGATTTATTGATGTATCTAATGCAATATTTCTATTTTTAATAAAGATTGTGCGACTGTTCATCGCCTTCATAAATGACATATCATGAGATGTCATAAGAATTGTCATATTTTTTTGCTTATACTCAAGTAAAACCTGTGATAGAATGTGTATACTTTTTGAATCTAATCCATTCGTTGGTTCATCTAATAATAAAACTTCTGGTTGGATAATTAAAGCAACAATAAGTGCTAATTTCTGTCTGTTCCCCTGTGACAGAGCATCTACCTTTTTATCAAGATGCTGCTTAAAATCAAACCTTTGGCATAAGTCAAGAAATTCTTTTTCAATCAATTGATAACGTATTTTATTGAGTCCAAAAAAATATCTTGCATTCTCATAAGCACTCAAGTATCCATAATATCCTTGTCCACTTTCCATAACAAATTCACATAAATCTAAATTCTTTTTCTTTTGATTATTTATACCAAAAACATAGATATTTCCACTGTCCTGATATATTAATCCAGCAATCATTTTCAGGATTGTACTCTTCCCAGTACCATTTGCTCCTACAAAAGAAACAATCTCTCCCCTTGTCATTTCAATATTCAAGTCTTCTATAATTTGATGCTCACCAAATGACTTGCTGATATTTTCAAGTAAAATAGTATCATTATTCATACCTACCTCCAGAAATGCTCTTTTCAACATTATAACATAATCTAAAACTTCTTTATAATATTTATATTTGATACTGCTTTTCTTATCAATACATAAATAAAGTATGAAAATATAAATATAAAGAATATAGCTAATGTTATCAATAAGCATATATGAATAATAACATCTCTATCTAATAAATCTAATCCCCAATAAATACCACTCACTATCATTATCGATATTATCCAAGGATAGAAAAGTAAGTAAAGTTCTTTTTTTAACAACAAATTATTCATTTTCTTTTGTGAAACACCATTAACCTCCAACAAAACCGCTTGCTTTCTCCATTGATATTGATCAAATATTTTTAAAATGATAATAGCGATTATAAATAATCCAATAATAAATCCTATACTCAATTGATTGAAAATCTCTAATTGATTGGAAACACCTATCACCTTCAAAAGATTTGAATGGGCTGATACTTCTAATTGTGGATAATCATCCATAAGAACTTTTAAGACATTTAAATAATCATTAGAGTCATTGAGTTGAATGATAAATGTTTTTGATGATTTTAATTGAATATCTGTATACTTTATTAAGTTTTGATACTCTTGGTAGGGAATATAAATAATTCTTGATAAAGAGGATAATCCTCTATAATCTTCAAACTTCTCGTTTAAATAATTATGTATTGGAAGTGTGAAATGATAGTTAGATAATTGACATTCAATATTTTCATTCTTTTGTTGCCTATACAATTCATAATTCCCATAATATTGTTGATCATTATGAGCATTTTCCTGATTGAGATAATGTTGAAAATAATCAGAACTCATATAAGGGGATAGGAGATATCCATTATCTGTTTCTATAGGTATAAATCTTTGAACATCTTGAATATATTCATTATATTTCATTTCTTTTACTTCATCATTCGATAATGGATAGTTTGCTTCAACAATTATTTGAGTGCTTTGTAGTTCTTCAATTGTATTATTTAATCTTTCTATATACGTTTGGAAGAATACAGATAAAAAGCAATAAAATGTCATGAGTAGAGTAAGTAATATTTTAAAGGTAAGATATTGAAATCGATTATACTTTAATATCTTTCTATAAAATAAATTGAGAGAGTTTTGATATGATGATATTTTTGGATTTGGAATAGTATTATGCGTAATTTGCGTATCTTTTCTATTAATAATTTTTTGTTGTTCAATCTCATAAAGGCAATCACTTACCTCTTTAATAAGTTTGTCGTGAGAAGCAATGAGAATAGTTTTATGATACTTTTCTTTTAAGAGAATCAAAACATCTATTAATTTAAGTTTATTATCATAATCAAGATAAGCAGTAGGCTCATCTAAAATAATCAATGGTGTATCTTTCATCAAAGCACATACAATCGCAAGACGCTGTTTTTCTCCACCTGATAACTTTCTAATGTCTGTTTGATCATCTAAAAAGAGATTGAGGTCAGTCAAATATTCTCTAGCCTGTTTTTCATCAAACTCTTGATGTGAAAGATATGCAAAAAATTGAATATTCTCAAATAGACTCATACTATCAATAAGCTGTATATTTTGAAAAACAAATGCAATATGACTTCTTTGGAATTCTTTCTTTTTTTCCAAAGTTACTGAACAGATATCATAGTCATAGAAATAATAATTCATTTGAGCATTTTGTGTCATAAGTGCAATATCATATAATAAAGTACTTTTTCCACAACCACTCTTACCTGAAAGAACAGTTATTCTTTCATCTGGAATGATAATATGTCCATCTTTTATTAATGGCTTATCAAATGCAAGATTTATATTTTTTAATTCTAACATAAATTATTTTTTTCTCTTCGCAATACATAATACAATATAGCCTGTTCCATTAAAGAAAGAATAATTGCTGTAATCATAAAAATAATCATATTTAACAATAAATAATGTGTTCCCAATACAACAACAGTTAACAAACTTAGACTTATCCAAGAAAACCCATGAATAAATGTTTCAATAGATAAATATTTTCTCATATATGAATGATTAACCCCATTATATACTAATTGTTGTCTTTCTCTTCTCTTAGATCTTAACTGAAAATAAAAGATGACTGCATATACAATAGCACTTAATAAACCAATTCCACCTATAATCATAACTCTACTTTCTTGAAACTCAAATTGTTCTTGAGCTCCCTCAGTATAGAATACTGATTGTGAAAAAACATCATAATCTTCATTTAATTCTGTTAGATCTTTATATACATCAGCTATCTTATCTCTTTCTGCAAAGATGACATAGTCATCATATGAGTATGTCATTGCCGTTACGTTTTCTGCACGAGGTTTACTTCCACTGCTATCTCCGTTATATTGATTAAGTATTGCCTCATACTGCTGATAAGGAATATATATTATATAAGGAGTATCAAAGCTTTTATAATTTTTACTAACATCTATAGCCTCATCAATATCAAATTTCATATCGATTTGTTTATATGATATATATCGATATATTTGACTTTCATTATTATAGATATATTGATAAGTTGGTATATGAAGGGGCAACTCTACTGTATCACCACTTTGAATATTTTGTTCTGTAGCAAACTGAGAAGAAATAAAGATTTTCTTATTATCTTTATCCATATTATTTTCAGGAAAATACGGTTTAACAACAGGGCGTTCTGCAATGACAATATTTTCATCTATAATATGTTCTTGCTCATTACTTATAATTTTAACGCTTTTGGCTTCTGTTGTATTATTTGGATTAATTACTGAAAACTGTCCTATATTATAAATTGATAACACTCCTGAAATATTTTCTATTGCTTCTTTTTCTTTATCTTCTAAGGGTATCGAATTCCATTCTTCACCACTTACATACATTTCATGAGGAGCATATAGTTGACGTTTCCTAAAATAGATCATACTATCTTCTGCTAAATATTGATTGCCTGACAATCCACTGTATAAAGTATATTCATTATTAAACACAACGCCTAACTGAATACATAAAAAGACACCTATGACAATTAAAAACATTTGTTGTAACCATTGAAACTTATTTTTATATTTTAGATATTGAAGTGGTTTAAAATGATTGTTTTGTTTATTGACTAATTCAGATTCATTTTTTAAATGTTGTTCTTTCATTACAATCTGATAATCTTTAATTTCATAGATAACATCACATATTTCTAACAATTCACCTTCATGTGTTGTCAATATAATTGTTTTATCCTTCAACTCTGATAAAACTTTTTTCAATCTAACAATACTCTGATAATCTAAAGATGCTGTTGGTTCATCTAATATAATAATATCTTTTTGACTGAATAATGCTAAAGCTATTAAAAACCTTTTTCTTTCTCCAATAGAAAGTTGACTTGGTGAATGTTTGAGGTTCACCTTATCAATTCCAACCTTCTGAAGATATTTATAAATTATTGATTTCTCCACTTTTTTATCCTTCAATTCTCCATAAAACTGAAAATGTTGAAAGATATTCATATTTTCAAAATAACTTCCATTTTGATCAACATAAAAAACATGATTTAAAATAAACTCTTCCTTATTCATAACTATTTCTTCATTATAAGTTATCTGGCTTTGACTAGTAAGAATAGTTTTTATGAGTGTTGTTTTCCCACTTCCACTAGCTCCTATAACTGCATGAATATTTCCATTATAGAATTTAACATATGCATTTTTAAAAATGTGTTTATTAGAATAACTTATATTAATATCTGAAATATTTAACATATTCAATCTCCTCGTATAATATATTTTGTAAAGATGACTAGTCATCTTTACAAGTTTATTTCAATATTGGATTTTCCTAAGTTATAATAGAGTTACTAGTCACTCTATTATTGGAATTTATTCTAATTCTCCTTGAAGTATCTTCATGATATCTTCTATAGAAAGTCTGTTTCTCAACTTTAGAATGTCTCTGCTTACCGAATGTTGTTTGTTCAATACTTTTGTGATACGTAGCCTTTGATCTGTATTGTTCTATTCTTATGGCGAGGTCGCATCATGTCTAAAGAACGGAGGTCTTTCCAATATTTTGTTTCTAGTTTTATCTTTTTTGAAAGGTGGTGATCCCATGAACACTCTCTTTGTAGGTATTGATGTTTCAACCAAAAATAATCAAGTCTGTGCTGTTAACTTTAATCAGGATGTTTTCTTTAATCTCTCTTTTCCAAATAACCCTGATGGATGTGATCTTCTCATTACATCTGTCTTGGCTTTTGTTGATAAAGAAAAGTTCGATTCCATCATCATCGTTACTGAATCAACTTCTATATATGACTATCATATTTGTGCTTATCTTTCATCTCAGCTTTCGATTGTCGGCACTTCTGTCATCATATATTCTGTTAATGCCAAATCCATTGCCAATTATAAGAAGTCTTATATTGAAATGGAAAAAACTGATCTGGGTGATGCTTTTTTGATTGCAGATTTTGCTCGTGTTGGTCGCTGTAAAAAGCTTCGTCCCTTTAAAGCTGCTCAACATATCGCTCTTAAACGTCTCACTCGTGAACGTTATCATTTAGCTGAGCAGCTTATTAGAGAAAAGAATTACGTTCTCAACAATATCTATTTAAAGGTTTCTGGTCTTATGACCCTTCCTCATAAGGATTTGCCTTTCAGTGATAATTTTTCTGCTTCCAACACGAAATTTTTAACTGATTATGCTTCCCCTTTTGATTTGGCTGAAAAACCTTTGGATGAAATCATTGAATATTTCAAATCTGCTTCTCAAAACAGATGTGATGATTATGGTAAAATTGCTTCTCTTTTTGATAAAGCGATTCGTTCTTCCTATAGACTTGATAAAACTGCATATGACCCTATAACTATCTCAATTACTGCTTCTATCAACCTGATTCAATGCATTGAATCTCAAATCAAGATGGTTGATAAGGCCATTGAGAAGGAAATGAAAGGTCTTTATCCTAACGGATATCAATCTCTGATGTCTATAACAGGTATCGGACCTGTCTTTGCAGCAGGTATACTTTCTGAAATTGGTGATATTTCCTATTTCAAAAGTGATGCTTCATTGGCTAAATATGCCGGTTTCCATTGGAAGAAGAATGACTCGGGCAATTTTATTGCTGATGAAAAACATTCAGCGAATTCATGTAATAAATATTTAAAATATTACATAACTCAATCCACACAGATGTCAGTGATGCATGGCTTTGATTATACGACTTCTTTTTATCGTAAGAAGTATAACGAAGCCTCTACACACAAGCATCGTAGAGCACTCGTCCTTACATCAAGAAAACTAGTTCGTTTAATTTATGTCTTGCTACGTGACAGTAAATTATACGTTTCTGTGTCTCATGACACAGTCATTGAGTAATTTGTCAATTTCATAAATTTTTTCATACTTCTTTTTAGTGTACTCTTTTTTAGATGATGGTTTTTGATTTATCTAAAAAAGATTTTATTTATTTTCTTGACATTTTACCGAATGACTTTCTAAACAAGTATACAAAAAATGAATTCTATTCATTTTCATAAATATTTGTTCTTTCTTACTCATTTCCTTTTAGTAAGTCCATTTGATATATAACCATTAATTTTAAAAAGCTACTTATATTATAACATTCCTTGTTAAGACAATGAAGAAGTTTAAAATTTAACAAAAAGATTAATTGTGATTCGTATTTTAATTGAAATATGGTTACAGATAAATAATTAAATATATTCCAATAATTTACATATCCTTATTTTCCTTCATGATTGCTGACATACTTTTATGATGATATCTCCTGATACTCATATATAACATGCAAGTGTAAATCACAAAAAACACAATACTCATAATCACTTCATTTAAAATAAAACTTTGTGTCTGGTTATATATTTCTAGGTTTACAAACATAGTTAAAATAAATAAAAAAATGGAATATAATGGTTGTACTAATAATATAGCTACTGTCATTGTTATTATAAATAGTAACCTGTTCATATAAACATAATTTCTTTCAATTTTTGCTAATGAAATATTAAGAGCATTTATAATGGCAAAATTACCAGCTTGCTTCCTATAATCCTGGAATGCAAAAAAACTTATAAAGACAATAATAACCCCAATAAGTAAATAAATAATACCCTGAAATATGAATTGGATGAGATCTGCGTAATGATTTTGGATATTCGTAATTTCTAATAAATCATTCATACAAATAATCCCATAACTTTTTTGTAACTGTTGATATATATCTTGAGTATTCTTATCTAGATCATAAAACAATTCATATCCTTGATTATATTGAGTATGATAATAAGTATATAAATCACTATTTGATTCATTAATATATGTGTGTTTAAGTTCATTTACAACTGTCTCGTAAGGATAATATAACTGGGTCGTATATAGTTCACTGTATTCTTCTACAATTCCAGATATGGGAAAATTAAATTCTTTAACAGTATAATTTACTCCAAGTTTTAACGTTATTGTTTTTCCTATCATATCTTGAAAACTCATACTTGTTGCTTCTTGAATTTTTTGAGCAGCAAATTGATTAATAATAATACCCTGCTCTTGAGAATCATCACCTGCAATGAAATTCAACTTATGATACTCCTTAGGAAGTGAATGTATTTTTAAATTGATAGTTTTTTCTTCAAATGCAACTTGATTTTCAAATGCATAAACCTTGCGATAATCATCTGCTTCTTGAATATATCTTTGTGCACCATTTAAACTTGTTTCTGTAACATAAATCGTATGATCATTTAAAGATTTTATATCTATATTTGTTTTATCCAGAAGTTGTAAATTCGCTCTCATACTTATAAAAATAAATAATGTAAAAAATAATATGAGACCATAATAAAAACAATTTCTTTTTAATGTGATTTTATTAATTACCTTTAAAAGATATTTGTTATTGATACGTTCTGATATTTTTAATGGATATGTAAAATACTCACAAACATTTTTATCTTCTACAAGTTTTAAGACATGATTCATAATTTGATATTGGCAATCATAATAGTTTTTCATGAGTTCTTGATCATGTGATACAACAATTACAATATGATTTATTGAAAGTTTTTTTAAAAGTTTCATAACAATTTCTTTATTATCATTATCTAAAGATTCAGTGGGCTCATCACATAGTATAACATCAGTATTTTGCATAAGTGCTCTTGCAATAGCAACCCTCTGTTGTTGTCCATGAGAAAGTTCATGTGGAAAATGGTCAAGAAGTTCATTTAATCCTAATTGTTCTATAATTACATCTTTATTAGGATTTTCATCATTGCTTAATTTTTGGTATAAAGAAATATTTTCTGATATTGTTAATTGTTGAATGAGTTCAAAGTTTTGAAATATATACGCAAAAGAAAGAGAATTATCAACTCTTCTCTTACCTTCTTCAAATCCTTCATATCCACCAATAATAGATAAAAGGGTTGTTTTTCCGCTTCCACTTTCTCCATTAATATAATATAAACCATATTTTTGAATATCTAAATTTACATTATCAAACAATATTTGATTATTATATTTCTTAGTTATGTTTTCTAGTACTAATACCATTAAAGATAACCTCCTCTATGAATATTAAGGTAAAACATATTCCTAGTGATGCAGTCAAACTCATATAATCCAAAATTACAATCGTATTTTTAGTATTGTAAGATCTAAAAATCACATTGACAATTGAGTTTATTGCCTCACAAATATAACGACCAAATATTACGAAAATCAACCCTATCATTAACAAAAAGATAAAGTTCTTAACACATGTTACAATAATAACGTTATATTGATACCTTTTAAGAATGTCATTTTCCTTTTTTCTTCTTGTTAAAAAGAAAGACTCTATAATTGCATAAATGACGATTGTCATGATAATAACTATAAGACTTACTTTGACTAATGAAATCACATCAATTTCAGGTAAGGTATTAGGACTTACTGCCCCTGCAAGACGTAAATCAAAACTGCTTATTTCACCATATGCCTTTCTATCAAAATTGCTTTGTTTTCCTTGATAAATAGTGTTTATTTTCTCAATAACTTCACCTATAGAGGATTGTGGATCAACCATAAAATCAACATAATCATAAACCCATTTCTCAATTGGAACATTAAAAACTTCAGACTGAAGATTATCAAATACTCCATTAGCTGTAAATATTTGATATTCGTAGCGATTTGACTCTGTCAAAATACCTGTCACTTTCAATCTATATGGTGAGTCAATAATGATTCCGTTATCAATAGTCTGATAAAAAGAAATTTCTTGATTTAATAATTTTTCTACATCATCATATCCATATATCTTTGCATAATATAATGCTGTTTGATAACTAAGCATAGCCTCATCTTTTTTTTGACACTGTTTTCCATAAGAAACATTGAGATTGGCTCCCTCTTTCAATTGATAAACTCTTCCTGTATCTTGCGAATCTTGCCTGTTTAAAATAACATAAGGCACTATTGGCATCCATGTATAATATAGTCCATCATCATTTTTTTCTTCAAATATTTTCTGATAAGGGGATTCTTTTTCTCCAGCAATGTAGGCGTAATTTGCTCTGTCAATTCCACAAGTATAGGCTTGTATTTCTGGAATCTCTGATAGTATTTTGTTTATATCTTGATAAGTTATATTATCAAAATGTGTCCAAAAGTCTTTTGAGTCCACTTTCTTTTGATGTGGGGTTAAAGCAATAATATTTTTACCATAATAGTTCGTTAAATCATTTTTTGAAGTTTCCTCCACTGTACTATACATATTTAATGATGCATAAACACCAATCACTGAAACAAACAAAACAAACAAACTTAACAGTGATAACATCCATCTTGACTTTATATTTCTCAAGACAAATTTCACATGTTCCATAAAACTTTTTCTAGAATGAGAATGAAGCTGTGTATGTAAGGGGGTCGTTTCCTTAACAAGTTTATCTTCTTGAATCTTCCCTTTATCAATCTTAATTATTCGAGTACTGTACATTTCTGCAAGAGCAACTTCATGCGTCACCATAATCACACATTTTTTTTGACTTATAACTGAAAGCATCTCTAATACAAATTGACTATTCTCATAGTCTAAAGCGGCTGTTGGTTCATCACACAAAAGAATATCTGGTTCAACAAGTAATGATCTCATAATTTGAACTCTTTTCTTTTGTCCATTAGAAAGTTGTTTTACAATTTTATCTTTATAATTCAGCATTTGGAATTCTTTTAATATGTGAATGACTTTATTGGTGCTTGCTACTAGTGTTAAATTATCAAATACGCTTAGTGATTCAAATAACATGAATTCTTGCTCAATAATTTCTATATTATTATTATCTATTATTTCACCTGTATAATTTTTATCCTTACCAGATATTATATTTAATAAAGTTGTTTTTCCAGATCCACTTGGTCCTAAAATACTTATCAGTCCACAAAGATTAAATTCTAATGTAATATCACTTATTGCCTCTATAATATTATATTTATTATGATATATTTTCGTAATATTATTAATTTTCATAAACTGCTTTTCCTTTCTAACTTGATTATATCTAAACATATTTCATACTTTTCTTTTATAATTATTTAACAAATAATTTTTTAAATTGAAACATAATCAAACGAAGACTAGTTATAGATAGATAAATAAGATTGACATGACTGCCAATCTTATTTATCTATCTCAAGAGAATATTATGCATATGCATAGTATCTTGTAATTTTATAACCATTTACATTTCCATTATATGAAACAAATGTATATCTAGCTTTTTTTCCAGAAGTTTTTAATGTTCCTGTTTTACTACCACCTGTTGATGAAGAAAGAACTGTTTTTCCACCATTTAATTCATCCTTAATGTACCCATTTGTAATTGTTATCTCTACATTAATATATTTTGTGTAATCTGATACTGAGGTTAACTCAAAAGTTTTTGAACCTTTTTTTGTACTCGAATAGGTTTGTGATCCAGATGAAAAATAACAAGTACCAGATCCCCCTTCTGTCACCGAATCATATGTACTAATACCTTCTAATGCCATAACCTTTACAACACTGCTTGTAGATAAGAAAGTACAAAATGTAACAGATAAAATTGCAATTAATTTTAAATATTTTTTCATACTATCATCTCCTTATCTTTAAGATACTAAAACGATTTACATCAGTCAATAATTAAAAGTTGCACAAAAAATCCATGAAAAACTCAAAAATCCCACTACAATAGTGAGATTTCCTTCAACATTATCTTCTTTTTTTATAATACTGAATAAGTTTCTCCATGCATTCATATTCTTTTTCAGTATTATGAACAGATTGATAAAATTCCCTTAACAATTCCATTGTAAATACTTCCAAATCATATTGTCTTGTTTCTTTAGTAATTTGATGAACCTTTAATAACTGTTTCTCTTTTCTTTCATCACTGGATTTTGATAAATAAACTTGGAATGCATTAATCATTGCTTTCATATATTCAGTTGGATTATTCATTTGAACTTTAGCTTTTCTAATATACTCAGATGCCTTCTTTTTGTTTTGAAGTTTATAATAAGCATAAGATAGATAAAAACAGATACAATGATCGTGATGCATAATATCTAGAGCCTTATTTTCTAAATCAATAATTTTATCAAACTCTCTTGAACGCACATAACCCCATATTAAATTATTATATGTATCTTCAACTTCCTTAACCATCCCCAAATTATTGAAGGCTTCAATACATGCAAGATTCAATTTTTCTGATTGTTTAAAATGACCATTCATTGAATATATCACTGCAATTTGAAAATTAACTGAAGTTAATCTTTTTATATTGACTGTTTTTGTAAATATATCCCTTGCCTGAATAGCACATTCTAAGGCATCACTTAACTCTCCAAAGATTGTTAATGGAATACTTCTATGAAAATAAACCATTGCATTAGAATAATCATTACCCCTATACGAAAACGCTTGATTATAATAATTATAACTTTCTTTATATAATTTATTTCCATATGAAATAACTCCAAGATAATCATAAAACAATTGAATTTGATAAGACTCAAGATACTCAAAGTATTTTTCAATAAATAGATAAGTCTCAATCTTTTGTGAATATCCTTTCATTACCATATAAATTAATTCACATAATAAATATTTAATATATGATAATGAAGATTTGATTTTATCACTATAACTTCTAATTACTTTATATGAGTTCTCAATATCTTTAACATATACAACATCACTATAAAAAGTCTGAAAATCTTTTTCAAATTGTGTTTCAAAATTTTCATTACTCACTTCAATATTCATAACAGAGAAAATTTTAACAACATTTTCAAATGTAATCTGTTCTTTATTTCTTTCTATTCTACTTATTTGACTCTTTGAGATTCCCGTTTTATAACTAATATAATCCAACGTCAGTCCTTGCTGAATTCTATTAAGCTTAATAATCCCACCAAAATTATTTATCATGTTCCCTCCTTTTAAGCTCCAGGAAGTCTATCTTCACATGGTGCAATACCATATTCAAATGTACAACCTGTTTGTGTCTTAGGATCATATCCACATTTATCATCATGTACATGAATAACAGGCATAGCCCCTAATAACAACAATGAGATACATAAAACACTTAACAATTTTTTCATTTTTCTTTCCTCCCTTTTTTTACATATTTATTTTACCAAATTATAGCATATAATCAATTGTAAATAGTTGCACAATTTTGTTGATTTGAATAGAAATTTGATACTTATTAAAGATAAAGCATACTATGGTCAATTGAATCAAAAAACATTATTGCTTTTATAAATCATTCATTATATAATAGATGCACGGTAACTATATAGGGAGATGATTCTATCCGGCGCACTTGATGTTGCAAAATCAGTAACATAAGTGAAACGTGGAAACAAAAATAATCACAATCACAGAGTTAAATACTCCTGTTAAAAACAGGTTATTTTCATTGTGCATAAATGATTATTTAAATTTTCCACATATGTTTAAGAAATTTTGACTGTGGAAATGCCACAGTTTTTTTATTTATATAGTTACCGTTAAATAATTGAAAGGATAGAAAATATGGATAAATTATTAAGTTTTTTACAAGTTAAACCAAAATTATATGAAAAAACACAATATAATATATGGGATAATGATTATGTTTCAAAAGGTATGCTTCAAGCACATTTAGATGAAAGTTTAGACTCTGCATCACGAAATATTAAGTTCGTGAATAAATCTGTAAATTGGATATCTGAACTTTTCCCTCCAACAAAATATCATAATCTTTTAGATTTAGGATGTGGACCTGGAATTTATACTGAACGTTTTTATAATAGAGGATATTATGTGACTGGAATAGATATTTCTAAAAGATCTATTATGTATGCCAAACAATCCGCTATGAAAAATAATATGAATATAGATTATATATTAAATAGTTATATTGAGTATGAATTTCAAAAAACATTTGATTTGGTAACACTTATATATTGTGATTATGGAGTTTTATCTCCTCAAGAAAGACATACTCTTCTTAAGAAAGTTTATCATGTCTTATCACAACAGGGCGTTTTCATATTTGATGTTTTTACTCCAGCTAAATATTATGGTTGTAAAGAAGAGCGTAGTTGGGAGGCACAAGACAATGGATTTTGGAGTAGTTCTCCTCATCTCCTTCTCCATTCCTTTTATTGTTATAGTGAGCAGAATACTTACTTAAATCAATATGTTGTCATCACGGAAGATGAGATTTGTCATTATAATGTTTGGGAACATGCTTTTACTGTTCAAGAATTAAAAAATGATTTGGAAGCTGTTGGTTTTCAAGATATTTCTTTTTATGGGAATGTTGCTGGTGAAAATAATTGTCAAGAAAATACAATTTGTGTAGTTGCCAGAAAATAAGTTTAAATAAAGATCTCAAAATACTTAATTTATAAGGAGATAATCAGAAAAACTGATTATCTCCCCTTTTAATATTAAATAATTATATATTATAAAATTGTACCATGACTAGCAATAACCTTTTGATACCAATAAAAAGAATCTTTTTTAAACCGCTCACCTGTTCCTCTTCCATAGTCATCTAAATCAACATAAACAAAACCGTATCTCTTGCTCATCTCAGCAGTTCCTGAACTAACTAAATCAATTGGCCCCCATGGTAAGTAGGCAAAGACATTTACACCATCTTTAATCGCTTCACCAACAACTAAAATATGTTGTCTTAAATAATCTATTCTATAATCATCATGAACCACTCCATCTTCAAATACATCTTCATAACCAAAACCATTTTCAGCAATCATTATTGGTTTTTGATAACGATCCCAATATTGACTTATAGCATTATATAACCCTAATGGATCAATCGTCCATCCCCAATCATTACTTTTTAAATAAGGATTCTCACTAATAGTGGCTGGATCCATTGTATTCTTTTGAGAATCAAGTGTCCTTGAATAGTAATAAGAGAATGCTAAAAAGTCTAAAGTATTCTCTTTAAGAAGACTTTTATCTTCTTCGCTTATATCAATTCGAATATTATTTTCATTGAAGTACCTTAACATATGACCAGGATATTCTCCTCTTAAAGGAACATCAGCATAAAAGTATTGCATACGAATTCTTTTCATAGCAAAAACAATATCTTGCGGCTTACAAGTACGTGGATAATATGTGCAATCTGCTAACATGATGCCAATTTCTATATGAGAATTTAATGACTTCGCATATTTTTTTATTTTTGCATTAATAAGAAATTGATTATGGATAGCACGATATTGATCTTCCACAAGATTATCTGTTTGATCCCTTAAAATTCCTAAAGACTTAAAAGAACAATATTGAATTAAATTTGTTTGGTTGAACGGAATCCAATACTTCACTCTATCACCATATCTATTTAAAAGAACTCTTGCATACCTTGTCATAAACTCTATCAATTTAGGATTTTTAAAACCACCATATTGTGTTAAAAGATGAAGTGGTATATCATAATGGAACATCGTAACAATTGGTTCCATCCCTGCATTAATAACCTCATTAATCACTCTATCATAGAATTCAAGTCCTTTTTGATTTGGCTCTAACTCATCACCTTTAGGGAAAATTCGTGACCATGAGATTGAAAAACGAAAACTATTCAATCCCAATTCTTTCATTAAAGCAATGTCTTCTTTATATCGATAATAAAACCCATTTCCAAATCTTTTGGGATAATACCCTTCTTTATCAGCTATCGCAGCAGACAAAGTTGCACTTGTATGTTCATTTTCCACTAATTTATGTCGATACTTTTTCCTATCCAAACCAGTATCATATTTATGAATGTCAGATGTAGAAAGTCCTCTCCCATCAACATTGTAAGCACCTTCAATTTGACATGCTGCTGTTGCTCCACCCCATAAGAAATGAGAAGGGAAAGCAAACGTGTTATTATCCATTGAGCGAACCTCCTATTGAGCCATATCTATTAACTATTAGTTCATATAATTCAATCAGTTTCTTTGTTGTCTGAACCTCTGACATTATTGTCATTAAATGATCTTGAGCATGATTGAATAGCAAAGAAGGTTTATGAATAATTCCTTGTGCTTCATCTTGAATAACTTGCACTTGAGATTGATGTGCTTTTAAAATACCATAAGTTGTAGCTTCTTCTATTCTTTCATATGCTTTTTTAAATTTTTCCTCTTTTGCAAGTTGAAAAGCTTCATCAGCCAATGTTTTAGCATGACCAGCATGTAAAATAATCTCCATAGCAACTGTATTTAATTCATTTTCTTGCTCTAATAATTCTTCATCTGCATATATCATTGTTTCTTATTCCCTTCTATTTTATTTACTTGTTGCTTCAAATTCCTCTTCCGTTATTCTTTGTTTTTCATAGACTTTAAAGAATGGGTACCATGTTGCAAGATATATGATAAACAAAAGAATATAGACAATAATTGCACGTAAATCTTCTGTAATCATAACACTAGATAATGGTGCAGGAATTTGTCCTACTTGAATCATTTTAGATGGAATATTCAAGAATCCACTTCTCATTGTAAACCAAATAACTAACGGCCCTGTGATAGCGTTAATCCACATTGGTACCATTAATAATGGGTTCATAACAATTGGTGCACTATACATAATGGGTTCATTAATATTGAAAATAGATGGTAAAATTGAGAGTCTTCCTACTGTCTTTAAACTTTTTGATTTAGAGAAACACATTAACAAATTTAATGTCAATGTTGCTCCCATACCTCCCATTGTAATCAAACCAGCAGTAAAAACAGCTTCATTCGTTGCTATATTAGTTGCAGATAAGCCTTGCTCTACAGCTGCAATATTTGCTGCAATGCCAGCCATAAAAATAGGTGTTTTAATTCCATTCCATAACCAATGAGATATTCCTAATGTATAAAAGAATGTCATTAAGAAAATGAGTAAAACAAAACCAGGTAAAGTTTGCCCAAATCCTTGAATTGGAGAAAACACTTTTAATATAAGTGCAAATAAATCTATATCAAACTTGAAAGTTAATAATACTGCTACAGCAATTGATGTAAAAATTGGAATAATATTTTGAACCCAGCCAATAACAAAGTCTGGTAAACTTGATTCACTTAATAAATCTCTCTTCCCAATGAAATGAAATATAATAGATACTAAATACCCTGCAACAATTCCAACAATAATACCAGTAGGTCCAAAACGTGCGAATTCAACAGTTAGAACTCCATTGTCATTAATAATTGGTTTAATAAACATTAAAAATACTGAAATAGCAGTTAAACCTGCATTAATGGTATATTTGGTATGTCCTAATTTCTCCATCACTTGATTAGCAACCATAAATGCAGTTAATAGCCCTAACATTCCAAACGAGAAATTAATGATTCTCACTAAATTTGGTAAAGTTGTTATGTAAGATCGTAAAACATTATATAAATGAATAATTGATCCTGTTAAAATAAATGGAATAATTTTCTGCATGGAACTTGATAAGGCAGCTACCCAAGGTCTTTGTGCAAACTTATTCATTGTTGGTGTAAAAGAATTGCTTAACCAATCCATAAAACGATTCATATTTTCATCCTCCACTTTCCTCTATTTTTATCTATTCTTTATTTTTATAAAGTTCTAATGCATACTCAATGAGTTTATCACCATCCAAAGTTCCATAAACATTTTGTGGAATTACCCCTACTGCGACATCTAATGGTTTTGCTAACTCTGTGAATTTGTCTTTAAAATTTTCATAATGAGGTGCCAATAATAAGATATCGATTTTTTTTAAATGTAATATAGCCTCAGTCTCACTTTTAGCCTCTATCTTTATATCCAGATTTCTTTTTTTAGCCGATTTTCTTGCTCTTTGTGCTAAAAAACCACTTGATAAACCTGCTCCACAACATAATAAAACTTTTATATTTTCCATTTTTCTCTCTCCTTCCTCTATGGTAATTTCATTATAGTTTAATATAAAAGATGTCTCAACTTCACTTTTGCACACCCTCGTGCATAATAAAGCACAAAAATAAAAAGTTGCACTGTATAGTGAACTTCATTAGTTGATTTCATATTTTGATTACATTATAATAAAATCAAAATGAGGGTGATAAAATGTTAACAAATAAAAAGAAAAAATTAATTCTTTATCTTATGGAAAAAAACGCCCCCTGTACAGCCATACAGTTAGCCAAATTTCTCAATATTTCTATAAGAACCGTTAAAATATATGTCAAAGATATCAATTCAATGACAAATCAAAAAATCATCTTTTCTTCTCATCAAGGGTATACTATCATAAAACAAAACAACCTTTCTTTTTTAGAAGAACAATTATCTTTACCTCAAAATTATTCTGAAAGAGCATATTATATTATAAAAAAGATACTAATTGAACATCAAACACTTAATATCTTTGATCTTTGTGATGAACTTTTTATGAGTTATTCTACTCTTAAAAGTGATCTTACAAAAATGAACACACTGTTCCAAACATTTCGTATTCATTTTGTTACACACAATGACATTATACAAATAAAAGGTTCTGAGAAAGATAAGCGTTCATTATTGTCACATATTATACTTCAAGAAACAAAGAATAGTGTCCTTGATTTAAAAAAATTAAAACAATCATTTAATAATCAAGATATTGAAAAAATAACAAATATTATAAATGATTTTTTTAGAAAAGGAGCATATAATTTAAATGATTTTTCTTATATGAATTTATTATTGCACTTCTCTATTCTCATTGAAAGAGTAAAAAAAGGGCATTATCTTTCAGAGATTAGAGAAGTAATCACAAAGAGTTCTCAAGATTCAGAATTACTTAAAGCTTTATCTTCAAGAATAGAAAAAGACTTTTCATTAACATTGAATGCTTACGAAAAGAATGAAATATATATTCTTTTTAAAACAAATGTGAATTATTTTATTGACGGTAATTATGATGTTATTAAAAAAGTGATTAGGTCTGATTATATGAACACAGTTGATAAAATTATTAATGAAGTTTCAGAACTGTATTCTATTAATTTAAGTCATGAGAGTTTTATTATTCCGTTTGCTTTACATATTCAATCATTAATTACAAGAGCTTCACTCAATAAATATAATAAGAATCCTTTATCAGAACAAATCAAGAAAGATTGGCCAATTATCTACGATATAGCCATTTTTATATCATTAAAGTTATCAGATATTTATCAAATTGAAATAGCAGAAGATGAAGTTGCTTTTATCTTTCTACATATTGGAAATGAGATTGATAGACAAAATACTTCAAAAGATAAATTGAAGTGTGTACTTTTATGTTCTCACTATCTTAATATTAAAAAAAAGATATATAATCAATTACTAAAGGATTTCTCTGATGATATAATTATAGATGCTATTGTATCTGATTATGAAGAATTAGAGTCTTATTCTTTTGATTTATTGATTACTCTTATAAAAGATGAAAGAAACTATCATTATTCATTCATTTTGATTTCACCGTTTCGTTTAGATAAACAAAAACGAGCTATACATGAGAAAATCTATGAAATTCAACAATCAAAGAAAAAAGAACTTATTTTTAATAATTTTGATCAATACTTTCATAAAGATTTGTTCTTTACATTAGAAAATGTATCTCGAGAAGAAACTATTCAAATTGTATGTGATCAAATGAGAACATTAGGTTTTGTCTCATCTTCTTTTAAGGAATATGTTTTTGAAAGAGAGAAAGCCTCTTCTACTTCTTTTGGCAATATTGCCATTCCTCATTCTGTACATATGGATGCTTTTCAAACAAAGATTGGTATTGTTATGAGTAAAAAAGGAATAATATGGGGAAATAATAATGTCAATGTAGTATTGGTCATTGCTATTAACAAACTTGATAAACAAATCTTTTTAACAATTAATGAATCTATACTCTCATTATTTGAAAATCAGGATATCTTAAATATCATGAAAAACACTAAAAATCTATTAGAATTTAAAGATATTGTTCTACATTATTTATAAATAAAAAAAAGATTCACGTCTATATATTATAGATTTGAATCTTTTCACTTTTATAAATCTAAATTCTCTCCAATTGTTGCTACCATGACAGCTTTAATAGTATGCATTCTATTTTCTGCTTCATCAAAAACCACAGATTGTGATGATCTAAAGACTTCATCTTCGACTTCTCTAATATCAATTCCTTGTTCATATTTTGCTTTTGCAACTTCAGTTTCAAAATCATGAAATGATGGTAAGCAATGCATAAAGATTGTTGAATCTTTACCTGTTTTCTGCATCATTTCACTTGTAACTTTGTATGGAGATAGCATTTCTACTCTTGGTTTGTATAAAGCTTCATCTTCACCCATGCTTACCCAGATATCTGTATAAATAACATCTGCATCTTGAACAGCTTCCTCAACATTATCTAAAACTTCTAATTTTCCACCAGATTTTTCTGCTTCTGTTTGGCAATACTGTAAAACTTCTGGATTTATATCTAGACTCTTTGGTCCTAAACATACAAAATGCATACCCATTTTTGCTGCTCCATACATTAAACCATAACAAACGTTATTTCTAATGTCTCCAGTAAAAACAAATTTAACTTCATTTAAAGGTTTGCTGAGATGTTCTTCAATCGTAAGAAAATCAGCTAAAGTTTGTGTTGGATGATCAACATCAGTTAAACCATTCCATACAGGAACTCCTGAATATTTCATTAAATCTTCAACAGTTTTCTGTTGAAATCCTCTAAACTCAATTCCATCATACATTCTTCCTAATACTTTTGCAGTATCTTCTATTGATTCTTTCTTACCCATTTGTGAGTTACTTAAGAATGTGACATGAGCACCTTCATCTAAAGCTGCAACTTCAAAAGCACAGCGTGTACGTGTTGATGTTTTTTCAAAAAGGAGAACGATATTCTTTCCTTCTAATGTTTTTCCAATTCTTCCTTCTTTTTTTGATTTTTTAAGTTTATGTGCTAAATCTAACAAGTATCTAATTTCTTCTTGAGAATAATCTTTTAAAGTTAAAAAACTTCTTTGTTTTAAATTAACCATATATCTCTCCTTGTTTATCTTTTAAACATTGTTCCAATGCCTTCTTTAGAAAGCATTTCAATTAAAATAGAATGTGGTATTCTTCCATCAATAATAACAGCTTTTTTTACATCTTGGCGAATAGCTCTCACACAACAGTCGACTTTAGGAATCATGCCACCACCAATAATCCCCTTTTCAATAAGACTGTTAACTTCATATACATGAACCAAAGGAATCAATGTCCCTTCATCATCTTTATCAGCTAATAAGCCTGGAATATCACTCACGAGAATCATATTCTCTGCTCCTAATGCCCCAGCTATTTCAGCAGCAGCAGTATCAGCGTTAATATTGTAGGTATGGCCTTCTTCATCAGTGCCTACACTTGCAATGACTGGAATATAACCTTTATCTAACATATCAATAATAATATTTGGATTGATTTTGTCAACATCTCCAACATATCCTAAATCATCTTCTGACTCATGCTTCTTTGCAATAATTAATTGGTTATCAACACCACTAATCCCAACAGCATTTCCACCTTTTTGCATAATGAGTTTAACAAGATCTTTATTTGTTTTACCTGCCAAAACCATTTGAACAACATCAATTGTCTCTTCATCAGTATATCTCAAGCCATTAATAAACTGTGTTTCTTTACCCATTTTATCTAATGTTCTATTAATTTCTGGACCACCACCATGAACAAGAATGACCTTGACACCAATTTCTGATAATAAAACAACATCTTTAATGACATTCATTTTCAGTTCTTCATTAATCATAGCATTTCCACCATATTTAATGACAACAATCTTACTATTATATTTTTGTATATAAGGCAAAGCCTGTGACAAGACTTCTGCCTTTACAATTGAATTTTTATCCATATATAAACCCCTCTAAGTTCTATAATCCCCATTAATCTTGACATAATCATAAGTGAGATCACAACCCCATGCAGTTGCATGATGTGATCCATCATGTAAATTAATCAAAACATCTATCTCATCTTCGCTCAATACTTTTAATGCCTCATCTTCATCAAATGGATATCCCCTACCATTTTGACAGACCAGTATTTGACCAGCTTGACTCGCTAAATGCACTTCAATCTTATCCACATCATAAGATGCATCACAATATCCAATAGCACACAAGATACGTCCCCAATTGGCATCTTTTCCAAACATTGCAGCCTTGAATAATGAACTCGTAATCACTGATTTAGCAACAGTTTTGGCATCTTGCACAGAACAAGCATGAGAGACAGTACAAGTGAGTAGTTTTGTTGCACCTTCACCATCTTTAGCAATTCCTTTTGATAAACAGATACAAATATACATAAGAGCTTCTTTAAAAACTTCATAATCAGCATCTTTATCAATAATGATATTATTTTTAGCAAGTCCATTAGCCATAACACTCAACATATCATTTGTTGATGTATCACCATCAACGCTGACCATATTGAATGTATCTGCAACAACTTCTTGAATCACAGTATTTAACATCTCTTTTGAAATGGCTACATCAGTTGTCACAAAAGCAAGCATTGTTGCCATATTAGGATGAATCATACCACTTCCCTTAGCTATTGCACCAATATGACATGTCTGTCCACTTAATTCAAATTCAACAGCATATTCTTTTTTCACAGTATCTGTTGTCATAATTCCTTCACATGCTGCTTCACTTCCATTGTTATTTAAAGATGAAACAAGTTTATCCATATGTGTTTGAAATGGTGTAATATCTAATGGCTGACCAATAACTCCTGTGGATGCAACAATAATATCATCTGCTTTGATATTTAATGCATCTGCACACAACTCACAGACTTGATTAGCTATATCTTCACCATTTGGATTACAAGTATTTGCATTACCACTATTACAAATAATAGCTTTTGCTTCACCATTTAACAAATGTTGTTTCGTAACAACAATAGGTGCACCTTTCACTTTATTTAATGTATATGTGCTTGCCGCATGACACATGACATCACTCACAATCAGTGATAAATCCTTTTTGGTTTTATTCTTTCTTATACCACAATGTATTCCAGTAGCTTGAAATCCTAAAGGAGCACAAACTCCACCTTTTACTTCCTTCATATTATTTCCCCCTCTAGAAAGATGGTGAAACCATCTTTAATCCTTTTGTTTCTTCTATGTCATACATGATATTCATATTTTGGATAGCTTGTCCTGCAGCACCTTTCACCATATTATCAATAGTTGAAACAATAATAAGTTTATGATATCTCTTATCATAATGTAATGATATATCACAAAAATTAGAATATTTAACAAACTTTAAATCAGCGACTTTTCCAGTCTTTAAAACTCTTATAAAATATTCTTGATCATAATAATCATGATATATTTTGATAATATCAGAAAATTGAATATCATCTTTTAAATCAACATAGATTGTTGATACAATTCCCCTATTAACTGGTAATAAATGAGGAACAAAAGTCACATGAATATCATCATGAGCCATTTTTGATAACTCTTGTTCAATCTCAGGTGTATGTCGATGCGTTGCTAATTTATAAGGATGGAAAGATTCATTACATCTAGGAAAATGGGTATCTTCACTTAATGATTTTCCAGCTCCAGTTGTTCCTGATTTAGAATCAATAATGAAATGATTATTTTTATTCATACCTTCTTTTAATAAAGGATATAACCCTAATGTTATTGAAGTTGGATAACAACCTGGATTCCCTATTATTGTTGCCTCCTTGATTTTATCTCTATTGACTTCACATAAACCATAAACCTGTTTATGATGAAGTTCTTTTTCATTGTAATCAAGATTATACCATTCTTGATAATCCTGTTCCTTATCTAATCTAAAATCTGCTCCCAAATCAATAAACTTCTTTTGATGGTCATTACAATACTTTGCATATTTTTCACTTAATCCATGTGGTAAAGATGCAAATATCATATCTGCTTTCTTTAAGACATCATCATCTGATTCACAAATCATATCACATATTCCATAGAATGATGGATACATTTCAGAGATAGGTTGTCCTTGATAACTTCTTGCCCCTATGGAAACAATTTCCACATCATCATGATTTAATAACAATCTTAACAATTCTACACCTGCATAACCACTGACACCAATAATTCCTACTTTTATCAAGACAATGCACCTACCTTTTCTTTCATAATTTGAATACTTTTAAGAACAGCAACAGGTGATGGTCCCCCATCAACTTTCCTATTCATAACACATGTATCCAATGAAATAGCTTCATAAATAGATT
This sequence comes from Coprobacillus cateniformis, assembly GCF_009767585.1. Lineage (NCBI taxonomy): Bacteria > Bacillati > Bacillota > Erysipelotrichia > Erysipelotrichales > Coprobacillaceae > Coprobacillus > Coprobacillus cateniformis. The sequence goes on from NZ_WSNW01000001.1 coordinate 1,463,787, forward strand.
CTTCAAATGCTTGATCGTGTTGTTGATAAATATCTAGTGGTAATGTTTCTAAAACAAGGTCATGATCAATACAATAAGCTACCAATTCTCCCGTTGTTTTATAAGCATCTCTGAAGGCTTTTCCATGTTTAACTAAGTAATCAGCACAATCTGTTGCGTTAATAAAACCTTTGGCTGCAAATTCCCTCATTTTCTCAGTATTGACTTTCATTGTCTTCAACATATCTGTAAAGACAGGTAAACAAAGTTTAACAGTATCAATCGCATCAAACAAAGCTTCTTTATCTTCTTGCATATCTTTATTATAGGCTAAAGGTAAACCTTTCATCATTGTGAGTAATGTTGAAACATCGCCAATCACTCTAGCACTTTTCCCTCTGACTAATTCCGCAATATCAGGGTTCTTTTTTTGTGGCATAATACTTGAACCTGTTGCATAAGCATCATCTAATTCAATATATTTAAATTCCCACGAACACCAAAGTATCATCTCTTCACTGAATCTTGATAAATGCATCATAATTAATGCTAAAGCAGATGCAAATTCAATAGCGTAATCTCTATCACTCACTCCATCCATTGAATTATAAGTAATATCTTTCATTGCTAATTGTTCAGCAACAAAGTTTCTATCAATTGAATAGGTTGTTGTTGCTAGAGCACCACTCCCTAATGGTGAAACATTCATTCTTTCATAACAATCATCTATTCTTGTGATATCTCTATAGAACATCTCCGCATAAGCCATAAGATGATGAGCAAATGTTATAGGTTGGGCACGTTGTAAATGTGTATATCCACACATGATTGTTTCTGTATGATGAGAGGCCTGTTCAATAATAACTTCAATAATATTGATTAACATCTGCTTTATTGCTAACATTTCATCACGTGTATATAAACGTAAATCTAAAGCAACTTGATCATTTCTTGATCTTGCTGTGTGAAGCTTTTTGCCACTTTCTGGATAGAGTTTTGTTAATTCACTTTCAATAAACATATGAATATCTTCTGCTGTAGGATCAAATAACAAATCACCATTCTCTAGATCATGTAAGATTTTATCTAATCCATCTAAAATTTCTTTTAAGTTTGATGCACTGATAATACCTTGTTTTTCTAACATCTTAGCATGTGCTTGACTACCCATAATATCTTGTTTATACATTCTTGCATCAAATGAAAGAGATGAATTAAAAGCATTCACATTCTCATCAATTTCCTTCTTAAATCTACCTGCCCATAATGCCATCATATTCACTCCCCTATTTATTTCTTTGTTGATCTAATAATGCTTTCACCTTAATTGGTAAACCATATAAGTTAATGAATCCTTGTGAATCCATTTGATTATAATCTTCATCTTCTCCAAATGAAGCAGTTTGTTCACTATATAATGTATCAGGTGAACTCATCCCTGCATTTGTAATATTTCCTTTGTATAATTTTAATTTAATTTCACCATTTACTGTTTTTTGAGTTTCATCAATAAATGCCAATAAAGCTTTTGTAAGTGGTGTATACCATTGACCATTATATAAGATATCTGCTAATTTCAATGATACCTGTTGTTTAAAGTGCTGTGTTTCTTTATCTAGTGTAATTTCTTCTAAATCTCCATGTGCTTTATAAAGAATTGTTCCTCCAGGTGTTTCATAAACACCTCTTGATTTCATACCAACCAATCTGTTTTCTACCATGTCAATAATTCCAATTCCATTGGCTCCACCAAGTTCATTTAATTTCAAAATTAAATCAACACCATTCATTTTCTCACCATTTAACGCAACTGGTTCACCTTTTTCAAATGTTAATGTCATATATGTTGGTGTATCAGGTGCTTGTTCTGGTGTGACACCCATTTCTAAAATCTTATCATACATTGGTTCATTTTGTGGATCTTCAAGATCTAATCCTTCATGAGACAAATGCCATAAGTTCTTATCCTTTGAATAATTTGTTTCTTTATTAATCTTTAAAGGAATATTTCTTGCCTCTGCGTATTCGATTTCATCTTCTCTGCTTTTTAATTCCCATGTTCTCCAAGGTGCAATAATATCCATATCTGGTGCAAAAGCCTTAATTGTTAATTCAAATCTGACTTGATCATTACCTTTACCCGTACATCCATGACAAATTGCATCGGCACCTTCAGCTTTTGCGATATCAACTAACTTCTTCGCAATAATTGGTCTTGCAAGTGATGTTCCAAGTAAATATTTTCCTTCATACATAGCATTGGCTTTCACTGCTGGAAAAATAAAATCATTCACAAATTCTTCTTTACAATCCGCAACATAATATTTTGATGCTCCAGTAGCTAAAGCTTTTGCTTCTAATCCTTCAAGTTCATCTGCCTGACCAACATCTCCTGCTACAGCAATCACTTCACAACCATAATTTTCTTTTAACCAAGAGATAATAATTGAAGTATCTAATCCCCCTGAATATGCTAATACAACTTTTTTATATTGTTTCTTTTCCATAATATTTTTTTCTCCTCTTCCTTTATATTTTTGTTTATTAAAATTCATATCTCCCTAATCGCCGCATAATCATCACCCTCCTAAAACAAAAACGCCTCTGGAAAAACTCCAGAGACGTATATATACGCGGTACCACTCTCGTTGTTAGAAAATTTTCTAACCACTCTTGCCTTTAACGCAGGTGACGTTCCATTATACTATCTTTCCAATGGACTCTCACAGGTGCGTTTCATTCGTTTCTACTTAGTAACCTTCCACTCTATGTTACCTCGCTTGAAGCGTTCAACAAATTACTCTTCCTGATCCTCGATTTCACTTTTAACTTGCGTTTATAATACATTGACAATGTTCTTTTGTCAACACTTTTTCTTTTATTTTTTGAAAAAAGCAAAATATTAACATTATTTTTACTTAAATCATGAATTATATAATCAAAACAATAAAATCCTCTTTATAAAGTATATGTTAAGAAAGATAAAAAATGATAGTTTTTATCCCAATACTCTTCTTAAAAATTGATAAGTATTTTGTTCTTCATCTTTTTGCTGAACATCTTTAACATGAAAATAGTATTGTCTTTGATAATCAAATTCTGCTAGTCTGGAGATGTTTGCACTCGATGGAGAATAATCAGCAGCCAGTGCCCAAGCAGCTCGATAGTGTTTCATAGCTAAAATTTTATCATTCTTATATTCTGCTAAAATACCTAATAAATTTTGGGGTTGTGGTGCATCTGGATAGCGACTTAAAACTTCTAATATTTTTTCTTCACATTTTTGTGGGCAATATGCAAAGAGTTCTTTCATCTCCTGGCTAAATTCCTCTAATATTAAATATTCATCTAAATCTTGTTGTTTCTTCATATGTCTCCCCTCCCTACAAGTATATTATAGAGAATAATCTATCAAGATAGTGTTAATAAAAAAGACGAGTCTATTAAGATAACATTAAAAGTGATAATTTCAGGATATACACAACAATAATTTCTATAATATTTAACATGTAGCATAGTCATCCGTAAAAATCAAACAAGTTATAGAAAAAGTATCTCCTGAAACAAAAACATTAAAGATAACAAAGTAGCAAAAATGTAAACTCTGCTTGCTAGTGTATGAAAATTGTTCATGTTATACTGTTGATAGACAAGGAGGCTATATATGTTACATGATAAAATGATTTATTATCGAAAAAAGAATATGCTCACACAAGAAGAATTAGCTGAAAAACTTTGTGTATCTAGGCAAACAATTACCAAATGGGAGAATGGTGTCATTACACCTAGTTTAGAATATCTCATTGACTTATCACATATTTTTGGAATAACTATTGATCACTTCATTAAAGATGATGATTGTAGAAGTGATACACCACAAGTTACCAATACAAATCAGCTTGTTTCCTTTCTTGTTGAAGCTAAAAAATCAACATACGCATCTCATAAAAACAAAATGAATTCATTAAGAAAGGATTCTCATGATTATAGTTATCATAATGGAAAATATCAATATTATGATTCATTCTTTGGTGCTTCATTTTTTTCTGGACAAGAAATTATTTATGATGATGTTCATGTATGCTGGTCTATGAATTATTATGGAAAAGTTTTAAGTGAAGATTTTAATAGTGAATTTTTAAAAGAGGCTTTAGCTTTGGTTAATGAACAAAGACCCTTTAGAGGGCCTGAGATTTATACTAGAGGTGAGTATACTTATATATCTAAAATCATAGGGGACTTTTCTACATTTCAAGGGAGTGAAGATATATATTATCGCTCTCATAAAATATATGAAGCATTGTTTCATGGTGGAATGATAAAATAAGGAGAAGAGAATGAACAGTAACTATATAAATAAATACAATAACATATTTCAGCAAATAGGAGATCATGCGAAAATAGTTTTAGCAACTTCTCATCAAGATAAAGTCACTGCTAGAAAAATGAGTTTTTTAATTATGAATGGTATTTTTTATTTTCAAACTGATAAGACTTTTAGAAAATACCAAGATATTCAAGACAATGAAAATGTTGCATTATGTCTTGATAATATTCAAATTGAAGGTATCTGTAAAGAGATAGGACATCCTTTAGATCATCAAGATTTCTGTAAATATTTTCAAAAGTATTTCTTATCATCTTTTCAATCATATTCTCATTTAGAAAATGAAAGATTGTTCATGGTTGAACCAACTTTTATACAAAGATGGAACTATATTGAAGGAAAACCAATCATTGAACAAATTTATATCCATCAGAAGGAATGTATTGAAAAAGATTATCAATAACATATATGAAATGGCTTTATTCTTATAAGTCATTTTTTATTAGAATGAATAATAGATGTCTAAAGGAGTTCACTCAACCTTTAACATCCTATATCCAACACCAACATGAGTTTGGATATATTGTGGAGAAGATGGTTCTTTTTCTATTTTCTTTCTTAATGTAGCCATAAATACACGCAATGAAGCAACATCACTTTCCCAAGAACTTCCCCATATTTCATGAGTTATATAAGTATGAGTCAGAACTTTCCCCATATTTTTTGAAAGCACACATAACAATTTATATTCTATTGGTGTCAAATGTAATTCCTCATCATTTAAATATGCACATCCAGCACTATAATCAATCTTTAATCCACCATTCAAAAAAGTGGATGAATGTACATTTGTGTTCTCAATATAACTTAATCGTCTTAAAGTTACACGTAATCTTGCAAGAAGTTCTTCAACAGAAAAAGGTTTGGTTAAATAATCGTCAGCCCCTACATCAAGTGCTTCTATTTTATCACTATCTTCACTACGTGCACTAATCACAATAATTGGCATATTTGACCAGCTTCTGACCTTTTTAATAATCTCAATGCCATCTATATCTGGCAAGCCAAGATCCAACAAAATAATATCTGGATTGTGTGAAGATGCTTCTAAAATAGCTGTTTCACCATTTGATGCTAATAAATACTTATAATTGTGAGCTTGTAAGGTTGTTGAAATTAAGTTGCGTACTGCACTATCATCTTCAACTACAAGAATTGTTGATGTTTTATTCATGCAATATGACCTCCTCTACTGGTAATATGACTCTAAGTATAGCACCTTTTGGTTGATTATCAAGAACACTCATTGTACCATGATGAGCATTCACAATAGATTTACACAAAGCCAATCCTAGTCCTAAACTTCTTCGACTATCTGCGACTTTCATATTACCTGTATAAAACATATCAAAGATATGTGGTTTCATCTCATCAGTAATACCTGGTCCATCATCTTGAACATCAATACATACCTCTTGTTTCTGCTTAAAAACATGAATCAGAATATGCGAACCTTTTGGTGTATATTTAATAGCATTATCAATTAAATTAATAATCACTTGTATCATAAGTCTTGTATCCATTTTTACAAGAATGAATTCATTATCTTGTTGAACCTGAATATGATGTTCCCTTCCTTGACGACTAATATGCTGTAATGCCTCATGAACAACTTCTTCAATTAATTCAGTTGTCATATTTAATTGCATCGTTCCATCTTCGATACGTGTTACTGATAAGAGATTCTCAACAAGATTGATAAGCCACAAAGAATCATCATAAATATCAGTATATAATTGTTTTTTATTTTTTTCATCTAGTGTATCACTACTCGATAAAAGTATCCCTGCACTGCCAGATATAGATGTTAATGGTGTTCTTAAATCATGTGAAATTGAACGTAGTAAATTTGCACGTAACTGCTCATTCTTAGCTATTAAATCAGCTTTAGACTTTTCTCTTATGACCTGCTCCTTTTCTAGAGCCATAGCCGCATCCCCTAGAATTGACAAGACTATACTATGTTCAAATGGATCTAAAGGTTTATTTTTAATTCTAATCCCTACAACACCATAAACATTCTCATTCACACGCAAAGCCAAGTATAAACACTTTGCATTTCCTAATGTATGTGTTGTTGCTCCTGCATGTTTATTATTTTTATAAACCCAGGTTGCAACTGCAGTTTCATTATTATTGATACATTTTTCAATATCTTTTGAGTCATCTATTGAAAACACAATGGGATTTTGAAGATTGAGTTCATCAACTGGATAGAAAATAATATCTTTATTGAGTAGTTTCATCAATTGATGACATGTGACATCAATAATTCCTTTTTTATTTTTTTCCTTTTGTACTAATTGATTTGTATCTAAGAGTATTTTTGTGCGATATGCTGTTTGTGCGGCACGTTTCGCACTGTTTTTCATTTGAACTGCTAAACCACTTGTAATAAAAGCCGCTAAAAACATAATCACAAAAGTTACTGGATAACCAGAATCATATGCCTGAAATGTAAAATAAGGATTTGTAAAAAAGAAATTAAAAACCAGTACACTTAAAAATGAAGAAACAATACTATAAATTCTTTGGGATGTCATAATTGAAATCATTAAAACACCTAATATATAAACAGTTATAATATTAGCTTCACTAAATCCAAAATTTTGAAATAAGTATCCTATGAAAGTAATAGCTATAATCACACAAATACAAATCAGGAAATCTTTCAATACAAATTGAGGTTTTTCTTTATATTTTTGATAACGATAAACCGATGTTCCTTTGACTGGAATAATATAAATATCTAAATTAGGAGCTGCAAAAGTGAGTTGTTCAACGAGTGATGGCTTTGAAAAAAGATGCTTTTTTGTTTGACTTCTTCCCAAGACTATCTTTGAAACATTAGATAAACGTGCATACTCTGAAATCTGATAAGCAATATCATCACCACATACTGCCTCAACTCGTGCACCAAATTGTTGTGCCAAATGCATATTTTCACTTAATGTATTTAAACTTTTTTGATCCATACGGATGTAATCTGAAGTTTCAATATATAATGCAGTTAAACGCCCTTTGAAAGCAGCTGCCATACGTGCAGCTGTACGAATAACTTTCGCATTGGTTGGAGAAGATGAAATACATACCAATATATGTTCCCCAGTAAAATAATCTATCCCCTTATCTGCTTTTGCAAGTTCAGTCATTTTATTAATACGATCGGCACATCTTCTTAACGCTATTTCTCTTAATGCAATGAGATTATCTCTATTAAAAAAATTTGATAAAGCTTTTTTGGCTTGATTTGGTTGATAGACTTTACCTGCTTCTAATCTTTCAATCAAATCATTAGGTTCTATATCTACCAATTCAACTTGATCTGCATCATCAAAAACATAATCAGGAATACGTTCTCTAACCAAAACACCAGTAATAGATGCAACCATATCATTTAAACTTTCAATATGTTGAACATTTACAGTGGTATAAACATTAATTCCAGCTGCTAATAATTCTCTAATATCCTGATAACGCTTATGATGTCTTAAACCAGTTGCGTTTGTATGAGCCAATTCATCAACAAGAATTAACTCTGGTTTTCTTGCAAGTGCTGCATCTAAATCAAATTCCTTGAGTTGAATGTGATTATGTTCAATAATTCTTGGAGATAAGCTTTCTAATCCTTGAACCAGTCTTGTTGTTTCTGGTCTGGCATGTGGTTCTACGTATCCGACAACGACATCTACACCACGGCTTTTTGCTGTATGAGCAGCTTCTAGCATTGTATATGTCTTTCCAACTCCCGCAGCATAACCAAAAAATATTTTTAAATATCCACGTCCTTGTTTTCTTTCTTCATCATGAATTTTTTTTAAAATTTCATCTGGTTCAGTTCTTTGAAACATCATCTATCACCCCATCATCATTCTAGCATTCTTCCTATTAAAATAGTATAAAGATTTTAAAGATAAAGAACCTCATAATAGGTTCTATTTTAAAATACCATCAAGCATTAGATTCACTTTTAAAACATTAACAGTCTCCTCACCAAATATGCCTAAGAAACGTCCATCAGTACATTTATCAACAATCTCTTGAACTTGTGAATCTGTCATATCCTGTGCTTTTGCAATACGTTGAATTTGATATTTTGCTGCGGCTACAGAGATATGAGGATCTAACCCACTCCCTGAACATGTTACCAAATCTTCAGGTATAGGCATATTCCCCTGATTAGGATGTGAAGCACGTATTTTTTCAACACGTTCAGCTACAATTTCTTGATATTGTTCACTTGCTGGACTTAAATTTGATGGTGAGGCATACATAACAGGTTGTCCTTTATCATCAACATATGTTGTTACATCTATGTTCATGATACGACCCCACATGTGCTTAATATCAGTATATTGCTGACCTAATAACTCGCTTCCATATTTTTTTCCATTGATTTCTATAATGCTGCCATTTGCCTGTTCTGGAAAAAAGACTTGTGCAATGCCTGTAATAACACCTGTATAAATAATACCACATAACACTGTAAAGATAACAAAAATAAGAACTGCTTTGGGAAATACATTCTTAACCATTTTCATTCTATAACCCTCCTATACCAAATGGCATACAACTAGTAGCATATCAATGACCTTAATACATATAAACGGAGTGATAATTCCACCAATCCCATATACTAATAAATTTCTTGATAACAACTTACTGGCTGATACTTCACGATATTTCACACCTTTTAACGCCAAAGGAATTAAAGCTACTATAATCAATGCATTATAAATAATTGCTGATAGAATAGCACTTTGAGAAGAATGCAAAGACATGACATTTAATGCTTGTAATTCAGGATATAAGCCAATAAACAAGGCTGGAATAATCGCAAAGTATTTTGCCACATCATTGGCTATTGAAAAAGTTGTTAAACTTCCACGTGTCATTAATAATTGCTTACCAATACGCACAATATCAATTAATTTCGTTGGAGAAGAATCTAGATCCACCATGTTCCCTGCCTCTTTGGCTGCCTGCGTTCCACTATTCATGGCAACAGCAACATCAGCCTGAGCGAGAGCAGGAGCATCATTTGTTCCATCACCTGTCATCGCAACCAAATGCCCTTTGGCTTGGAAATCACGAATCATTTCTAATTTACCTTCAGGAGTCGCTTCTGCTAAAAAGTCATCAACGCCTGCCTCTGCTGCAATTGCTGCAGCAGTAAGTGGGTTATCACCCGTAATCATAATTGTCTTAATTCCCATTTTTCTTAAATCCGAGAACTTTTCCTGAACTCCACTTTTAATAATATCCTTCAAATGAATAACACCCATGATTTTATGATCTTTAGCAACAACCAAAGGAGTTCCTCCCTGATTAGCTATCATGTTGACTGCCTGTTCACATTCATGACTATATGTTCCACCATAACCCAATACATATTCCTTGATTGAATCTGCTGCACCTTTACGAATTTCATGACCAGCAAAATCAACACCACTCATTCTTGTTTTTGCAGTAAAGGGAATAAACTTCATATTTTTATCTTCTAAACGTCTTGCTCGAATATTAAACTTTTCTTTTGCAAGAACAACAACACTTCGTCCTTCTGGCGTTTCATCTGCTAATGAACAAAGCTGAGCAGCATCTGCTAAGTCATGAGGATGACAACCATCTACTGGAATCAATTCATAAGCTTGTCGATTTCCTAAAGTGATTGTCCCTGTTTTATCAAGCATTAAGATATCAACATCTCCTGCTGCTTCAATAGCACGTCCACTCATTGCTAAAACATTGGCTTGATTTAATCGACTCATACCAGCAATTCCAATAGCGGATAACAAGGCTCCGATTGTTGTTGGTGCTAAGCATACCAATAAGGCAACTAGCGTTGTAACAGATGTTGGATTATCAATCCCAACTTGGGCTGCTGAAAAAGATGAGTATGTGTAAAGAGAAACAGTGACCAATATAAAGATAATAGATAGTGCGATTAAAAAGATCTGTAAGGCTAATTCATTAGGTGTTTTCTTTCTCGCTGCACCTTCGACCATAGCAATCATCTTGTCTAAAAAACTATCTCCTGGATCATGAGTGACCTCCACAACAATCCAATCAGATAAAACTGTTGTTCCACCTGTGACCGCACTTCTGTCTCCACCACTCTCTCGAATAACTGGTGCAGATTCACCAGTAATGGCACTTTCATCTACTGATGCAGCCCCTTCAATAACTTCACCATCTGCTGGAATTTGCTCACCAGCTCTGACAATAACAAAATCACCTTTACCAAGAGATGTTGAAGGAATATCAACAAATTCTTCTTTATTTGATAAAGATTCAATTTTATGTGCTTCTACATCTTTCTTGGCAGCTCTTAGAGAATCTGCTTGGGCTTTTCCACGCCCTTCAGCAATCGCTTCAGCAAAATTGGCAAATAAAACTGTTAACCATAAGATAAGTGCAATAGCAAATGTAAAACTTGATGCAGCATCTTTATAACCAGTATAAGAAACAAGCCACAACAAAGTTGTTAATATAGCTGATATATATACCAAAAGCATAACTGGATTTTCAGCTTGTGTTTTTGGACTCAGTTTAGTGAATGAATCTTTAATAGCACGCATAATCATTGATTTATCAGCAATTGCTCTCTTTTTGTTTTCCATAATAATTCTTCCCCCTCTATAACATACCAAAGAATTCAGCAAGTGGTCCTAAAGCTAACGCTGGAAAGAAACTCAATGCACCTACCAATAAAACAATAAAAATTAATAAGAAGACAAACATTCCATTGGTCGTTGAAAGTGTTCCTGCTGTTACAGCGATTTTCTTTTTTTCTACCAAATGTCCTGCAATAGCAAGTGTTCCTATAATAGGTACAAATCTTGCAAAAAGCATCACAAGTGCTAAAGAAACATTAAAGAAGACTGTATTCGCATTGAATCCTGCAAAAGCTGAACCATTGTTTCCACCACATGATGAATACGTATAAAGAACTTCTGATAATCCATGAGCTCCAGTATTGTTGAGACTATCAACAGTACTTGGTAAAGCAGCCGCTATACCACTCCCAACCAATATGGCAACTGGTGTTGCAAGACAGACAACAACTGCCCATTTCATTTCATATGGCTCAATTTTTTTACCTAAGAATTCTGGAGTTCGTCCAACCATTAATCCGGCAATAAAGACAGTCAGTATTGCAAATGCCAACATGCCATATAAACCACAACCAACACCGCCAAACACGACCTCACCCAGTTGCATCAATAGCATTGTCACCATTCCACCTATAGGTGTATAACTATCATGCATAGAATTCACAGATCCATTGGAAGCGGCTGTTGTATAAGCTGCCCAAGTTGCTGAAGTGGCAATTCCAAAACGTGACTCTTTTCCTTCCATATTTCCACCTGACTGTTCTACCATACCAATATCAACATTGCCATTTTGAGCCAACTGTGGTGTTGCATATTGCTCACTTACTGCTATAGAGCCCATTGCTAGAACAAGGCAAATAGCCATAGCTGAAAAGATTGCCATTCCTTGTTTTTTATTTTTAATCATTGAACCAAATGCAAAACATAAAGCTGCTGGAATTAATAATATAGATGTCATTTCAATAAAGTTCGTATATGCGTTGGGATTTTCTAATGGATGAGCTGAATTCACACCCATATATCCACCACCATTTGTTCCCGTTTGCTTAATCGCAACTTGACTAGCAGCTGGTCCCATAGGTACAAATTGTTCAGTGATTATTTTAGCTTGTGGAACCATTTGTCCATTGACTGTTACTGTTTTTGATGCAATATCTATTTGCGCATTTTCTATAATTTCACCATCAACATTCACTGCAATCGGTTCTACCAATGATACAGTCTGTGCAGGTTCAAGATTTTGAATAACCCCACCAGCAACTAATAAAACAGAGATAACCAAGTTCAATGGAATCAAAACGTGGATAATCGTTCTTGTTATATCGACCCAAAAACTTCCTAATCCTTTAGCCTCCACTTTCATAAACCCTCGAATCAGTGCAAATAACACAGCAATTCCTGTCGCTGCTGAAACGAAATTTTGAACTGTAAGTCCCAATGCCTGAGTCAAATAGCTAAGTGTTGACTCACCACTGTAAGCTTGCCAATTTGTATTGGTAATAAAGCTGGCTGCTGTATTTAATGATAAATCCCACTTTACACCTGATAATCCTTGTGGGTTTCCCATCAAATAACCCTGTAACAATTGTAATAAGAATAAGAAAACAAAACCAATAAGTGAAAATACTAACACACTGACTGTATATTTCTTCCAAGTCATTTCCTCTTGTGAGTCAATATGCATGATCTTATAAACTGCTTTTTCACAAGGAACTAACATTCGAGATAAAAATGTTTTTTCTCCATTCATGACTTTTTTAATATACGCTCCTACTGGAATAGCTAAGATAATAAGAGCAATGAAATATAGGACATACTGTATAAGAGTTGACTTCATTTTTGTTGATCTCCCTTCATAAGGATATACACATAGTAAAATAATAAAATCATAGCAATCAAACCAATAATTGAAATCATGATTGTCATCATCTTTTCCCCCTTTTTCTTTTGATATCCATAGTATATGCGAAGTGATTTTAAGATGGTGTTAATAAAAAAGATAATGACATTAAGATTGTATAAAGAAAAATCCTTTATAAGGATATCATGAAGTGACTATACTTTATCTACTTTTCCGTGTGAGTTAGAAAAATTTTAATTCTTGTGTTAAATATATACCTTTGTGTTTACAAGAAAAACAATGTCGCTTACAATATATCACAAGGAGTGATTTTATGAATTTAAGAGATATAGCCAAGCGATATGTTTTGAATGATACAGAATTAAATATTGTAGAAACAATTATGAATGAATTAGCAATAGGAAATGAACGTATTTCTATTAGAGAATTAGCAAGTAAAACTTTTGTTTCCACAACAACAATTATAAATCTTGCTAAAAAATTAGGCTTTATTGGTTATAGCCAGATGATATATATACTTAATGATAATATTCATAAACAGGTTTCTATCCATAACAATCACTCATTAGAGGAGTTTATTCATAAAGAAGATATGGATACTATGCAACAACTCATTAATGATATTCATACATATAGAGATCAAAAAATATATCTTGTAGGAATAGGTTTTTCAGGTATGATTACAGGATATTTTCTTAAAAGATTAGCAGAATTCGATATCTTTGCATATGAAGGTGCTCCTATTGATTGTATAAATGCTCGAAGCAAACCTTCTGTTGTTATTATTTTTTCAAAGAGTGGAGAAACAGAGGATATTATCCAAATTATTAATTTATCAAAGAAGATGGGACATAAAATATATGCTATGACAGCAACACAAAAATCTACAATAGCTAAGCTTTCTGATTACCATATTCAGTTACAGTTTCAACAAAATAAATTTTTTGAAACTCCTGATTATTATGTAGGTACTGCTATTTTTGTTATAGAAAATATATTAACGGAGGTCCTAAAAAAAGAATCATCTTAACATGTTTTTTTCATACTTAACATATTTTTTAATCAACTGGTTGCATTGTCAGCCAGTTTTTTGTTTGCTACAATGAAACTATCAAAGAGAGGCCAATTTTTGAGAGAAAATGGAGGAGAAAAAAATGAATAGTAAGAGATTTTCTATTTGTATTGTTGGAGGTGGAAGTACTTATACTCCTGATATGATGGAAATGTTATGTCTTGTAAAGAAAGAATTTCCTTTACGTAAGATAGTCTTATATGATATTGATGAAAAAAGACAGAAACCTATAGGTGAATTTGGTTCCATTCTTTTTCAAGAATATTACTCAGAGTTAGATGAATATGTTTTTACATGTGATAAAGAAACTGCTTTTACTGATATTGACTTTGCTTTAGTACAGATTAGGCAAGGTGGATTAGAAATGAGAGAACTAGATGAAAAAATCCCATTAAAATATGGTGTCATTGGTCAAGAAACATGTGGACCAGGAGGATTTGCTTATGGTGTAAGAAGTGTTTTAGGAATGATTGAATTGATTCATGATATTCGACAATACTCAAAGGATGCTTGGATTTTAAATTATTCAAACCCTGCTGCTATTGTTGCTGAAGCTACAAAGAGAATATTTCCAGATGATTATCGAATTCTTAATATTTGTGATATGCCTATTTCTATTATGGATATCTTTGCACCTTTAGCAGGTTTAAAACGTACTGATGTTGAACCCAGATATTTTGGATTAAATCATTTTGGTTGGTTTACCCATTTATATAATAAAGAAACTGGAAAAGATGTTCTACCAGTTCTGTTAGATAAATTAAAGAATGGTCATTGTGATGATGAATTACATTATACTGATAAAAATGATGATTATTGGAACTTTACATTTAAACACCTAGAGAAGATGGTACAAGACTACCCATACTCATTACCCAATACATACTTACAATATTATCTCTACCCAAATACAATGGTCAATCATATAGATCCCAATTATACACGAGCCAATGAAGTTATAGATGGTAGAGAAAAACGAGTGAAAGAATACTGTCAAAGTATTATAGACTTACATGCAATAAGAGGAACACAATATGATTTAGATAAAAAATATGCTCAAGAATCTCATGATGGTATTGAACAAGCTACAGTTGCTCATAATGATGCTCATGCGACATATATTGTTGAACTTGCTATGAGTATTGCTTATAATCGCAAAGATACATTTTTATTAATGGTAAAAAACAATGGAATTGTCAATAATTTGGATGATGGTATGATGCTAGAAGTTGCTTGCCAAGTTGGAAATCATGGTGCTGAGCCTTTCCATGTTGGCGATGTCCCAACTTTTGAAAAAGGCCTTCTAGAAGGACAGTATGCATATGAAAAATTAACGGTTGATGCAACTTTAGAAGGCTCTTATCAAAAAGCTTTACAAGCTTTAGTTGTCAATAGAACTGTTGTTGATACAGATTTAGCAAGAAAGATTTTAGATGATTATATTTCTGTGAATAAAGACTATTTTCCTAAATTGAAATAGGAGGTGAATTTATGGATAAATTAACACATTTGTTAGATAAAACATTAATGCCTATATCTAACAAATTATCTAATAATAAATATTTAGCTGCTTTACAAGATGGTTTGATGTTTTCTATGCCGATATTAATCGTTGGATCTGTTTGTATTATTATAGGAGATTTTCCATTACCTATTTTTCAAGAAACAATGACATCTTTACTAGGAGATATTTGGAGTCAATGGTGTTGGGATATTATGGTTCCTGCAACAACTGGATTGGTATCATTGTTATCTATTATTGGAATTGCTAATAGCTTAGCTCTTAAAAATAAAGTTGAACCTCTATCTGCTGTAGGTATCTCAGTATCTGCTTACTTTATCTTATTAGCCCAGATGGAAGATGGCGGTTTTGCTGTTTCTAATTTTGAAGCTCAAGGCTTGTTTACAGCTATGATAACAGCTTTAATCGCAACTTCAATTTATAGTTATACTGTTCATAAAAATTGGATTATTAAAATGCCTGAAAGTGTTCCAAGTTTTGTTTCAAGATCATTTAATGCTTTGATACCAGCTGCTGTTGTTTTACCTATTTTCTTAATTATTCGTCTTGTTGTTTCATTAACACCTTATGATACAGTGACAAACTTTATTATTCAAGTTCTACAGATGCCACTGGCTAGTATAACAACATCATTAGTTGGAACATTGTTTGCTTCTTTCTTGAATTCATTTATATGGTTCTTTGGAATTCATGGTTCATCTGTAGTTGATTCTTTTATGGACCCAATTTGGTATGCAACGCGAGCAGAAAATCTAGCTATTTATCAAACTGCTGTGACAGCAGCAAGACCCTATATAGTTACAATGGACTTTATTAATTTCTTTGTCTTTTTAACTGGTTCTGGTATTACATTACCTTTAACAATTATTATGGCTTACAAATGTAAATCAAAGCGTATAAAACAAATTGGAAAATTATCTATTCTACCAGGATTATTTAATGTTAATGAACCCGTTATATTTGGGATGCCAATTGTTTTAAATCCAATGATGTTAGTTCCATTTGTTCTTGCCCCAACATGCTCTGTTCTTATTGCCTATCTTTCAATGTATGCTGGTCTCGTTCCTTATCCAACTGGTGTCACAATTCCTTGGACAACACCTGCCCCTATATCTGGCTGGTTAATGTGTAATGACTGGCGTGGTGGTGTTTTACAAGTTGTTGTTTTGATAGTTTCAGGATTGATATATTATCCATTTATTAAATCATTAGATAAGAAATATATTTTGGAAGAATCAAATGAAGTATAAAGCGAAAAGATTAACTGCTTATCTTATAGACTGGTTTATTTCTTCACTTATATATAGTTTTATAACTTTACTTTATTATTCAATGATAACTCAAACCAAAACAACAAGAATTGACTTTTATCAAATCTCTTTTTATCAAGGAATTATGATTATAAGTATATGTTTATTTGTTTATTTTATATATTATGCAATTATCCCAATTTATAACAATGGCCAAACACCTGGTAAGAAAGTTTGTCATTTAGAAGTTCTTTATAAACATCAAAAAAAGTATCAATATATTCCTTTTTCACTTAAATTTATAACAATGCTATTAGGAGAAGGCTTTCTCTTTTATCCTACATTTGTTATTCTTCAATTTATGGAATGTCATTTTAATGCAGACATCGTTGCTATATTATATAAAATATCTATAATTACATCTTTAATATCTGTATTTATATATCTTCTCACAAACAAATTTATACATGACTATACATCTCACAGCAATGTGATTATGAAGACATAAATACAAAAACTGTTATGATACAAACTTTATCATCAAAAAAAAGATTTATTCCTATATACTGGAGTGAATCCTTTTTTATTTTAAATAAGCATACTTTTTACATATTCATATAACGCATTATGAGCATGTTCACCATACTGAGCAATGATTTTCACTATAGCACTTCCAACAATGACACCATCAGCATATTTTCTCATTTCCTGAGCTTGATCAGGACTGTGAATGCCAAATCCAATAGCAACAGGGATATCAGTAACAGCTTTAATATCATGAACAATCTTTGATACATCTGTATGAATATCTTGACGTACACCAGTGACTCCCATTGATGAAACTAAATAAATGAATCCTTCTGCTTCTTTAGCAATCATTTTAATTCTATCTTGAGATGTTGGACCAATCATGGAAATGACTGTAATACCATATACTTTTGCAACCTTTTTAACTTCTTGGCACTCTTCATAAGGACAGTCAGGAATAATGATACCATCTACTCCTACTTCTTGACACTTTTGAAAGAACTTATCATATTGATAGTGAAAGACAGGATTTAAATATGTCATGAGACAAATGGGAATTTGTGAATATTGACGGACATTTATAACAATATCAAATACTTGGTGCGTTGTCATTTTATTCTTTAAAGAACGAATATTTGCCGCTTGAATGACTGGACCTTCAGCTACGGGATCACTAAAAGGTATTCCAATTTCAATCAGTGAAGCTCCAGCTTTTTCCATTTCTAAAATATACTCCACTGTTTTTTCCTGAGTTGGATCCCCAGCTGTTAAAAAAGCAATAAATGCTTTTTGATCCTGAAATGCATTTTTTATTCTATTCATTGATCTCAATCCCCCTATACTTTGCTATGGCAGCAACATCTTTATCTCCTCTACCTGACAAACAAATCATAACTATATCATCCTTTGCAAGAGTTGGGACAATTTTCCTTGCATATGCAACTGCATGAGCACTCTCAATTGCACAAATAATTCCTTCTGTCTTTGCTAGATATTCAAAGGCTTCAACGGCTTCATCATCAGTTACAGGTACATATTGAGCACGATGGATGTCATGTAAATGAGCATGTTCTGGTCCTATACCTGGATAATCCAATCCTGCAGATATTGAGTAAACTGGAGCAATTTGACCATATTCATCTTGGCAAAAGTATGATTTCATACCATGAAACACCCCTAATGTTCCAGTATTTATAGTTGCTGCAGTTAATGCTGTATCAACGCCTTTACCAGCCGCTTCACAACCAATCAATTGTACATCTGGCTCATCAATAAAATGAGCAAACATTCCCATAGCATTGCTTCCTCCACCAACACATGCCATAACAACAGTTGGTAATTTTCCTTCTTTCTCTAATATTTGAGCCTTAGCCTCCTGAGAAATAACACTTTGGAAGTCTCGAACTATCATTGGAAAAGGGTGTGGTCCCATGACAGACCCTAAAACATAAAGTGTATCATCGACTCGCTTTGTCCATTCACGCATAGCCTCATTCACTGCATCTTTTAATGTCATTGTTCCTGTTGTTACACTATGCACCCTTGCTCCTAATAACTCCATACGATAGACATTAAGTGATTGCCTATCTGTATCCTCTTTTCCCATAAAGATATCACATTCCAAACCAAGCAACGCTGCAGCGGTCGCAGTCGCAACCCCATGTTGTCCAGCACCTGTTTCAGCAATAACTCTTGTTTTTCCCATCTTCTTCGCCATCAATACTTGCCCTAATACATTATTAATTTTATGTGAACCTGTATGATTTAAATCTTCACGTTTTAAATAGACTTTTGCGCCATCTAAATCAACTGTCATTTTTTGAGCATAATATAATAAAGAAGGTCTTCCTGCATATTCATTTAACAAAAAAGTTAATTCTTCTTGAAAGGCTTTATCATTTTTATAAAATTCATATGCTTCTTCTACTTTATGAATCTCATTCATAAGTGTTTCTGGAATATATTGTCCACCATGTATTCCATATCTACCTGTTTCCATATTTCACTTTCCTCACTATTCTTTTTATTTTTTCTTTATCTTTATATCCATTCGTTTCTACACCACTACTTATATCCAATCCTAAACAATCTACCTTTAATGCATCATCAATATTATTCAAATCAATTCCACCTGCTAAAAAGAAAGGTAATTTCATTTGAGGAATCTTTCTCCAATCAAAACATTGTCCACTTCCTGCAATTATTGAATCAAAGAGATAATAATCAATATCTGTGTATAAGTTAAAATTATCAACATTGACTGCTTTTATAATAGGTATATTTATATTTTTTCTAAGATTCGAGATATAACTTTGATCCTCATGTCCATGAAGTTGAACCATATCTATAATATTTTCCTGTACAAGCATTACAATATCATGAATATCACTATCTACAAAAACTCCTACTTTTTTAATTTTAGGATGAAGTCTTTGACTTAAATTCATTGCTTCTGCTTTCGTGACTTGACGACGACTTTTAGCAAAAACAAATCCAATATAATCAGGCATAGCCTCATTGACTGCATCAATATCTTCATTTCTAAAAAGACCACATATTTTAATTTTCATATTGACCTCTTAATTGCTGAAATGCAATTTCTTTATTTTCAGCTTTCATAATAGCCTCGCCAATCAAAACTGCATCCACATGATTTTGTTTTAAGAGTTTTATATCCTCATGTGTATGAATACCACTTTCTGATACAAAGAGGATATGTTCAGGAACATGTCTTCGCAGTTCTATACTGTTATGAAAATCAACTGTAAAATCTTTAAGATTGCGGTTATTAACACCAATGATTTTGGCGTTTGCTTTGATAGCTCTTTCTATCTCATGTTTATTGTGTGTCTCGACAAGAACACTTAACCCTAAGACTTCTGCTAATTGAATATAGGAATTTAATTGTTCATCATTAAGAATTGCACAGATTAATAAAATAGCATCTGCTCCAATTTGTTTTGCTTCATAAATCATATATTCATCAATAATAAAATCTTTACGAAGAACTGGAATATGAACATATTCTTTAATTTCTTTTAAATATTGGTTATCTCCTTGAAAGAAAGTTGGTTCAGTTAATACTGAAATAGCACTTGCTCCAATTCTTTCATACTCTTTAGCAATCTCTATATAGTCAAACTCTTTTGCGATTAATCCCTTAGAAGGCGAAGCCTTCTTCACTTCTAGAATAAATGACATATCTTTGCTTTGTAGTGCTTTATAAAATAAATATTGTTGAGTCACTTCCAAAGCCTCGACTTGTTGTTTTAAAATATCAAGTGAAAGCAATTCCTTTTGTCTTTGTAATCTTATTTTCGTTTTTTCGACTATCTGCTCAAGAATCATACTTCTACCTGTGAAGCTTGAATAAAATCCTCTAATTTCTTCAAAGCTTTCCCCTCATCAATCATTTGTCTTGCTATTGCAATCCCTTCCTGTAGGTCCTGGGCCTTACCGCCTATATAAATTGCTGCTCCTGCATTCATTAAAACAGCATCTCGTTTAGGACCTTTTTGTCCTTTTAATATATCTAATGTGATTTTTGCATTTTCTTGTGGAGTCCCTCCTACCAGTTCTTCTTTTAAACAACGCTCAAACCCAAATTGTTCAGGTGTTATTTTATAACATGTATAGTGTCCATCATGAATCTCACAGATTTGTGTTGAAGAAGATAAAGAAATCTCATCTAAGCCATCTTCTCCATAAACAACCATTGCACGTTTGACTCCTAAATTATTAAGCACTCTTGCGAGGGGTTCAACTAATGTCTCATCATAGACTCCCATGATTTGCATTGATGCTCCTGCTGGATTCGTTAATGGCCCGAGAATATTAAAAACTGTTCTGATTCCCAATTCTTTTCTGACAGGGGCAACATATTTCATTGCAATATGATAGTTTTGAGCAAAGAGAAAACATATATCTATTTGTTTCAAAAGATCTGCGCTCTGTTTTGGTGATATATCAATTTTTACTCCCAATGCTTCTAATACATCTGCTGCACCACACTTTGAACTTGCTGCCCGATTACCATGTTTTGCAACTTTGATACCACTTGCTGCAATAACAAGTGAAGACGTTGTAGAAATATTAAATGAATTTGAATGGTCTCCACCTGTTCCAACAATCTCTAATACATCTTCATCGTTTAATATTTTAATACAATGTTCACGCATTCCTCCTGCACTTCCTGTGATTTCATCAATTGTTTCACCTTTTAAACTTAGTGCTGTTAAATAACTTGCCATTTGTATCTGTGATGCCTCACCTGCCATAATTTCATTCATGCATTCATATGCCTGTTGTTTTGATAAATTATTTCCTTGTGCTAATAACTGAATCGCTTCTTTAATCATTTTTTCATTCCCCCTATAAAATTTTGTATAATTCTTAATCCATCATTTGTTAAAATAGATTCTGGATGAAACTGCAATCCATAAACAGGATAAAGATTATGCTTCACTGCCATAATCTCACCTTGACTTGTTTTCGCTATAACTTTCAAATCTTTTGATATATTCTTGACTATTAAAGAGTGATATCTTGCGACTTGAATGGATTTCTCTAAGCCCTGAAATAGAACATCATCTTGTAAATAAATGAGTGATGTTTTCCCATGCATTAATTCTTTTGCATAGGTAATCTCACTTTGGAAGACTTCACAAATTGCCTGATGACCTAAACAAATTCCTAATATTGGTACAGAACGATAAAATTGTTTAATAACACTTTCTATAATACCTGCTTCATGTGGATGTCCTGGACCTGGTGAAAGCACAATAGCTTGAGGATTCAATTTATGAATATCTTCTAGAGATAATTCATCATTTCTAACAACTTGAATATCTGACTCAATAGTTCCTATAAGCTGATATAGGTTATAAGAAAAACTATCATAATTATCAATCAGTAAAATCATAATTTCCCTCCTTGAGAACACTTTAAAGCATCCATAATAGCTGCTGCTTTTTGACAGCACTCTTGGAATTCTTTCTCTGGCTGGCTATCAGCAACAATGCCTGCTCCACTGCTTACATATACTTTGTTTTTCGTTTTATAAGCAAATCTAATGGCAATACATGTATCCATTTGCCCAGAAAAGCCGATATATCCTATAGCCCCACCATAGAGGTAGCGTTTATGGCCTTCTAATTCATAAATCAGAGAACTGGCTTTGATTTTTGGTGCTCCTGATAAAGTTCCAGCTGGTAATAATGCATCGATCGCATCTATTGCATCTTTATCTGGTAAAATTTTACCACTCACTGTCGAACCAATATGCATAACATGAGAATATTTGAGAATACTCAGATACTCTTCAACTCGAACACTCTTAAACTGACTGATTTTCCCTATATCATTTCTTCCTAAATCAACAAGCATATTGTGTTCTGCCAACTCTTTTTGGTCATTTAATAGATCTGTTTCATTTTGTTTATCTTCCTCTATCGTTTTACCTCTAGGTCTTGTACCTGCTAGTGGATACGTATATAATTTGTTATCGTCTAATTTTACTAATGTTTCTGGAGAAGCACCAACTATCTCTAAATCCTCAGTAGAAAGATAAAACATATAGGGTGATGGATTTGTTTCTCTCAAGTTCTCATAGATTTGAATGAGACTTCCTTTTGCTTCAATCTCCCATCGATTAGAAAGAACAATTTGAAAGATATCACCTTCATAAATATGCTTTTTTGCTTGTTCAACGATTTCACAGTATTTCTCTTTTGAAAATAAGGATAGACATGGTTCTTTTATTTGTAGTGCTGGAATCAATGATTTTTGATTTTGTTGAATCATACAATGAAGTTCTTCAAGTTTTTGCATTCCTTTTTGATATTCAACTTCTAGATTCTGAATGGGAACATGAGTGACCAATTGAATCATATGTTCCTGATGATCAAAACAAATGACTGTATCAAATAACATTAAATACATATCAGGAATCTTTTCATTATCATCTTTATCCCTCTTTAATGTCGGCTCATTATAATGAAAATACTCATACCCAAAGAAGCCAACCAGTCCCCCTGTAAAAGGTGGCAATGATGGGATAAATGGAGTTTTATAATGGGATAAAAGATTTCGGAGATAATCATGTGGGTGATCAACTCTATATTTTTCCTGACCAACAATGATTTGATGATCATAACAAGCTATTGACATAACTGGGTTATAGCCTAAGAAAGAATATCGACTCCAACGTTTTTGATGATCAGCACTTTCTAATAAATAACATTCTTGATTGTTTCCCTTGAGTTCTTTAAGAATATTCATTGGCGTTAAATCCTTTGCAGGAAACTTTTTGTAGATTGGTACGATATCATAATCACCTTTTTCAAGATAACTTTGAATTTCTGATAATATTGAATAACTCATTTTCTTCCTCCTTATAAAACAAAAAATCCGTCCCGACAGAAAAATTCTGTCAAGGACGGACAATATATAAACCCGCGGTACCACCTTGTTTTATGCTAAAAAAGCATACTCTTTATATAGAATGCTATCACATTCCTGACTACTAACGTAAGTCTTTACGTCAAAAGATACTCAGCATTTGCTTTTCATTTTGCCCTCAGTGGTCCATTTAATAGGCTGCGTTCTGCTTGTTTCCACCATCCAAGCTCTCTAGTAGTGCACGATCTATTTTTATCTCCACATCAATGGTTTATTTTTTACTACTATAAATGAGATAAAACAAATTGTCAATAAAAAAATATTTTATTAATTTATTATTTATCACTCATTATAGAAAAGAAGTTATTAAAATATATGCAAAACTTAATCAATATGTTCATTATTTTTATTTAATTGAATACTATCTTTCATCATATCAAGTGCAATATCTTTTAAGGATTTCATATCATTATTTTGCTTATTTTCAAAATCAATAGCAACTTCTATAAAGTGTTTAGAATTATAACGATGTAAAAGTTCTATATCTGATTCTCCTTGAGTAGTATAATAAATTCCTGACTCTTTATCTATTAATTGATAATCACTTCTTTGTGGGTGTGTATAACCTTTATGATTCTTAGAAACAGTATACTTCACTTTAAGAGTTCCAAATTGATCATTATTCTCATCAAACCAAAAATAATATGAATGATCTTGACCCTTAAATGTACCATAAAATCTTATATTATCAATCTCAGATAATGTTTTCTTTAGCACAGAACTATCAAAATATGACTTAGGATGATAGAAATCATAAAAGTCATCTCCTAGACTTGATTGAAAGTTTTTAACTGATGAATACCAGTTCATCTCAGTGTTTTTTGGTATTCGTATCATCATATAAATAGCTATAATGATAATAGCTATTGCAAATCCTATTCCATAAATAAGTTTCTTCATTTTTTCACCCTCTTATTATGACTCACATATTTTTAAAGTTTGCATAGATTAATATTGGGTTAGAAATAATCTCTAATCACATAAAGAGTCAGCCATCAGCATGGCGCCATATACTCCTCTTCCAATATCCTCTTACTCATTAGAGATTTTCTACCTCATTTTATGATTGTAAAGCATTCATATCTATACTTATTATACTATATATTGAATATCCAACCAAGATATTCAGTAGAAAAAATAATAATTAAAGAATATAAGGTTAAATAACAGAAAAAACAAAGGCTATTGGACCTTTGTTTCTATAAATATGATAATAATTGTTTGACAAAGTCAGTTTGAGGATGATCTAAAATATTTTGGCTTGTATCAAATTGCTCAATATGACCATCTTTCATAATCATAACACGATCTCCTAAGCGAAGAGCTTCCTGTATGTTATGAGTAACAAAAACAAGTGTAAATGGAACTTTTTGATGAATACGTAAAAGTTCATCTTGTAAGCCATGTCTGGTAATTTCATCAACAGCTCCAAAAGCTTCATCCATCAGAATAATCTGAGGATTAGCTGCTAAAGCTCTTGCAATACCAATACGTTGTTTTTGTCCACCACTTAGTTCATCAGGATACCTTTTTAAGATATCTTGATCCAAATCCATCATAACTATCAGTTCATGAACTCTTTCTTTAATCATTTGAGGATCTGTTTTTTGAAGTCTTAATACATAAGAAATATTGTCTTCAATGTTCATATGTGGGAAAAGTCCTATATTTTGAATAACATAACCAATATGTCTTCTTAATTCATTTTGATTGATTGTTTGAATATCAATACCATCAATATAAACGTGTCCCTGATCAGGCAGTAACAAACCATTAATGAGCTTTAACATTGTCGTTTTTCCACTACCACTTCCTCCAATAACACTAATCATTTCATGGGAGTCAATCTCAACTGAGAAATCTTTTAAAATTTGATTATCATCATATGCTTTATCAATATGTTCCAAACGTATACTACTCATCTTTTGACTCCTCCCATAATCCTTTGCTTTGAAGGAATGCTTTTGCAACATCCTTATCATTTTTCTTTTCTTGTTCTACTTGATAATTCATTGTTGCCATTTCTTTTTCACTAATCAATCCATCCATTAACATAAGAACTGATTTTAATTCAGGATATTCTTCTAAAACAGTTTGTCTCACAACGCTTCCAGCATAATATGTTTCAAAATAATGCTGATCATCTTCTAATAAAACAATTTCTGAATCACTTAATTGCCCATCTGTTGTAAAGGCAATAATAACATCAACTTGATTTTTACGTAAAGCATCATATTTTAATCCAATATCTAAATCTACTGTCTTTTTAAAATGGAAGTCATTAGCTTCACTCATAGCTTTATAGCCATCATCACGCTCATAGAAATCATACTCACTACCAAATATCAATTGACTTGAAATAGCTGCTAAATCTGAATACGATTTTAAGTTATAACGATTAGCCAATTCTTTTGTGACTGCTAAACCATATGTATTATTAAAACCATATAATCCAACCCAATCTAATTGATATTGAACTTGATACTTTTCTACCAACTGTTTATACAATGTTTCTTCATCCGGAAAAGCTGTTTCTTTAAGCACAAAATTCCATGCTGTTCCAGTATATTCAGGATAAATATCAAATTCACCACTTAACATAGCAGGATGAATATTACTTGTCCCTCCTCCAACACCTTTTGTAAGTTCTACATCAATATCTGTTCTTTGTTCAATCAGCATTTTCAGCATTTCACCAATGACAAATTCCTCAGTCATAGGTTTTGTAGCAATATGGATTGTTTTATCTTTATGGGGTACATAAAACAAACTTGCTGCAAAAACAATCATAGCACTCAATACTACAATGACGACTTTTTGTTTTTTCTTCTTACTGTGACGACGATTTTGAATATAACGTTCAAACAAGGCAATTAAGAAGTCTGCTAAAAACGCTAAAATAGCCACAGTTAAACTGCCAGCTAAAGTCATTGTTATATTATTTGTTGTAATACCACGATAAATAGCAACCCCTAAACCACCAGCTCCAATAAAAGAAGCAATACCTGCTAAGGCAATTGTCATCACAGTCATATTTTTAAAACCAGATAATATAACAGGAAAAGCTAAAGGGAGTTTAATTTGAAAAAGAATCTGTTTTCTAGTACTTCCCATTCCTTTTGCGGCTTCTAATATATCTTTATCAACACCTTGAATACCTGTATATGTGTTTCTGATAATGGGTAACAAAGCATATAGACTCAAAGCTATAATTGCACTCTTATTTCCAATTCCAGTTACTGGTATTAAAAAACCTAACATAGAGATAGAAGGGATTGTGTATAAAAAACTCACAATCCCTAATACAATCGGAGACGTTTTCTTGTTTTCTGCTATAAATATACCTAAAGCAATACCAATCATTGTTGCTATAATAATAGCAATAATTGATATTTGTAAATGTTCTAATATTAAAGGGAGAAGAAAATCAGAACGTTCACTATAAAACTTCATTAACTCTTGAATCATAAATATCTACCTCTAACATATCATATGTTCTTTCTTTATTATGCTCTAAGACCACTACCTCCTTGTAAAACAATTGTCTCACCGCTAATAAAACTTGCATCATCACTTGCTAAGAATACACAAGTTCTACCAACATCTTTTTTAGCATCACCAAAACGACCCAATGGGATACCTTTAATTGTCTGCTCATAGTGGTCTGGATGTTCCTTCTTCCATTGTAACATTTGTTTTGTCTCAACTAAAGGACAAATGATATTAACATTAATACCATCTGCTCCCCACTCAGTTGCTGCAACTCTGCTTAATCCTCGAATACCTTCTTTAGCAGCCGCATATGAAGATTGTCCAATACGTCCTGAAAATCCAGCACCAGAAGCAAAATTAATAATCGCTCCTTGACTTTCTTTTAAGTATGGATGAGCTTCTCGCATATAGAAGAATGTTGCATATAAGCCTGTATCAACTGATAAAGCAAAATCTTCTTTTGAATGTTCAATTAATAATTTACCTGAGCGTGATGCCATTGCATTATTAATCAAAACATCAATATGTCCAAAAGCTTGTACTGTTTGCTCAATAACTTTTTTTACATCACTCTCAACAGCCCCATCAGCTTGAATAGCAAGAACTTGAATTCCAAATTCATTTTCTAGTTCTTGTTTTGCTTGATCAAGAGATTCCTGATGGCGACCAGTAATCACAAGGTTAGCA
Source organism: Coprobacillus cateniformis (assembly GCF_009767585.1). Lineage (NCBI taxonomy): Bacteria > Bacillati > Bacillota > Erysipelotrichia > Erysipelotrichales > Coprobacillaceae > Coprobacillus > Coprobacillus cateniformis. The sequence goes on from NZ_WSNW01000001.1 coordinate 1,491,638, forward strand.
CCTTCTTCACCAAAAGCTTCAGCAACACCTCTTCCAATCCCTTTGCCACCACCTGTAATGATAACAACTTTTTCTTTCATTTTCACGAAAATCACTCCTTATCTAATAAATACTGCTCTATATAATATGAACATGTTGCACCATCACTAGCTGCTGTAACAATCTGCCTTAAAGCTTTTGTTCTGACATCACCGATTGCAAAAACACCAGGGATATTTGTACATGTTGATTCATCAGCTATAATATACCCACTTTTATCTAATTCTAATTGACCTTTCACAATCTCTGTATCAGGAATTCTTCCAATAGCAACAAATAGTCCATCACAATCTATTTGGGTCATTTCATTTGTGACTACATTTTGTACTTTAACACCTGTCACATGCTTGTCTGCCAAGATTTCTACAACTTGACTATTCCACACGAAATGTATATGACTCTTTTTTAATTGCTCTTCATAAACACGAGAAGCGCGTAAACTATCACGACGGTGAATCAAAGTCACATGATGACATATTTTTGATAGATATAATGCATCTGCAATGGCACTATTTCCTCCACCAACAATGACAACATCTTTATCTTTAAACATCATTCCGTCACATGTTGCACAATAAGCAACACCTCTTCCTCTAAGTTGTGATTCATTTTCTATCCCTAGTTCTCTTGGATGAGCACCACTTGCCATAACAACACTTTTGGCTAAGATAACACCACCTGTTGTTATAACTTGTTTAGGGTTTTCTTCTAATTTCAGTTCTGTAACTGTTTCATACATTGTTTCTGCTCCAAAACCTTCTGCCTGATTCTGCATTTTCTCTGCCAAATCAAACCCATCAATACCTTTATCAAATCCAGGATAATTGTCTACTTGACCAGTTGTAGCCATCTGTCCGCCAGCTGATAATTGTTCAATAACCAAAACCGATCTTGCATTTCTTGCATTATATAAAGCTGCACTGTATCCAGCAGGTCCACCACCAATAATAACGACATCATATGTTTTCATTATATATTCCTCTCTTCTATAAGACTTGATTATCTTTTAACCAATCAGTAATTAATGATTTTGCTTGTGGAGCTATTAAAGGTTCACTAGCTATACCATTTCTTAAAACAAGTAATGTTGGAATTGTCTCAACTCTATAACTCTCACTCAATTCTTCAAAATCATCAATATTGACTTGCATAATATCTATATCTTTTGCTACTGTTTTTAAAACAGGTGCTAATCTTTTACAATATCCACACCATGGTGCCCAAAATTCTACAACGACGACTTCTTTGTTTTTTAATTCTTCTAAATTATTATTTGTTACTGTTATTAAACTCATATATATATCCTCCTTTATGACTTTATACTTATATTATAACATGTAACTTTATTTATTCAAGTAACTTGCTTTATTATATGATAAACAAAAAAAGAACCACCTAGAGTGGTTCAATAACGTCAAATTTATTTTAAGTGATTTTCAAATAACCTTTTACAGTTCCTCTCCCTGTATTTGAATAATATTTTGATACCAATAAAATGAATCTTTTGGAATTCTTGATAAATCCCCACTACCATCATCATATTTATTCACATAGATGAAACCATATCTTTTCTTCATCTCACCATTTGTGGCACTCACCAAATCAATAGGACCCCACATTAAATAACCAATACATTCAATATGATCTTCAAGAATTGCTTTTTTCATTTCACGAAGATGCTGTTTTAAATAATCAATACGATAGTCATCATTGATTCTGCCATCAATAAATTCATCTACTGCTCCAAGTCCATTTTCAGTAATCATGATTGGTAAGCCATATTTACGATAAGTATAATTTAATAAATATCTCATTCCAACTGGATCAATAGCCCAACCCCATTTACTTTGTTTTAAATATGGATTTTGAACACCACCAAATAGTTTTTCATCATTTTCATTACCTTCACCTGTCTTTGATACACCCGTCTGATAATAATTAAGTCCAATAAAATCTATTTTCCCTTCAGCGAATGCTTGTGCATCTTCATGATTTATTTCTAAGTGAATACCAAAATCTTCATATTCCTTCATTTTATATGTTGGGAATTTTCCATTACACATAGCATCTATTTGATAATAGTCCCTATCCATTTCCTTAAATGCATTCATAACATTAACAGGATTGCAATCTCTGGGGTAAATTGGATGAATACCAAAGACACATCCTACAATATTATTTTTATCAATTTCTCTAATTAACTTTGTAGCCTTTACTCCTGCTAATGTCATATTGTAGCCAATAGTCGCTAATGATTCCCTCTTATCACCTGGAAGCTCATCATAAGTCAGTCCAGCAAGCATATAGACAAAGAAATCTGATGCTTCACTTTGGGGATCAATATGATTCATTTCATTAAAAGTCACCCAATATTTTACTAATCCTTTATATTCTCTAACAACTGTCTTCACATACTTTAAATAGAAATTAATCAAATCTCTATTCAACCATGAATTATATTTTCTTACTAAATGAATAGGCATTTCAAAGTGGAATAATGTAACAATTGGTTCAATATTGTATTCAATTAATGTTTGGATAACATCTTTATAATAATCTAATCCTTCTTGATTGGGTTGATTATCATCTCCATTAGGAAAAATACGTGACCAGTCAATTGATATACGTAACGCAGTGAATCCCATTTTGGCAAACAGCTTGATATCTTCTTTATATCTATGATAAAAGTCTATGGCTTCATGAGTTGGGTATAATGTGCCTTCTTCATGTTCTTTGGTAAATCTTCTTGGAACCTCATAACTTCCAGCAGTACAGTAATCCATTATTCCTGGACCTTTTCCACCTTCTTGCCAAGCACCTTCACATTGATGAGCAGCGATACTTCCTCCCCAGAAAAAATCTTTAGGAAACTTATTCATAATATTCATCTCCTTTATATTAAATCGTTTGATTATCTAATTCTTTTGACTCTTGTAATTCCTTTTCATATTGTTGTTTATCAGCCACTCTAAAGAATGGATAGTAAACGACAATTGTAATAACAACAATTAATATTGACCAAACTGTTGTTGAGATAGCCCCACCTGTCATAAAGAAACCAATTAAACCTGGTGGTAAAGTCCAAGGAACCATACCAATTGTAGGCATTGCAATAATTCCAGCTTCCATCAATAATACTGTAGACGTTGCTAATAAACCTGGTAGGAATACAAATGGAATAAAGAATATTGGGTTAAATGCAATTGGTGCACCAAAAATAACTGGTTCATTAATATTGAAAATACCAGGACCAACAGACATTCTTCCTAAAGTTTTAAAATACTTACTCTTCGCAATAAATGTCATTAATAAAACCAAACCAATAGTGGCACCAGTTCCTCCTGCCCAAATCATTGTATCAGTACCATAAGTTGTTGCAAAGATTGGGGCATTTCCAGCTAATACGGCAGCTTCATTTGCAGCACCATTAGCAACAATGAATGGATAAGCAACATTACACACAACTGCACTATTGATACCACAAAAGAATACTAATCCACATAACATATGATAAATTCCATATCCCCATGGAGAAGCAATTAATGATGAAACTGGTGACATTAATGTCTGAACCTGTGCATTAACATCAAATCCTAAGACAACTGAAATAAATGTCCATACACTTAAGATTGCCGTTGCAGGTAATAATGCAGAGAATGAGTCTGAGACCGCTGGTGGAACACCTTCAGGCATCTTAATCGCAATATTCTTTTCCTCAAAGAAATGCAAGGTATAAACGACTGTAAAACCTACAACAAGTGCAGTAAATAATCCAGATGAACCAAACCCTGCTACATTTAATCCTGTTTCAGCATCATACTGAGTAATTAAGAATGCAGAAACTGTAGTCACAGCAGTTTGGAATGGTTTTGTACCTAATTCATCAGATGCATAGAACCCCATTGATGCCGCTGTAAACAAACCCATAACTCCTGTTGTACAACTTGAAATTGTATTAAAGAAGTTGTTGGCTGGTGCTAAGAAATGAGCAACTGGTTCATAAGGAATATTAGCCAATAACGTTGCAATACTTCCAATAATTAATAATGCCATTGATGCAACCATTGAGTTACGAATGATTGTTAAAAATCTATTTGATCCAAGTTTGACTGCTATTGGCATTAACTTTGATTCAATGATACTTGTAAATGAACCCATTTTGATTTCCTCCTGTTTCATTTGTTCGATTTTGTTTAAAAGTTTTAGAAGAATAATCTCTCCATTCATTTGTCCGTAGTCTTCACGGCCGATTAAAAAGACACGAACTTTATAGGGTGCAGCAATTTTTTTAATTCTTTCAAATTCATAAACCAATGCTGGTGCTACTAATATGACGTCTACTTTACTTACATAGAGTGGTACTTGATTTCCACTGACTGCTGCTATTACAACATCTATTTCATGTTCTTTTGCAGCCAGCCTCATCTTTTTGACTAGAATGCTTGATGACATCCCAGCAGCACAACATAATAGAATTCTTTTCATTGCTTTCGCCTACCTACTTTCATTATAATTAAATTAGAAAATACTTAAATCGAACTCATTTCCCTTATAAAAGAGGAAATTATTAACCAAATAATGTATCTATATCATTTTCCTTTTGCTCTTCTGCAATTCTCTTAAGAATCTTTTTAAGATTTGTTAATGACGAATCTTTCTCTAACTCCTGCATAGCTTTTTTATCATAAACAAGAGAAGAGAGTGTTTCATGGAGTAACCCTAATGCATCTTTTGAATTCTTTTGAATACTTAATAAAAAGATATACTTCACTTGTTGATGTTTCCATTTTATTGGTTTTTTTAAAATACCTACAGTTATAAATGTTTCATTGGTCATTGGTTCCATTGGATGTGGCATGGCAATCATATTCCCAAATTCAGTTACAGAATAGTTTTCTCTTTTGAAAATTTCTTCTTCAAATCCATTTGGAATATCTTTAACTTGCTTAATATATGTACACATTTCATGAATTAATTCTTCTTTTGTTTTTCCTTTCAAATCATTAAAGAAAAGATTATCATGAAAATACTGATCAACAAATGACATTTCATTTTGATTTTTAAAGAACTCACTTAAAGAGATCATATCTTGGTTATCTAAAAAATATTGTACATGTATTGCAGGAATTTGTGTTGGAAAAGGAATAGGGACTGTACTTAATATAAAATCATATAAACTTTGATCTATATTAGGGAGTTCATATAGTTCTGTTACATAGATACTATTTATGTTTTCCTTGAATTTTTGTTTAATCTTATATAAAAGAATCTGTGAACTCCCCATCCCACTTGCACATATAATAATAATATTTTTCTTAGGGCCTTGTTTTTGATATCTTTCAATAGCTAATGCAAAATGTAGAGCAATATAACCAATTTCATTCTCACTGACATCTACCTGATAATTTTTTGCAATAATATTAGCTGTGAGTACACTAATTTCAAATGCTAGTGGATTTTCTGTTTTAATTTGTTCTAATAATGGATTTTGAATATACATACCATATTTTAGTCTATTCATCATTGGTTGGAGATGCAATGATAAAGATGTTTGTAAATCCATATCAGCAGTAAAATCAATATTATATTTATCTTTTATTTCTTTTATAATTTGTGTCATAAGTATTTCATATTCATGATTCATAAAAAGAGAGTTAGAACTATATTGAACTGCTTTTTTACCTGAAAGATGTAAAGCAATATAATAAATTTCTATATCAGGAAATATTACATGAAAACTGTGTTCAATTTCTCTACATAATTGAATAGCAATTTCATATTCTTTAGTATTCTTAATAGATTCATCATATTTATAGTGAGTGAGTTGTTCTTTTTCTTTCAGTCTTAATAATGCTATCATGATATGAATAACTAGGTTGTGAAATCCAATATCTGTCAATTTAAATTTCTGATTAACCATTGTTTCATATAATATTTTTGATATTTCTTCTTGCTGCTGACTAGATTTCGTTTGTGATAAAAACATATCATCATTACCATTGGTATGATAAAAGTATTGTGATATACAAGAACGTTTATGAAATTCGCTTCCTGTAATTTTCAAGCCATAGGCTGGCTTGGTCTCTAATTCTAAATGAAAATAATTTAATTTTTCTCTTACTTCTTTTAAATCATTACTTAATGTAGAACGGCTTACAAAAATCATATCACATATATCTTCTATCCTAATGTAATCATTTTGTGTTAAAAACATACGAATTAAATAATTCACTCGCTCTTCTGGATAAATAGGTATAAGCATCTGATTCTCTGATTCTTCTTTCATCATATCTTCTAAATAATGATAATAACTTTCTTCATTTATAACTTGTAATGTATATCCAACTGCATGTTTAGAAATAATTTGTATTCCATGTTGTAGAAATTCATTTTTGCATTCTTTAATATCATTCCTCAGTGTCCTTACAGTAATATCTAACTTCGTACAAAGTTCTGGTCCACTTATAGGACATTGACTTTGACTTAAAATTTTTAATAATTTAATAATTCGTTTCTTTTCCATAAAACCTATATATCCTTTCTCAATATAACCAAATCTATTATACAATACTTTCTTACACAAAAATTTCCATTTTCAAGCAAAAAATTTCCTCTTATAAAGAGGAAATCATAATTCTTTATTAATATGTCTATTCATGACACCTGTCTATTTTTCTTTGTATTCATGCACATTTTTGAGAATGAAAAACTAACATAACAAAAAAACTTATGCAAGTCATAATTAAAAAAACAATTGCATTCATATAAAAAATTGCACTCGGACCTCTAAAGATACAAATTGTTTCTAAGAATATGGCTCCATATGGTGATATCGCTATACCAAGGTTATATCCTACTAATAATAAAGATGTTGCTAAACCTGGATTACTAAGTTGACTATTATTAATTTTATCAATAAAGTAAGGTAAAATAAATCGAAAAGCAATACCAATGAGTATTCCAGCAAATAAAGTTGGTAAAATACTTGTTGCAATAGCAATGATATACATCGCTATTGTAAGTAAACTTAACCCTAGTGTTATTGTATATTCTTTACAGAATCGTAAAACCTTTGAAAATAGAAACCCACCTATCATTCCACCTATACCAATCATCATAATGACAAACGAGCCTGAACTTGTTTCTCCATAACCAACTGCCTGCATAACTCCTGCTACTTTTATTCCACTTAACATAAAGAAAATAGCAATGAAGAATATAGCTCCAACATACCCCAAAACCATTAAAGGAAAATCTTCCTTTGTATTTTGTCTTTCTTGAAATATCTGAGATTTATTTTTTTCAGTGATTTTATCTGTTGATACTTTTGGAACAAAAGTTATAAATAAGACTAAGATTGGAAAAGCAATCATATAGGCAAGAAACGAAGCATTCCAACTTATATTTAGTAATTGCCCAGAAATAAATGTGACAGCTAGTCCTCCCATACCTTCAAAAGCACTTTGGAAACCAAACATCTTAGATCTTTGTTCATTATCATAAAAATAGTTTACTAATGCAACCACTAAAGAATTAAAAAGTCCGATACCAAAACCAAAAATTGCTCTAGATACTAATATAATGTAAAAGTTATTAACAACAACAGGAATAAATCCTGCTACAGCAACAAGGGCTATCCCTATAGCTATTGTTCTTTTATATCCAATCTTTTTAGCAATTGTTGTACTTATCAACACAGAAATCATTAAGAAAAGAGATGGCAAAGTAGAAATCATCTCTACTAATGATAATGGAATATTAATAAATGCATCTGCTAATGCAGGTATATTACCATTAATAGCTGCTGCTGTTCCCATTAATAACGAAACAGATAATAATGAAATTTTTAACATATATTTATTTTTCATAAATAACCTCCTTTCAATAACAACAATATATTACAAATCCCAATATATCGCATTCTTTTATCACAAAGTTGTTACAACGCTTTATAATTGGTTCATAAATTACCCATTTATATGAAGCAGTGTTTCATATATAATAAATATAAGGAGGGACATATATGTTATTTGAACAAAGATTAAATGAGGCTCAACTCACCTCTAGTGAAAAGGATATCGGAGATTATATTATTGCTCATAAATATGAACTTAGAGATCTTTCTACACGTAATATCGCTAAAGAAACATTTACATCCAGTGCAACAATTGTACGTTTTTCCAAGAAACTCGGTTATCAAGGATTCAACGAATTAAAAGAAGATTATATTAAGGAATTAGAGTATATCCAAGCTCATTTTATAGATATAGATTCTAATATTCCTTTTACAGAGAACAATAATATTATGGAGGTTGCTGGAATTATGAGTGCTTTAATGAATGAATCTTCAAAAGACACACTCAATCTTATTCATCATGACTCCTTACAAAAAGCAACACAACTTATAATAAAAGCTGAATATATTCATATGTTTGCAATTGAAAATAATCTTTGTATAGCTCAAAATTTTAAATTTAAAATGTTACGTATACAAAAGAAAGTCAGTCTAGAAAATACTTTTGGTAATCAAATGTATACTATTTTTTCATCATCTCCTCATGATTGTGCTATATCATCGTTATAACGAGTTTAGGTGATAACTCCCTTAAAAAATATGCACAATGTGTATTAACTATTTCAACGCGTGAGAAATTACATTCTAAAATTGCTAATTTTACAACTGAGTATTCTATTGAACTTATTCTCAATACTCTTTATTCTTGCGTATTTTTACATAATTATCAAAAAAACCTAGATACTAAAATATCTATAACAAAACAATTAGAAATATCAAGGCATTCCACTTCATATACATTGAATGAAAATGAATGATGACTCTATATTGTTTAATATATCCTTATTTTGGTTAAGATAAAGTAAGGATGGTGATAAAATGAAAGATAGTAAAGAAAAGAAAAAGGAAGAGTCAATGATTGATAAAAGTGAACAAATCAAAAGAGAACTTCCTAAAAAAGATATTCCTTTGGGAATACAACAAAAATTATAACTTATAAAAAGCCATGCTTTTTATAAGTATGGCTCTGACTGTTGACATAGTATTTAAACAACAGTCTTTTTATTATAATAAGAATATAATAGCATAAGAAAATTACAGATATCTTCTTTCAAGTGTACTCACTTTGAAACTTAATGACTTTTCATATATTCAAATGATGCCTTAAATGTGGCACAATATGGTTGCACATTTGGAAACTATATCTAATAAAGTGATTTTAACTCGTTACACTCATACTAAAAACCATGTCGATAAAACAAGACGTGATATTGTTTTCAAAAAAACCCCAAGAACATATCTTGGGGTTTTTGGAATTATAATACTGTTACGTTAGATGCTTGATCTCCTCTATCACCTTGAGTGACATCAAAACTAACATTTTGTCCTTCTTCTAAAGATTTATATCCATGTCCAGCAATTGAAGTGTAATGAACAAAAATGTCCTTACCACCATCAACTGTAATGAAACCAAAACCTTTTTCAGAATTAAACCATTTTACTTTACCTGTATTCATTTGAATACCTCCTTTTTTTATGTTAACAAAAGGAAGCCTCTGATATAAAAAAACCACAAAATCGGAAATTGTACATCAAGTGCTAAATACAATCCTTTTTTGTGAATTATAATTTATAACCTTCTATTACTCTCTCACATTAACATGGATAAGACAATAAGTCAAGTTAAATAATAAAATAAAAAAACAAGATTTCTCTTGTTTTCAATTCTTATAATACTGTTACGTTAGATGCTTGAGGACCTCTGTCACCTTCAGTAATTTCAAAACTAACGTTTTGTCCTTCTTCTAATGTTTTGTATCCACTACCAGCGATTGCTGAGAAATGTACAAAGATGTCTTTTCCACCATCAACTGTAATGAAACCAAAACCTTTTTCAGAATTAAACCATTTTACTTTACCTGTATTCATTTGAATACCTCCTTTTTTGTGTTAACAAAAGGAAGCATTGATATAAAAAATTCACAGAAGGAATTTGTACATCAAGTGCTCAATAACAATCCCCATTGTGAATTATAATTTGTAGCCTTTTATTACTTGCTCATCATAACATGCCTCATTCTATAAGTCAAACTTATTTACACTTTAATTTAATTTTTTATATTTGAAAAAGTTTCTTAAATGGAAACTTTTCTTCAATGTGTTGCTAGTAAATCCATTGTATTTTATTTTTAAAAACATATAATGTGAGTATAGAAAGTGAAGTGATAAAATGAATGAATTAAATTTAGGTAAAAATATTGTCTATTACAGAAGAAAAAACGGGTTAACACAAGATCAATTAGCTGAATATATAGGTGTTTCAAAATCATCTGTCTCTAAATGGGAGAATAATTTTACATTTCCAGATATTATTCTATTGCCACAATTGGCAGCTTTATTTAATATATCTGTTGATGAACTCATGGGATATTCTCCCCAACTCTCAAAAGAGCGAATAAAGTCACTTTATAACGAACTTGCTCTAGATATGGCCAAAGACCCAATCAAAACATACCAGCGGTGTCAACAATTGATTAAGCAATACTATTCATGTTTTGAACTCTTATACTATATGGCCGTTCTTTATCTTAATCATTATATTCTTTTTAAGAATAAAGATGAGATTATAGAGGAATGTTTACAACTTTGTAAACGTATTGAAACTGAATGTAACTTGCCAACACTTGTAAAAGATGCCGTTTCATTAGAATTGACAATATACACTGTTATTCAAAAACCACACGAAATATTAGATATTCTTGGTGAAACTGCAAGACCTATCTCTCAAGATTGTGAGATGATTGGAGCTGCTTTTCAAATGCTAGGGAATTTGGAGAAAGCAAATGAAATCTATCAATCAAATGTCTATCAACATCTTTTAATGACTATTCAAAATTCTATATCATTATTAAATGTAAATATTTCTCGACAAGACTATTGTGAAAAAATATTAGATAGAATTTTTCAACTCATTGATATTTTTCATATTGAAGAATTGCACTTTAATATTACAGCTATTGTATATTTGAATGCCGCACATTTTTATACAACCTGTCAAAACAATGAGCAAGCTTTACTTATGATTGAAAAATATACATCATTACTTTTAAAAACAGATCTCGACTTTTTAAGTTTACATGGTGATGAATTCTTTACAGATATAACTCCCTGGTTAAATGATCTTATGTTAGGAATAAATGCACCCAGAGGAGCACAATTAATTAAAGAGTCTGTTGTTGATGTTTTAAATTCACCAATGTTTACAGCATTAAAAGATGAAAAACGTTTTCAAGTTTGTCTTCATCAATTAAAAAAATTAAAGGAGAACTAATATGGATACAATTATAAAATATTTACCAGTACTATTACCTGTTATTGTAATAGAGTTAACATTAGCTATTTTCTCATTTATACATGTATTGCGTCATCCTCATTATAAATTTGGAAATAAAATCATTTGGAGTTTAGTTGTTTTATTTATTCAATTTATTGGACCAGTTATTTATTTCATATTTGGTAGAGGTGAAGACTAATGGCTATTCTTGAGATTAATCATTTAAAGAAAAGTTTTGGACAACAAACTGTTTTAAAAGATGTTCATTTTTCTGTAAAAGAACATACTATTTTTGGTTTTATTGGACAAAATGGTGCAGGAAAAACAACAACAATGAAAGCCATTCTTGGTTTATTGAAGATAGATGGTGGTAATATTACTGTCTGCAATGAACAGATAAACTATGGAAACAATCAAACCAATCAATATATTGGTTATCTACCAGATGTTCCAGAGTTCTATAGCTTTATGACACCTTTAGAATATCTAGAACTATGTGGACAAGTCACTCATATGGCAAAACATGATATTCTAACTAAGAGTCAAGAATTAATTGAATTAGTAGGATTATCTGCACATGCTAAAAAACGAATTTCTGGTTTCTCAAGAGGAATGAAACAGAGATTAGGAATTGCTCAAGCTTTATTAAATAATCCTAAATTGCTTATTTGTGATGAACCAACTTCAGCATTAGATCCAATTGGTAGAAAAGATATATTGGATATTCTTCAAAAAGTTAAAGATAAAACAACGATTATATTTTCAACTCATATTCTTTCAGATGTAGAAAGAGTTTGTGATGAGATTGCTATATTGAATGAAGGTCAAATTGTTTTTCAAGGATCTTTAGAAGATGTAAAAGCTAAGCATTCAGTAAATGCTTTATCTATTCAGTTCTATGACCATCTTCATATTGATGATTTTATGAATACTTTTTCTGATCTTCAAATCATTCCAGAAGAACATCATCGCCTTACAATACATTCAAAGGATATATATACTACAGAAATGAGAGTTTTCCATTATTTATATCAAAATCATATCAAAGCAGAAAAAGTAATTGTTGAGGAACCAACTCTTGAAAATCTTTTTATGGAGGTTGTCAAATGAAATCTTTTATAGCATTTTCTAAAAAAGAATTTATTGAATATTTAAGAACTTATAAACTCTTTATCAGCATTATGATTTTTCTTATATTAGGCTTTTTAAATCCTATTTCTGCAAAATATCTGCCAGAAATCGTATCATTAGTAATGCCAGAAGGAGTAATGAATATACCTACACCTACAGTACTTGATTCATGGACTCAATTCTTCAAGAATGTTCCGCAAATGGGATTAATTATTTTCTTAATTGTATTTGGTGGAATTGTGGCCAATGAACTTCATAAAGGTACACTTATCAACATGTTATCTAAAGGATTACCTAGACATACAGTTGTCTTATCAAAATTTATAACTATAAGTTTAGTTTGGACATTTTGTTATTATTTAAGTTTTGCTATAACATTTCTGTATAATCTATTGTTCTGGACTGATACTTCTGTATATTGCTTATTTGCTTCTGTTAGTTTTGTTTGGTTATTTGGATTGTTAATGATTAGCTTTATTATTTTAGGTAGTATTCTTACCAAAAATATGGCAGGGGGACTTCTCTTAGCTGGACTAGCTTATGTGATAAGTATGATTATTTCTATATTTGAGACACTTGCCCAATATAGTCCTATTTATTTGACAAATCAGAATTTAGCTTTATTGACAAAATCTGTATCATTAACAGACTTTATTCCATCAATAGGTCTTACAGTCATTATCATTATTATTAATATATTCTTAAGTATGAGTATTTTTAACAAGAAACAATTATGAGGAAATTCGCTTAAGAAATTATATGAAAATATATTTGAAACTATCTTCTGATAGTTTCTTTTTATTTATACTTAAACAATATAATTATCAATGACATAAATATATATTTCTAAATAGCTCAACACAATTCAACTTAAATACATAATCATATTTCATGTAAAAACCCTCCTTACTGGTTTGGCCAGTAAAGAGGGTACATATCACTTGTGCCCAAATTATGGGGTGCACTTCAAAATTCCTACTCACTCTTTAATTCTCTACCATTCATCATGTCTTGACAAAAATAAATAATAATAACTGAAATAACAAAGTTCATGATCAGTGAAGAATATGACATAATCATGAGTGTTGTTGTGTTCACATTTCCAGTCATAACTATGTAAACAGTCATCGCAATAGATGGTATAGAACAAACTATCATTAACAACATTCTCATTATGTTTTCAAATATTTTAGAAGAACGACTTTTTAAGAAACGTATAGAAAGAACACTTGAAGACATAAATACACAAATGTATCCTAACATATTAATAATGTACATCATAATCATTGAAAATCCAGCTTGATAGTATATCCCAACAATAATTATAGATATAATTGTCATTAATGATACTTTTATAAATGTTGGAATCATGACAGCTATCAACTTCTTAAAAGGTTTATCAGGAATTAAATAAATATGATAATTTTGTAATTCATTATAGAGTTCACTTTGCTGAAGTGATGAAAATATATAAATAACAAGCATATATATAAAGAAGCCATAACCTAAGTCACTAAAAATAGTAATAACAATATATAACCCCATTGACATAATATCAGAAATTGTTAATAAACGATTTGTTTTTTTCATTAACAGAATATTTTTAGATAGGATAGCATAAGCTCCTTGTTTAAACTTACCACTAACATTTGTTTTGACTTTTGTATTTCGCATAGCATCTTGATTGCCTGCTTTAAATGATTTCATACGTTTAGATAAATCTAATGAATCAGCTAACGCCTGTTCATAAAAATCACCTTTATAATTAATAAAAACAATATAAACAATAATAAGTCCTAACAATAACAAACCTATTCCTAATAGACACATAATCATATCTTTAGCAACATATGAAACAAGAGTTAATTTTAACCAACCAAAGATAGGAACATAATAAAATAGTGGTGATTGAATAAAATCAACCATAATTGATTTTAATTGACCTGTTTGTATATATGTTAATCCTAAAATAATGAATATACTTATAATAAATATAGCTGGAATTAATTTTGATAATACTTTATATTTTCTATCGCCAATAGATAAAATATAAATATAATCTGTCAGTATTAAGAAAGTCATAATTGTAAGAATTGTTCCAACAAACATTAATAGAATAAATATTCCATCAAAAGAGCCTCCTGCACCACCTGTTCCTGCAAAGAAAATCATAGCAAAGAACCCAAGCATAATGGCTTGAATAACGGTTTGAAAAGTTAAATAAGCCATAATTTGTTTTCTAGTAAAAGGTCCACTAAATAAGAAATAAGCATCTTCTCCATAAAACAGCGCTTTCTTTGATGACATGAGTGTAGAAAATAACATGAGTGCTAAAAAAGCAATTAAAATCAATATAGATGTGTGTAGTCCTGTGGTAATGATCATTGGATTCTTATCTTTAAACATAAATAAACTCACAAATATGAAACCATATAACAACACAACAAATACTGTAAAAATCGCACTAGATGGCTTTTTCATCAAATTACGAATTGTTCCCTTAGTTTTTAAATACCAAAGATAAAATAACGTCTTCATATTATTCACCATCCGTTAATTCAAAGAAATATTCCTTCAATGATTCATCTTGAAGATCATCTTTTTTGACATGTTTAATAATATGCCCTTTATTCATAATATACGCTTCATCAAAAATATCACTAACAATATCAATGATATGTGTACTAATCAAAACAGCACATCCTTGATCAGCTAAACCTCTTAATATTTTTAATGTATCTTCAATACTTGCAGGATCTAATCCAACCATTGGTTCATCTACTAACAAAGCTGTTGGTTCAATCATAAATGCTAACAACATACTTAATTTTTGAGTCATTCCCTTACTTAATTCTTTAGCCATTTTCTTTCTTTTTTCAGTAAGTTTAAATAATTCCAAATATTTCTCAGCCTTTGCTTTATAATCGTTAATTTGATATGCACTACCAATAAAATCAATATGTTCTTCAACAGTTAAATTATCATAAAGAATTGGTGTCTCAGAAACATAACCAAAACAACGTTTCGCTTCAATAGTATCATTTGGATAGCTACAAATACGAATATCTCCTTCAAACTTTAATAAATTAGCTATACTTTTAATTGTCGTTGATTTCCCAGCACCATTTGGTCCTAAAAGAATTGTTATCTTACCACTTTCGGCAACCAAATTTACATCATCGACTGCTTTAAAATCTCCATACCTTTTTGTTAAGTGATTCACTTCAATCATCTCAATACCCCCTTTATAAAAACATTATACTATATTTATATCTCTTTCACATAAATATTTCATAACTTACTTTATAATATATTTAATTTCTTTTGAAAGAATAGAATAAATATAACAATATTAATAACACCAACAATCACAAATATTGAAAAAGTACTTAATGTATATGCTAATCCACTTAAAATAAATGATACAACTGGAACCATACACACACATAATGACGTGACAAGTGATGAGACTCTTGCTAAATAATCTTGCGGAATAACTTTTAACATTTCTACAAATGCAAACATATTTATCATAGAGATTCCTAATCCCATCACAAAGAATACTGTTGCAATCATAATATAGAGCAAAAAGATATTTTGAATAAGTATACCTGAAAAACAACTTCCAATATAAGCAACTGTAATCGAATAAGCTGATAAAATAACAATCATTTTGATATTCATCTTCTCTTTAACCATTGGATAGATAACTGAACCCACAATCATACCTAAAGTTAAAGCAGTAGAAATAACAGATAGCATGATTGCTGTTGAATGAAGAACTTCTTCAACAAGGGGGGCTTGTAAAGAACTCAAAGGAGTAATAATTGCATTTAAGAATATAGCAAGAAAAACAAAAATCTTAATTTTTGGATATTGAAAGATAATACGAATACCTGCCTTAAATTCTGTAAAGAAATATGTTTTTTCTTGAACATCCTTAAAAATTGGTTTTATACTCATAGTCAAAATAATAAGTGCTGATAATAGAAATGTCATCATATCTATATACACAACAATATGATTTCCTAATGTTGCTATGAAAACACCTGATACTCCAAAACCAATGAATTCTACAACTTTAGAACTACTTTGACTTAAAGAGAGTCCTACTTCCATTTCTTCTGATTGTAAAATCTGTGCCATAACAGGCATAGATGTTGGTTGTCTAAAAGATTCAACAATAGAAATAAGGAATGTAATAATTAACAAATCCCATCTCGTTAATGTTGCAAACATAAGCTGAGTGGCTATTATTCCTACTAATCCAGCTCTTATCAAATCGCTTATAACCATAATCATTTTTTTATTTTTCTTTTCAATATAAGCCCCTGCTAATGGTTGTATAAAAATAGTTGGTAATTTATTGACTGCAAATATCAGTGCTGACCATGAAGCACTTTGAGTTATTGAATAAACAATAATTGTCATAACAATCGCATCTAGTGAATCCCCAAAACGACTAATGATATCTGCAATAAATAATTTCATAAAATTCTTATTTTTAAAAACTTGTATATATTGCTGTTTCATAAAATACCTCCTGATTTATTGACACTTCTATTTTAGAAAAATCATAGTGGTTGCGACAACATATTCTAGTTTGAATAAAAGCAATTATTGGTTGCATTATAAAAAGGACTTAAAAAGTCCTGAATTATCTTATTTGTAATATTGTTGTTATTTCTTTATTGTACTGTGTTTGTTCTTCTAAAATTTTATAGACAATTTGACTAAGAACATAGTATCCATCATTAATAAAGATTTCAAAAATATTGTGGTCATAATAGATATCTAATTGACACTGATGATTTAACTGTGGGGTTTGATTCATATTACAGACTTTATTTTGCTGAATAGAAATATTTGTACGATCACAGCATAAACAATCATCTTGAATATATAATTTTAAACCACCTAGATTAATTACTTCATTATCTTTGAGTATCGTTTTCATAAGAAATGGTTCTTGAAAATCAAGAGTCTCTGTTACTTTTGTAAATTGATTTTGAATGTTTGGGTGAACTCTTTGATAAATATGATGATGATAACTTGTTAAGACCCTAGGCATTGTAAACATACCTATCCATTTTTCATTTGTTATTGGTTTTCTCATTCTTAACCAGGCAAGCATTGTTCGTTGATTGTCTTTATCCAAGAAAGATTGAGGTGCATAAAAATCTAAACCATAATCTAAATACATATAATGACCAAGACGTGTTAATGTACATGTTTCTTCATCAAAGTCAACTGGCATAATCACTGCATTACTATTGGGACGTGGCGGTAAGTCAATATTCTCTGGTGAGAAAATCATATAATACTGATTATCTAACTCAAATAAATCTGGACATTCCCACATGTCTCCAACTTGAGAATCAATAAACCTATTTTTATATGTAAAATGAAGTCCATCTTCACTTTCATAGAAAAGAACTTCACCATCATATCCTTTATCACTAGGAATTTTACTTCCTAATATCATGTAAATATGTCCATTCTTTCCAATCCATACTTTAGGGTCTCTTGTATGTCTGACATCTCCCAACTTTTCATCTTTTATAACATCAATAACTTGATGTTTCTGATAATGATTATCAAAATTATATCCATCATCAGATATCACTAATGATTGAGAAGCAATCAAGTCATCATCACTATATTGTACATGAATATAATCTGGATTCTCTTGAGCATATTGAATTGATGTGTAGTATAGATATAACTTATCTTGATGAATCAATGCGGATCCAGAGAAACAGCCATTACGATCAAATGATTTTGAAGGATATAAAGCAATTGGTAAATGTTCAAAATGTATCAGGTCATTACTTGTTGCATGTCCCCAATGCATTGTTCCCCATTCACATGTATATGGAAAGTGCTGATAGAAAATATGATATTTTCCTCTAAAATAAATTAATCCATTAGGATCATTTATCCAATTCTGAGGAGCTGTAAAATGTAACTTTGGTCTCATTATTTACCTCCTTTTTTATCTTCACAATGAAGTTTTAAATCTTCTAAATAATATATAACATCTTCTAATGAGTCCATTATTTTGGTAACTTGACATGCAAATTCAGGTTCAGGATATTTCATATCGGGTATGCATATAACATCAATTTCGCCATCATAAGCTGCTCGAATTCCTGCTTCGCTATCTTCCAAGACTAAGGCTTCTTCGGGTTTAACACCAAGTTTTTGACAAGCTGTTAAGAAAATCTCTGGATTTGGTTTTCCTTTTGAAACTTCATCTCCACAAATGCTATCATCAAAATATTCTATAATATGAGCATTTTTTAGAATTTCATTAACCCGAGTACGACCACTTGAAGTTGCAACTATTGTCAAATAATTATTTTCTTTTAGATACTTTAATAAATTATCTAAGCCTTTTTTCTTTGGAACATATTTTCTTAAACTTTCATCAATCCAGTCATGTACATCATTCCATACTTCTATCATTGGAAAATCATCTCCATACTGATTAAAAAACACCTGACATATACCTTCTTTATTTTTTCCTAAACATTGCCTATATATTTTCTCTGTAAAATCATCATAACCTAAAATTTTTAATTTTTTAACATACTCATTATAAGTCACTCTCTCACTATCAATCATTAATCCATCCATATCAAAAATAATCGCTTTTTTCATTTGCTTACCTCACTCCTTTATAATTCTATAGTAACAAGATTTTTACTTTAAATCTATATTCTATCAAAATATGAAAAAAGAAGAATTCATACTTATTTCAAAAGCATGAACCCTTCCTTTATACTATAACAATATAATTTTCCTCTTCTTAATTCTGGCAAACGTACTTCTGGAGCTTGTTCTGGATATAACTTGATAAAATAATAGCGGTCATATTCTACATAAGCAACAAAACTGATGTAATCTTCTTTTGACATTTGACAATCAAATGTCAATAAACTCTCCCCATCAATGTTTTTCATTTGAAATGGTATTTGATGATCAACTATTGTTAAAGGATCTAATTGTCTTCCACAACAAGATATATCTACATAATTAGATGATGTTAATACATTTCCACACAGTGGACAGACATAAAATTCTATTCTCTTCATATTTCCTCCTTTTCTTATATTAGAAGTGAGTTTTCCATCTAATATTTTCTCTATATTGATTTGAAAGATTTCTGAAAGATCTTTTAATAAAGACACATCAGGACAGCCTAATCCTCTTTCCCACTTAGATATAGTTTTATCACTAATTCCAATCTGATTAGCCAACTCTTTTTGAGTAAGCTGTTTTTCCTTTCGTAATCGATAAATTAAATCTCCAACTTTCTGACAATCCATACCTTCACCTCTCCTGTATAGAATAAAATATATTATTATAAAAAACAATAAACGCTCCGTAGAGTCATCATAAAAAGAAGTCCTTCTTATTTATAATCAATAATAATTTTATGGCAGTTTGGACAACAATACGCATCAACATCTCCACCATGCCAAAATTTATAATCACCTAATCTAATGTCTTCATCTCTAACTTTCCAACGTAGTTCAAACCTTGAAATCTGTCTATCATAGGGTAACCATTTGAGAACTTCTCCTCTTGTCTGGATATGTCCCTTTACTAAATCTTGTTTACAATAAGGACACTTCATACTATATTCCTCCTTTACTTTATTTCTTGATTCTCAACTGTGAAACTTTTTTCTATACATATTTACCTTGTACCTTCATATAAATTGAGAATTATAATAAATTTCTTTTGTGTTAAGTTTAAGTATACAAAAATACTCTATAGATAACGTGATATGTGTTTCTTACTCAATCT
Organism: Coprobacillus cateniformis; assembly: GCF_009767585.1. Classification (NCBI taxonomy): domain Bacteria; kingdom Bacillati; phylum Bacillota; class Erysipelotrichia; order Erysipelotrichales; family Coprobacillaceae; genus Coprobacillus; species Coprobacillus cateniformis. The sequence continues at coordinate 1,511,971 of NZ_WSNW01000001.1, forward strand.
ATAGAGTATAGTTGACTATATGAAATATTTATACATTATAATAAATTCGATTTTCTCAATAATTGAATTCCCTCATAAACTGCACCTTCTTCATTAGTTTGACTCAATATATACTGAGCAGATTCTTTAGCTAATTGACAGGCATTTTTTGGAGCAAATGAATATGGAAATTGCTTTAACATATAACAATCATTTTCACCATCACCAAAGACTGCGATTTCATCTAATAAATATCCTTTCTTTTGAATAACCTTTTCTAATAAGTATCCTTTGTTTGTTTTATTTGTTGTTATTTCCATATTATCTTCATAAGAAGATGAAATATCTAGATGTTCTATATTCAGTTCTTCTTTAATACCTTTAACTGAATAGGAATCTAAATGTCTAGCATCAATTTTTAAAACTTTTACACCCTTATTAATCATTTCTTTAGCATTTGAAGCATAATGGAAATCTCTTAAATAACCATCCTTTGTTGTAAAAGTTTTCTTTGGTAAAGGTTTCTTTAAATACGCTGGCGATGATTTTAAAATCTGAACATGTTGTTCCCAGAATGATTCTGCATCTTTAAAAGAATATTTTCCTTGATTTGTATGTATAGATAATAGATAACCACGCTCTTCTAGAATTGTTGCAATCTTTTGAAAAGAATGATTATCCATTGGATAAATATCATTAAATGTCTTAGTTTTATTACAATACTGTGTTCCATTATTAAGTATCAAATCACAGTCCAAATCATATCGATTAAGAAAATCTATAACCATATTATGATCCCTACCAGTCGCAATGATAAACTCTACGCCTTTGTCTATATAGTTCTTTAAAGTCACTAATGTCTTTTCTTCTATAGTATCATCAGTTTTAATAAGTGTTCCATCTAAATCACATACAATACATTTAATCATAATACACACTCCTTTGAGTATACATTATAACAATTACAAGCAATTTCGACATAATTTTTCATTTTTAGAAAACGATTATATAATTCTACCAATTTTAGTCACATTCAACCTTAACATTTAAACACCACATCCATTTCCATAAATTTAAATTTCTTTCAATACTTCTCATATCTCCTTGATGATTAAAAAACTCTACATGACTACTTAATTTCCTTATATATCATTCTTCCATATATACATCTTATTCATTCTCATCTTGTTTCTCACTCTTTGTTGTATAAAACTTAGCACTATGAACTTGTCTTGCCAGATATTCAACTGTATAGAGAGCAGGAACTTGTGAAGTAATATTGGAACCTTCAAATGATTCCTCTGTAATATAATAAGGTATACATACATCTGACAATTTAGCAATTGTCGACTTTGTACTATTAGTTATACAAATAATACTACTGTTATTCCTTTTAAAATGCTGCAGATACTCAATAATTTCTTCTGTTTCACCAGATACAGAAAGAACAATAACACATATTTTACTTGAAATATTTTGATAAATGAAATTTATTGGATAATTTGCAGGATTTTCTACAGATAAAGCAACACTGCAAAGTGAAGAAAAATATAAAGCTCCATATTCAGCTATAATATTTGAAGAGCCATGTCCAACAAATAAAACCAATTCTTTTTCTTTTAAGAGTTGAGTTGCATCATTGATATTTTTTTGAAATAATGCCTCATTTGTACGTTGTAAAAAATTAATAAAGATTGTTTCATCAACTTTTTTTAATTTTTCTTGTTGTGATTGAACATAAGACTGAAGACGAACTCTAAATTCTGAATATCCATTACACTCAAATTTATTGCAAAAACGTAAAATACTAGCTGTACTTGCAAAAGTAGCTTGCGCTAAATCCCTAATTCGCATATATTGAACACTTTCTAAGTGTGTAACAATATATTGATAAATATTAATATCAGTATCTGATAACTGTGGTGTTTTTTCTAAGAATAACATCCTTACACCTCCTTTTTTATATTTTATCAAACTTTCCAATATGTTACAATATGTAACATAATTGTTACTTTTTTCTAATGTGTAACATATGTATCGAAACAATCTACATATATTTACTTTAAAGACTAATATCGTATAATAATAGATAGTACTCATATAATCATCAGATGCTTATAAAATTATGAATACAAGGAGAAAAATATGAAATTAATAGTTACAGAAAATTATGAAGAAATGAGTCAACAGGCTACTGAAATCATTATTAAAACATTTCAGTCTCAACCTAATGGTCTATATTGTTTTGCAGGAGGTGATACTCCCGTAAAAACACTACAATTATTATGCAAAGCTCATGAAGAGAAACTTATTGATTTGACACAAGCTTATTATATTGAATTAGATGAATGGGTAGGTTTGGACCAAACAAATTCAGGAAGTTGTCTTGCTTATCTTAAAAAGAATTTATTTGAACCAGCGCATATTCCTTTAGACCATATTCATGCTTTCAATAGTCTTTCAAAAAATTTAGTGGAAGAATGTCAAAGAGCTAATCAATATATTTCAGCTCACAATGGTTTAACATTAACATTATTAGGGGTTGGTGTAAATGGACATCTTGGCTTTAATGAACCTGGTGTCAATCCAAATTATTGTGCACATATTATTAATTTAGACGAAATCACACAATCAGTAGGAAAAAAATATTTTGATACAAATGAAATTCTATCTCAGGGAATAACTTTAGGAATAAAACAACTTATGGAATCCCAAATAGTCATTGTGGAAGCAAATGGCGCTAAGAAACATGAACCTATTCAAAGGGTTATTAATGGTGATATTGATATCATGTGCCCAGTGACAATCATCAATAATCATCCTCAAGCATATCTCATTGTAGATCGTGCTGCTATTAAAGGAGATGACTAATATATGAAAATTCTTATTAAAAATGGAATACTCATTATTGATGGATATAAAAGAATTGACAATGGTGCTGTTCTTGTTGAGGATAACACTATCACTGGTATATTTAAAGATTATCACAATATTGACTATGATAAAGTTATTGATGCTAAAGGGAATTATATCATACCAGGTCTGATTGAAACACATACCCATGGAATTATAGGCTATGATTTTAATACCTGCCAAAATCAAGATATGATGAAAATTAGTGATGCTTTGATAGAAGAAGGTGTCACTTGTTTTATGGCAAGTTTAACATGTGAAACACACTCTTATATGTTAGAATTATTGAACAGATATGAATCCTGTGATGTTTCAAATCTATTAGGTGTACATATTGAAGGTCCTTTCTTAAATAAAAATAATTGTGGTGTTATGAAAGAAGACTGTATTCAAGATCCTCAACTAGAGATATTCAATGATTATTTAAAACATTCTCATAAAATAAAAGCCATGACAATTGCCCCTGAATTACCTAACGCATTATCATTAATTACATATGGTAATAATAAGGGGATTGTTATGAATGTAGGTCATAGTAGTGCCTCTGCGAGTCAAGTTGTTCAAGCACAACAATATGGTGCCAAAGGAATTACTCATCTTTATAATGCTATGGGACAACATCTTCATAGAGATCCTGGGGTTGTTACAGGTGCAATGATATCAGATCTTTTTTGTGAACTTATTGTAGATGGATTTCATATTCATGAGGATGTCATAAAAGCAACTTATAAATCAATTGGATCAAAGAGAATTGTCCTTATTTGTGATGCCAATCCATGTAAAGGATTAGCAGATGGTATTTATCATTTTTCTGGAAAAGAGATAGAAATCATTGATGGAAAAGCACGTGTTAAAGCAACAGGAAGAATTGCAGGCAGTACAATAAAATTAAATCAAGCTTGTCAAAATATGATGCGTATTTGTGGTTGTAGTATTGATGATGTTGTTCTTATGGCTTCTACAAATCCAGCTCAATTATATAACTTACCAAAAGGAAAATTAGAAGTTGGTTATGATGGAGATATTATTGTTGTTAATCATCATTTTGATGTTCTAGCTGTTGTTAATAATGGTCATATCAAGAAAGATATGTTGTCATAAAAACCCAAAATTTTATTAGTCATTTAAACATGAAAAGCAAGTTATTTACTGGAAAATAAACAACTTGCTTTTTATTTATAATCTGTTTGCCATTCTTCTTTTAAAATAGCGTATTTATAAGTATCTTGCCATATTGGACTACCGTTTTCATCCTTAAAGAACCAGTTATTTTTAATATGATGAGCCTCTCGACGCATGTTTAATCTTTCCATCAATTTCCATGAAGCCGTATTAAGTGGATTACACATAGCCAATATACGATGAGCATGATGATTCATAAAAATATCATCTATTAAAGCCTTTGTGGCTTCTGTCGCATATCCCTTTCCTTGATACTTTTTATTGAAAACATAGCCTAGTTCCCAAGTTTCAAATCCTTGTTTTTCTAAATATATATTTCCAATAACTTTTCCACTACCAAGTAAACATACAGCCCAGAAGTTTTGGCTTTTTGAACGTTTTATTGCTTCTTCTTTGGACTGTTCTTTTGTAAAAACATCATATGGTTCATATTTGACCACATCTTCTTGTGATAAATACTCATAAAGATCTTCCCAATCATTTGGTGTAAATCTTCTTATTAACAATCTTTCTGTTTTCATATTATATATCCTCTTTCCTTATATATTTTTCCATTAAATAGAGAGTACAATAATTTTTTTCATACACTTCTACAATCTACATAGTCACTCTCATTTAGAAAATTACCTTTTTCATCTAAAATAGCAACAATCTTATTATATGTATCTTTTAAATCAATTTCTAGAACACGTAATAGGGCTGTTTTTTGCATAAAAATCTACATAAGGTGAAGATATACATGTAATAAAAGTTATTTCTTCTCCTTTAAAACAAATTTTATGAGCCCTTACCATGTTTTATAGTAAAAATTATCCGTCCTAATCCCATGCATACAATTGTAAGTAGATTATATATTAATATATATATAAATAATTCTTGTGGAATTGTTGTCAATATCCATACATACCCTAATGTTAAAATGATTCCTATGACCAAATTAACCCAACGCAATAAAGGTTTTCTTTTTGCAATATTCTTCATATCACTTACTAGATACAGATTACCAATAAACATATAACTTACTATTTCTGAAATATGTAATGTATAAAACATCCACAAAAATAAAGATAGATAATAATCCATTATATTGATTCTACAAATAAGGAAATATGCAATAAAAGTAAAAATAAGATTATTCAGTATACCCCCATAAGAAACAATGATATCCTTGTTGGAACTCAGATTATCAGCTTTTTCTATATCCACTGGCAAAGGTGTAGAAAAAAACAAATAGGGTTCAACAGTGACATGATACCAATGCTTTTTACAACCAAATCGACAATACCAAATAGCATGTCCAACTTCATGTAGATAAATAACAATATATAAAGCAACATAACCAATTAATAAACTCAGTAAAACTTGCATATTAACCTCTCCTATACTTCCCCTCTATCTTTCATATTCTATCATAAATCACAAATCATATATATAATAATAGTAGATTCTCTCTATAAAGATATAATCTTTAATTCACACACCTTGTTATTTGAGAACGAATTGGTTATGATTAGTCTAGAGGTGATTTCATGTTAGAAAAAAGTGACTTAAAGTTATTGATGAATAGTTTTCCTTTTTGGAAGCAATTAACTCCCGAACAAAAGAATCACATAGAAGAAAAAGCATTTTCTAAAACATACTTAAAAAATACAACACTCTATAATGGTGACATAGAATGTCTAGGTGTTATTCTTGTTAAAAGCGGGTGTCTAAGAGTCTATATGTTGTCTCCTGATGGACGTGAGATTACTCTTTATCGATTATATGAAAGTGATATTTGCGTCTTATCAGCATCTTGCATTTTACAAAATATTACTTTTGATATTTATATAGACGCAAATACTGATTGTAAAACTCTACAAATTAATTCAACTGATTTTGGTAAAATTGCACATGAAAACGCCCATGTAGAATTATTTGCATATAAAACTGCAACTGACCGTTTTTCAAAAGTGATGTGGGCAATGGAACAAATTCTGTTTATGAGTTTTGATCAACGTTTAGCGCTCTTTTTAATTGAAGAAGCTGATCATAGTAACAATTATATAATTAAAGCAACACATGAACAAATTGCCAAACTTATTGGTAGTGCACGTGAAGTTGTCACAAGAATGTTGAAATATTTTAGTGAGGAAGGTTTCGTAAGATTATCTAGGGGTCAGATTGAAATTATTGATTATCAAAAATTAAAGAATTTAACAAAGTAAAAAACTGGAATATTCCAGTTTTTTAAATAAATAGATTTACATTTGACTCTTCCGCATCACCTAAATAACTGGCTACACCTGCAAGTTCAACACCATCTATTAACTCTTCTTTTGTAATCCCCATAATATCCATAGACATAGTACATGCTACCAATTTAACACCATTAGATTGGGCGAGACTCATTAATTCTTCTAATGAATTCACATTTTTATTTTTCATAACTTTTTTCATCATACTTGTTCCCATACCCGCCATGTTCATTTTGGATAGTTTTAATTTCTCACTTCCTCGAGGCATCATAATTCCAAACATCTTTTCAATAAATGATTTCTTAATATGTTGCTTTTCAGTTTTACGAAGTGCATTTAATCCCCAGAAAGTAAAGAACATTGTCACTGGTCTACCCATTGCAGCTGCTCCATTAGCAATAATAAATGATGCTAATACCTTATCTAAATCACCACTAAAGACAACCATTGTTTTTCCTTGTGGAATCTCAACTGCCTGATGAATTGGGCATTCATTTATATCTTTTTTAATATAAGCAAAATTCTCTTTTCCTTTGCGTTCACTTTTTAACAATGTATGCCCTGTACGTTGACACCATGTTCCAATATCTCTTATAAATCCCATATCTGTTGCTGAAACTTTTAATACTTCATTAGCTTCTAGAGTTGCCATAACCTCGTTAACTTTCATAATTGGTCCAGGACATTGTAATCCTGTACAATCAAGAATTCTAAGTTCTTTATCTTCAGGAATAATTTCCTGTTTTTGTTGTTGAACAGATAAATTGTTTTCTAGATAATGCATTGATTTATAAAAGGCAGTTCCTCCAGCTAATACTTTTACTTTTGAAAATCCATTCTGCATTAAAATTCTAGCAGCATTATAAGAACGTACACCTATAGCACAATAAGGTATAATTGTTTTATTTCTATCTAATTCATTAATCCTTTCATGTAATTGCCCTAATGGTATATGATAAGAATCTTTGATATGATATACCATTCTTTCGACATCTTCCGTTATATCTAACACTATATGATCATTTGGATGATTTTGAACCAGTTGATCAAATTCATGAGGATATATGAATTTTACCAAATTATCTAATACATTTTCAGCCACGAAACCTAGCATATTCACGGGGTCTTTTGCTGAAGAATAAGGTGGTGCATATGAAAGTTCTAATTCTGCCAAATCATGAATAGTTCCTTTTAAACGCATCACTGTAGCTAAAGTATCAATTCGTTTATCAACTCCATCCTGACCAATGATTTGTCCACCATATATTTGTCCATCAAAATCAAATATTAATTTTAAAGTCAATGGAGTGGCACCAGGATAATAACCAGCATGTGATTTTTGATTAATAATGATTGTTAGATAGTCCTTATCTTTTTTCTTTCCTAATGCTTGCAGCATTTTCTCATTAACTCCTACATTAGCAACTGTTAAATCAAAAACCTTTGCAACTGAACTGCCTAAACTTCCTTGATAAATCTTACAATCACCAACCAAATTATCAGCACAGATCCTTCCCTGTTTATTTGCTGGTCCAGCTAACGGTATCATTGTTTTATTTTTTAACACAAAATTGTCTACTTCAATAACATCACCTACTGCATAGATATCTTTATCTGAAGTTCTTAAATATTCATCAACAATAATGCCTCCACGTTCATTGATATTCAAATCTGCTTCTTTCGCCAATGAACTATTTGGCTTCACTCCTAATGCCAAAATAACCAAATCACTAATAATCTGCTGACCATCATTTAAACAGACAATCGTTTGTTTATCTTTTTGAATAAACTCCTTTACTCCATGACTCAAATATAAATCAACATTATTCATTGTTATATTCTCATGCAATAATTGTGCCATTTCAAAATCAATAGGTGCCATAACTTGATTCTGTAACTCTACTAAGCTGACTTTCATTCCAAGAGTGTGTAGATTTTCAGCCATTTCTAATCCAATAAATCCCCCACCAACAACAGTAACCTTTTCTGGTTTATGTTCTTGAATATAATTCTTAATAAAATCAGTATCTTTTACATTCCATAACGAAACAATATTTTCATTATGAATACCAGGAATAGGTGGTTGAATAGGAGATGAGCCAGTCGCAATAACCAAAGAGTCATATTCTTCAATATACTCTGTCCCATTCTTTAAATCTCTAACAACAACATTTTTATTCTGACGATTAATTTTAATAACTTCATGTTGTGTTCTCACATCAATATTAAACTTTGCCTTCATTGCTTCTGGTGTTTGTAATAATAGAGTATCTCTACTCTTAATAACATCACCAATATAATAAGGTAATCCACAATTTGCATAAGAAATATATTCACCACGTTCTAAAATAACAATTTCTCGTTCTTCATCACGACGTCTCAAACGAGCTGCTGTTGTCGCTCCGCCAGCAACTCCACCAATAATTAAAGTCTTTAACATTTTTATAACCTCTTTTCAAATATATTTTATATAAATATATTGATAAGTTCTGTGATTCAATCACATGAAAAGAATTTTTTAAAATGCACCATTAAAAAAGAAGTTTATACATTAAACTTCTTCATTATTTAAATATACTAAATAATCTGGAAAATATAAAACTTTAAATAAGATGTTTCTTCCATTGTCCAAAGAATAGGATGATCATGATTTTGTTGTGTCACAGATACCTGTTTTAGAGTCACTCCGCTTTCAAGAGCAGATTCACGCAACATCTTTTCAAAATTATCAGTTTCCATAAAACGTGAACAACTACATGTGATGAGATATCCACCTCTACCTAATAATTTCATAGCTTTCATATTAATTTTTTTATATCCATTATAAGCATGATCAATTGTTCTTCTTGATTTTGTAAATGCAGGTGGATCTAAGACAATAATATCATACTGCCCGACTTTACATTTATCTAAATAATCAAAAACATCATCTTTTATAAACCTCATTTTATTCTCCAAATGATTTAATTTAGCATTTTCATAGGCCTGGTTCAAAGCAGTTTGAGAAACATCAACTGCGTGTACTTCTTTTGCTTTACCATATGCAGCATTTAATGCAAAACCTCCTGTATGACTAAAACAATCCAATACTTTTTTACCATGTGCCATTTTTCTTAATAAAACTCTATTGGCTTTCTGATCTAAAAAATATCCTGTCTTTTGACCATTTTCTACATCAACATGTAATAAAATTCCATTTTCATTGATAATTGTTGTTGTTGGTAAATGAGCATTTCTCCAAAAACCTTTTTCTAATGACAACCCTTCTTTTGCCCTTATCTTTATATCATTTCTTTCATAAATCCCTTTGATATCTTGCCCATCTTCATTTAAAACTTCAAGCAACAGTTCATAAATCATGTCTTTTATAACATCTAATCCATATGAACTCACTTGTGTGACCAAAATGTCATTATATCTATCAACAGTTAATCCTGGCAGCTGATCTGCCTCACCAAAAATAAGTCTACAATTCTCAATATTATCTAGTTCTAGTGTCTTACGAAAATCATATGCAAATTGGATTCTTTTCTTAAAAAAATCTCTATCAATGATTTCATCACTTTTCTTTGATAAAATACGAACAGTAATATGACTATTCTTAGAAATAAAACCTGTTCCCATATATCTTCCTCTAGTTGTCATAATATCTACCAATGATCCATTTTCAATTGTTTCATCAATATCAACTGCATTGTTTTTATACATCCACATTTGACCATTATCTAACCACTTCTCTCCCTCTTCGGAAAGAATAATTTTAGGATATTTTCTATTCATTCATTAACCTCGCTATTATTTTCTATTTTTTCATATTTTACTATACTTCTCATATATTCACAAACACTTTATAATTATACTTATAAATAAAAAGAGTAAACCACTGTATGAACTGCCCCCAAAAACTTAGACCAAAAATCTAACAGATTGGAGGCAGTTCATGTATCATTTTACTCTTTTCATGACTATTATCAAATTAATCTTTTTTCATCAAATAAAGTAAATCATCTTTCTTTTCAAGAATTGCAGCAACAGCTTGGCATGCAGCACAATCGCAATACTTTGCACCTTGAGCCTTTATTTCCTTCGCATGTTCTAAAATACTTTTAGCAGTTTCAACTCCAAAGTGTTTTATACCATACTCAGATCCAGCAAAATCTATCAAGCCATCAATAGTTCCAATATCTTCTTCTAACTCAGCAATATACTTTTCTGTTTCAATACCTTCATCTTCTGTTCCAATAGCGTCCAACCATGATTGAGCAGCTTCTTTTGCTTCATTACAACAAGATGATGCATTCATTAATTCATGTGTTTTTTCAATCACATAGTCTAGCACTTCTTTTTCCATAATTAATCTCCTCGTATAATATATTTTGTAAAGATGACTAGTCATCTTTACAAGTTTATTTCAATATTGGATTTTCCTAAGTTATAATAGAGTTACTAGTCACTCTATTATTGGAATTTATTCTAATTCTCCTTGAAGTATCTTCATGATATCTTCTATAGAAAGTCTGTTTCTCAACTTTAGAATGTCTCTGCTTACCGAATGTTGTTTGTTCAATACTTTTGTGATACGTAGCCTTTGATCTGTATTGTTCTATTCTTATGGCGAGGTCGCATCATGTCTAAAGAACGGAGGTCTTTCCAATATTTTGTTTCTAGTTTTATCTTTTTTGAAAGGTGGTGATCCCATGAACACTCTCTTTGTAGGTATTGATGTTTCAACCAAAAATAATCAAGTCTGTGCTGTTAACTTTAATCAGGATGTTTTCTTTAATCTCTCTTTTCCAAATAACCCTGATGGATGTGATCTTCTCATTACATCTGTCTTGGCTTTTGTTGATAAAGAAAAGTTCGATTCCATCATCATCGTTACTGAATCAACTTCTATATATGACTATCATATTTGTGCTTATCTTTCATCTCAGCTTTCGATTGTCGGCACTTCTGTCATCATATATTCTGTTAATGCCAAATCCATTGCCAATTATAAGAAGTCTTATATTGAAATGGAAAAAACTGATCTGGGTGATGCTTTTTTGATTGCAGATTTTGCTCGTGTTGGTCGCTGTAAAAAGCTTCGTCCCTTTAAAGCTGCTCAACATATCGCTCTTAAACGTCTCACTCGTGAACGTTATCATTTAGCTGAGCAGCTTATTAGAGAAAAGAATTACGTTCTCAACAATATCTATTTAAAGGTTTCTGGTCTTATGACCCTTCCTCATAAGGATTTGCCTTTCAGTGATAATTTTTCTGCTTCCAACACGAAATTTTTAACTGATTATGCTTCCCCTTTTGATTTGGCTGAAAAACCTTTGGATGAAATCATTGAATATTTCAAATCTGCTTCTCAAAACAGATGTGATGATTATGGTAAAATTGCTTCTCTTTTTGATAAAGCGATTCGTTCTTCCTATAGACTTGATAAAACTGCATATGACCCTATAACTATCTCAATTACTGCTTCTATCAACCTGATTCAATGCATTGAATCTCAAATCAAGATGGTTGATAAGGCCATTGAGAAGGAAATGAAAGGTCTTTATCCTAACGGATATCAATCTCTGATGTCTATAACAGGTATCGGACCTGTCTTTGCAGCAGGTATACTTTCTGAAATTGGTGATATTTCCTATTTCAAAAGTGATGCTTCATTGGCTAAATATGCCGGTTTCCATTGGAAGAAGAATGACTCGGGCAATTTTATTGCTGATGAAAAACATTCAGCGAATTCATGTAATAAATATTTAAAATATTACATAACTCAATCCACACAGATGTCAGTGATGCATGGCTTTGATTATACGACTTCTTTTTATCGTAAGAAGTATAACGAAGCCTCTACACACAAGCATCGTAGAGCACTCGTCCTTACATCAAGAAAACTAGTTCGTTTAATTTATGTCTTGCTACGTGACAGTAAATTATACGTTTCTGTGTCTCATGACACAGTCATTGAGTAATTTGTCAATTTCATAAATTTTTTCATACTTCTTTTTAGTGTACTCTTTTTTAGATGATGGTTTTTGATTTATCTAAAAAAGATTTTATTTATTTTCTTGACATTTTACCGAATGACTTTCTCTCTTTCTCATTTATATATATTATAATATATATGTTTCATTCTTTCAAACGAAAGTACTGATTAATCAGTATGTTGTATTAATGATCTGCAAATTCACCAATATGAATACCATCAACAAAGCTTATATCATATTTTAAATGTTTTTCTTTTTAAAAATAACAATACCAAAAGCTAAAAGAGATAAAACTGTAAAAAAAATATATAAATGAGTATTGGTACTATCTGATGTGTTAATGTTATTGTTTGTATTAGATGGTTTTGTAACAATTATAGTATTTTCATCTATTTCAGTTAAATGAGAATTTGATTCATCCCATTTTGCATATAAAGTCATATCTGATGTTACCTTTGAAGTTGTAAAGTTCCATGGATTAGTTAAAGCACTATCACTGTACCAGCCTGCAAAGGAAAAGCCATCTTTAATTGGTTGAACAGGAATACTTTTTATAGTATCTTCAAATAAAACTGTTTCACTTGGTATACTTGCTGGATTTCCACCATTTGTATTATAATCTACAATATTTGCATAAAACACCTTGAATGAACTATTGGGATAATCTAATATAGCATTTGCTCCTCTAGAGTCTATGACATCTTTTGTAAGCGGAAATATAATTCTACCTTTCCATCCTGAAAATGCATTTGCTATATTTGGAATACCATTTTGGGAACGAATCTCTTCAATGCCAGTTCCAATATAAAAATCTCCATGATTACTCGCGTCTGCTTGCCTTGCAAACACTTGTTGATCAATAATACGAACTGAATTAGGAAGCTGTACATTTTTTAGACTTTGATTCATAAATGCATTTGCCCCTATGACCTCTAGACCTTCTTTAAATATAATGTCATTAAGGGCTCCTTGTTTTGTCCAAGAGTAAAAACATGAATTCGGTATCTCAGTCAAGTTACTAGATAACACAACCTTTTCAATAGATTCACATTGTTTAAAAGCACTTTCCCCCAATGTTGATACTGAATCAGGTAATATAACCTCTTTTAATTGAGTACAATTTAAAAAGGCTTGTCCTTCTATTCTATCAAGTCCATTTGGAAAATCAATGTATGAAATATCTTGATTATAAAATGCAGAATTGCCTATGGATTTTAATGTTGATGGTAATGTTATAGAAAGAACTTTCTTATTAATTCTAGCATAATTAAAGGCATCATCGCCTATGACTTTCACTGGAATGCCACCAATTGTATCTGGAATTATAACTGTTCCAGCAGAACCCTTATATTTTGTGATAGTTCCTGTAGAAGAACTAAAATCAAAATCCGTTTCTGGATTAGGTGTATTTTTGCTATGACTAACTGTTTCTGTATCATCATGAGATATTGGTATTGTAGATTTCTCTTTTGTAGCTAATGTTCCCTGAATCAATACATTAAAGGACATAATTACTACCAAACAACAAGCTGATACTTTCAATAAAACTTTTTTTCTCATATATTACCTTTCCTCTCTTTGTCGTCTATATAGTGTATATTTAAATTATAAGTCCTTGTGTAAATGTTGAGTTCTGATGAGACTTTATACAACCTTCGTAAACATTGAGTTTATAATTGTTAACTTTTAAAAACCTTGTAATAATACGTTAAATAGGATAAAATATTAGTAAATATATGGGAATATAGTGGTAAAATTATAAGTTCGTAAAAGTTAACATTTACGAACTTATATTTATATTAAAAATAAAACGGAGAAATGATAAATAAGATATCAAGCCTCCGTTTTTATATAATACTTTTAATTGTTATTTTGGACAAACATATCGAATTCTGTCTTTTGTCTTCTTTCCATATTCAATTGCACCTTTTGGACAGCGAGAAATACAAGCCATACAATGCGTGCAATGATTTCCCCATATAGGTTGACCCTCTATAAGTTTTATATTACTTAAAGGACAGAGTTTTTCACATTTGCCACATGAGATACAATTATCATTTCCATAGAATTTTTTAGCTTGTACAAATAAAGGATAAAAAAGATCATTAACAATTCCACTACTTACTTTGTCCTTTAGTGTTATTGATGATTCAGGGAATGACTTATTTTCTTTAATATAGTAAACACTCTTTAAAACACAACGATATGCTTGTTCCAAAATTTCAGGAATTAATTCTGGAGAAGTTGTATCATAAAGTGCAATATAATTTTCTGGCATAATGATTTGTGTGCAACCTTTATATTGAAGTCCTTTATCTTGACACCATTCTTTAAGATAGTATCCTGCATTTCCTTTTGAACCTGCACAAGTCATCACAAAATAAATATCTTTATTTCCATGAAGTGGTGTTTTCTTTAACCATTCATTTACTATGCGTGGGATTCTCCACGCATATGTAGGTGCAACAATGATCCATGGTTTGGAAGATTTTAAAGCTGTGTAGTCTTGAGTACGTATTTTATCAAATAGATTAAGTACATCATCATGTATTTCTTTACTAATGATATGAGCAACATACTGACTATTACCAGTACCCGAAAAATATAAAATCATCATTTATTCCTCCCTATTTTTTAATATGCAAAACGCCTTCATATATAAGTTCAACCAAATCAACAATTTCCTTCCAACGTGTTTCATCTCCACTTATATAATAAAAGTTTTTCGTTCCTTCTTTTCTCATATTTACAATTCCAGCTTCTTTCAGTATCTGTAAATGGTGAGATACTGATGGTCTTGTTAAATGAGCTTTTTTAGCTATTTCTCCAACACGTATACCTGATAAATCACTCTGTAATAAAACAAGTAAAATAACTTGCCTTGTTTCATCTCCTATTGCTATGAGTGCTTTTTGACATTCCTTAAATCCATAAGTAATTTGTTCTAATCTTTCTTGACATTCTTTTTCCATATATTCACCTCATAAAAATTTAATGTCGCTCTTTTCTCTTTGCACACTTCTCTGATATTTAACTTTAGGATAACCTAAAACCAAGGTTGTTATAACTTTTTTCCCTTTTGGTAATTCCAAAATTCTTTTAATTTGCCATGAATGATTTGCTGCCATTGAAAAAAAACCACTATATAAAACACCTAAACCATTTGCTTCTGCAACGAATTCCATATTTTGAGCAGCCAATGCACCATTAATTGGATCTTTTGAGGCAATGACTATTGCTATAGGAGCTTCAAAAAAGAAGAAATCATCAGTTATATTCGTTCTTTTTATCATAGAGCTGAATAGATTTGCAAATGGCTTTATTCTTCTAAAGAGTTGAACTGCCATTCTTTCTACTCTTGACTTTTCTTTATCTAATACTATCATTGAAATATCCTGCATATTTTTGGCTGTGTGTGTGAGCCTTCCTGCTTCTACAATTTGCTCTAACACTGATTGTGGAATATTTTTCTTTTGAAATTGCCTAATTGTTCTTCGAAAACGTATTGTATTTAAAATATCATTGGGATTTAAGTTTACATCCTTCTCCCTTATTATAGGATGATCTGTGTAGCCACTTATAATAACTGCATTTTTTGGACAAATAGCAACACAATGACCACACATTATACACTCTTTATCAATAATTGCTGCTTTCTTGTCTTTGAATTCAATGTTATGTGCAGGACAATCTTTTATACACATTTGACATCCTATACACTTTTCCTTGTTAATTATAACTTCATGTTTGCTCATAGTCTCATCTCTTTCGTTAATCTTCATTAACCATTATAGCAAAATAAGTTCATAATGTTACATCGGTAAAGAAACTTGTTACCATTAGCTTAAAATGTTTATTCATATTTTCATTTATATCAAAAAATATCCTCATTCACAGATTTAATTTTATCTTCTGTTTCAAAGGATATTTTTATTTAATGATTTACATCAATAATGGCAAGATCTTTATTATATTTTTCTTCAAATTCACTTATAGGCATTGGTTTTGCAAAAACATATCCTTGAATAATATCGCATTGCATCTTTTGTAGACTCTCAACCTGAGGGATTGTTTCAATTCCCTCAGCAACAGTTTCCATATCTAATTTCTTTGCCAATTCAATGACACTTTGAACAACATCATTGCTGCGTTTTGTAGCTTCATTGACAAAGAAAATGCGATCAAGCTTTAATATGTCTACAGGCACCTCTTTTAAAACATTAAGTGAAGAATAACCACTTCCAAAATCATCCATTGAACATAGAAACCCCATATTATGAATATCATCAATAATATCTTTAAGCAAGGATAGATTCTCAAAAACAATTGTTTCAGTTAATTCTATTTCTAATAGTTCTGGTGGTACATTGTATTTTTTTTGAATTACACTATATTCTTTTAAAAACCCTTGTTTATTTAAGTGATTACGTGAAAGATTAACAGAAATTCTTCGAAGTGGCTTTTCTTCATCAATCCATCTACGTAATAATTTACACACTTCTTCAAAAACATATTGATCCAACTTTAAAATAAAGCCATTCTCTTCAAATAATGGTATAAAATCATTTGGATAAATCATTCCTTTCGTTGGATGTATCCAACGAACTAAGGCTTCTGCACCTATAACCTTGCCTGTTTTTAAACATACCTTTGGTTGAAGATAAACTTCAAACTCATGATTTTCTAATGCTTTTTCCATTGAATTTTCAATTTCTTTTTCTTTGATCATATTAAGTCTTTCTAATTCTTCATAAAAAAGATTATTGCAAAGTAACTGTCCATTTTGTTTATTTTTCTTTCGTGCCGCATTAGCACGGTCATGAATAGTAATCATTGTATCATCTTTTTGTGTTACAATATACGTTCCACAAATAATGGGTATAAAATAAGGAATTTCTCGTTCCTTATTAAATTCATTAATATCTGTTGCTATCTTTGTTAAACGTTCAGATATTTCTTCTTTATCAATTGTCTTAAAGATAATATCAAAGTTATCAGCATTAATTCTTGATACTGATTCCTTATCATTTAAGTTTTTCTTTATACAATGATATACGTGATTAAGGACCCTATTTCCTTCATAACTGCCAAATGAGTCATTAATTAATTTAAACTTCTTTAAATCAAGTGTAATAAAAGAGAAAGGTTCAAAATGATTCATCAATTCATCTATTTCTATTTTTAATCGTGGCTGTGTAAACCCAAGAGTAATGGGATCAACAAAAGCAATATTATAAATTTCTTGATTCTTATTCTTCGTTACCCACCATATCATTATAAACAAACAAATGAACAACACTGATACACTGCCTGCCACTGTTAAAACAGATTGAAATATATATGAACTAATGAGAGTATTATAAATGTCAGGTGGAACAATAGATAAGAGATACCAATTCCCCTCATCTAAAGCTGTATATATCAAAGCTCGCTCCTCATTATCACCAATTGTAAATTCAATTTCACCATCTTTCCCATCTAAAAGATTCTTTTTCATAGATTCTAAATGATAGCCATCACTCACTTTTCCTTGCTCTTCTAATGAAGTAAAGAAGTTATCTCCTTTAAGTGCTGAGTTAGAATTTGCTGAATACAATATGAAATTCCCATTTTTTGATACTATATGCGAGAATCCTGTTCCATCAAATGTATCTGTATTTAATAATAACCTCATTGTATCACTGGGCATCCATCCAACAAGTACATTTTTTTCATTATTTTCCTGATATGGTACTGCATAAAGTGTCCCCTTTTCACCTTGTGAATTTTCTACGATTTCTTCACTTACTACAGATTGACCTTGTAAAACCTCTTGAATAATCTGTAAATTATTTAGATGAACACCTTGATCATTTGTAGTCCTTATAACTCCTTCAGATGAGACAATGCCTATCCATTCATAAGCACTGTCAGCTAATATTTCCTTAATATAACTCTCTTGCTTTTCTTTATTTAAATATCTTAAAGAACGCCCTATGGTCGTTAATTTATCAATATTCATATCTATTCCTTGATTCACCTTATAGGAAGTCTGTTGTGAAATCTCTGATAAATATCTATTGACTTCATTATTGGCTATATCCGAACCACGCTTAATGAGCAATGAACAAAGTAATGCTATGACACTAATAATGATTAAAAAAGCAAGAATTCCCTTAGTCTTTAATTTATTTTCCAGTAAATCTGTTTTCTTCATATTCTATCCTCTTTATATTTTCCCATTTATTTCATATACTTCCATTCGTACTCAATCATTGGTATAGGTTTACTAAACAAAAAACCTTGAACTGTTCTAATTCCACATTCTTTTAATACATTTAATTGTTCTTTATTTTCAACACCTTCAGCAATAAGTTTAATATTCATTTTTGTACAAACATCAACCATAGACTCAATAACAGTTCTGGTGTTTTTATTAGATACAACATCTGATATAAAACTTTTATCTATTTTGAGAATATCAAATTGAGCTGTTGCTAAAAGAGCAAGATTCGAGCTTTCAATACCAAAATCATCAACTGAAACAATAAATCCTGCTGATCTAATTTGAGTAATTCGTTCTTTTACTTCTTTATAATTTGTGGTAAACATATTTTCAGTAATCTCTACTTCTAAATATTTTTTAGGAACATCATATAGTTCTACTGTTGTTTCGAGTCTTTCTAAAAAATCAGATTTCATAAAGGTACTTCTTGAGAAATGACTTGATATTGGAAATAATTTTTTATTTGCATTTTTCCACTCTTGTAATTGCTGACATATTTTCTCAAATACAAAAAAATCTATCTTATCAATTTGATGAGAATCCTCTAATATAGAAATAAATTTATCAGGTGACTGTATAAATTGAGAATCATCTTTGTATTTTATTAATGCATCTGCTCCGACTAACTCACAACTTTTAACATCTATTTTTGCCTGCAAATATACATGAAATTGTCCTTGAGATATTTTCAAATCAAGAATATCTGGATTCGATAAATATTGTAAAGTTTTATCATGTCTATAGCGTCCTGTTGTTTTATGCGTTGAATAATATTCTTGCTTATTTGAATACATTAATTCATCTGCGCGCTTTATTATATTTTGAATATCTTGACTATCTTTTGTCCACTGAACTCCAATAGCAACTCGGCATTGACTGCTCATAAAGTTATTTTTCATCTTTTGGACATTATATTCAAACTCCTCTTTACTTATTTTCATATATATAACCACAAACTCATCTCCACCAATACGATAAAGATATTTTGAAGTCGAACTTCTTTTTATAATTTCTGCACATGCTTTTAATAACTTATCCCCAGCATCATGACCAAAATTGTCATTTGTTTCTTTTAAACCATTAACATCTAAATAGATAACTCCAACTGATTCATGCTGATGGCTCATATCTGCAACATCTTGAATAAAACAATTCCTATTATAAAATGATGTCAATTTATCTAAATGACTCAACTCAAATAATGTTTTTTCATTTTCATTTCTTTCCATTGTTAATGCAATAAAATACTGTACTGTTCGTAAGAAAGGAACAGCCATTTTTGACATATTTAACGGTTGATTATCTAAACCAATACAACCATTTAAGTGTCCATCTTTCTCTAAAGGAACCCATGTTAAGTTTCTAATACCTTGTTGAGCAAGAAAGTCATAACCTGATGGCAATTTGTTTTTTAACTCCCTAATATCATCAATAACGATATCTTTATGTTCTTCAAGTTCGCTTACCCAAACTTCATAACCAGTTAAAGGTATATCTTGTAGACTATCAATCTGTGGTTCAACACCTTCTCTACACCATTCAGCAAGATTAGAAAAATGATTATTATGAAACAGGAGAATATATGCACGATCAGCTAAAAATAATTCACCAATTTGTTTTAAAATATTTGACATAGCCATGTTAATATCACGGTTATGATAAAGTTCACGAATACATTCTAAACGAATGTTATCTCTTTTCAGTCTTTGTTTTAATTCTTTTTTCTCATTATTAGCTTCTGTAATATCAAAAGCGATTTCCATTCTTGCAATTCGTCCATCCCATTCAATCAATCGATCTTTCAACAGATAATGTTTCTTTAATAGAGGATTTGTATATTCCCAGGAATGTGTTTCATCCATTTTTAAAAGTGAACTTGTACAAAATGGACAAGGTTCATCAAATCCCTGTATAACTTTATAACATTTTAAACTTTTTTGAGTATCATCAACTTGGAATATTCTTTTACCAGCATCATTTATAAATAATAATTCATATGTATCTATATCTGAAACATACATCATTTCTGATATTTCATTCATAGGTGCAAGCAATTGCTGAGCACGCCTTGCTAATTGTTCACTTTTTCTGATATTTTCATTTTCAATCTCTATAATTCTTTGTTGGCGCCTCTGCTGATAATACGTGAAAATAGTACATCCACCTGCCATGACTATGAATACAGAATTCATGATGAGCAGTAAATTTCTTGCACTCTGCACTCTTTCTTCTATATAGTTTTCAGCTACAAGTACAGTATTATCTGCTAATTCAAAATAGTCTTCACTCATTTCAAATAAAGTTTGATTATCTAAACCAGATCTATACTTATGTATTTCTGTTTTCAAGTGATTCCAATCATTTTTCATTTCTACTAATAACGATTGAAATTGTTGACTTTCAAGTTTTATTAAATCAAATTCATCACTTCCATTTGATAGTCCATCTAAAATCTTATCTAAATGTTTAATAAGATTATCATCAGGTTCATGATTTAATTCCTTTTTTACGAGCCTTTGTGTAGCACCACGCACAATACCAATATAGTTAACAACCCTTGCATTCCCTTGTAAATCATCAATTAATTGGATTGATAGAAATGCTGTAAATGCTAAGGAGGTACATAGAATAACTGGAACTAATATTGCTCCTACTTTCGATAGTGTTTTTTTCATACTTTGCCTCCTGATATTTATCATTTTCTATATCTACCACACAATTGCTGATCATTTTTTATGAATGAATACTCGTCTTTAGACATTAAAAATTGCAACTTTATATTTGCAATACCTTGCTCATATATATGTTTATCATATCATAATTTAAATTCAAATGAAATCATTTGCACTTGAATATAACAATATTATAGCTTCAAAAAAGACTTATATGATTATAAGTCTCCTACCAAAACATAATTTTAATGAACACCCTTGAACCAGATTTTTTTAACAATATTGACCAAATGTTATTAAACATTTATCATTTTGACAATTGCGTTCTACTATAATCATCAAATGAATAATATCATACTGGCTACTTTCTGTTCATCTTTTTGAATGATATAAGTTTAACGCTAATACTGTCTGTAAATACCACTATGTTTTATATAAATACTTGCGTGCCTATGAAGATTGAATAACCTAACTTATTTCTAGTTATTTGATTTCATTGTTTATTTTTCCAATACTCATATATTGGTATATGAGGAGTATCCTTAGTCCAAGAAACCTCATGTCTTTCATAATACCCTATGACATCACCATCTGAATTTCTAACAGGAACAAAGAACTCTCTTTCACCAGTTTTTTCATTAAGAATTTCAAACATTTCATTCTCTCCAGCATCTGCCCTTCTTAGAAACTCTTCAATTTTTTCTTTAGAATTTTTATTATGACAATTAAAAAGACTTTTACCTACTTGAACGCGATCCCCATATCTTTGCTTTGCTGTTTTATTCATATAACATACAGTATGATTTCTATCTACAAATATAATTTCATAAACATAAGCATCTAAAATCCCATATAAAATTTCCTTTGTTATTTGCATATTTCCACGCTCCTTTATAAATTGATTTTACCTAGTTCATGATCATTACATTTCCTAAAGATATGAATTATGCAAATGAATAAGAATTTCTTATATTAGTTTCAATTTGCACCTTCTCAATCAATTCATTTTTTATTCAGTGTAACTAACCTACGTAATTTCTTATGTTGATACAGTTGTTCATCAGCTTGTTTTATTAAAGCCTGAATATCAATCTTTTGACCTGTACAAATAGCATAGCCATAAGATAATGTTAAAATACAATCTGTCTTTGATCCTTTATGGGGAATTTCTTTAAACTTTATATCATTTATTAAACTATCCATGATTTCACAAACGTTTTCTTCTGATTGGTCAATAAATATTACTGTGAATTCATCACCACCATAACGATAAAAGCGAACAATTCCTTCTCTGTTGTATTTATTCATGCATTTTCCAACTTCTATCAATGCCTGATCACCCATTTGGTGTCCATAAATATCATTGTATTGTTTGAAATAATCAATATCTATCATTGCCACTGCTACAGATGATTTGTTTTGCAGTGTTTGATTAATTATATCATTATTAAAACAACGACGATTAAAAACTTGAGTTAAATCGTCAGTATTCATTAATTTTTCAAGCTGTTCATTTTCTTTTTCTAATGAAACTTGTCGCTCTTTTGTCCTATATAGTTCAATGGTTGCAGAAAGACCACCACTATTATCTACCATATCAATATCTTCAATTGTAAGAATAATGTTATAAAATTCTTGATATGCCTTCAATAGTTCCTCTTGTGTTCCAAATTTTTCATAATAACTGATAATCAGTTTTTGTAGTTCTCTTTTTGATTTAATTTCAGCATCATCTTGAATTTCATTCAAA
The DNA here is from genome assembly GCF_009767585.1 of Coprobacillus cateniformis. Classification (NCBI taxonomy): domain Bacteria; kingdom Bacillati; phylum Bacillota; class Erysipelotrichia; order Erysipelotrichales; family Coprobacillaceae; genus Coprobacillus; species Coprobacillus cateniformis. The sequence continues at coordinate 1,534,953 of NZ_WSNW01000001.1, forward strand.
ATATTTAATATTTTATTTGAATATTTCTGATTATTTATTTCAAGCATAATTGAACAAATGTTTTTTAATACTTGATATACGAGAAGTCGATTTTCTACTTTTTTCTGTTCATTCAGTATCTCATCCATTATAGTATTCAAAGAAGTATTATTCTGAGAATGGATATTCATTAATTTACAGAATAGATACAATAGTTGCATTCCTTCAACAAATTCATTTTCTTTTAATCTCTCAAAAAGTTTAAGATGCTCATGCAACTTCTCTTTCTGCTTCAATTTGTATTCACAATTACACAAATTAGACAAAACAACAGCCTTAGAATAACCTGTATTCATATTCATATTATCCAATAAATGATAACATTTATCATAGTAATAGATAGCTTCTAAATAGTTACATTTCATATCAAAACATGTTGCTATGTTATTATATGCACTTGAAATTAACATCTGATTCTGACACTCTTCGGATGCATCAAGTGACTTTAAATAATATTCTAGAGCCTTAATTTCTTCATAATTAGCATTATAATACATCCCATAAAAATTATATATTCTAGCCAATAATTCTATGTAATGTTTTGACTCACAAAGTTTCCTTGCACGCTCTAAATAAATGAAACATTTTTTATTTTTCTTAGAAGCCAAATAAAAATCACTAATAAAAGTATATGAAAAAGCCAGTGCATATAAATCATTTGTTAATTTTGCTTTTTCTGATAAAATCATACAGAGTTCATATTGTTTCTTTAAATCAATAAGACGTATCTTTATAATTTCTTCTTGTAATTCTTTTAGGCTCCAGTTTTCAATATACTTATCCATAAATATCTTCTCCTACTATTCATTTTAATTATAAATCTTTTTTGAACTATTTCGCAGTCATTTTCCTATTTTTAGAAGACTCTATAGACCTTTTTTAACTTCTATACATTCCAAAGTGATTGTAAACGAGATAGACTGATTAGCATTATTTCATTAAAACAAAGAAAGATATAAGACTCCCTAAAATTATACATCAAACTTGCATTAATCAAAGTTTTTAACAACATCTATTCCATAACACGTGTTACCAGGCCCTTTCCTTTTAGCTTGATACATTGCCATATCTGAAATATACAAAAGTTCTTTCATAGTCGTAGCATCTTCTCCATAGCAGGCAACACCAATGCTAACATCACATTTGACTTTAGTTTTATTCAGTAACCATGTTTTTTCAAAACGATTGTGAATAAACCTTGAAAGATTAGTAATATTCATTCTTGTCATACCTTTTCCATGAATTATAGCTACAAATTCATCTCCACCTTTACGATATACACAATCCTTAAGCATTGGTATTCCTTTAAAGAATTGACTAAGTTCAATCAGAAAATTATCTCCTGCATCATGTCCATAGGTATCATTTATGGCTTTAAATCCATCTATATCAAAAAACAAAAGAAACATCTTCTCATATTCTTCTATATGCTCAATGATTTGTTCGCCATCTCTTAATAATTTTCTATGATTTGGCAGACTCGTTAATTCATCATAATTTGCCATATATTGAATAAGTTCCTCTTTTTGCTTATTATCTGTAATATTAGCACTACTAACTACGTGGGCAAGACGTCCATCTGTCCAATAAAAAGCAGAACTAAATACTCGAAACCAAGATCCATCGAAAGCACGCTGATAATCCCATGTATAAACAGATGATGGTTTTTCATTTCCATCTATGATATGTTTCTGAGGACAAAAGTCACATGGTCCAGTTTGACCTGGAAAGAGTACTTCCCAACATTTTCTTCCTTCAAAAACTTCTTTTCCACCATAAGGTATTGCCATTGATTTATTTACATAAAGAATATCATGTGTATAAAAATCATTTACATAGATATCAATACCAGTACTATCCATAATGCTCTCATAAGTTGCTTGCATTAATTTGACTTTATTTTCACCAATTCTTGTAATTATATATCGAGATATAAGCCCTGTCATAATAAACAAATGACGCTTTTCTTGACTATTTAATTCCCTACTCTCATTATTACCTGTAAACACAAGAAATCCTTGCGATTCAGTATTAGTTAATGGAACAATAATCAGATTCTCTGTATGAAAAACATCTAGTATATTAATTTCTGTAGAAGGTTTATAAGTCACTCTCGTAATAAAATGCATTGATTGATCTACTTTCCCAGGTATTTTAGAAATAGTGTACGAAACTCTATCAGGTAGATTAAATCCATTACTATATGTTTCTTTTTTATAAAAAAAGCGTATATCATCTGTTTCATATACAGCTCCGCTTGTAAATGAGAAACGATGACATATAATAGACAAAGCAATTTCTATTGTACGCTCATCAATTTCATTATCAATTAATAAATCTGTCAATTGATTTATATCTTCATCTTTATCCATTTTCCTTACCTCTTTTTGATAATCCATTATATTCATTTATAAGTGCAACAAATTATAAATAATTACAATATATTCCTATATATTCTCTATTATATCATATGTTTAGATATATATAATTAAAAATTTTTAATTTTATTATTATGAAATAACACTATTTCCTCGTTTAATAACTGTTAGATTTATTTTTTATTAAATTCTTCATATTTCATAAATATTATGACTTTTCATTCTTTGAACTTCTTTCTTCCTCAATAAAAATAAACTTACTTAACTACAAAATCATATAATGAAATCATGAGCACAGTTTTTTATTAATTTTCAGAAGATTTATGAAAAGAATAATATTTTTAAAATAAACAATACAATCAAAATCCAAATCAAAATGATTGGAATTCCATAGTACCATTTTTTAGGTTTGCCATCTTTCCATAAATCCTTAGCTGCATTGTGATTTCTTTCCCATATATTTTTAGGAATCAACTTGATTGTCAATGCTATTAAAAATGGTAAAATAATAATATCATCCAAATATCCCAAAACTGGTATAATATCAGGAATTAAGTCAATTGGCGAAAGTGCATATATAATAGTAATCATCGCCAGCGTTTTTGCTAACATAGGCATATCTTGATCTTTTAAAGATAAGAAGACAGTTGGAATATCTTGTTTTAAATTCTTTGCACGTTCTTTAAAGTTCATATATCCTCCACCATTTCATATGCATATAGAAAATTATAATTTATAACTAATCATTTTTAGCTTATGAAATAAAAATTTTTCATTCTGACTTCCTGTAAACTATGAGTTTACTAAGAACTTGAATATTGTGAAGTCTGAATATTTATTTATAACAACAAATATTCCCCCACCTTCTTCTAATCCAATAGAATAATTATTATCTGAAAATGGCTTATACTCTTTAACCTTTCCAACAATTTCCTCAATGATTTTAAAATCTTCATTCAAAGATGCATTATTTTTCATCATATATCGTTTATAAAAATCTCTAATAATTCTAACTTTATTTTATCATAGAAACTTTATATCACCAATTAAATATACACCCTTTATAAAAGATACCTTCTCTTACTTTTTCATTAGATAGTCATTGTCCTTCTGTTAAGGCATATTCTATATTTGCTACAATTTATTCTAAAGGTAGTTAATCTACATATTCGAGATACTTATTAAATAACAATTAACTTTATTTTACAAATTATATATAAAGTCTAGTATACATTTCAATGATATCTATATTTCTATGCTTAGTGCATCAAAATTGTTTAATAATATCTTTTTTGTTGGAAATCATGAAGTTTATCTTTCTCAAAATCAACATCTAAAATAGCTCTAAACTACAAAAACTGTGAAGATTGAAATCCCAAATCCTCACAGTCTTTTTATAATTTGCATAATTACTAATCATGCAAAGCTATTTTTCTTACATTTAAATACTACTTACCTTTAATAGTAATAATATCATCTCCTACTTCATGTACTCCATAGTTCTTATTTATTGTGAAATTATCTTTTAATTCAGAAATAGCAAGAATAACGCAATCATCTGCTGCATTTTCTCTAATATAGTCTAAATCCACTTCAAGTAATAATTTACCTTTTTTGATTCTTTGACCTTGTTTTACAAAGGTTTCAAATCCTTGTCCATTTAAACGAACTGTTTCAAGGCCAAAATGAATGAAAAGACTTGCGCCATTATCTAGTCTTATTCCAATAGCATGTTTTGTAGGAAATAAAACCTCAACAACACCATGACATGGGCTATATAAGCTTCCATGTTTAGGTTTAATAACGACTCCATCTCCTAATGCCTTTCCAGCAAATAACTGATCAGGAGTTTGTTCAATTGGTAATACATCTCCTTTTATTGGAGATACAATATTGATATTATTTTCATTCTCTTTTTTTCTATTAAAAAATTTCATATTTATCTCCTATAAATTTAAAGCAATTGAATGACCTTCAAAAACTGCTTCCATAATTTTTCTTGGTTTAACACAATCACCTATCATAGTCACATTTGGTGTAATTCCATAGAAAGATTCTGCTAATATATTTAATGATTTCATTCCTGTACAAACAATAACTTTATCAGCTGGAATTTCTTTGATAATTCCAGCTTCATTCTTTATGATGACACTGTTATCTTTAACTTCAGTGCATTGCGTATTGAGATAAGTTGTTAAGGATTCACATTTCTCCATAGTTTGTCTTAATCCAATTTTATATAGCATATTTCCTTGCGTCGCTAGTTCATCACCCAGTTCAATGATTGAAACATTATTTTTATGAATAAGTGATTGTTCGAGAGCTATCTCTGCGCCCACAGTTCCACCACCAAGTATAATAATATTACCTTTTAATTGATCTTCAATTTCCAAAGCATGAGTCGCACTAATTACAAGTTTTTTATCAATCCCTTTAATAGGTGGAATAGTTTCACTCGCACCAACTGCTATTATAATTGCATCAGGATTCATCTCCTTAACCATAGAAGGTGTTGCTTCACAATGAGTTTTCACTAAGATATCATGTTTTGCTACTTGTGCTTTCAAATGATTATAGAATTTTTTTACATCTTCTTTAAAGAACTCTTTAGAAATATATTTAAGTTGACCACCTAGTTTTGAGTCTTTTTCTAAAAGAGTAACATCATGCCCTCTTTCACTTGCTGTGATGGCCGCTTTCATACCACCAGGACCACCACCAATAATGACAACTTTTTTTCTATGAGCAGATGTTGTAAATGTTTTCGGAATAAAGTCTTCATTCATAAATCTAGGATTGACTGAACATCCAACATTACGATGATTTGTTGATATATGATAGCATTGTAAACATCTTAAACAAGGAGAGATGTCATCATCCCTTCCCTCCATCGCTTTATTGGGCCAAGAAGGATCAGCGATAAAAGACCTTCCAAACGCAACTAAATCTACTTTCCCTTCCGCAATAATAGAATCTGCTTCTTGAGGAGATAATACAGCACCCACTACAGAAACAGGAATAGAAACTTCTTTTTTAACCTGTGCTGCATATTCTAGATTTGGCATATGTTCGATAAAGTTTGTCGTAATACAATGTACGTTACCCTCATGATTAATATCTAATCCGGCGGAGATTTGTACAGTATCAATTAAGTGTTCTACTTCTTTAATAAAAGTTTTAACATCTTTAAATTCAATACTTCCTTCTACCCACTCATTAGCACTTATTCTCATATCAATAGGAAAATGAGGTCCAACTTTATTTCTAATTGTTTCTAGAATCATTTTTGGAAATTTCATTCTATTTTCTAGACTTCCACCATACTCATCTTCTCTTTTGTTAAATAAAGGCGATAAGAATTGAGCAGGTAACCATCCATGCCCAAAGTGCAAGAAAATCATATCGAACCCTACATCCATAGCATTTTTTGCAGTATTAGCATAGGCATCACAAACTTCTTTCATCATTTGTTCATCCATTGCTTTAACAACGACTCCATCTTTTCTGACTTCATCATGAGGCCCTACAGCAAAATCTAAAACTCTAGCATATCTCCCTCCGTGGAAAATCTCAATAGAAGCTTTTGCTCCACCAGCATGAATTTTTCTGATTCTTTCCACTGTTTTTTCTACTTCATATTTAGAAAACACATCTGGTTCTGTTGGACTAGCAAAACTAGATCTACCATATTCAACAATTGCATGTCCAGCAACAACTATCCCTGCTCCACCTATTGCCTTTTCTTCAAAAACATCTCCAATCGGTGCAGCGACAATCCTATTTTTAATTATTGTTTGATTAATTTTAATTGGTGTAAATAAATTTTTATATTTCATATTTTACCTACTTTCTATATACAAGGGGAAACTTATGTTTCCCCTTTGCTTATTTAATATTAATAATTTTTTCTCCCTCACTAATATCATAACCATAACAACAGTTCATATTATATTTTTTTGAATTAGTAACAATGACCATAATTGTAGTATCATAACCTTCTAATTGAACTTGTTTTTGATTATAAGACAATAGTTTTTGACCTAATGTAATTCTTTCACCTTTCTGCACATAACTTTTAAAATATTTACCGTCCAAACGTACAGTATCAATTCCAATATGAATTAATAATTCCACACCATTATCACTTGTGATTCCAATAGCATGTTTCGTTTTATACAATACAGAAATCACACCACTTATTGGAGCGTATATATCCTCATCGGCAGAAAGAATTGCTACACCTTCACCTATTATTCCATTAGCAAATAAAGGATCATTGACATAAATCAAATCAATTACATCTCCTGATACAGGCGATGTAATTATTTCGTTTGGACTTAAGCTTTTTTTGATTGGTTCGTTTTTAACATAAATGCAGTTAATACAAATCCAACAACAACAGAAACGACAATTGCCACACAATACCATACAAAACTTTTTGCAGTTAACCATGCTCCAAATGATAAAATACCAGCATATGCAAAGTTAGTTGCAGCTACACCTGTGATACCACAAATGAATCCACCAATAGCACCAGCTACTAACATATTCATAATATATTTTTTATCTTTTAATATAACACCATATAGACAAGGTTCAGAAATTCCACATAATGCTAAAGTAAATGAACTTGATCCAGCTGTTTGTTTCATTTCTTTGTTTTTATCAAAAATCATAACAGCTAAACAAATTCCTAATACAGCATAGTTACCCATACCACCAGCAGCAAGACCTGCTTCATATCCTTGAGTCGCTAAAATTCCTAACATGATAGGAGTTACAGCCCAATGCATTCCTACTAGAATAATTAATGAAAATAAAGCCCCTAATAATGTGCAACTTATAATTGGATAAGCCATAACTGCTTGATATACAGTAGAGATTCCATTAGCAACTAAACTTCCTACTGGACCAAATACCATAATCGTTAATGGTACAAATATAAATAAGCAGGCAGCAGGTACAACAATAAATTGTAACGTAGCAGGCACTGTTTTCTTTAACCATCTTTCAAAATAACTCATACAGAAAATTGCTAATAAGATTGGGATAAATGAACTGGCAAAATGAAATGCTGGAAAATTAATACCAAATAAATCAGCTTTTTCACCAGCAACCAATAAATCAGCAACACCAGGATACATAATACTTGCCCCTAATACTGCAGCAACATATTGATTAGATCTAAAATGTTTTGCTGCTGTAAATGCTAATAAGATTGGGAAGAAATAAATGAGTGAATAAAAAATAGAATAGAAAGTTTGATAAGTTAAACTATCTGTAGTCATTACACCTAGGTTGGCTAATAAACCAACAACTCCACTTGCAATACCTCCAGTTGCTAATACTGGAATATATGGAGAGAATACTGTAGACATCATTCTAGTAAAACGATCAAATAAACTTACTTTTTCACTAGCAATAGTCGTATCTTCATCATCTGCTACTTCACCTTTTCCTGTAATACCAGGAATCGTTAATAATTCATCGTAAACATCAGAAACATGTGTTCCGATTAATACCTGGAATGTTCCTGCACCGATTTGTGTACCTAATACACCATTGATTTTTTCAATTTTAGCTTTATCAGATTTATCTTTAGAGTTTAAAGAAAAACGTAATCTTGTTGCACAATGAGTAACGCTTTGAATATTTTCAACTCCACCTAACGCACTTACTATATCTTTAGTAAGTTGTTCATATTTATTCATGAATCGAAGTCTCCTTTTTTATTTTTTCTTTTTCTATAATACGATTAATATGAATCATCAGATATAATAGTTCTTCATTTTTTACTTCTTTATTCAATTTATTCATAATATATTTACGAATATTTAAAGTGCAATCATAAATATCTGGATATTTAATAACCATTTGATTAAATAAGTATTCATCATCATTTTCATTTCTTTTTTCATTGCTTAATAGACTATTTATAAAGAATCTTAAATGCGTCATAAGTCTGTTATAATTCATATCAGTTTGATCAAATTCTATTTTAAAATAGAATTGAATAATCTTAACAATTCCTTGAATAATATCAGCAGCTTTTAAAGAGTTATCTAAATGATTTTTATGATCTTCGGCATTAAAATAATGTATTGCTAAAGTTCCTGCTTCATCTACTGGTAACTCTATACCTGTATCTTTTTTAATAATACTTAAAGTATTAAGAGCAGCTTTATATTCATTAGGATAAGTTCTTTGAATTTCCCATATTAAGTCATTTTTTATAAATAAATTATCTTGAGCTCTAACTAATGCATAATTTATATGGTCCATGACAGCAATATAGATACTACTATTGAACTCAATGTTAAGATCTGATTCAGCTTGTTCAACAATTTTGTAAGTTAAATCTACATATTCAGTTGATATTTCATTAAATAGAGTTTCAAAGTTAGAACTTTGTTTTTTGTTTGTAGTAAAAATCTTACCAATTTTAGTTTCGTCTAAAGTATCTCCATGCTTCTTTTGGAAACCAATACCTTTACCAAAGATAACAGCTTCGTCGTCATCTTTGTAGACTAATACTACATTGTTATTAAATACTCTTTTAATCTTCAAGCGAATCATCCTTTCTATTATTTAGGCAACAAAAAAAGCCTAAATAAATAAAATTATCCTCACAAATGTGAAAAAAATTATTTACTTAGGCTTTGCCTGCATTATCAGTAACAACCCTAACAACCATACTTTTTAGTGCACTAAATCAGTATGTATAAACTAGTTACAAATATTATAGCATATATTTAAGCGTTTTCAAGTATTATTTTTTTGAACATTAAATACAAACTGTTACTATTCAATGAATAAAACATATGTCAAAGTCCATACATTATGATAATAGTTCTCCCTGAATTGTACCCTCCATTGGTGTTCTCATTTCCTCTAATGTATCTAAAATTTTACTTCATTTATTGATATGATATTTCCAAGGTAGACAGTGTTTACAAGTTGACTTCTCTTACATAGATTGCAGATTAATTGCTATTCTATTATTCTAATTAATCTCTTGCCCTACAAACAGAAGTTTCCAAATCTTATTTGTTAAATACTTCGACAACTTCAAAACGTTCAAAAGTAATAGGTGTTTGTTCTGTAAAAGTATAACCACGTTTTATAGCATCTCTCGTCCAATAGCGTATATTACCCGTTCTCCATTGTTCAAAGGTTTCGTCCTCACCCTCAAGTTTTACCATATCCCAAGTTAGGTCGCAAAACTTAACAATTTCAAGATACACTGTTTTTATCACACAGGCTGGGTTGCCATGCCCATCAAGCACCAGTGATAAGTCTCCAACACTTGGTACCTGCTCATTTTCCAATACAACGGAAACTGTTGCAGTTTTCTTTCCAGAAAGTACTAGAGCCAAAAGCTCGTCTGCCATTTCAGGATTGTCACCAAATGCAAAACATTCAAAGTAAGTTTTATTTGTATTTTCTATAGCTTTCATTTACTATTTTATCCTCCTCATATTTAAATTATTACTCTTTCTGTTCTTCACCCATGCCCATAATATATTTTTTTCGCATTTATACTTTTTATTAGTTTAGCACTTTCTTGTGCCTGTTGATAATCTTCAAAGCACCATGTTGTAGTAGGAAAAATAATATTTTGCATTGCATCCCCAACAAAAAGTTCTCCTGACGTTAATGCTATACCTATAGAGCCTTTGGTATGACCTTGCAGTCTGATAACATTTCCATCTACTCCATATTCCAACAATGACATTCCTGCATCTAAAATAATATTAGGTGAAACACTCTCTACATTATTTTTCCAAATATTGCAATTTGATGCCCTTGCATAGAAACTCCCCCATAATCCCTTACCAAACAGTTTACGTTTTTCATTTTTTTCTAGAAGCAAAACATCTTCTCTTCCAATTCCTACAAAACAATTTAATTTTTTCACTAAATAAGAAGTGTTTTGACAATGATCAAAATGTCCATGAGTTAGAATAATAAGTTTTACATTTGCTTTTTCACAACATTATAAAACCTTTTTCTTGTATCTTTTAGTGCCAGTATCTATTAGTATACTGCCATTATCTCTATGGATTAAAAAAGCATTTGCTATACCACATGTTATTTTTTCTATTTTCATATAGACCTCATCAAATTCTAATAATTATATTTTATTAGTTGATTTTGTATTTGGCACTCATTTATGCATGAACTACAATGTAAGTGAGAAAAAGAACAGTCGATAAGCAATCATACCTTAGATTTACAACTATGAAATAATTATCTCACGGTTGACCAATACATACGAGGTAGTTTTTTTGCTTTATCTTTTCTATAATGCCAAGAAGCAATCTAAATTACTTCCATATAGTGATTATCAATCCGAATATTGGATTTTTCAGCAACTTCAAAATCTACTTTTTAACAACTATTGCTAGCAATATTGCACCCATACTATTTGATGTAATAATAACTTTTTCACCCATTTCTTCTTATCTCTTTCTTTTATTGATCTGGTTCCTAAAATAAAAATTGAATTTCATAATATCATCCCCATTAACTGCATTATATTAATTATATGTATAAAGTTTAGTACACCATTAGTATTTTTAATGACATCCAAACCACGTATTAAATCTACGTTGTATTTGATTAATTCTAACTTACCAAATTTATTTACTTTAACTTTACATTGGATCACTTACTTTAAAAGACGCTACAGCCTGACAGTCTGGTGCTGTATAAACAATACTTCTCCCTGTTTCATAAACTGCAATTTATTCACTTATTACTTTCCAGCAATTTTCTTTGTATAAAGCAGACAGGTTAAAGGAACTTGCTTTTTATCCAAATCAAGTATAACTTGTCGTTCCTCTGACCGTTCAAAGCCTCTATGCTCATAGAATTGATAAGTACAGGCATTATCTGTATATAGATAAACAATCTTCTCTTTTTCATCTTCTTCAAACGCAGACAACAATGCTGTTCCAACACCTTTAATTTTGCAGTTGGGGTCGGCAGCTAGAAAAATAATTTCTCCATCTGGATTATTCTTTTGGCAGAAGGAATTATACATATCATGATTTGCTTCGTCATATTCGGCAACACCTTTTCTTGCGATGAGATGTTGAAGCCAATCGAATATCTTCACATAAATCGCTTTAGATAAGCTGTGATAGCATTTCGGTTCATTCTTCATTTCAGCCATCAAAACACCCACAAAAGCATCATCAACATAAGCACCATAAACTTTTGTTGCACGATTCAATTCCATATACCAAAAATATTTTGCGTACAAAGCCAAAACTGCTTTGCTATTCATATACCAATCTAAATGCATTCCTTGAATTGCAAATTTTTGTGCCTTTTTATAATCATTTTTACATATTTCTTTTATTTCAATCAAACAGTTTCACCTCACAATTTTAATTTATGAAATTATTTCTATTGCTATTGTAGCATAGAAAATTTATACCAACAATTAAATATAAATTATGAAAAAAAGAAATCTATTCTTTTTAGATTTCTCAACTCTTTTAATATATATAATTTTTTAGCTTCTGATCATATTCTTTGTTTTACTTTATTATACTAATTATATATAAAGTCTAGTCCACGATTAACATTTTAATGACATCCAAACCACGTGTTAATTTTGGGTTTAACATGCAGTTTTCAAATATTAGTACATAGTTATCCCTTTTATTTCATCAGTTTAAAAAGATAACTCTATCTTTTTAAATTTTCTGACTTATAAATATTATATCCCTCATAATAATAACTAGCATCAATTCCCTTCATATATACTTCTCGATCAGCAATCTTATCTGTTAACGCGTTCTTTAATAAAACCTTAATTTCCACATCTTTTATTGGACTTCTCTCCATAGTCAATAAATAATCCTCTTTATCAACTTCATTCCAATCAATAACACATTTTAATTCTTTTTTTAAAATACAGTCTAACCAAATTCTTGTACTACGTCCATTGCCTTCATGCAATACCACATTGGGACTCACAAAGAAATCTATAATTGATTTCCACTTTTTGAGTACGTTCTTTGCCGGTTCCCTCTGCTTGATACACATATATACTGTCAATCAGTTCAACCAGCATAGAACGGTTTAACTCTGTTACATTTTCATACTTGCGTATGGTTTCTAAAAATTTGTTTGTATTTTTCGTCTTGTAGTCCTCGGCTTCGATTTTCTCTTTTAATGCCTTACGCCTTTCTTCAAGTTCTCTCTGCTCATTTTCATAAGTTACAGACATTTTCTCAAAACGTCCATCAGAAATCTTTCCTGCTACATTCTGCTCAAACAGCTTCATTATGATACTGTCAATTTCAGCAATACGCTTTTCTGCCAGTTCCAATTCCTGTTTAAACTGCTTGATTTTCTTACCGCCGCCGGATTCACTCAACACCCTCATTTCTTCAATGAACTGGTCGCCTAATGTTTCCATATTCTTGATATGCTTTTGAATGTCGTCCATGACAATCTTCACTAATGCGTCATAGGAAATTGCATGAGTTGTGCAGAGGTTGCTGTTTCTGGCATATGTCCTGCAACGAAATCTCGGCTCTCTCCCGTTTGGATTGGAGAACGCCATATTGCGTCCACAGTCCGGGCATTTTACAAGCCCCACAAACATATTTGGTCGTCCAGTCTTATTTGGTCTTTTCTTTACACTGATGAATTTCTGTACCAGTTCAAAGGTTTCTTCATCAATGATAGCTTCATGGGTGTTTTTTACAACAATCCAATCTTCCTTAGGAACCGCTACCAGTTTTCTGTTCTTGAATGATTTTGTCTGTGTCTTGTGCGATACCATATGACCGAGATACACTTGATTTTCCAAAATCATCTTAACATTTTTTCCAACCCAGTCGGTAGGGAATCGGAACCCTGTGCTTGTTTCCAGCGTGCCATTCTTCATTGCTCTGTAGGCTCTCGGAATCAAAATCTTTTCTTCACACAATGTTCTTGCTATCTGATGAACACTGTTTCCCTGTTTCGACATTTCAAAAATACGCTTGACGATAGGCGCTGTTTCCGGGTCTATCAGTAGTTTACGCTTATTGTTCGGGTCAACCCTATAACCATACGGAGCGAATGAACCGCAGAACCCGCCACTTAAAGCAGTTGTTTTCTTGACGCTTCGGATTTTCTTTGAGGTATCACGTGCATAATACTCATTCATAATAGATTTGAATGGCATCATCTCGTTATCCTCATATCTTGTGTCAACATCATCATTCAGTGCGATAAAGAGAATGTCATTGTTCGGGAAGATTTCTTCCACGTAATACATGAACATGGCATTGTTGCGACCGAACCTTGACATATCCTTTACCATGATTCCACTAGGCTGTGTATCTTCCATAGCGTCCTCAATCATGCGGTTTAAATCCGGTCTGTTGAATGTTGTGCCGGAATAGCCATCATCTACATACTCGTCAATGATTTCAAATCCTTTTTCCTTTGAATAATATCGGAGCATTTGCAACTGGTTTGTGATACTGTTGCTTTCTTTATCAGCGTCACCATCATCTTTGGATAAACGTGCATATAATCTAACTCTTAATCTTGCTTGCTGTTTCGTCATTTTTACTCCTTTCCAACAGCAAACAAACAACTTATATCCTGTTAATATTATACCACGCTACTTAATTATTTTCAGCCGCTTATTACACTGTTCTCAATTTAATATCCATTGTTTTCCTGCTCGATTTCCTTTTGAATCAGCCTTTTAATCAAATGCTGCAAATCCACTGTACCGGAGAACACTGACGTTACATAAAAGGTCGTATTTCCTATTTTTATTGTATTGGACTGTACTGTTTTTCCTATAATCCCACCTCATTTCTTCCAACAAAAAAACACCATTTCTGGTGTCTTTCTGCTAATCTACACTGATTACTTTGCGTTCATACTTCTTTTCCTGCAAATCAATCTCCGCATAAACCATGTATTTGTCATCAAGTTCCGTCTGTCCAGTCTGAATACAGGTTGTCTGATGAATCTGGTTTATCCACTTTCCTTTCTCTGTGTCAGGACTTTCATGTATATGTCCGTGCAGAGAAAGAAGTGGCTGTTTTTCTTTCAGAAATTCGTAAATATCAACAGAGCCTATATCCAAATCTTGATAGCGCAACTGTCCTAATCTCAATCCCGCAGGCGGCATGTGCATAACGTAAACCACTTTTTGTCTATCGTCCGGCAATGGAAGTTTCTTCAGCACATCACACATATGCGGTAATTCTGTTCTGGAATATTCCAGCCAGTTGTAAATCCTGTCATAATCAACAGCATTAGAGATTCCGGCTACAGGACTTAACTGACGCTGCGGAATATAATGTGTTTCTGTAACAACCCTGTCTTTACAACCGAACGGATGGTCTAAAATATAGTTCATGCCGATAAATTCATATCCATTGACAGAAAATTTCCTACCAGCTATATTGCAGACATTTTCAAATCTGTCGCAAAGATTGTCAAACATTTCATCTGCTGCCAGTAAATCATCATTTCCAAGCATGGCAAGGTATGTGATGTCCTGCTTTTTCAGTTCCTCAAAATATTCATCAAGGAATCCATTGATAAAAAACGATTGCTCACTGTGGCGGTCACATTGTTTTGGTAACATATCCCCGCCATTTACAATGACTTTGATTTCCTTTTCAATGGCTACGTCCAGAATCTTTCTGTACTTCTTTTTATCTCCGTGTAAATCTGTAACATACAATATCTTCATATCACTTTCTACCCCTTTTAATACAGCATTTCTTCCTAATCATAGTTAAAAGTATACCATATCAGAGATAGATTATCAGCAGCTTATATCTGACATACAGACTGCAAAATTTTTGCCTTATGCACCTCCTTTACTGTGTGTTTCCGAAGCAGTCAGATGGCTTTGGAAGCTCCACTGGACTTTCACCATTCTCATTCCTATGAGCAGAACCGCACCATGCGAGTGTATCATTATTCAGATATACAGGTCATGGCAGAACGACCATTCCACAAGTCGCTCTCGGATCATTGCATGAATCGCTCGCTTTTTTAGGTCATGGCGTACAATTTCCGCTGGCTCGCTGCATATCAAACGTATCTGACTGCTTTATTCAGTTGTCAAAGAACTACCGACTGTATTTGCCAGTCTATGAAAATCCACTACCTAGATAATGGACTTTCATAGATTGACAAGCGGAGCAGAGGAAAGGGGAAAATGCTCCGCCCGTCTGAATGATTAGATTACGACTATCTCAAAGTTTGCAATCATATCCATGACTGCTGCCTGTATTCTGCCTTTTAATTCAGAATCCACTACCATGTAGACGTTACCGTATTCGTCATACAATTTGCGTAAGCTCAACTTTGATATGTACCCGTCATAGAAATCCAAGATTTCCTGTATTGCAGTTTCATCACCATTCGTAGCCGCCACAATCACAGCAAACGGTATATGTTTTTGGTCTTTGTCCATGCTTATTCCTCCTCCATCATTTTTCGTAATTCTTCCAGAGTGCTTGTCCTGTGACGGTAAACAGTAGTGCGTACCACGTTCATAAGCTCTCCGATTTCTGCGTCAGACATATCCATAAAGTATGACAACAAAATGATATTGCGTTTTCTCTCTGGCAAACATTTGAGTGCTTTGCTTAACTGGTCGTCAGATACTTGTACTTCCATGCCAAGAACATTGAACGCTGTATAATCGCTGGAATACTTGTCATAAACGCCTGCTTTGTTCAATTCCAAATCTGAAATTTCAGAAAACGGAACTTCATGTTTCAAGCGTCTTGAAATATCACGGTTATACTTCATTGCTGCTCTTTTAATGACTTTCTTTGTAAGGCAATCAAACTGTGCTTGAATAGCCTGTTGGAAAGAAGATGACTTCATGCTGATTCACCTCCTTTCTGCGTGAGAGTAGATGAGGGTGTTTTCCCTCTATCCCCCTTTCCGCACAGTAGCTACCCACGCAGCAGCTATTTGTTGCGTTTTCAGAAATGAACTTGAAAAATATTTTTACGCACGAAAAAAGCACAAGAGAAAAGGCTGTATAGCGTTCTTGTGCTTTATCATTTGTACCTGTTATATGATGTAAAAAACCACATTCAAGGGTGTATTGTCCTGCTATGGTAATTTCAGTTTTTTTGACAATAAAGGGTATGTCATAAAATGTCGATTATGAGATTCTTTCAATGCGGCTACCTCCTAGAGCCGCAAAACAAAAAAACCTTATATGATTTATCCACCGAATTGAGGAAAAAGAAAAACGGCGGCTTTATCTTGACCGCCATCAAATCAGAAATATTTTTGGATAAGCAAAAAGGTTACTGCCGATAACGGTTTTTTTTATTTACCGTATAACAGTAATTTTGTTCTTTTAACACACTAGGAACTGACAAACCATATAACACGTTTTTCTATACCTGTTAGAAAATCAACAGGAACAGTAAAATGTATTGAGGTGATTACATATGCGTAAAAAAGAAGATAAGTACGATTTCAGAGCTTTTGGTCTTGCCATCAAAGAAGCTCGTATGAAACAGGGTCTAACCCGTGAACAAGTGGGAGCAATGATTGAGATTGACCCACGTTATCTGACAAATATTGAAAATAAGGGGCATCACCCAAGTTTACAAGTGCTTTATGACCTTGTTCATTTATTGAATGTATCAGTAGACGCTTTTTTTCTTCCTGCTTCTGATCTGGCGAAAAGCACCAGAAGAATACAGTTAGAAAAGCAGCTTGATAACCTGTCTGATAAAGATTTAGTTATCATGGAAAGTGTCGCTGACGGAATTATTAAATCTAGGGAAGTGGAGGAAGATTAAACTTCCTCTTTTTCACTCCCTATACGAGTTGATTCTTTTAATTTTTGAAAACACTCGTCACTGATTACGTATTCCAGTTTGCAAGCGTCTGATTCTGCTAGTTTTGGGTCTACACCCATTTCTGTAAGATATTTTGTAAAAAAGCAATGTCGCTCATAAATTTTCTCAGCCATAGCCTGCCTACTGTCTGTTAAAAGCAATTGACCATTATTATCCATTAGTAGGAATCCTTGTGTTTTAAGTTGCTTTACTGCATGACTTACACGAGGCGTTGAAAATCCCATATAATCAGCCACATCAATAGAGCGAACCATGCCTTTTTTGATTTTAAGTATAAGTATTGTTTCTAAATAATCTTCTAATGACTTTCCCAATGTCACATTATTATCACCTCTTAAATATTTGATTCAATCAGTTTTTAAATTGTCCACCCAAGACTTTCTTGCTGAATATGATACAATTTTTGATATACACCTTTTTTCTTCATCAATTCATTATGTGTGCCATATTCAACTAATTTGCCATCATCTAATACTAATATTTGGTCTGCGTCTACAACTGTTCTTAAACGGTGAGCAATCATAATTACTGTTTTGTTTTCAACCAATTGAGCTATAGCCTTTTGCACTAAAACTTCGTTCTCCGGGTCAAGAGAAGCAGTTGCTTCATCTAAAAAAATAATTGAAGCATTTTTTAATAAAGCACGTGCAATAGATATTCTTTGTCTTTCACCACCAGATAATGTACTACCATTTTCACCTAAAACAGTTTGATAACCGTCTGGCATATTACGCACAAATTCATCACAGTATGCAGCTTTAGCAGCCGCCATAACTTCTTCCTCTGTGGCGTTAGGGTTTCCAATACTGATATTGTTAAAAACAGTATCATTAAATAATGTTACGTCTTGAAATACAAAAGCCATTTTTCGCATAAGACTTTCTGGCTCCATTGTTCGTATATCTTTACCACCAACACGAATTGTACCTTTCTGTATATCCCAAAATCTTGCAATCAATTTTGAAATTGTACTTTTCCCGCTTCCAGATGAACCTACCAATGCGGTGATACTTCCTTGTGGAATTTTACAAGTCACATCTTTAATGACATCTTTTGTATTATATCTGAATGTAACATGTTCCAACTCTATATCACAATTTTCAATTTCTTTATCATTTCCTTGCATTACAGATGTACTTAAAAGAGTACGCATTCTTTCTGTAACAACATTAAGATTTAGTAATGTAGTTAATTGTGAAAGAATCGCAAGAATTGGTCCATATATACGAGTAACCATCAAAAAGAACATTAGTAATGGGAGCAGTTCTATTTCACCTTTAACTAACAACATTGTTCCAACAAAAATGACAATACCAATTCCGGCTTGCAAAATCATGCTTGCACTCGACATAAATACGCCACAAATCATTTCTACTTTCACAGCAATCTTTTTCATAGATAATAATGCTTTGTTAAGAGCAGAAAAGTGAGAACCACTTAAATTACATGATTTAATAATTTTCATTCCCTCAAGGTATTCTTGTACTTGACTAGAAGCGTCTAGCTTTGCTTGTACTTGTCGTTCAAATAATTTTTTCTGATAGTTCTTACTTAACCAAATTATCAAAAATGCAACTGGCAGCGTAATATACATACATAACGCTAAACGCCAATCAAAGAAAGCAAGTAAAATACAAGTAAGAGTAACAGTAATACCATTTGCAATGAGAGGTGGAATTGTACTACTTAACATTGATTCCATGCTGCTACAATCAGACATCATGTTAGTTGTCAATTCTGACAAATCCTTTGTATTGAAGAAACTCATTGGTAATTTTCTTAAATGCTCTGCAATATTAAGTCTTGTTTTATTTGATTCTTGATAAGACGCAATGTATGTCTTTCTATAATCATTTCTTGCTGCTAAAAACACCAAAACAGCAGAAACAACTCCAATTCCCCAAAGCAACCATATATGATTCCATGCAATTTGCTTTCCTACATACGGGTTCAGTAATTCATTAAATAACATTACTGTAACACAAAACGGTAGCATTAAGGCTAGATTTGTTATCGTACAAGCAACAATAGCTTTTTTTAAATCTTTATAACCTTTATCTGATAGAAAAAGAAACTCTTTTAGTTTTTTCATCTTTATTACACCGCCTTTCCGCTGATTTTCCAATCAACCGCTTCTGTGTAATGGTTCCACATTTGCGAATAACGTCCACCAGCAGCAACTAATTCATTATGTTTACCTTCTTCAACTAGATGACCTTTTTCCATAACAATAATTTTGTCAGCATTACGAATCGTAGATAAACGGTGAGCAATAATAATAACTGTTTTATTCTGCATAAGTTTCTCGAATGCTTTTTGAATTAAACACTCATTTTCTGGGTCGCTAAATGCAGTTGCTTCATCAAGAACAATAATAGGGGAATCTTTGATAATAGCTCTAGCAATAGCGATACGTTGACGCTCACCGCCAGAAAGATGAATACCTTTTGTTCCAAATACAGTTTTGTAGCCATTAGGAAGTTTTGAAATAAATTCATGGCATTGTGCAGCTTTCGCGGCTTCAATGACTTGTTCTTCTGTAGCGTTTGGATTTCCCATGCGAATATTATCTAAAATACTCTGCTTGAATAAGAAAATATCTTGAAATACAAAGCTAACATGATTCATTAAGTCTTTTTCTGAAATATCTCTTATATCAACACCGCCGATTTTTACACTTCCCTCTGTAACGTCCCAAAAGCGTGAAATTAAATTTGCAATTGTACTTTTTCCACCACCAGATAAGCCAACAATAGCTGTTATTTGTCCTTGATTGGCTTTAAAAGATACATTTTCAATAGCCATTTCTTCTTTTTTTCCTGTATATGTAAAGCTAACATTATCAAACACAACATCATCTTTTTGAGTTTTTTTAGGACTGGTAGTTTGTGGTAGAACAGGTATATTGAAAATTTCGTCCATTCTTGCTACATTTCCGTCAATTTGCATAAATGATTCAGAGATATACATTATTTTGTTTAAAATACCAGCGATTGCCGGAACAAAAAGCAAGTAAAATATAAATGTCATAGTAAAGCTCTTATAATCTTGTGCATTAGCTCCTAACAAAATACCTACAGGAACGATAACCAAATATATATTGTTAATGATGGTAGTAAACGCTGGCATATAATTTTGCCAACCTAGAGAGAACTTTAGAACCCATTCTGTGTATTCTTTAATAGCATGTTCTAAACGAGCAAATGAAGAAGCTGTTTGATTAAATGCTTTCACAACAGGCATACCACGAACATATTCTACAGAAGCATTGTTCATATCTTCCAATGCGATCTGATATTTTCCCATGTTTTCTTTCATTGCTCCGCTACCAAATCCACTGAATTGTACGACAAAAGCAAGCACAATTCCAACTAATGAAGCAATACCAAATCGCCAATCAATAGCCAGTAGAATAATAACCATAACAATAGGCGCAGTTACAGAAGCAACAAAATCTGGAAATTGATGTGCAATGAAACCCTCAATGCTCTCAATGTTTTCGTCCATTATTTTTCTTAAACGACCACTACCTATGGTTAAGTGATAACCTAAAGGAATTTTGGTAATATGTTCTGCGAAGTGAAGTTTTAATTCATAAAGTGTTCCAAATGCTGCCATATGAGAACTGAAAATTGCTAAAAAATATAATAGTATATTAGCAATAATACCAGCTAAAGCTATCCAGCCATAATTCATAACCTTGCTCATATCCAGCAATTCTAAATTAGGATAGACTTTTAAAATGGAACTAATAATAAAATATACCGCAATATACGGAACAAACGACGCTATAGCCGCTAACGAGGAAAGTATAGCCGATAAAAATACTAATCCTTTCTTATTGGAAGCTAATTCTAAACATCGTGCTAAACCCGTTTTGGGTTTGTTTTGTTTTGGCTTTTTGTTTGCCATAGTACGAATCCTCCTTAAATATAAAATACGTGGTGGGTTAGCTTAATCTAACCACACCACGTATTCTAAAGGAAATACTATTTTTCTTCTACTCCATCTCTAGTATATTTGGGTAAAAATAGCCCAAAAGTGTTACTTTTGTTTTCTGTAATCTTTCGGTAAAATACCATAAACAGATTGAAATGCTATTGCAAATTTACTAGCATTATTATATCCAAGACTTACCGCTATATCTCCAATTTTCATATTTTCATTTAAAAGCCAATGTGCTGCAATATTCATCTTATATTTCTTTAAATATGAATATGGTGTGTCACCATATATCTGTAAAAAAATTTTATGAAACAGTGATAAGTTAATTTGATTCCGAAAGGCGAGTTGTTCTAACGATACTCGTTCATCTAAATGAGTTATCATATATGTTTGAATTTCTTTAGTAGCTTGAATCTGACGTTTATCATAATATTTGAAATCACAGCCATGATTTTTAGTTAGCTGGTCTATATGGTAAAGTAATTCAATTGCTTTAATTTTGAAATATCCTAATTGTTCTATGTTAAGTGCTTCATATAATTCAGAAAATAAATGATGTAATTTAGGTGGAGTGGAACTTAAATATCCATTATTCTCAATCCCTAATGTTGAACCAATTTTATCAAGGTTAAGCGGAATAGTTTCCATCATTTTTTTGATTTCTTCTGATAAGGATTGTTTATCAATCACAAGGCTAAGTCCATAATATTTTTTTAATGGAAACGAGAAAGAAACTGGTAAATGTTGTGTTCCAGTCACACTAAAATATCCCTCTGGTAAATACGAAACTGTATGATTGGCATACTCACATTCATAGCGTCCAGAGCGACAATGTGTAATTGAAATAATATTAGGATTGAATTTTTGAGAAGGCATACTTATGTCTGTATCAAAGTCCAAAAAAGAGAGTTGAATACCATCAAAAAGCGTGTAACTTGTAACAATTCCTTTCCCTTGACACCCATAATCTATAATCATAAAATTTTCATCTTGCTTGATAATTTTTGCCTTATCACTGTACCAGTCTTTATTAAATGTAGAACTCACATTATGTACCTCCATATGTCGATTAGCAACATCTAACTATTATCATACTGTATTTTTTATCCCAAAACAATAAAAACATAAGCGTGCAAATCCGATTTATGTGGAAATGCACGCTTTTCTTCATGTTATTTTACAATCTTCCAGTTACTATCTTTTTCCAGCGTTAAGTCAAAATGTGAAATTTGCGTTGCTTTTGTCCTTTGGTCGAGATATTTTACCGATACCGATACTTTCACTTGTTCACCGTCCTGTGTGAAGATTGGATTTACCAGCTCCGAGAACACATACTCACAGTTTACAGGTTCCAGCACATTCCCCGATACATAGTAGGCAAGTTCTTTTTCTGTTGCGGTAGGATAGAGCTTAAAGAATGTTTCCAAGAACTCTGTTACTTCCTCCATAGTGGCAGCGTCCACCGTTCCGTCCGATTCCTTGACTTTTGGTTCATAGCTGGATTTTGTCGGTATGCTGCTGATGGTCGGATTCTGCGTGATAACCATGTTTCCGTCACCATCTACATGAACCACCACCATATAAGCGGAAGTGTAACCGATAGAAGTCTCTCCCTCTGTTACCGTCTGATCTACCGAGTAGACAACGGTAAAGTCGTCCGTTCCAGCCGCTTCAACCTCCCAAATCTTAACGTCCGTCACCGTAGAGCTTGTGGGTATATCCTGTCGTACCGTATCAACATTCAAATCCTGCAAGCTCTTTGTCAGATATTGGTTGATGGCTGCGGTTCGTTTCTCAATGGATTCCTGCGTATTGCTCCAAGAATAGTAGGACTTCGCAAAGGCTTTTACAAAGTTCTCTATCTTGTTGGTATCAACGATACGTTGCTCAATGACTTCTTTCTCATGTACCGTGTGCATATCAATGGCGGTGAAATTCTTATACACCCCAAAGCTGACGCTTGCAATCAGCACCAGCCATAAGGCAATCACGGTTTTCTTGTGTGTGCCGACTTTCATCACAGGCACTTTTTTCTCTTTCTTTGGTTTCGATTCCTTATCCTTTTTCTTAAATAGCATAGCACCATTCCTTTCTAATTGGTTTTCACCCGTCCGGCACCAATCAAGTGTTGCTGCCAGTACGAGCTTGTTAAATCTGCATATCCGATAGGATCGCCAGCATGATACATTCTGTTGTTTCCAGCATAGATTCCTACATGAGTGACGTATGTTCCAGCGTTATAGGTTGAGTGGAAGAATACCAAATCACCAGCTTTTGCCTGTGACAGCGGTATGTGCTGCGTAGCGTCATACTGTGCCTGTGCGGTACGGGGTAAGCTGATACCAGCCTTTCCGTAGCACCACTGAACCAATCCCGAACAGTCAAAAGAAGTGTTGGGATTGCTGCCGCCATACACATACTTCCAGCCTTGATACTTCAACGCTTCATTGAAGATTGCCTGTGCGGTAGCGTCACTGAAACTAGGCACAGCCAAATACTGGCTGACTAATTTTACATAGAACATATTCCCGTACTTGTAACGCCAGCCGCCATTTTCTTTTATGGAAATGTCATTCTTATAGGTGACTTTGACACCGCCGGATTTACCCTTTGCGAAGCTGACCGCCAGCTCAAAGGTGTACTTCTTTCCGTGTTTTGCTACATAATCAATGAAGCCGCCACCATAGTTATAGGACTGTACCACTGTGTTGATGTCACAGTCTTTTGCTTCTGCGGATTTCAAAAGCTCCGAGAAGTATTTACACCCCTGTTTGATGGAATCCTCCACGGATAGGGAGTTAAGCGGTAATCCTAAAGATTCACTGGCTTGCATAACGTCTGTCGTGCCAGTGCCGCCGGATTCCACCTGCATAATCGCAAGCAGATAGTTCACATAGTCAGAGATTCTGTATTCCTTTGCATACTTTTCTACCGTAGACTGATGTTTCAATACTTCCGCTGATAGGTTCAGTCCAGAAAAATCAAGACTGGAAGAACCACTTTCTTCATCATCTGAGGTCACGATAAACAGAAACAGAAGCAGACAGATAATCACTGTGAAAATCCCACCGAACACAGCAAAATGCCTTAACTTCATTTCTTGCCGCCTTTCTTACTTGTAGATTTCTTCATTGTTGATTGATTTGTGGTCTTTTTCTGAACCGTCTTTGTCTGCTTCTGACGTTGTACCGTTTGCCTTGAAATATCTGTGGTAGCTTGTGAATGTTTATTTACTGCTGATGAAGCCTGTTTATCTGCCGGACGGGATTCTCTGACAACCTGTGTTCTTACATTCTCCTGTGATTTTGTCACAGGCTCCTTACTCTTGCTTGATTGCGGCTGCTCCTTTGTCACTGTGACAGGACGCTCTTTGACATTCTGCTCCGGCTTTAAAGCTGCCGCCTGTGAATCCGATTTTAGAGGAACAGGCGTTGTGGCTGGTCGCTCATGCACCGGGGCAGCTCTCTTTGTCGCTGATCCGTTGATTTGTCGCTCCTTATCCACAATCGGACGCTGCGGATTCTTTTTGTCTGACTGCGGCTGTTTCGATACCGATTTTTTATCCACAATTCCACGCTTTGAGGTAGACTGTGATTCCTGTGTATTGCTTTGTGAACTATGTACGGTCTGTGAGGAATCCGTCTGACTTTTCTTATCCGGCAATGCAAGCGGCTTCTGTGATTTGGAATCCGGCAGAGCTGGCGGCTTGCTGTTACCTCCACTGGAAGAAGCAGAAGTATTGTGATTTGCTCTGGTATGCGTATTACCTGTCTGTTTGGTATTGTCTGCCTTTTTTGTAGAAGCAGAAGCCGCCGCAGCACCAGCTACACCACCAGCAGCACCAGCCGCCATTGTCCTACCGATTTTACGCTCCAAGCGTCTTGCCCTGCGGTTGAGGAACATATACGGGTGTCGCATGATTCGTCTGCTGACTTGCTGTGTATCGGAGGATTGCAGGCTGAACATTGCCATCAAGTCACCTAATTTAAAATAGATTCCGGCAAAGGTGACTATCTGTAGAAATGCCACCATGAAAAACGGATAGCCGGAGGAAATGGAATAAAACATAGTCGAGATACTAAAGGCTGTGGTAATAATCAGTGTGATTCCGGCTCTCATCATAATGGTATTGAACAGCTTCGTAAGAGCCTTTTTTGCCATGCCCTCATAAGTCGGTATCATGGAGAGGATAAAACTAATCGGCAGGAACATGGCGTAAATGATGAATAGCACCTGCGAGAAAATCATCATGCCGGTAAGCAGAAAGACAAATGCCGAGATACCAATATTGAAGATAAACAGGAACACTACCATACCTAAACGGGTCATGGTCTTTGTGACGCTCAAATAGTCATTGTCCTTATCCTCGATTTCCTCAATCACAACGTCCTCTCTGTCGTCCGTGTCTGGACTTTCCGATAACAGGCTTTCCACACGGTCAGAACCGAGCGTTTCTATATCCGATTCCCCGTACTGTAAAAGCAGCCACGGTTGTTTCACCTGTATGGAAAACAGGCTGTCTCTTATTAAATCTACGCTGTCTTTTCCTTTGCTGTTGGAATCGGGCAGCACGATTTTTGTACCGAGCGATAATGCCGAGCTGCTTATATCTGCGGAAAAGTCATTGATTTTGCTGATATAGTTTGGGGCATAGGCAATAAAGGACGCTGACAGAATAAATACCACAAGAAAGTTGATAACCGCATGAATGGCTTTTGTGGTTTCTCTTTTTAACAGTCCTGTGTATGCCACATAGATTCCCATTACCAGAATGAGGATAAGCAGGAATCCTACATAAAATCCCTCACTGGAAAAGCCATTGGAAGTCACACCAGCTAATGTCTGAATGTTCTTTCCGATAGAGCTTGCAGTATCAGAGATAAAGTCCAGCTTATAGGCTTCCTGTACTACATAGCCTGTCGCATTGGAAATGTATAAGCTCACCGTCCAGACAAAGTTTGTGATGGCATATAGTCCGTACTGAATACTTTTGCCGATACCGTCAAGCCAGTTCCACGGCAGCCAATCCCAACTTGAATCCACATAGAAATCAAGCTGGTAGTTTTCCAGCGGATATTTGGAATAGGTGTTAGCGTCACTCACCGTATTGTCTACCAGACCAGCCGCATGAGCTACCGTACCCGTGATAGATAAAAATACCAGCACACCGAGAATCACCGAAAGCGTGATAAGCAGATAACGGACTATTTTTCTCTTGTCCATAGGCTTCACCTCATTTCTTCCGTCTGTACTGGCGGTCTGGTATCAAAGGCATGGAACAGGTCAGAGAATACAGGGTGAATCTGGATAACGCCCACACGCCCATACAAATCTTGAAACAGGCATTGTCCGTTTTCCAAATCCCTAAGTCGTTTCTGGTTGCCCTCGTCCTCCTTATCCACACCAAAAAATTCAAGGGTATTTTTGATTTCTTTTATATCTGTGCTACGAAAGGCAAACTTCAAGCCGATATTGTTCTTCATCTTTTCGTCGTCCACATCACCAGAGTTTTGTGTCACAAAGTACACAGCGGCATTCATGGAACGACCAGCACGAATCAGCTTGTTAGAGAGTGCTTTTCCCTGTGCTACCTGCAAGAACGTCCACGCTTCGTCCAAATCCACCATCTTGAAAATGCTCCTATCCGAATGGATAAAATCTAAGGCAAAGGTACTGATAACGATAAGCATTGCCACGGAAAGCAGCTCCATTGTGGTATATTCTTCAAATTTTGTGTCCTTGTCTGGCAATACAAGGTCAGCCACCTGTATGATGTTAAGCTGTCGGTCTAAACTGATGGATTGTTCCACATCACCGTCCGAGAATAACAGGTGTGCAAAATCATAGTCCGTCATGCTCTCAATATGGTCTGCGATATTCTCTGCCACGAGTGAACCATCTTTGCGGAGTTCATCAATGACACGGAGCAGTCCTCTTTTTTTGCTCTGGGTAACAGAACGGATTGCACGCCTTAATACAGGGAACTTCTCACCGTCACGGGAAGAAATACCTGTAAGGAATGTTAAAATATCAATCGCAAGGCTTTCAGCGTCTTTTGTACGCTTCATAATCACATAAGGGTCAAGAAGTCCTTTGTTCTTATTCTCGCTGGTAAGGTTGACGATTTTGATTTCATGTGCAATATCGGGTAGTGTTTCCTGCCAGTTGCCACGCTCTGATTTAGGGTCTACAATGACCGCTTTTCCTCCAAACAGCACCGCATAATAGATGATAAGGTTGTTACAAAATGACTTGCCACCGCCAAGAGAACCAAGAAAAGCGGCAGCTAACGCATTGGTGACGGAACCCTTAACGCCCTGTGCCGCAAGGCTGGGTTTCAGATATACATTTTTTCCTGTATCAAGGTTATAGCCGATATAGATACCGTCCGTTTCCCCAAGCTGCTGTGTCGCACCGAATCCAAGTCCAGCCAGAAAGTCAGAAGTGACGTATTGGATATAATCATTGATATATCTTTTGCTGGACGGGATAAACTCACCATGCAACCCCAACATATCACCGAATGGGCGTACCAGCTTCACATTCAAATCGTCGTAGAAGTCCTTGACTTCATCACAGCGGCGTTTCAGTTCTTCCAGAGTATTAGCCGCCACACGGATAACGTAGGACAGCTTATACATGGATTCTTTGGACTGGTCTAAGTTCGTTTCCAGCTCATTGACTGAATCCAGAGCTTCAATGACGTTATTTCCTGTTTCGTTGTTGGATTCCCAAGCATGATTATCCAAGTCTTTCAGCTCTTTCTTTTTGTTCCTAACAGTCGTCAGAGCCTTTTTGTTGGTGACGATTTCCACATTCATAGAAGTGGAAACGGGGAACGTGAATTGCTGTTGCTGATAATAAAATATCTCGCTTGACGGAAAATCCAGCTCACCCACGATATTGTTAATCGTGAAGTAGGCAACAAAAGTTGTCTGATCTTCACGCTCAATCTTTAGGTATCGCTGGTTTTCTTCAATCATGCAGCGTGTCGGACGGATAAGGTCATATCGCTTCACCAGTGTTTCACGCTTTGACTTTCTTATCGGGAGGTCATAACTGTAATCACTGTAGGCAACGCCGGTATTCCCGTAGATATGTTCCAAGAGGTAGCCGAAGTCGTTCTTATCTAGTCTGCGGAACTGAAAGCGGCGTGAGATTTTGCTTTCCAAGAGTTTTTCCATCTTTAGGAAACGGTTGATTTCATCATTACTCATGGAAACGAAGTCACCCATCAGCTTGTGATTGACTTCATAGATAAAATCCGCAAAGGTCATAGCTGCTGATTTTCGCATACCCTTGAAGCTGATTTCTTCCTCATTTACCAGCAGCTTGAAGCCAAGAAAAAAGCGGTAGTCAATCTGATTTTCACCAATCATCTCAACCAACGCTTCTGTCTGTTCATCTACCTTTTTACAGGCAATCTCTTTTAATCTGCCTGTGATTCCCTTTTTGGAACGCTCCTGTACTGCACGCAGGCTGTCCTCTGTGGCAATCTGTAGGGCATGGATTTTTCCGTCACGGTTCTGGGCGATAAGCTGACGGAAGTTGTCATGCACCATGTATTTTTCTTCTGGTGACAGGAACGAATAATTGTAAGGTGTCAGCTCATAGTAGGCAAAGCACTCACCGTCATGGTTGAACACCAGATTGTTTTCTATGTACTTAATCGGGAACATACATCACACTCCTAACTGCGGTCACGCTTGTATTGAATTTCTGATTTTTCAGTTTGATAGCTTTTCCTGCATAGGTCACTTTTGGTCGGAGGAAAAAGCTCACACAGGATTTTAGGAATCCAAAAGGCTTTTTTCCGTCAAAGGTCTTTTGCGATACAAACCAAGTGAACGCCACAGGGATTCCAAAGTATTTGAGAAATGCACCGTCAATCATGTTAAAGGGCGGCAGCTCCCCAAAGAGAATCACCACAAACAGCGACACCACGAACCAAGCCATCTGACTGAATGTGAGCGGGAACGGGAGCTGAAAGTCGTTGATTGCATAAATGACTTTTTCCACGCTCCATATGCTTGTATAGCTTTTGATTTTCTTCAATTTTCACAGCTCCTTTCTGTTCTAAAATGGAAACAGCAGCCTATGTTTCAAGGCTGCTGCAAAAAAATAACCAGTGTCATTTCACTGGCAGATAAAAAATATTCAGTTGTAATTGTTAATACGAGCATTCAAACACGCCATGATTGGTGACGACAAAACGCCCCTCTAAATCAAGGTCACGCCCGTAGGCTTCATAGTCTATGTAACTGCGGATTCTGTCTGGTATCTCACCCAGACTTTGACATTCATCTATGAAGTAATAGGCAACGTCTGTCATATCGTCACAATCGGGATAATGGATAATATCGTCTGCATGTTCGCACAAATCTTCCAAGCTGCTGTAATAGCCTAGCAGTTCCGATAATTCGTCCTGTATGTCCTCTGGTAAGTCCTCCACCATTTCACACAGGCGGTTGACTTCCTCAATGGGTGTGTACTCGTCAATCTCAAAGGGTAGCTCATAATCATGGATTGCGTATTCTTCGTATCTGTCATTCAAGCCGATACGTTCTGCCATCTCGTCATAATCAACGGGCGGCGTAAACCATGCACCCACAAGCTCACCCTCGTTGTATTTCCCAAGATTGGCGATATAGATTCGCATTTCTTCGATACCACATCACCCCTTTACTGATAGCGGAATACGCCGCTTGTGGTAAATAAGTATCTGTCGTCCATTTCCAGCTCACTACCATAGGAGTGATAGTCGATATGTTTCAACAGTTCGTGAGGAATCTCACCAAAAACATATTCTTCACGGATAAGGTATTCTGCCAGAGCTGCACCGTCACCCACATCATAGTAGCGTATCTCGTCCTTGTGGTCGATAAATTCCTCGAAGCTGGAAAACCATTTCTGCTGAATTGCTTTCATTTCATTGCCGATAGGCGTACCCTCCAATTCCAGCACCATGCGGCAGTTGGCGTTGATTTCCCAGAGTGGCATATCACTGTGTAAGTCAAAGGGCAGCTCATAGTCTGCAATCTCAATCTGTTCTTCATGTTCCACGCCGATTTTTTCTCGGACTTCCTCAAAGTCCACAGGGCAGTTGAACCAAGCACCGGAATATTCTTCGTCACCCTCACGATACGGTTTTGTATTGTTTAACAGGTAGATTCGCATTTCCTGCATGGTCTGTCACTTCCTTTCATCATATCCAGTATTCCCATTATAACAGCATAATCTACACCGAATACATAATGAGAAAACTTTTCTAACTGTTCTTTTGGATAATCAAGTGGTGAGTGCTGCTTGATGATTTCCCACACCATACGTTTGCGGTAGGGAAGGTCGGAAATATTTTCACAGCCGACACGCTCTTTCATATCCTCAAATATATCTGTTTTCATGTTGTCCTCCAATCTTAAAATTTGCATAGAAAAAGCAGCTAACTCAAAAGAATTAACTGCTCTTTGTCTATGATAATTTGATTCCTATTTGTTTCAAAATTAAAGTAAGTTCTTTTCGCTTTTCTGGGTCTGGTGTTCTGACTAAAGTATATCCTTCTTGCTGTATTTTTCTTAATATATCAAATGTAATATCTGCTCTAGCATTTAATTTATATAGAGTATCATCCGACATAGGTACTTTACGAAGATACCACCAGAAAGGTAAATCCAATTTACTTTTAGCATATTTTATAGTGTTGACAAAGTATGTGTCCTCATTATAGTAATTAAAATGTGGTTTGTCCTCTAAAAGATGTTTTTCCATATTTTCATAGAAATCATCTAAATGATTGTCAACTAAAATCTTTTCAAGTATTTGAGGAGGAATTTCACTCAAATACTCTGTTATCATACCAGTATTCAAAATATTTAAAGGCGTATAATAATATTTCTTTTTAGAGGAAAGAACAATGCTCAATACTACACTTTGATTATCAAATGCGTCAAAATATACATTGACATTAACATTGTGATATTGATAGTAAAATTTTAAGCAAGTAGCCTTTGTTTTTTTAGGAATACTGTTATAAATATCTACTAAATAGGCTTTTGTACTTTCTTTCACACAAAACACTCCTTTCAAATTCTGCTTAAATTATACTACTTTTACACAATAAATACAATTTACGCCCCGATAATCTTATTGAATAACTGCAACAGTACGTCTTTTACGCCAGAAGCATTGAATACCAAGCCGACAGCGATTAAGGCAATCACCAAGAATCCAATCAGTTTAGAAAACTCACGCTTGAATCCGAGATATACGCCGATAACCGCAATCGCCATGAGTACCAAACTCTGTGCGTTAGATAAAAACCAGTTGTATAAGTTCTGTCCGAAATTCATTATTTTCTGCTCCTTTCCATCATTTCAATTTCTCTTTCTGCGGCTGCTCCAAGTGAGAACAGGAATAAATCAAATAAGATATGCTTCATGTTGTCATTCCTCCGTTTCTGTAATCATTTCCTCTGTGGAAGTTGTCTGCTGTTCAATCAGCTTTTTGTGACGCTCCGAGAGCTTCGCATGGTCTAAAATGTCTTTGAGATAAGTCGTACCGTTGGTACTGTCAATCTTCTGTAAGACTTTCCAAGTGGGAGCTACCTGTCTGCTTATCCAGTTGAGCGTCCGAGTGAGCGTATAAGGCTCTGGTTTGGTCGTCAGTTTCAAACGCCCACGATCAGAGCCGATAAAGTACGCCCATTTCTCATTGGTCTGCCATTCGCTGCGTCTTTTCTCCACCTCCTTGTCAGCGAACCGCATATAACGGTTGATAATGTCAAAAGCGGTACGCTCTGCGTCATGGTAGGTCAGCAGGTCACGCACCGCATAATAGGCTCGCTCATTTTTCAGCCGGATTTCAAAACGGTTCTTGATTTTCGTATCTTCAATGGGTATATCGTATTTCACATACTGCTCATAGTCCTTTTCATAGATACAGAAATAAACCTCTGATTTGAGCGAACCGATATAAAGCGTATTTCCCATTCCGTATCTGTCCTGTTCATTGCTTCTCACCAGCTCACCGCTGCGGTAGCTCTTGAAGCTGCGGAATACGGAAATACATTCTTCACGGTTGCATTTCTCTGTCAGCTCTGGAATATCCAAGATTCCTGCCATATCGTTGATGGCAAGGTCAAGACGTTTCATCACACCTCCTTCCACCAGAGCGTCCATGAGAAAGTCATACCAGCTCCTATGCTGTGCCAGCAGATAACTTTCCATCTGCCGACAGCCTTTGCCTTTCAGCTCCAGCAGTGTGCCTTTCTCTTTATCGGGTGATGTCAGCACGAACACATCACCAAGCACATAATGTTCCGCATAGGAGTAGAATCCGTAGTCCTCATGTATCATTACATCCAGCTTTAATTGCAGAATATCTTCAACAACGTGCCGAACGTCCTGTGTGGGGAATCGGATTCTGACGTAATCCAAGACCATTTCCAACGGATTCTCTGGATTCAGCTTTTCCAGAGCGTCCGTGAATTTCCCCTTGATTTCTTCTGTCAAGGCTACTTTTCCAGATTCAATCCTGCTGACATACTCACGACTGATACCAGCCATGACCGCAAGACGATTCTGGGAAACGCCGTACTGCGTCCGTTTTTCCTTAAAATCGTTTATCCAATCGGTATCATTCAGTTTCAATCCCTCCAATCGAAAAAGAAATGTGACAGTTACCGATTTTGTCACACTTCTTTGAATGTTTGAAAAGTCCTCTGTTTTCAAGGACTTTTTGATATGTAATTGACTGTTTCCAGATAATTTGTGCCCCCCTGTTAGATAACGGGGGCAGATGGTTGGGGCGGCTTACGCCACCCCAACACAGGCTAGTCCGTACCTGCGTCTTTCGCTTCGCACGCCGCCTGTCCGTCCTGCCTGTTTTGTGACAATCTTCCTATCTCTTTTAAAAAGTCATGTCCTTTGGGTACAAGGGGAGTGTAAAACTCGGATATGACACTGTTTCCCGTATCAACATAGCCACGCCCTTTAATCTGCTTCAAGAAAAAGTCCTTGTCTACTTCACCGAACATCATACTGTACCCAAGCTCCGACATACGCCCAAGAGCCACACGGAAATTGAACTGGTCACGGATTCCATCACCGAGATACTTTGCGTCTGGACGCTGACAGGCGAGAATGAGAAAATATCCTGCCTGTCGTCCGAGCATGACTATCTGTTTCAGCTTGTTAAGGACAGCAGCATTTTCCTTTGTGGTGAGCATTTCCATGAACGCCACATATTCATCAAAAATAAGGAAGTGGGGCGATAGTCCTAAATAGGCATAGTTTTCACCTGTCCTGTAATTCTCCATGAGCTTCATTGCTTCACTTCTTGCCATCATACCGTCATAGAACCTGTCAATACAGGCGGTTATATCGTCTTTCTTGTACCAGACTTCCGGCATGACAACGGACAAATCCGCAAGGTCGGCGTTCTTTGGGTCTAAAATATACATGACCGCATTGCTGCGGAGCAGAGCTTCAATGATAGTAAGGATAAAGTAGGTTTTACCACCACCAGTGCCGCCAGCAATTAGCATATGTGGGAGCTTGTCATACTCCCACCAGACATTTTTCATCAGACGCAAGCTGCCATGTTCAGCCTGTACCTCATTGATAGTGATTCTGTTCGCAATCGTATCATAGAGCAGCACATATTCCACATAGCTGTCTTTCAATTCTTTGGAAACCAGCTCACAGTATAAGCCTGTTTCCAGCTTCTTTTCCAAGTGTAAAAGCTGGTCTTGATATTTCCCTAATGTAATTTCCGTACGGATATATAAAAGTCCATGCTCCATATGGTAATACAGTTTTGGAAAATAGGTGATTTTCTCTTTTTTAGTAGTAGCTGGCAAGTCCTTGAAGAATCCGCTATCCTGTGTGGATTCCGATTCATACCAGCCATTTTCCAACAGCATACGAGCCAGCTTTTGACGGTGAAAGAGCTGTTTCACTCTGTCATACTGGAATCTGCGATAGAAAAGGGTAGCCAGTACACAGACCAAAGCTGCCAAAACGATAGTCATTATCCTATATGGTGTGACCGTCAGATGGACACTGCCATCTTGAAAAAGCGAGATTACTTTCCAGTCCGTAGTGATGATTGTTTTTAGGTTCAGCAGCATAACCACCGCAAGGAACAGCAGGAGCAACGAACCAGACGAGAAACGAAAAACCAGCGATTTGTCACTGGCTCTGATACGATTCCCACGTTTATTGAATTGTGGCATAGGCTAAATCCTTTCCTTATTTTTTATGCTGTGGCTGCTGCGGATTGTTGGGAGCGTGGTTATTTCCGGCTGGCTGACCGTTCTTATTCTTCAAGACAATATCATCTGCTTTGATATACCAGTCAACGTCTGCACCTTGAAATGTAGCGGTTGCCACCGTATCAGCTACAGGATTGATGATTTCCACCTCTGTGTTGTAGTCAAATTCCTTTAACGGAACAGAAGCCGGAATACTCACCTGAATCATGCGTCCTTGCTCCTTACACTTCAAATCGTAGGTACGTTCTTTAATTTCTTCAGAAACCGTACCGTCCTCATTTTGAATATGTACCTCTCGTCTTAATGCAGAGAATTTCAATACTCCGAAAGTCTTTTCCTTGTCTATAATGATTCCGTTTGCTAATCTCATAATCTCTGTAACTCCTTATGCTTTCACCATATCGTCTGCTGACAGGATATAGTTCGTGAATCCTCTTGTGCCGATTTTATAACCCTCTGCGGTGATTTTAGGATTGATAAGTTTCACTTTTTCCTCTGATTCAAAGTTCTTCTCACCAGCAGAAGCGGGCAGCACCACGATAATATCATCTGCCCTCTGTACATCCGAATAAAGGTTGAAGCTACGGGAAACGACCGTCATACGTCCGTTGATCCTACGCTGTTCCACCTTATTCTCACCTGCAAACTCCAAATTCCCGAATGTCTTTTCCATGTTTGGGATAACGTGTTTTAATTCCATAAATTGTTTACCTCTTTTCTTTCTGATTTTGATTGATTTGTTATTTAGTGTCATTCTGCTGTCGAGATAATATCTGTCTGCCTGTGAATTATCAAGGGCAAGCGTTGTGCTAAAAGCACCCTTGACAATCCCCATTCAGAAAGATAAATCGTAATCAAGCAGAAGTTAGATATAGTGTCAGCCACAGACTGACTTTTTTATGATGGGCGGTGAACGGGGCGTTGCTTTCATAAGCTGATACCTCCCGTATTATTTAGACTTTTTTACTCTGCGGAATCTCTTATAACATGCAAAGATAAGACCAGCAGCGGAAATCCCCATCATGGCGAATAATGCGGCAAATGGCGTATTGTCACCTGTCTTTGGTGATGTGCTTGCCTTAGTTGGTGTGCTAGGTTCATCTGGTGTGGTAGGGGATTCTGGTTTCTCTTTGATTGTTACAGTCTGCCCCTCATCTTTGATGTCCTTATGTTCAGCCACTTTGATAGGCTCTTCTGGATTGGTTACGTCATATAATTCTTCAAAAGTAACAAGCTCCTTACCTGCAAGCTCACTGGCATTGAATGTAAATTCAATCTGAACTTCCATCTTCGTGTCAGTAGCGGTAAAAGTAAGGTCATTTTCCACACGTTTACCATTCGCCAGAAGTTCAGCATTTTCAGACTTCACCATTTCCCAACCTTTAAGAGTGTATTTCACGCCTTTTTCCAAACCGTCTAAAGTGACCGTATCAACGATAGTTACTTTGTCGTCTACTTCAATCGTCTTTTCACCTGTTGCCTTATCGGTAGCGATTGTGTGCATAGTGATGATACGTTCCGTAATCGTCACTGTTTGCCCTTCGTCCTCAATGTCCTTGTGTTCTGCCACCTTTGTAGGCTCGTCTGGATTGGATAAATCGTATAATTCCTCGAATGTTACTAGGTCTTTTCCTGCAAGCTCACTGGCATTGAATGTAAAGGCAATCTGGACTTCCATGCTAGAATCTTTTGCAGTAAAGGTATAGTCACTTTCTACAGGTTCACCGCCAATCAAAAGCTGTGCGTTTTCAGACTTCACCATCTGCCAGCCTTTGAGCTGATAGGTTGTACCTTTTTCCAAGCCATCTAAAGTGACCGTATCAATGACAGTTACCTCTTTACCAGCAACAATCATCTTTTCACCTGTGGCTTTGTCGACAGCGTTGGTATGAATTTCAATCACTCGTTCTTCGATAGTCACGGTCTGCCCCTCATCCTCAATGTCCTTGTGTTCTGCCACTTTGATAGGCTCTTCTGGATTGGATAAGTCGTACAATTCCTCGAATGTCACAAGGTCTTTTCCGCCAAGAGCAGAAGCATTGAACGTATAGGAAACCTCAACTTCCATTTCTGATTTTTTCGCAGTGAATGTGTAATTACTTTCCACAGGTTGACCGTCAATCAAAAGCTGTGCGTTTTCAGACTTCACCATTTGCCAGCCTTTCAACTGATATTTTGTGCCTTTTGTCAAACCATCTAAAGTCACAGTATCAACGATAGTCACGTTCTTTCCAGCAACGATTGATTTTTCACCTGTCACCTTATCTGTGGCAGTCGTATGGATAGTGATTTCTGGCTCGTATTCATCTGTAAGCGTACCTAAATCCACGACTACTTTATTTCTTGACACCACTACATCAAATGCCGGAATTAGCGTCATTCCCTTGTTGGAATCGCAGCGTAATTCTTCGATTGTGTAAGTATCATAGAGCAATGCACCTTTGCTGTCGTCTGGTGTGGAAGTACCGAACCAGATACCGTCCTCACTGGTCTTTCCGGCGTTGGTATTCTGCTTATGAGATACCCAATCAGAGGAAGTGGAAAGCTGACCATTTGCGTCTGTCACAATGATATGGCTCTCACCAGTCGTCTTGCCTGTGATCCTAAAGGGAACATTCGCAAGTCGCTTGTGAGTGCCAGCACCGATTTTTACACCCTCAATATCTCCACGCTTAATCTGGTTGTAGATGGAATGTGCTTCATCTGTTAAATCCACGATTTTTCCATCTTCTGTGATTTCAAATTCAATCGGTTTTGCACCGTCCGTCAAATATCCCTCTGGGGCGTTGCTTTCCTCAATATGGTATTTTCCGTATGGTAATGTATCGGCGGCAGTTGTAGCGATACCGTCAACGCCAGTATGGATTGTTTTGACGACTTCATTCTTGTTGTATAACTTGCCATTTACCAAGACAGCGTTATCATTTAAGGAAATGATTTCAAAGGCAGTATCTTTCAAAGTCGCACCGCCTTGTGCTTTTGTATCTTTGGTTTCAAGGTCACGTTTCTGGATTTTGACACCGCCACGGATAACCTTGTCTAATACGGAATACTGGTTGCTGCCGCTTAACGCTGCAAGCTCACCATCTTCTGTAATCTGTGCCACATAGACACCTTTTATCTGTTCAGAACTTCCGGCAGCCTGCATATAAGCACCCTCCAATAAGTAACCGTTTGGAGCTGTCTTTTCTTCTACAGTGATAGTACCAAGCGGCAAGCAGATAGTACCATTCTGTGTATAGAAGCTGTCACCCAATACCTTGTAGGAATCGGCTAATCTTGTGATGTAATGGACTTCATTGTTGCTGTCTTTTTCAGCGATTGTCTTTGTCGTCCATGTGCGTGTTGGTTCTGATGGAAGATTGTCTTTTGTATAGTAACCGTCATAATACTTCCAGACGAACTCCGCACCCTCTAAAGAAGCGTTACCCTGTGGCGTAGCTTTGGAAATTTCCATATCAATCTTGAAAAGCTCAACCAAAGTGTCAGTGACTTTTGGTTTGTCGCTGACTTTTAAAGTCGTAGTTTCATTAACCTTGACCGTCATAGTATAGACGTTCTTATCTAACTGGAATCCCTTTGGAGCTTTCGTTTCTTTCACATAGTATGTCGCAGCTCTTAATTCCACAGTGTCCGTATTACCATTGGCATTTGTCGTAAGTATGGCAACAGATTTCGTGCAGCCTTTATCAGAATAGACACCATAAGTCGCACCAGAGAGAGAATAGCAGTCATTCCCGTTTGTGACTGTGGTATTACTGGAAGATTTCTGAATCTTGCCATTGCCGACAGCCAGCTCTGCGAAGAACTGTCCTAAATCCTGCCCCTCACCAGTGTAGATATAACCGTAACAGTCATAGCGTCCTTTATTTTCTCTTACAAAGGCTTTCGCTCCGGCGAATACTTCATCTTGCACGGATTTTGAGATTTCATCATAGGAAGCTCGTACATTGTCACAGCTCCACCCAAGATGGACGCTCAATCTCTGCCAGACTACAAGCTGTCTTAAAAGGTAGGCGTGCTGGCTGCTCAATCCTGTATGGCTTTTCGTGTACTGTTTGACGTATTCAAGAGATAAAGCAACGTCCTCTATCTGGTCGGCAGTCATGCGTGTACTTGCGTCACTTCTGGTCTTATATCCATTCTTAAAGCCTGTGTTGATGTCGATACAATAAGCGTCCTCGCCCTCAACGGTCATATGCCCCTCATTAAATGTAGAGCCGATAGAACCATCATTCATTACTTTCTCAACAATGCCGACACGTTCCTCCGATTCTGTCCAGTATTGTGTTTCCGCAGCATGGACAGCAGTTGTGGGTAGAGCAGTAAAGACGGTTGCGAGAGTAAGAACACCTGTAAGCAATCGTTTCAATATCTTATTCATTTTTTGATTCTCCTTTCATTTGGGTAAAAAAATAGACGCTCATTTCTGAACGTCTGGAAATAAAAAAGGAATACCGTTTTTCAAGTATTCCTAATTCTATATGTTATTTAACTGTATTTATGTGATATGAAGTTGTTTGCTGCTGTTATGCCGCTATTTGTTGTTGGTATCTCAATGGTACATTACCATCACGAAATGGATGTGCTATATTCATTTCTACATATTTTTCAATTATCTCATCAAAATTAGATTGTGGCATCTCATCAATATTTTTTAAAGCTGCCCCTAAATACATAACAGGAGCAAAACGAAATCCACCTTTAGCAATATTTACATCTCTTATTTTTCCAGCAAAATCATAAATGTCACTAAATAAATAATGGTGTATTTGTGCCAAGCCTTTAAAAGTACCAACTTCAAAAGTTTTAAGTAATTCATTTTCAAATAGATCCACTGCTTTTGCCTTACTAATCTGTTCTCCTTTGCGTGCAAGTTCTGCTGAATTATTTATACCAAGTTTATTTTTTAACATTTTATTTTGCTCCTTTCTTATATACAAAAAAAGGATTATAAATTAATCCTTTTTCTTTTTCCTTTCACCTTCACCTCAACCATTAATCATTTAATAGCTCAGAAAAGAAGAGGTAAAACGGATAACATATATACCCACTTCCTCCTCGAACGAACTGCATTAATTTAATCTTTATTAAATGTAATGTAGAAAAAAAGTTAAAAGATATAATCTAATTTTCGTAATTATTCTTTTTGAGCATTATATCATATGATTGTTATGTACACAAATCTTATTTAACAAAATAAAAAGTCATATTCTAACATATAACTTCTTAATAATTACTATTTATTACATTTATCACATTACCTGACCTTACTTAGTTCTATCTCCTGCATTTGTTCATCCATTGTTGTCACTTGGAGTTTCTCTCTTGTAACAACTATATGTAATAAATACTGATATTTCTTCTTGAGTCATTTCATCTAGTTGAAAATCTTCTTGATTTAACGTTGTTAATATTTTATTCTGTCTACTTTGTTTAATGGACTCTAACTTCTCATCCAAACTTTGCAATTCATTTTTGAGCTTTCTTTTAGTCACCTTGCATTGTTCTAAGTGTTCCTCTAATAGACTTTCATCTTGAACGCCTCTAGATACCAGCAGCATTTCCTTATCTAGTATTTTTTTTGATTTTATCATCAACTTCTAATAGTTCTTTATTGATTTGATCCTGTCTTGTTTTTATATCTTTTGGATTCACAAAATCCGATAATACTTTGGCTAATTCTGATTTCGTCCTCTCTTTTAAATTTAATTTACTATTAACCATTATTCCTAATTCATTTAACAACAATGACTCCTTTAAAGTAATACTATGTGGACATGCCTCTTTGCCATTTTTCAATTTATTGGAACATCTCCATACTGGCTCTTTTTCACCATTACGTTTTCTCCAGACAGCCCTTCTAAAAAAGGAGCCACAATCTGAACAGATGATCCTATCGCTAAGATGATTTTTTCCTGAATACCTACTTTTTGAATCATGCTTATCTAAATTTTCATAATAAAATTATTAATATTTTATCTTATTGTCTAATAACGAAATACCCTCCCAAAAATATTGATTAAATTAATAACGTAATGGTATTTTTGATTTCCTTATAGTTTCTTGATTAATATTTTCAAATTTTCCTATAGTCACATTTAAAATATTAGTACGGATATCTTCATACTCCATTGTGGGTGAAACTGTTATACCCTGCAAACAAGATTTATTAAATTCAACTTCAATATAAGGTATTAAATATCCATTCCTTTCAAATATTCCTGATTCATTAGCTATAGTATCATATTCACCTTCTTTATTTATATATAGATCAATAATTATTCTATACTCTTTTTCAATCGAGAAACATTCTGGCTTAAAAAAAGTACCAATCATAAGTAATTTATCAACTAACCATTCAAATAAAAGATTATCTGTATTGCCATATTTATCATAATGAGTTCTAAATTTATCAATTATCTCATAAACTATTTTATCCTGTTCTTCTTTATTGTAGATTACTTTTCCACCATAAGGTTTCGGTCTATTCCCAGAAGGCAACTTCGGTTTTATATTTAGCTTACTTAATAAATCATTAGACTTGAATTTTAAATTATATCCCTTAATTCCCTCACCTCTAGTATAATAATTCCATAAACCAAGATTATCCTCATCATATGAAAAAGATATTTGATACACATAAAATCCTCGCCCTCGAGATGGCATTTTCTTTCTATTTTTACACTCTTCTCTTAAGTATCTATAGAATTCATCTTTGAAACTATTTTCATCTATTAAATTAATACAGTTATCTAAAACATATAAACCTTCTGTTTTATCGTTTAAATACTGTCTATCAGTAAACCAAAATCGATTTTTACTTAATATACTATTTAAAACAGACGGGGACGTATAATGAAAAATATCAATATCTTGTTTTTTTAAATATTCATCTACTCCCATGCTATTGTATAGCTTAACAAGCTCTTTTGCATCTTCATGAAATAACAATTCTAATTCCTCCTAATCTAAATAAACATATGACTGTGGATAATAATTAATATTAAAATCATCTAGTGACCTCGCATTATTATATTTTTTTACTTTTCCTAGTACATATGCCACTGCTTTATTTCTTCCTTCAAAATACTTATCATAAGATTTTTTATTGATGCCCCCGCTTTGTGAAGTTTCTTTCCAAATATTTATAGGAGAGCCCTCTAATGTATCTATTAATTCAACTTCACCAAGAACTTTCATTACTGGAGAAGTCACATAAATAACAATTGCATCTACATTTGTTCTTTTGAATCTATTCTTTCTATACTCAAATGTTTTACTACCTTCTAAAATTTGCATTGCATATTCTGGTTTAATCGGCATTAAAACTTTACACACTATTTATTCCCCCTTACATTGTTATTTGTATATTATATTTTAATTTGCTTATCACTTCCACTTAATTTTACTATTTTTTCAAATTTCTCTTTTGATAATTTTTGGATAGATTGAGGTGCTGCTTTTACAATATCCTCAGCTATTGCCACTTTAAGAGGTATATGTATTGGTAAGTTCACATAGTATTTAAATAAAATAATTAAATATCCATTTTCATAAGCCTCTTTTAAATATGATGATGGATAAACCGTTCTTCGCCTTACTATCTTTTCAAAAGCATCAAAACTTTCAATTTCATTTGCTCTAAAGGCATCATCAACTACACAAACACATGCAATAGATTTTTTAATTTGACTGGTATAAAAAACTAATATATCATTCTTCTTCATTGGTTTTATCTTACTCTTTGATATATATACTTTCTTTATAACATTGCTATAAGTAGATGTTCCATCTAAATCGTAAAAGGATAATTGATGATTATTAAATAAATCAGGGAAAAGCATCTGTCCAAATTCCTCTTGTATTGACAGTATATATATATCTTGTTCATCTAGTTTTATTATTGGATAATTTGTTTTGTCAAAATACATTCTTTTTAGATAAACACCCTCTTTTTCAAATGTACCATCTTGTTTTTGAGTCTCTTTATATGTATACAAATCAAAACCATACTCTTTAAATAAGTTTATTAATCTATCTTGTTTATCAAAAATAGTAACATATACTTCATAAATATTTTTTCTTATAGCATAATCTATAGCAATCTTAATAAAAGCCTCACCTATTGATTTCCCATTATCTTCAACCTTGAATGTAGATATCTTAACTCTTTTTCCTTTTTGAAATGGTGTATCAAAGCTACTATAGTCTTCCTTTTCATCTTCTGTTTTAAGCATTAAAAACGCTCCTAGTTTACCATTATCCTTATAAGTCACTCTAGCAATTTCATGTTTTAACTTTTTTTTAGTTAGCCAATCATTAAACCCTTTATAATCCTGTCTTAATGAATCGAAAAATGAATCTTCATTATCAATGTTATATAGATATTCTTTTTTGATTATTGCTGGTGTTTTCAATAAAATAGAATCATACTTATTTGATAACAAGCTTAGTGCCTTAGATATTGTAAGTACTTTGTCTGATAAACCTAACTTTTCTGACTTTTTTAAAATTCCTTTATCATTCGTTATTAAATAACTAACACAGTTTCTATACACTGTATATAATAAATTATTATCTATGTATTCATGCTCATTACCATTTTTTTCACATTTTGTAATAAACTCTTGTGTAACAATTGGAATATCCTCTAATTTTTTATATATCCCTACTTTAGATAAAATAACTTGTCTTTGACGTTCATCCTTATGCTTAGATAACTCATCAATAGACATTGGATGAACACATAATTTATAATCCATTGAATCCATAAGTAATCTA
This sequence comes from Coprobacillus cateniformis, assembly GCF_009767585.1. NCBI lineage: Bacteria > Bacillati > Bacillota > Erysipelotrichia > Erysipelotrichales > Coprobacillaceae > Coprobacillus > Coprobacillus cateniformis. Next base: position 1,578,248 of record NZ_WSNW01000001.1, read on the forward strand.
GAAAGTAATTGAACATCTGGTTCTAAAATCTTTTCCCCTTCTCGATATATTAAGATATTAGTATCTAATAGAATATACTCCATATCTAATTCACCCCTTCAAGTATATTATCAAAAATAAGTAATATTTTTTTCAAATCTTCTCCATCATATTTCATTCTATAAAAATATAATGGAACATTATAAGTTTTAGAAACATAAATAGCTTGGTTTTTCTCGCTTAAAAGTAGTTTATCTATAAATTCATTATTATATTTTTTTTGATCTCTATTATATAGATTTTGCAATATTAATTCAGAGCTAGATTCAATTAATACTATTGCCTCTAAGGATAATTGTTTAAAAATATCCTTATCCAATAAAATGATATTATTATTTGGTGCTTTTAAGCAAAAATGACCATTTACTATAAATATTTCATCTTTAATTTGTGAAACCTGTTCTACTAAAATATTTTGATTTAAGTTACTATCTTTCACATATTTATTTTTACCATATGATTCTTTATTCTGTTTAGAAATTAAATCACTTGCTGAATATGAAGGAATTTTTAAAATATTAGCTAATTGATTACATATAGTTGTCTTCCCCACACCATAACTTCCTGCAATAAAAATAATCTTTTTATCCATACCCTCACCCCTCTATGTTTATAATTATATCTTTTAAATCAACATTTTCCAATTATTTTAGCCTCTAAAAAAAATAATTATTGATGACTCATTTATCTCAATTTTTTCTATATATTTATCAATTAAATATTTAATGTTTTCATCCTTCACACTCTTTTCTTCATATACTACCTTACAATTTTTATTTTTTAGAAACTCTATAATTTTATCAATAATATACGCTTCATGAAAGGACATAGATTTTTCACATTGTTTTTTATTTGCTTTTGAGCATTTCCACATATAAGTTCGTACACTTTTATCTCTATTCAAATAAGTCTTTCTTATATAAAAAGCACCACATTCACCACAAATAATTTTTCTTGCTAAAGCTGTTTCATCTTTTCTTTTACGATAACCATTTGTTTTATTGTCTTTTATTTTTCTTTGAACTTCATCAAATATTGTTTTAGAAATAATTTGTGGATGACTTCCTTCAAGCAAGTATTGATTAAAACAATCATTTACATATCTTTTCCCTGTAATTATATCCTTGCAATATGTTTTAGGACCAATAGTTTGTCCTATATACTTTTCATTGGTCAACATATCTCTTATTTTTAAATAAGACCAACTTGTTTTTCCTGATTTATTTATATATCCTCTATTTTCAAAACTTTTTGCTATTTCATACTCAGACATCCCTTCTAAGTAAAGGCTAAAAGCCTCTTTAACAATATTAGCTTGATATTCAATTATCTTAATATTATTATTTTTACTACTATATCCATATAAATTCGTCATATATACACTCCCATTTTCAAATCCTCTTTTATATGCCCATTTAATTGCATCACTCTTAATTTGAGATTCCCATTGATATATGACTGCATATATCTCATAATTAAACATTTTATCTTTAAGATCATAAATCATTTTCCCTCCTTCATTTACTACTACATCATTTTCAATTAACAACCTAATAAACTTAATTAACTCTAAACTATCTCTAGAAATTCTTGCTAATGATTTGCAAAACAATATATCTATTCCATTATTTTCTATAATGTTCTTTAACTTTAAATAATTCTTTCTATTCTTTGTTCTTAATCCACTTCCAACATCATAAAAAATTCCAATAACTATATAATCATCATTATTATAAAGCAAATTAATATAATACATTACTTGTGCATCTCCACTTGTTTGTTGTTCTTTGGAATTACTACTTATTCTACAATACGCTGCTACTCTCTTCTTCATAATAACCACCTCACATTCCAACAAAAAAAGATACAACAAATACTCTTGTTGTATCAAATTATAACACCTATATAAAAATGACTCGCACAATTGTGAGTCACAAAATTAGATTTATTGGAGCACTGTGCCAGAACGGATGTCCAGAAATCACAGTTATCCCTCCAATTAAGTAATCACTAATTTTATTTGAAAATTTCGCCAATTATTTCATCTGACATTTTCATAATATAATTAGGAACCACATCAAATTTCTTTTCATCTAAAGATGTCATTTCGTTATTTTCAACATGATAATATTCAGTTAAATAATCCCAAAAGACTTGATTCTCAACTTTTCTCCCTGTAAGATTCACTATCATTCTTAATATTTGTAATTTACTTATAGACGAGTCAGTACTGTCATATAATTTTTTTAATTCATCCTTATTTTGAATGCGTAAAAGATATGTATCATAATCAAAATCTTTTATTCTTTCTTTTATGCAAATCATACCTTTATCTAGTTTGATTTTATTAGCTATTTCTTGCTTTTTACCGCTTATCTTTTCCATAGGTTTTACATCATTGTGCTCCAGTGAAGACAAAATATTTATTGCCTCAGTTTCACTAGGCTGAGTATATTGTAGGTATTTTCTTAGATTAACAATCCTTAATAATGGATGTAAGCTTTCTTTTTCAGCGTTTTTCCTCCAGTGTCTTATTGTATAACTTACACTATCCTTAGCAATTTTCTTTTCGACTAAATTCCCACCTGTATTTTTAACAAAATAGCATTTATTCTCTACTTTTTTAAACTCATCTTTATAAATGAAATCAACAATTATATCAAAATCATGAGTAAATAACAAAATTGATTTATTTTCAAATACTGCATCTTCTTTTGTAAATAAATAATATAAAATAGCAAACTTTTTATTGTTGTCAAATGAAGATACTGGGTCATCCAATATAATTAAATCATAGTCTTTGCTTGCCTCAAGTGAAAATAACATTAATGAAATAGCGTTTTTCTCACCAAAACTTAGACTCTTTTGTGTTATTAACTCACTAGAATTTAAAGGGTTTAGGACAGTTTTAAATTTAGCATCATCACTTTCAACAATATCAATTAAATAAGGTATACCTGATATACTCAAAAAATTATTAATATATTCTTTTTTGCTTTTTACTAATAAATTCAATTTATCAGAAAAATCTTTTGTTATTGATTCTAATTCCTTTGATTTAGCCATAATTTTACTTATAGCTTCATTTATATTTTCTACATCCGCTTTTACTTCATCAGATAATTTTTCAAAGAAGTTTGGATTAAGAATATTACTCTTTAAAAAATCAATCAAAGTATTATTTTCATATTTCTTTTTTACTCCTGATATATTAATTGACCTTAAATTACACAACTTAGTTAATTCTATATCACACACTGTAATAATCTCATATATTTTTTTCAACTCTTGTTCGCTTAAATCCTCATTATTGTTAATAACCGAATTCATAATATCTATATTCTCTTCTGTCATATACTTTTCAGTTTTAGATATTACCTCTTTAATTTCGATATTTTGTTTCAATCCCGTTGCATTTACTGAATTTTTAATACTTTCACTTGTATCAATGAAATCTGTCGGTAAATCATTTAAACAAAAAGGACATTTTTGGTTTTCTTCAATAAAATCTTTTCCAGCTTGAAACCATTTTAACCACATATGATTATTATTGCTTTCCAATCTTTCTTTATACTTCATTGCTTGTTCATCCAATAATTCATCTAAATCAGCAAGTTTTCTAGCTTTAACAAACTTAGAAGTACCTTTCATTATGTATTGAATACCGTTTGCTTTTGTCTTTTTTTTCTCGATAGGTACATTAATTTTTAATGCTTCTAATTCTTCAATGATTGTTTTTGTGTTCGTGTTATTTATACTAGCAATCAAGTCCACAAACATAGTATCTATTTTCTTTTTCCCAAATTTGTATTCGTCAGTATTAATCATTATTTCAAAACTATTATTTGCTAAATCATCTTTAAATAGATAATCATCTACATAGTCCTGATTAAATACAATTACACTTGAAATATCTTCACTGATAGAAACAGTAGGTTCAATTTCACTTCCATATGTTCTCAATTTATTCAAATCTTCACCTTTAACAGAAAGTTCAATACCTTTAGAAATTGTGCTTTTTCCTGAACCATTGATTCCATACTTAATATTTACAACATTTTTCTTTAGTTCAATTTTACCCTCAGTAATAACACCTAAATTTTCTACTTTAATCTCCATAATTTCCTCCACAGTTATTCTTATATAAACATTATAACGCTGAATTACAAATATTACTATTTTATTTGAATTATCTTGCGACAAAGATCAAGATTAATTAATTATTCTAAAAGCTTTGTTTATTACGCAATGCCTTTTTATATTAGTTCAATTTTGTAAAAGTTCTTTATTTGTTTATAGTAAGTTTTATCCTCATTTTTTTGTGATATACTTTAAAATCTCTAATTATTACAGAATACTAGAGGTTTTTTATTAAAAAAGGAGGACAAAATTATGTCAATTAAAGAAAACATCAAACTGGAAATTTTAAAGCGTTTGGAAGGAGGTGAACCCATTGATAATTTGACCAAAGAATATGGTGTAAGCAGAAGCTCTATTTATCAGTGGAGAAGTGATAATGCACCTAAATCTGTAGATAATTTCAACATATCTGCAAGAGAAATTTATCTACTTCGAAAAGAAGTAGAATCTCTTCGTCAAACTATAAAAATTTATGATGCAACACAATGTGTAAAATCAATGCCATTATCACAGAAGTTAGAAGCTATGAAAAAGGTAGAAAAGCAATTTACTCATGCTTCCCTGTGCAAAACACTGGATGTAAAAAAAGGGACTTTTTTAAATCATCTCTATAGAAAAGTTGAAATTTCGCAAATCCAGCAAACTGATGAAATATATAAAATAAAATTGCTAGAATTATTTAGCTTAACAGAAGGAAAACTTGGCGCTAAAAAGTTATCTGCATTAATGAAAAATGAAGGCTATTTATGTTGTGAAAAGCGAGTATCAAGATTAATGAAGGAATTAGATATCAAATGCACCAGAACAAAACGAGCTAATAGAATTACAATTCCACGAAAAGGCTCAAATCCTGCCCTTAAAGATTTATTAAAAAGGGATTTTTATCCTGAACATCCAAATAGAGTATGGGTTAGTGATTTTTCACAGTTCAATGTTGATTATGAGCAAAAATATTATATATGTGTTATTATCGACTTGTTCTCAAGAAAAGTCATTAGTTATTCTATCGCAAACCATTTAAGAACTGAACTCTTGGTACATACATTTGATCAAGCAATTGAAATAAGACAGCCCTATTATGAAGAACTGATTTTCCACAGTGATCAAGGTTGTCAACTCACTGAATTTGATTTTAGGAAAAAACTTGAATTAATAAAAGTAAAACAATCCTTTTCAAAACCCGGCACTCCATATGATAACGCAGTCATTGAATCCTTTTTTTCTTGTTTAAAAAGAGAACAGCTATATGTAGAAGAAATCAGTAACTTTGAAGATTTACTATATCATGTTGGATATTATATTGATTTTTATAATAATAGACGTCCACATCAAACTTTGGGGTACAAAACACCTGCACAAGTAGAGTCAGATTACGCTTCAAATCATGATTAACAATCAAAAAAAGGGGAGAATAAAATCTCCTTTTAAAAAATGGCAAATAAAAAACAATATTTTGAGTTGTCCAGTTTTTAGGTTCAAAATATCGTTGGTATCTCATTTGGTGGAGGCGGCGGGAATCGAACCCGCGTCCAAAAGCCGTCCCATATGAAGCGTCTACAGCTTATCTTGTGGAATGAATTTAACTAAGCTACGATCCACAAGCAGTCCTTCACTTAGCGATTCTGTAAATTTTCATGACATAAGTCCAGACTCCTTATATCCTTATCCTATGAGTTATGTTACCAGTTAAATAGCTATAGGCACGCTAAATAATGGCAGCTTTCTCGTCTATGTCGACTAAGCGAAAGCGTAATTAGTTTGTCTGTTTCCAGATATTTTTTTGTGCATGTAACGTGTGCCCACGGCTGCAACTTCATTCAAACTGACCCCTGTCGAATCCAAGACGCCCCCATTAATAAGCATGTTTCAATGCTTTTTCAATATCGCGTTTAGAATCTTTTTCTTTAAGATCCTGACGTTTGTCATATAATTTCTTACCTCTTGCTAAAGCAATTTCTACTTTCAGTTTAGATGTATTGAAATATAACTTTGTAGGTACAATCGTTAAACCATTTTCCTTAAGCTCTTTTTGCAATTTTTTAATTTCTTTTTTATGCAATAAGAGTTTTCTTTGACGAAGTGGTTCATGGTTAAAACGATTTCCTTGCTCATAAGGAGCGATATGCATGTTATCAATAAAAGCTTCATCATTTCTAATACGAATAAATGAATCTTTTAAATTTACACTTCCCTTACGAATAGATTTAATTTCTGTTCCTTGTAATTCTATACCAGCTTCATAAGTATCTAATATAAAATAATCATGATAAGCTTTCTTATTTTGTGCAACGATTTTCATACATATCAACCCCTTTCTATCTTCTTTTTCTTGGAAATCTCTTTGACTTATTTATTTTACCCTTTTTTCTAGGATTTGTCTTTACTTTTTTGTCGTTTATCTGAATTGTTTTCTTCTTTTTAATTCTAGCTTTCTGACCTACCAATTCAAAATCAATCGTACGGTCTTTTTTACTACAAGAAATAACTTTGACTTTCACTTTGTCAGATAATTTGTATGTCTTTCCTGTCATTTCTCCAACTAGCATTAAATTCTTTTCATCATAATGATAATAATCATCAGTCAATTCAGTCATATGAACCAAACCATCTATTGTATTTGGTAATTCAACAAAGAATCCAAACTGTGTAACAGAAGAAATCATTCCTTCAAATTCTTCACCTATATGATAAGACATGTATTCAGCCATCTTCATATCAGTCACTTCACGCTCAATATCAATAGCTTCTCTTTCTCTAAAAGAAGATTGTTCAGCCAATAAAGGTATAACTTCTTCAAAATGGGCAGTTGCTTCATAGTTTTGATCAAATAAGAAGTTTCTAATACATCTATGTACCAATAAATCCGGATAACGACGGATTGGTGATGTAAAATGTGTATAATACTCATCCGCTAACCCAAAATGTCCTAAACATTGTCTATCATATCTTGCTTTTTGCATACAACGTAACAATAAAGTAGATATAATTGTATGTTCTTCTGTTCCCTTAGAAGCATCAACAATTGCACTTAATTCATTAGGATAAACATGTTCCAATGAACCTTTTATAGTATAACCTAATGGCTTAACAATAGAAACAAACTGTTGAAGTTTCTTCAATTTAGGATGCTCATGAACACGATAAATAAAAGGTAAATCCATCCATTTAAAATGTTGAGCGACAGTTTCGTTAGCACGTAGCATAAACTCTTCAATGATTTTATCTGATGCGCCACGAGTTCTTGGAACAATATCTATAGGTTTCCCTTTATCATCAACAAGCACTTTAGCTTCATTAACATCAAAATCAATGGCACCACGCTCATCCCTTTTGCTTCTTAATAGTAGTGCAAGTTCCTGCATTAAGAAAAATAATGGAACAACCTCTTGATATTGTTGTTGAACATGAACATCACCATCTAAAATCTTATTCACATTATTATATGTCATGCGATATGAAGAGTGAATAACTGTTGGTTGTATATCATGATTCACAACTTCACCATTGTTATCAATCTCCATAATACAACTTATTGTATAACGATCAGTATTTGGATTTAATGAACAGATCCCATTAGATAACTTATGTGGTAACATTGGAATAACTCTATCAACCAAATAAATCGAAGTTCCACGTTTAACAGCTTCTTTATCTAAAGGCGAACCCTCTGTTACATAGTATGAAACATCTGCAATATGTACACCTAACTGATAATGACCATTAGCTAGTTTCTTTAACGAAATTGCATCATCTAAATCTTTAGCATCATCACCATCAATAGTTACAATCATTTCACTTCTTAAGTCTACACGATTTTGAATATCTGTGGGATCAATTTCATCATTAATTGCCTCAATCTGTTCATACACTTCTTTTGGAAACTCAATATCAACATCATGAGCATGAACAATAGATAAAATATCTACTCCTGGATCATTACGATGCCCAATAACTTTAACAATATTCCCTTTAATCTGTGGCTTATATGTTTTAATTTCCACTACAACCTTATGTCCTGGAACTGCCCCATGAAGATGGGCAGAATCTACGAATATTGGTTGATTAAATTTTGCATCATCAACATCTACATAACAATCCCTTTTACCTCTTTTCACTTCACCAACATAACGCATTTGTCCACGCTTAATCACACGAACAACACGACCTTCTTCACGACTCCCATGTGAAGGTATTTTTTCAATTAATACCGTGTCTTTATCAAAAGCATCTTTCATGTTGTTTTCATGAATATAGAATTCTCTTTCTTCATCTACTTTGACAAAAGCAAATCCTTTCTTATTCATTTGGACTGTACCACTATAAAAATGTAACTGATTAATTAAATAATAATCATTCAATCGACTTCTCATAATAAGACCTTCATCTTCCATACTATTGATTAATTTAATAAAAGTAATATAGTCTTCTGTAGAAGTCATACCAAAATGTTCAGCTAATTCATCCATTTTTCTTCTTGTATATGTTTGATCTTCTAATAATTGTAAAATTTCTTCTTTCATAAATTCACCTCCTTAGTTAGTTTACCCAAATCAAATAAAAATAGGACACATAGTGCCCTATTGATTTAACCCATTCTAATTAAAATTGCAAGCACGAAGAACGCAACTGCAAGTCCAACTGTCATTCTAGAAAGTACCAAATCAGCTCCTCTTTCTTTCTGTTGAGCAAAAAGATTAGAACTTTGTCCTGTTAAGGCATTGACGATACCATCAGATTTACCACTTTGTAATAGGCATACAATAATGAGAGCAACTGAAACAATCATTAATAATATATTTAAAATCATTTGAGTACCTCCTTTTCTTAAAACTTTTTATACACTAGCATTGCTATGATACCATAAGCCTTATAAAAATACAATATATTTTTATTGAAGTTTTCTTAAAGAGAACAATACTTTAAAAGACTTTTATTTCCTTCATAAATATTTTCATTAAGATTGGTGCACATACCAAATAGAAACACAAGTTTCCTACTGCATGAAATGTATCAAATAAAATACCTGTTGTATAATAAGCAAAAAACAAACCTGGTCCTCCTATCATTAACTGCTCTAATGAAACAATAAAACCAAAAACGTATCCCATAAAAAATGCAAAAATAGACATCACTAAAAGAGAAGGGTCTGTTTTTATTTTTTTATAAAAATCAACTATAATCTCAGTTAATAAACAAATAATAATCCATGCAAAAATCTGAAAAAATGTCCACGTTCCCATCCCTAAGAAAACATTAGAGACAACAGTTGTTACAATCGTTAATTTAATACCAAAAGCCAAGCCAAAAATCATTACTGATATAATAATGATAGATGTAACAGGCTTAAAATTAGGAAGTGCTTGAAGTGCTATTCTTGAAGCTATATTAACTGCTGCAAGTATGCCAATTAAACTAATCTCTTGAACTTTACTCAGCTTTGTCATAAATCCATTCAACCTTATCATTAACTTTTAATTGATATTGTCCAGCTCCAACACCAGGATACTCTCCATTCACTTTATACTTCCATCCTGACATAACTCCATAATCTCTTTCTGAGAGACCACTAATTGCTTTGACATATACAGTTATCCCCGCTCCAGTCGTTTTGAGAGAAATGCCTTTATTGGTGCATAATGTTTTTAATACATCAAATGCATTTTGATTGTTATATTCAATAACTCCTGCTGCTATAGTTCCATCAACACCAACAACTGAAACATTTATACCAGTCTGAGATTCATTTTGTTGTTTATTATCTGATGGTGGGTTCTGTTGTGATTGATGAGTATTTTCCACAGAACTCTTATTAGTGGTTGATGGTTGAGTAGGCTTTTGTTCATGAGAAGACTGATCTTCGCTCTGATTTTCTTTTTCAACAATCTTTTCTTGATCTTGAGGAATTGATTCTGTTATTTCTTTGCTAGTAGTTAATGTTTTTGTTGATTGAGCATTCATATTATATAAAGTTATAATTCCAATCAGCATAAATCCCAATACAACAAACTGTATAACATACTTTTTTGTTTTATTCATTGCTAGCCCTTCTTCCTAAATATTGATATAGCAACTTTTAACATTCCTAAAACAACGACACCACCAGCAACAATCAGTCCATATTTAAAATATGGATTCTCATTACTTACTTCTTGTTTGTTTTCAACAGTATATTTTTTCTCCAATGGTTGACTATTGTCTTGAGTTTTTGACAAATCATTTATTTCAAGTAATTCATGATTATTTGATATTTGTTTATTAATCTGTGGAGACTTTATAATCAAATTCTGAATTGGTTTCTTTGATGAAGAACTTTCCACATTATCCTCTTGCTTTGGGATGTCTTGACTTGGTTTCTCATCAGGTTTAATCGAATCTTGTAAACTGAGATATGTATGTTTAAGTTTTGTCATAACATTACCATTATAATAATTTCCTAATGTCCAAGCTGCCTGCTGAGTTGCAAATTGATTATATATTTGATTATTCCAGCCAAAAGTTCCTTCACTATTTTGAAACTTTAATAAGATATCAACAACATCCTTATGATAAATACCATTGTCTAACCCTCTTTTATCATAACTAATAAGTCCCAATAAAACATTTGCTTGCGTATTTGTATTTGGAAAAACATCCCAATCATTTTTCTCTATTCCAAATGTACCATTTGATTGCTGTTGTGATTGAAAATACTGAATTGACTTTTGTAAAACTGATTGATATTTTGTTTTATTGACCAACGATAAAGCATCAACTACCCACCCTGTTGTATCTAAATCCTCAAAACCAGGATATCCAAATGCTCCATCTTGATTTTGCATTAATGCAAGTTGATCTGCAGCAATATCTAATTTCTCTGAATTGACTGCATATAAAGCATAGACACACCAAACTTGAAAATTAGCAGTAATAGGCGTTTTCTTTGAAATTGTGCCATCATTTTGCACATATGATTCTAAAAGTGCAACCAAGTCTTTTCCATTGACATTTCTTGGATTTTTATTTTCTGCTAACAAACTTAAAATGATTTGAGCCAATTCAGATTCATATAATTCTTCGTATTTCATAGATTCTAAATCCAAAGTTTGAAAGTCTTTTATATTCAATCCTAAAGCTTCAATAGATATATAATCATAATAATCATCTATAGTATCCTTATTTTTATAAGATGAATAAAGAGATTGATAACTTTGTTTTCTTCTTTTCATATTCTCTTGATTATTTTTTTCAACAAGCTCTTCATATTCTTGTTTTGCATGTTTAAAAAAATCACCATTCATATAACTACCAATTGTTAATGCTGCTGTAGCTGTTGTTCTGGCATTAAATGAACTTTTTGAAAAACTTCCATCACTTGCTTGATAATCTAATAGATAATCATATGGATGATTTCCATTCACACTATATTTCATGCCTTTAAGACCTGTCTCATCATATGCAAGTAAGCCTAAAATTGCTGATGCCTGAGTATCAGGGTTTCCACTTCCATATTGATATGCCTTATATCCACTATCATCTTGCTGCAATGACTTCATAAATTGTATTGCATGCTGTATAACACTTTCGTATTTGTTCTTATTAACTAAACATAGGGCTTGAATAACTTGTCCTGTTGTGTCAACATCTGTATATCCATAGCCACCAAAACCTCCATCACTTGCTTGTTGTGAAACAAGATAATCACAAACTTTTTCTAGATGTGATGATTCAACAATATATAATGCCCACACAACCCATGGCAATGTATACCCATCAATTACCCAACCTGCATTTTCTAAAGAGCCATCATCTTGTATGTAAGTTTCTAAAGTCTCTACGACATTTATTCCATTAACATCTCTTGGGTCAATGCCACTTACTGACATAGCAATAATACTTTTTGATAAATCAGAGAATTTTAATTTTTTAAAATCTTGATTTTTTAAATCAAGAATTGAAAAATAATCTTCTACTTCTAATCCAAGTGCCTCAACAGCCATAATTTCTTCTGGTGTTGTTAATACATGACTTTGCTGATAATAATTCTTAAGCTTGAGATAAGCCTCTGATTTTGTATTAGCCGCATATGTAAAAGTTAATGTACTGCTTAATACAAATAAAAACGTTGATATAACTAATAATACTTTTTTCATGTCTTCCTCCCTAATAAATAGGTCTAGACTAAAAAATAGGACGCACTCGTCCTAGGTCATTCTAGAACTACTTTATACTCCGTAAAGTGTATTCTTAGATGTTGGCTTGTATTCCGGCTCAAGTTCTACGTCTTTGCGTCTTCCCAGTTTCCCAGTGACATGCTTGCATTAACTCCCTCTTACGGCTGCGGGACAGCTCAGGTTTTCCACCTGATTCCAATTTAATCTCATATTGTTTATATGATAACCAACAAATTTATAAACTTTTACGTGCTCATTATATAATATCCCTCTTATTTAATAAAGAAAAAGAACGCAAAATAACTCATTCTTTCTTAGTTAATAACTTTTTATATGACTTATCTATCATAAAGGCACCTAAAGGCGCAGTGATTAAAATAGCTAAAACAGCAACTGTCAAAACGATATGACCACAAGACAATCCCATAGCCAGTGGAACTCCACCAATTGCAGCTTGAACTGTTGCTTTAGGAGTATAACCTATTACACAAAACAATCTTTCCTTTACGTTTAAGTCTGTTTTTATAAGACATATCAAAACTCCAATCATCCTAAAAAGCAATACACCTAAAATTAAGATAACAGCAGTTATTCCTGCAGACAAAGCATAGGAAATATCGACAGTCACTCCAACGAGAACAAAAAGAATGATTTCTGCAGCAACCCATAATTTATTAAACTTGATAGATAATCTTATAGCCATAGTTTCTCGCTTTTTTTGCAAAGCAATCCCCATTCCCATAATAGAAATTAATGCTGAAAAAGGAATAACAGAAGAAAAATTATCCTCTAATGAAACAAGAACAAAGCCTAGACATAGCAAAATAATCACTTTCGCAGTATCTCGAACATTTATTTTCTCAAAGAATTTAGCCAAAATAAAACCTATAACACAGCCAATAATTATACCTAATAGAATTGAGATTGGAATATTAATAAAACTTTGTATAGATACTGAATTTCCTTGTGCTAAGCCTGTAAAGGCTGAAAACATAACAATCACAAAAACATCATCAACTGAAGCTCCTGCCAAGATTAATTGTGGTATACTCTTTTGAGTTCCATAATCTTCTTCCATTAACTTAAGCATTTTCGGAACAATAACTGCTGGTGAAACAGCACCAACAACCGCTCCCATAATTGCTGCATCAATGACTGAAATTCCTAATAACTGAGGTGCAAGTATAACCATTCCTATCATTTCAAAACATGCTGGAACAAAACACATGAATATGGCTGGACGTCCTACTTTTTTAAAATCATTGAGATCTAAGGATAAACCTGCTCTCATAAGAATAATAATTAATGCAATTCTTCTTAAATCTGATGATATATTTAAAATAGAATTATCTATCAGATTCAACACATATGGTCCTAAAATCATTCCAGTTAAAATCATTCCTAGTAGACTTGGTAATTTCAGTTTTTTACAAATCCAGCCTGTAAACATTCCTAATAATAATATATAAGCAATACTTAATAACATAAATTTCCTCCTTTATCATACAAAAAAACTGATGATTTCCACATTAAAAAAATGCAGAAGTCATCAGCATGTAGCGGTTTTAGTTCTTAAACTAAGGGAGACATTCATTCCCTTGCTATAGTATAAAGGTCTTTATATGCTTTTGTCAATATAGAAAAAAGGAATAAAATCATCATTTATTCCTCCATAACAACCACACTAAATTTTTGATCTTTTTCAATGAGAGTCACTGTTGTTGTATACTCTTCAACATTCAAAATAGAATTCAGTTCTTCAAAATATACAGTTATTTTTATATCATAATAACTATAATCTTCAAGACCTGATAAAGCAACATTTGAAGGTTCATTAGAAATAATACTATATTTAATGACTTCTTGTGTATTTGTTTTGTTTGTAATCAAAGTATTTACATTCTTATAATATGCAGCTTTTGCATAAGCAGTAAAATCATCTTTCTTATCCGTATAAAAATAATCAATTCCACCAATTTGATTCACTACCTTATTAGAGAGTGTAAAATAATCTGTTATAAAATATGCAGCAACCAATTGTCTAATATCTTCTTTTTTATTTCTACTGACTGCAGTTTTTAACTGATTATATATATTACTCATTAAAGGGGTTTCATGAGCAACTTCTTTGTATTCGATCGTTTGTTCAGGTTTATTTGTTTTAGGAGTATTATCTTTATTAATAAAGAATACTAATGAAAAAACAATAGCAACCACTATCAGAAAGACTACAGCGTATTTCTTTTTAGCTTTTTCAACAATACGACGATATGGTTTTGTATCTTTAATGGATGGCAAATACTCACTCTTTATAAAGATATTCATGATTGTTAATACTGGTTTGTATTTACGATCAATCATATTTGTTGCTTCAACAAAGACTTCAAAGAATAACATTAATGTTAAAAAGAGGATTGTGGCAGCAATCTTATCATATAAATATATATATGAGCATAATGAGAAAAGAATTGTCACAGTATATAAAATCAAAACACTTTTTGTTTGACCTAATTCTAAAGAGAACATTAATTTATGATGTAAATGATTCTTATCTGCTTCACTAAAACTTTTATGATGAACCTTTCTCCTAATAATTGCTATAATTGTATCCATAATAGGAACCATTAATACAACAATAGGAGCTCCTAATGTAAAGAAAGATGAACTTTTATACCCAAAACCTAACAATGAAATAACTGCAATCATAAATCCTATAAATAAGGCTCCACAGTCACCTAGAAATACAGAGGCAGGATGAAAATTATAGACTAAGAAACCACCAATAGCTCCTGCTAATAATAGAGATAATGATGAGATATCTGTACGACCATAAGTCAAAGAGGTTAATGAGATTGTCACAAGAACTATAATTGAAATACCACCACATAAACCATCTAATCCATCAATCAGATTAACTGCGTTACTTATCCCAACAATCCATCCAATTGTGACTATAATAGCAATCACATGTGATATATTTGATGGGAGAAAAGGTATAATTGCTCCCTTTAATGAAATATCACCATAAATAATAACAACCAGTGCTGCAACAATTTGTCCCAACATTTTAAGTTTAGGTGATAAGTCATGAATATCATCATAAAATCCAGTTAAAAATATAATAAAACCACCAATAAGAATTGCATTAATTTGAGTATCTGTTTTTAAGAATATCATAGTTCCAATTAAGAAACTGGCATAAATAGCATAACCTCCTGTTCTTGCTATTGTTCCTTTATGAATAGTACGTTTATTTGTATGAGCAATGATACCAAGTTGTTTTGATATTTTGCTGACAAATGGTACTAGTATAAGACTGACAATAAAAGTCATAATAAATGATAAACAAATTTCTAAACTCATATCATTGCTCCTTTCTCTATGTATTATAGTACAAAATGAAAGAAATTTATAGAAAATCTTTTTTACGCTTAAATATTTCAAGTAAAAATGCTATAATGTGGTTGCACAAGGAGGAAAACGAAAATGCATAAATTAGGTATTTCTGTATACCCAGATAAAACACCACGTGATGAGGTATACACATATTTAGAAAAAGCTGCTCAATTGGGATATAGCAGAATTTTCACTTGTTTTTTATCTATTCCTGAAGATCAAAGGGAAACATATTTGGTTGAATTTAAAGAATTCATGGATAAAGCTCATGAATTAGGATTTGAAGTTGCTGCTGATACAAATCCTGAAGTTTTTACTTTAATTGGAGCAACTCCTGATAACTTAAAACCTTTTTATGATTTAGGACTTGATATTATTAGAATGGATGGAAACTTTGGGACACAAGGAGATATTCAATTAACACGTAATCCATATGGTATTAAAATTGAATTTAATGCAAGTATGGATATGGGTGTTGAACTTTTAATTAATAAGGGTGGAAACAAAGACCAAATGACTATGTGTCATAACTTCTTCCCAGAACGTTATACTGGTATGGATTTTGACTTATTTATGGAGTATAACAGTTATTGGAAAGAATTAAATTTACACACTGCTGCATTTGTTTCATCAAATAATGAAAATACAATTGGACCTTGGCAAGTTTTCTGTGGATTACCAACAGTTGAAATTATGAGAGGTTTACCAATTGATTTACAAGCTCGTTATCTATTAGCAACTGGCGATGTTGATGATATTCTTATTGGAAATTATCCAGCAAGTGATGAAGAATTAGAAGCTTTATCTAAAGTTAATCTTCAAGCAATTGAAATGAAAGTAGATGAAGCTGAAGGTATTTCAGATAATGAAAAAATGATTATGTTTGATTATGCACCACATTGGGATCGTTATGATCATTCTTCATTTATGTTACGTTCTTCTATGCCAAGAGTTTGGTTTAAAGAACAAAAGAGTATTCAAGATGCATCAGTTGCAACTGCAACTGATAAAAATATTGAATCACAATCAATTCCTTATAGAGATCCAGGTAAAAAAGTCTTTACACGTGGAGACGTCTTGATTGTTAATGATAACCTAGCTCATTATCGTGGTGAACTAGAAATCGTACTTACAGAAATTCCAAATGATGGTGAACGTAATTTAGTTGCGACTATTAAACCTGAAGAGTTAATGCTATTAGATTTCATTAAACCAGGACATCATTTTAAAATTTTAAAATAGAAAATATATAGGTCTGAGATAAAAATCTCAGACCTATTTTGTAATATGACTTTCACCATTTTTATAGTTAATTGTAACGCCAGGCTGTACATTATAGACAAAAACATTAAATTCAATATCTAACCCTTGATCTTCAACTGACATTGCTTCCATTAAAACACCATCTGCGACTAAATTATCATCTTCATATATAGGTGTCACACGATACAAAACATGATTGCCTGTCTCTTTCACATAATCAGCAATCTGATTTTCAAAAGGTAACATTCCTTCGGTGTTCATATATCTTGTTCCTGTAATTAAATTCTTTTCATTAGCATTTTCACCAGTCAGCTGATAACCAATCAGATGACATCGATTATACAAATATTTTCCATCTATAAAATCATATTTTATTGTTTGCCAGCCACTCGGTTTTACCTGTCCAATAGAACCTCTTTTTTCTATTGGCATCGTCTTTTCAGATACATTTGCATAAGCCACACCACATCTTCCTAATTCATCTAATTCACTATATCTTTCAAAAGATTTTGTTGTAAGATCATCTTTTGTAAAATAAGGTTCATTGTCATTGACAACAACATATGGCTTACCACTATAGGTTTCAATATCATCACTTTCTATCTTCATTGGAGAATGAAAATCATCACTCCAATATTCTGTTGTAATATATCCACCTATGACAATCAATCCTGCAATAACTAATTGAATTAATCTTTTTTTATCTTTCTTTTTCATCCTTTTTCCTTTCGATAAATCTCTTTTGTAACTTCATGGGATGATCCCTTAAACATTTCCTGTTTAACCAATTGGAATTTTGATAAATCAATATCTAAATAATAATCACACGGATAAATCGTATTCCATCTATATAATATCATTTCATCAATATCACAATCCTTAACACTGACATTCTCAATCAAACAATAATGATTTTCTCCATGTTTTATAAAATCATTATCAACAATCACATCATCTAAAGTATCTTTATATAATTGATAAGAATATTCATTCATATAGATTCTTTCTTTTAATGCTTTTATATTCTCTCTAACAATACGATCTTGTGTTTGCCTTCTTTGATGAAACATTAAACCCATATCATTATCTACACATGCAATAATTTTCATGATTTCACTTCCCAACATTTATTTTATTATATGATAAAAAGATATTCAACTAAAAGTCAAATATCTTTCTTTAGATAAAATATCATATTATTGTATTTATATTTGGATAATGATTGCTGATTTCAAAATCCTAAAAAAGGAAGGAAAATAGTCAATACAATTATGATATCTTAACTATCTATATAAAGCATGAAATATTTTAATTAAATTTTCATCTCTTTGCTTTATGGCTTCAACATCTTTTCCATTATGATAATCATAGAATCCCTGTTGGCATTTAACACCATATTCATGTTTCATATAGTGTTCTTTTAACTCTGAAGGAATTTCGTGGCTATCACATAAATCTTTCATTAAATAATCACTAATATGATAGAAAGTATCTAATCCTCCAAAATCTGCAACTTCTAATGGGCCTAAACAGGCATATCTAAAACCAAGGCCATATTTCATCACATCATCTATTCCTTCTTTTGATATAACTCCTTGTTCAACAAGATACAGTGCTTCTCTTAATACTGCAAATTGAATCCTATTGGCAGCAAAGCCTAAAACATCTTTGTTGACAATAACTGGCTTTTTATCAATTGAAAGACTTAATTGATAAATAGCATCGGCAATTGAATCATGAGTTTCTTTTCCTTTAATAATTTCAATTAATAGCACCAAATGACACGGATTAAACCAATGCATTCCAATAAATCTTTCTGGCTTATATACAGCACTTGCTAATTCATTAATAGAAATTCCTGATGTATTTGTTGCTAGAATACATTCATCTTTAACAAATTGAGAGATATCTTGATAAAATGATTTTTTTATTTTAAGATCTTCAATAATGCTTTCAACAACTAAATCACATTCTTTAAAACAATCTTTATTTGTTGTATAGGATAAATGATTGAACAAATCCTGTGATTGCTGACTAGTCAATTCTTGTTCATTAAGTAATATAGAAACATTATCTTGGATATGTTTTTTTGCATTTGATAGTGCTTCTTCATTGAGATCATAAATAATAACACTATAATGATATTTTGCAAAAATTTGAGCCATAGAATATCCCATTGTTCCTGCTCCTGCAATCACAATTTCTTGTATGTTCATCTTTAAATCTTCATTTCTAATAATGCACTTCCAAGAGTTTTTCCGTGCATATCAATAGCTAATGATCTTGTTACTCCACCACCTAAGGCATCTTCCATAACAAAATTTAAAGCTCCAATACTCTCTATTTCATATCTAGTTATTTTTCCATGAACAATATCTTTAAAATAATCCTTTAATTTTTCTACAGTGACTTTTTCTTTAATAAGCTTATAATCCTCTTGCTGATAAGCAATAACAGAAATAACTGATATATTTCCTTTATCTCCGGTTCTTGAATGAGCAATCTCTTTAAGTAACATATTCTAAACCTCCAAATATCCAACAGTAATCTCAAAATGATCTGTTGGAACCAAAATAGATGCAATACTAATAATATCTTTTATATTTTTAGTTGCGCCACCACCACCAGATGGTCCATTTGTATACAATGCTTCTACCTCATTACCAACAATCTGAGCCTGAGCATAATCTTTTACACGTGCTGCCACTCTTAATCTTAATTCAAATGACACTCCCTGTAACAATTGATTTGAAATATGATCTTGATATAATGAATTCAGACCAATATAATCATATCTGATTTCATCTGCATTAAATCCAATCATTTCAAAGCGATGTTTTAGAACCTCTTTTGCAAGTTGCGCTTTTGCAAGCGCATTGCATCCCCCATAACTTATCTGGCCTTCACCAATGTAACAATCATGATAACCTACACTTGTTTTGTAATAGCCATTAGGTGCATGTCCGGTTGCTCCAGATATCTTAACAATATCTTTTTCTAGTTGTTCTACTTTTACATGTGAAAAATCAGCAATGACATCAGGTGTAAAATATTGAACTGGATCTTGAATTTCATATAATGTTTGTTCCTTCACTGTTTCAGTTGTCACTATACCACCAGTATGAGGTAATTTCGTTACAATACCATCTCCAGTTTCATCTACTTCTATAATTGGAAAACCAAGATTCCACAATTCTGGAACATCTTTATAACCAGGATCTGCGTAATACCCTCCTGTCACTTGTCCTGCACATTCTAATAAATGACCAATCCATGTTCCTTTACCTAATTTATCATAATCATCCATTGCCCAACCAAATTCATAGACCAACGGTCCTAATGCTAATGAAGGATCAGCAACTCTTCCCGTAATAATAATATCAGCATTATTTTCTAGAGCCTCTACTATCCCTTTGATTCCAATATATCCATTAGCAGATAAGATATCTCCATCAATAGCCATAAGAGGTTGTCCTGTTTCCATAACCTGATAATCCATATAATTCTGCAATTGGCAACTAATATCATCACCTTCAACATAAGCAATCTTAATATGTGTTAAATTTTTCTCTTTAGCCATTTTTGCACATTTTCTTGCTGCAGCCGCTGGATTAGCAGCCCCCATATTCGTAACAACTTTAACTTTATGTTCTTTTAATGCATCTAATATTTTTTCAAATCGATATTCAAATAATTCATTATATCCTAACGCTGGATGACTTTGTTTTGCTTTTTGAGCTAGTGAGATTGTTCTTTCAGCAAGACATTCAAAAATAATATAATCTAACTGCCCTTGTTCAATTAAATCAATAGCCGGCTCAATCCTATCGCCAGCATACCCAGCTCCACTACCTATACGTATTTTCTTCATATGATTCTCCTAAGTAGTTTGTAACTACTATTTTGTTTTCCTTAATATAATCTTTTATATCTTGATGACATAAAATTGATAATTCTACAACTCGATTGAGAGAATAAGAACTTTTTTCATATAATTCTAAATCACAATTTCCTGGATGAGTCATAATTTCAATATTTTTATTCTTATATTTTTCTAATATATCAATCAATCCCTCAACTGATATCTTTTCATTCACAAATTCTTTAACAAATAAATAATCACTATATCTTCTCACAGGTAAATGATATTCTTTGGCTAATCTTTCTGTTGCAAGATAATTATCATGAAAATCATGCATACCATGATGACTATCTAAGTGACTTGGCTTACGCCCAAATATTTCAATATATTTTTCTATCTGTGCTTTAAATTCAAGATAGACTTCCTGAGGATCAAACATATGTTCTTGCAGCATTTCTGGCTTATAGAAATACCCAAATTCATCAGTAAGTGTCTGATTTTGTGTGAGAGACTTTCCTAGTGTTAGTGTCAGATGAACACCGACAGCTAGATTAGGACAATCTTTTAATAATTTTTTACCATATTCAACATATTCCATATTGCATAAAGCTGTTGTTGAACGAATAATTCCTCTATGATATCCTTCGATAATACCTTCAGTTACTGCCTTTGTATAACCAAAATCATCTGCATTTATAATCACTTTCATATAAGAGAAAAGAGCACTGTTAATCAGCACTCTTTACCTCCTCATTTGCTAATAACTGTTTATCATATGCTTTAATGAACGGTAAAGCAATAATAATATCTAAAATCAATAACGCTAACCAAACAAGTATAGACTTAGGATCCATAGATGCCAACCATGCTTGAAGTGGTCCTGGTACTGTAAAAGGCAATGTCACAAAGAATTTTCCTAAAAAGCCACTATCCATTAAAAAATAAACAATTGCAAAATTTAAATTATTACAAATTAAGAATGTAATGAGTGTAAATGGATTTAAAACTGTTGGTAATCCAAAGATTAAAGGTTCATTAATATTAAAGAATGCTGGAACAGATGCAATTTTACCAATTGACTTTGCTTGTGAAGATTTGCAGAAAACAATAACAACAATAACAACTGCAAAATATGATATCCATCCACCATAAACACTATTAACTGCTCCTGCAAAAATACTAGGTAATTCTTTACCAGCAGCATAAGCTTCTGCATTTAAAGTTAATCCTAAAGTTGTTAGTGGTGTTGTCACAATACCAACCATATTCCCACCATGAATACCAAAGAACCAAAATGTTGTCATTAAAACATTGATTAATAAAATTGATGGTAATGATCCTGTTGCTGAAATTAATGGTTGGAATGCTGCATAGATCAATCCAGGAATACCAGTTCCAAATGCTGAAGTACACAAAATGTTTAAAACCATAAAGAAAATCAAATTAAAGATTCCTGGAATCAATACATTAAATGGTGCAGCCACATTAGGTGGTACTGAAGATGGTAATTTAATAACTAAATTTTTCTTAATAAATAAGTGATTAATTTCAATAACGGCTAATGCAATAACAATAGCTGTAAACATTCCTGAAGCACCTAAATTTGTTAATGGAATTGCTGTGACACTTGTCTCTCCAGATGCAAATGCCTGTGGTACCCCTGAAATACATAAGAAAACTAGCAAAGCAGAGATAACATTTGAAATAGCATCCATTTTATATGTTTTACATAATTGATATGAAACACCTAAAACGACATAAATAGAAATTGCTCCAATAGTTAAATAATATGGAGTCAGTAATGTGCCAGCATTTGCTGCTGCCCAATCACGCCACATACATAAAAATGAGAAAAAGAAGTTTGTTGGTTGCATTGTTGCATTAATAGGTGGTTGAGCCAAAAGAATAGCAAACCCTCCAATAATTGTAACGGGAACCAAAACAGTTAATCCATCACGAACTGATGCTAAATGTTTTTGTTGTGATATCTTTGTTGCAACTGGTACAACATATTTTTCTAATAATTCTTGGAATTTAGCCATAAACCCCTTATTTGTTGTTTCCATAAGTTTCCTCCCTTATCATATGTCATTTTTGTTAACCGGTTTCATTTGACATAAATAGCATATCATTTTATGAATGGTTATGCATGAAAAATATTTATATTTTGAATATTCTTTCATTTTATATTAAAATATGCTATACTTTATTTGGAGGTACTTACTATGAAAATTGGTTATCATAAATATAAAATTACACCTACTGGTGCTGTCCATATGGCTGGATATGGACGCCAGAAAAAATCAACAGGCATTCTTGATCCTATAGAAATCAATACATTAGTGATATCTATTCAAAATCAATTCTTTATTCTCTCTATTCTTGATTCTATTATTATGGAGAATAGTGTGATTATTCCAGTAAAAAATGCAATAAGTGAAAAGTATAACATCTCTCAAGATCAGATTATTATTGGTTGCATTCATACCCATTCTGCACCCGCTTATTTTAAGCCTTTCTTTGAAAATGTTGAAATTGAAGAAGAACTTCAGCAATCTCTAATCATTCAATTTATTGATAGTATAAATCAAGCTATGACATCATTAGAAGATGCAACTTATCAACTAGAAAAAACAACAATTAAAGGGTTGTATGGAAATAGGAATGAAATGAATGGCTATTCAAATAAGGATGTCATTGCAATTCATTTTATCAAAAACAATGAAACTCTACCATTCTTTACACTCTTATCAATGGCTTGTCACCCAACTATTCTTAATGGAACAAATTTAAAATTATCCGCTGATTTAATTGGTGCAATTCGCTTACTCTATCAAGAAAAGTATCAGCATGAATGTATGATTATTAATGGCTGTTGTGGAGATGTATCAACTCGTTTTTACCGTCAACTTTCTGGTGAAGCAGAACTAACACGGGTTTCTCATGAAATAATAGATCAATTCAATAATCTTAATGAAATTTATTATCCTATGACTCAAATTCAATCTTCACATATTGTTCAGGAATATACTTTTGATGGGAGGACTCATGAATTTACTCAAATGAAAATATCAGAACTTCAAAAAACAATTCAGGAGCACCCCGATTCTCAAGATGCATTTATGGCTGAAACATTATTAAAGAGTCTATTGCTAAAGGTTAAAATGAGTCCTATGACATTATCTTTAAAATCTAATATTGTTATTATGGGTAAAGTTATTTTTATATCTTTACCTGGTGATATTACAGCGATTTTAGGAAAAAGAATTCAGGATGCTTTTTCTGATTATCTTGTTATCTTAATTGGTTATTGTGAAAACTATTCTAATTATTTTGTTTGTGAAGAAGACTATGGGAAATATTTTGAAACATATATTTCTAGATTAAACAAGGGAAATGCTGATACTTTTATTCAAAGTATTATCAATGAAACAAATCAGTTAATTAATGCTTAATTCGTAAACCTCATTCAAATTGTTCTTTCATTGAATGAGGTTTATGTTTATAATATAAGGGAATGGAGTGATATTATGAACCCTTTTGAAAAGATTGAACTAAAAAAAGATACATTCACAAAAAAAGAGATGATTGTCTATAATATATTACAAAAAAATCCTGATCTTATTTTACGTGGATCAATAACTTCTCTAGCTAAAGATTATCAGGTTTCACAGTCTACAATAACACGTTTTTGTCAAAAAATTGGTTATGATGGTTTTAATGAATTTAAATTTGATGTTTTTAGATCAGAAAAACAAGGTAGACAAGAACAAAACAATAATCTTTCTACTATTGATTCTTATTGTCGTTTATTAAATATTTTAAATGAAAATATTGATAATGAAATGATGGAACGATTTGCTAAAAGTATTATTCATGCAGATACAATTATTGTCACTGGCTCCCACAAAAGTTCTTTACCTGCGAAGATGCTACAATATAATTTATTTAAAATACATAAAAAGGTTATTTTTTTAGCAACAGATGAGTTTCATGATATTGATCAAATTGCTAATAAGAATGATCTTGTCGTTGTTTTTACAAATAGAGGAAATGGATTATCTACATTTAATAATATTAAAGAAAAAAAAGAAAAAAACCAATTCCAACTTGCTTTTATCACTATGCATGATAAACTTTTTGTCAAGAAAATAAGTGATTATTATATTTGGTTACCTTCATCATCTAATCAAAACTTTGATCAATATTTAGAAAATCAAATTGTTTTTTTTGTTTATGTTGACTTGTTAACTTCTCAAATAGCAAAACTTATTTAAAAGGATTATAATGATTAACTCATTATAACCCTTTTTTTGTTTATATATTTCATAGTTATAAATCAAATAACTCTTTTAATTTATGAGCAACACCATCTTCGTGAACAGTTAAACAAATGCTTTCTGCTCTTTCTTTTATAATATCAATAGCATTTCCCATTGCAATTGCGTGTCCTACTGTTTCAAACATTTCTACATCATTTGGTCCATCTCCAAAACAGTAACTATCTTTGATATCAATGTTTAATAATCTTAAAACATCTAAAATCCCAGTTGCCTTCGATACATTTTTTGCATAAATTTCCATACTATGATTATCAGGATGCAATTCATATTGAAATGCCCCATAACAAGATATAGCAAAATCTAATTCTTCTTGATCTTTTACCCAAACTTCTATTTTAACAGTTTTATGCATAATTTCCTCTTCATCATAATCAAAACAAAAGTTCTCAAAATCTATATTACATTTTTTATAAAAATCTAATAAACATTGAGAATTTCTATCTAGACAGCAAACTGTTGATGTTTGTAAGACATATTCAATATTCTTTTCTTTAAGCTTTTGACATAATTCTTTGACATCTTTATAGTTAAGAAATCTTTTTTCTAAATCATGATTCTGATATTTAATATTTGCCCCATTAGCAAGAACATATCCATCAAATCCAATGTCTTTCACATTATCTGCAATATATCCATATGGTCTACCACTCGCAACAAAGCACAAATGTCCTAATGCCCTTGTAGCAGCAATAGCTTTTTTAACATTATCTGTAATCCCACCTAATTCATTTGTGTATAAAGTTCCATCTACATCAAAAAATATAATCTTCTTTTCCATATTAATCTATCCACCCATAATATTGACATGCTTTATATATTCCATCTTTATCAGCATCATCTGTAACATAAGTTGCTTTGGCCTTCAACTCATCAATAGCATTTCCCATCGCAATTGATGTCCATTCTCCAGTAAACATGCTCAAATCATTTTTCTCATCACCAAAAACAACCACATCTTTATAGTCACCACCAAAATGATCAACAATCGCTTTTATACCAATAGATTTATCTCCAGGTTCCACAAATAAGAATTCTTTATGAAATCGACACCATGGTAATTCTTTTAAAGATTCTAATTGATCTTCTTCAGGACTATAACAAGCAATATAAACCTTATATATTTCATCATAATCTCTAGGATCTAATCCCTCTTTAACAACCGTGTCCATATATATATCATGTGTAAAATCATAAAAACGCTCATCTGGAGCAAGTCTTCTTGTTGCATTATCTGGAGAAATAGCCCAAATAAATCCCTTTTCCTTACACTCATCAATTAATCGTAAACATTTGTCATAATCAAGTGGTTTAATTTCTAATAACTTGCTATCTATTGTAATTCCATTTCCACCATCACTAACCATATTTTTAAAACCTAATTCTTCCATATGATTCTTTGCCATCGCATAACTTCTGCCTGTTGCTATTGCTAAAAAATGTCCTTGTTCTTCTAATTTCCTTAATGCTAATTTTGTTGATTCAGGAACATACTGATCACCTGGTGTCCCAACTGCTAATGTTCCATCTATATCAAAGAAGAAAAATTTTCTTTTACCCATTTTTTTCACCTCGTGCACCATTTTATCAGAAATTGAAAAATTATTCTTAAATTTGCAGGATAAGAAAAAAATAATGCTCTTAAGCATTATTTTAAGTATTGTGTATTTTCTAACATAATTCCGCAACCTTCCGCAACACAATCAAGTGCATTGTCAGCTACGAATACAGGAACTCCTAATCCTTCTTCTAAATATTTATCTAAATTATGAAGTAAAGCTCCTCCACCAGTTAAGAAGATACCTTTGTTAACGATATCAGCTGATAATTCAGGTGGTGTTTGTTCAAGAACTTGTTTTGTTGCTCTTAAAATAGTTGAACAGCATTCTTCTAAAGCTTCTTGAGTTTCTTTAGCATTTAATTGAATTGTGTGAGGTAATCCTGTTACTAAATCTCTACCTCTTACATCTAATATATCTTCAGCAGATGCACCATATGCTGTTCCGATATTCACTTTAATTTCTTCAGCAGTACGATCACCAATTAATAACTTATATTTATCTTTAACATATTTGATTAATTCTGCATCCATCTTATCACCAGCAACTTTTAAAGAAGTGCTTGTGACAATATCACCTAATGATAGAACAGCGACATCTGTTGTTCCCCCACCAATATCAATAACCATATTTCCTGATGGTTTAGAAATATCTAATCCTGCTCCAATAGCAGCAACCTTTGGTTCTTCTTCAATGTAAACTCTTTTTGCTCCACATCTTAAAGCAACATCCTGGATAGCACTTTTTTCAATAGAAGTGATATTAGAAGGACAACAAATTAAGATTGTTGGTCTTGAGAAAACTCCTTTTAAGTTTAATTTATTAATAAAATGAGTAATTAAAATTTCAGTAATTTGAAAGTCTGCGATAACACCATCTTTAAGAGGACGAATAGCTTGAAATTTACCTGGAGTTTTTCCTAGCATATCTCTTGCTTCTTCACCTACAGCGATTGGTCTATTTGTTTCAGTATTGATTGTTACAACAGAAGGTTCATTTACAACGATTCCTTCACCTTTAACATAAATAAGAATGTTAGCTGTTCCTAAGTCAATACCAATTTCTTTTGATAATTTCATAAACATTCCTCCTATAAGCATTTCTATTGTAACATTTTTTGTGGTAAATACAAGAAAAAAATAATAGCGATTGAAAATCGCTATTTAATCGTATTTAAGGCCTGACCAAGATATTTTTCTGGGTTAAATAACTGATCTTCTTTTTGTAAAATGAAATGTAAATGATTCTTTAAATCAGCTTCATAAACATTCTCTCCACTTGTCCCAATAACGTCTCCTTGTTTCACAGTTTGATTCAATTCAACAGATACTTTAGATAAAGATTCATATGTTGTTGAAATCTTATCACCATTTGTAATTGTTACAATCCAACCGAGAACAGGATCATTTGTTTTCTTTGTTACAGTTCCGCTTATAGCAGCAAGAATATCAAATGCTTCATTCTTATTAGAATAATCAATTCCTTGGTTAGGTCTATATACACCTTCAAATAAAATTAATGACTGTTCCTGTTTTGCTGCATCATCATCTTTATTATAAAAATATCTAACAATTCCTACACCATCTTTAACAGGTGCTTTGAGTGTTTCAATTGTTTTTTCTTCTTTCTTATCTTTGTTGTCTTTATTTTCTTCAACTTTAACAACTGATTCATCCTCAAAGTCACTTGTGTGATTATCTAAAATTCTTTGCACAACACCAATACCACCTAAGAATACGGCTAATGCTAATGTAATCCCAAGTGCTTTTTTGTATTTAAATGATCTTTTCTTCATACTTTCACCTCAATCTAAGTATGAACAAAAGTTACGAGTCTATACGTTTAATTTCAACATTTTGATAATAATGATGAAGAATCTCTTTATATGACTTATTTTCTTTAGCCATTGCTTGTGCTCCATACTGACTCATTCCAACACCATGTCCACTTCCTTTGGTTGTAAATTTATAACCTTTTGACGTTAAATCAATTTGGAAACAGGATGATACTAATCCAAGTTTTTCTCTCACTTCTCTACCGGTATAAGTTTTTCCATTAACTGTTACATTTTTAACATATCCACTTTCTGTATGAGAAGTCACCTCAATATTAGGAGATTTAACTCCAAATGCATTAGCCAATTGTGTTTTGGTAAACGTCTTATATCTAATATTTCCAGGGTCAATCGTTAGATCCCAATGACTATCTACTGATTTTAAATACGCAACTTCACCATTAAAATAATCTTCACAATTAACAGTCTTCCCATTACTGCTTGAAAAAAACATTGCTGATATATATTTTCCTTGATAAGTCATCACTTCATAACTTGTTTCTTTGACTGCTTTTTCAACTTTTTCTTTATTCTCCTTATATTGATTTCCCCAATTCTTTTTCATTTGACTATCAGTTAAAAAGACTTGAGAATTTGTAGTATTATCTACATTCATTTTTCTAGATAATACAAATGTACGGCTAGCAACAACTTGTGCTTTCAAGGCCTCTTCTTCAAAACTTACAGGCATTTCTCCAGCAACAACACCAACCAGATATTCCTCTAATGGAATTTCTAACGTTTTTGATTTTGTCTTCACTTTAACGATATAATCTTTTTGATTATTTTGTGCTTGATAGTTAGATTTTATGAAAGTTATTGCATCCTGATAATGTAAACACCCAATCATGAATATCAATACAAAAACAAAAAGAAGCTTAGCATATATTGTTTTCATAATATAATATATGCTCTGCTCCTTATTTTAGAATTGAAAACTCATAGAACCAAAAGTTAAAACAAATGATGCAAATAAATATCCTAAGGCTACTGAAGTGACAATATAAAATATGTAAAATTCTCTAATCTTTGTTCTTTTTATATATTCTTCAAATTTAAAGCAACTCATACCAATCATTGCCAGGGCAATAGAAATAATATAAACAACAATATTAACAATATGATAAACCATATTCTTCACCTCACTCATTTTTCATATTTTACTATAAACCATTATACAATAATGATACTTCTATTGTATAAGTTATAACTTAAAAAGTAAAGTCAGACAATTGAGATATAGATATCAGTCTTTATCTATCATTTTCCTGATTATTTATAAAAACCATTCTTTTCCTCTTTTACATTAGAGTCATAATTTAGTACAATAACTACATAGGAGGATATTATTATGGAATATTTTGATTTACCTCATACAGATCTGAAAGTATCAAGAGTAGCATTAGGTTGTATGAGAATTGCAAATAAGAGTGTTGAAGAAGTTGAGGAATTAGTGAAGACTGCTTTAGATGAGGGAATTAATTTTTTTGACCATGCTGATATTTATGGTGGTGGAAAATCTGAAGAAATTTTTGGACAAGTCTTAAGTAGGAATCCTGAATTAAGAAAACAAATGGTTATACAGACAAAATGTGCAATTATACCAGGAAAAAGATACGATTTTTCAAAAGAGCATATTATTAATAGCGTCTATGCTTCATTAGAAAGATTACAAACTGATCATGTAGAAATCCTACTATTACATAGACCAGATGCTCTATGTGATCCAAAGGAAGTTGCTGAAGCATTTGATGAATTATATGAATCAGGGAAAGTGAAATATTTTGGAGTTTCTAATCATACTCCATTCCAAATTGAACTTTTACAAAAGTATACGAAACATCCTATTATTATCAATCAATTACAATTGTCCATTGTCCATTCTGTCATGATTGATGCTGGTTTAAATATGAATATGAAAGAAAATTGGGCTCAAGATAAAGATGGTGGTGTTTTAGATTATTGTCGTCTTAAGGATATAACTATTCAGCCATGGAGTGTTGTACAAGCTTCATGGGCTGAAGGAACATTTTTAGATAATCCTGATTATCTAAAATTAAATAATGTCATGCAAAGGCTTGCTGATGAATACCATGTAACAAAGAGTGCTATTGCGATTGCATGGCTATTGCGTCATCCTGCATGTATGCAACCTATTTTAGGAACAACTTCAATAAAACATTTAAGAGAAAGTGTTGCTGCCTGTAATATAAAATTGACAAGGCAAGAATGGTATGATCTGTATCTTGCAAGTGATAAGCCTCTTCCTTAAGGAGATATATGAAAATAGAACTTTTATCATTAGATGAGATTGACCCTTGCCAATTAGCAATTCATGCTAATGATCCTTTGGTCAATCGCTATTTAAAGAATTCTTTTCCTTTTCCATATACATTAGATCATGCAATGAGATTTATAACTCATTCTTTAGAACATAATGCTTTGGATTTTGGAATTGTTGTTGATGGAATTTGTATTGGTTGTGTAGGTGCTACATTTCATAAAGATGTTTTTATAAAAAATTGTGAAATTGGTTATTGGATTGGTAGTCAATATTGGGGATTAGGAATTACAAAGCGAGTTGTTAAAATGTTTTGTGATTATCTTTTTAGTCATTTTACAATTACCAAAATATATGCAGAAATCTATAGTGAAAATATTGCATCATGTCACGTTTTAGAAGCAAATGGATTCCAAAAAGAAGGCTATTTAAAAAAACATGTCTATAAAAATAATAACTATCATGATCTAATTATATATGGATTAAGGGAGGAAGAATATGAGTATTAAAAAATCTAGTGTTAATGATGTACAAGCAATTATGAAGCTTGTGCATCAAGCACAACTTTATTTTAAAAACAATGGTATTGACCAATGGCAGGATGGTTATCCAAAGGATGAAAATATCTATTCTGATATTGATAAGGGACATAGCTATGTTTTGTTTCAAAATAATATTATGGCTACTATGTATTTTGCTTTTGAAGACGATCCATGTTATAAAGATATTGATGGTCAATGGTTAACTAATAATCAGACTTATGCTGTCATACATAGAATTGTTGTTGATGAAAATTATAAAGGACAAAATCTTGCAAAACAACTTCTTGATTTTGCAATTGAACAATGTCTTCAAAATCATATTTATAGTATTCGTATTGATACTCACCATGATAATCAATCTATGCAACGTTTTCTCACTAAAAATGGATTTGAATTATGTGGCCAGATTATGCTTGAAAGTGGTGCACCACGTATTGCGTTTGAAAAAACATTGAATAAATAAGAAAAACCTTCATATATAAGAATATGGAGGTTTTTATATGGAATATTATATCAATGAACCCTATCCATCAATTGACAATTTAGACATGAATATTGCCTATGGACAAATTCTTCTTTCTAATATTGGTGGATTACAATGTGAAATGAATGCTGTCAGTTTATACTTCTATAACCATGTTATTTTAGAACAACTTTGGCCTGAATTATCACAAGCTATGCATAAGATTAGTATTGTTGAAATGCATCATTTAGAGATTTTTGCCAAAATGTGTTGTCATCTTGGGGTTGATCCTCGTTTATGGGATTGTCAAAATGATTTTTTAGAATATTGGTCTCCTGGATATAATGTCTATCCACGTCAGATTAACACAATGCTTGAAAATGCCATTATTCAAGAACAAAATACGATTCAAATTTATCAGCATCAGGCTTCATGCATTCATGAACCTATTATTCAAGATGTCTTAAATAGAATTATTAAAGATGAACAATTACATGTTCAAATACTTGAAAGTTTTCTTTATGAATATAACCACAACTTACAAACAGATATTTAATCTGTTTTTTTTGTTTTACATGAAATTATTAATATGAACTTAAATAATATTTTTAACTATTCTAAAGGCTCTTGATAAAATCTTCCTGTTATTCCTTCAGATTTTACTGTATTAATAAATACCTTTGAATCTAATGCTTTTACAAGATGAACAACATCTTTGACTTCATCTGCTCCAACAACAGTATATAATAATGCTTTATTTTCTTTTAAATAACATCCCTGCCCTTCTAAACGTGTAACTCCATGATGAGTATAACTCATTAATTCTTGTTCTAAGAGTTGAGCTTTGCTTGTAACAATAAACAGAGTAACCCTTTGGTCTCTTTGATGAAACCTTTCTATAATTTGTGTTGATACAAATTGGAAAATAATAGAATACATAGCTTCTTCGAATCCAAACAACAATCCAGCAGCCATTAAAATAACAACATTAATTCCAAAGACAAAATTCCAAGATGGTTTTTTTAATTTATTTGATAAATAAACTGCAATAAAATCAGTCCCCCCACTAGATGCTTTTCCATATAATGCAATAACAATCGCTATACCATTAAGAATTCCTCCAAATACAGATACTAGCAATGGGTCATATGTAATTGGTGCAACTGGAATTAAATCAACAAGAAACGAATTTAAAATAATCATGATAACTGAGTAACTTGTAAACTTCTTTCCAATCATTTTAAATCCAATAAAAGCTGGGACTGCATTTAAAGCAATATTTATAAATGAATAAGGCAAACTGACTCCTAAAAATTCAAGGGCAGATCTCTGCAATAATAATGAAAGACCTGTAAATCCTCCTGGAATTAAATTTCCTGCTCTGACAAATGATTTGATATTCACTGACATAATCAGTGAAGCTATTAAAACACAACACATTGAAGTTACGTGCTTTTTCCATTCTTCTTTATCTTTTGTTTTTGCGTAAACCATACTGCTCCTCCGTTAATACGCAATCATTATACGCTTGTACAAACATGAATACAATATGATTTTTTTCTTTTTATTAATCCCAAAATAAATTATATAAATTTATTTTTTAACAAATTAACAATTGTACATACAAAAAGACAATAAAGGAAATTCCTTTATTGTCTTAATCTACCTTCTCTTAACAATTGTAAGAGTTCTAAATTTTGTTTTGCACTTCCTGTATAATTTTCAATACCATTCTTTCTAGCTAAATCACGACGTGATGCAAAAGAAGCATCTACTCCTATTTGTGTTAAGGCATCTACTAAAGAGTCTCCTCTATATGTCGGATTAGATAGATAACGCATTGTTCCTGTAATACTTTCATTATTAACCCAACCTAACCCATTTCCTATTAGGTAAGGATTTCTTGCTCCTGCAACAATTCTTGTAATTGTTCCATGATTCATATATGGAATCAAAGGTATGCTACTTTCTGAAGAAATATAAACATGATCGAATGTCACATGATCACCTACTTCATAATTTGTTGTAGGTTGTTCTGGCTGTTGTGGTCCTTCTGCTTCAAAGTTATTAAAACCACCTGCTCTGATTTCAGCTGGAAAATCCCTATAAGCAAAGTTTCTATCAACTGGAGCATTGATACCTTCAACAAAACCATTATCTGTATATTGCCACATATCAAAACCTTCAGCACCTAACTCTTCAGCATAACGTGCTACCCATCTTGTATAACGAGTAAAGAATGCACCAGTTAATTTAGAAGTCCACCAGTAATATGAAGCATAGAAACCTGGGAAATAGTTATTCTTAGCTAATTCATCTGCCCATACTCTACAGTTTCTTTCAATTTGTTCATTTGTTAATCTCCCAACTCTTGGATCTTCTAAATCAAGATAAATTGGATATTCCATTTTATAATCTTGGATTAATCTCATAACATGTTTAGCTTCTGAAAGTGCTTCTCTTTCATTTGTTGCATAAGAATATAGGTAGACTCCAAAAGGAATACCTAATCTTGTACATTCATCAGCATTTCTTTTAAAAGTAGGATCATCTTGTCCTGGAATGTCTTGTCCATAACCACATCTTAAAATTGCAAAGTCAATGTGTTTTTGTACAAGCTCCCAATCAATCTGTCCTTGATATTGGGATACGTCAATACCATCTCTAACCATTGATTCACCTCCTTCAAAATACTATATGTTCATTTTTTTATATTGTCTTTACATTTGCCTCAATTTTTATACTTTCTTATATATATGATATGATTTGTAATTTATGAAAAAGAATCATATTCTTATGTATAATCTATCTTTATTTATACTAATAACCCAATATATTTCTTCTTTTAACAAATATTGGTGGTTCATTCTACAAAATTTTATGTTATAATGAGAAGGCGAGGTGATCAAATGAAAAAATTAGTTTTAAGTTTTTTAGTAATATGCTCTATTTTCACAATGACGGTCTCATCTAATCAAGTTGGTGCTAATGATTTTGCTGGTAATGAATCAAAGTACATAAAGTTATGTTCTTCATCTTCACTTAAAAAATCAGATAAAAAAACTTGTGAAGAGTTCAATGAATATCTTCGTAAAAAAAATAGTAATTTAAAAAATGAGATTAAGGAGACAAAGAAGGAACTCAGTGATACAAATAATGATATTAGTCAGGTTTCTTCTAAAATCAATACTTTAAATTCAGAGATTTCATCTAAGGAAAGTGAAATTAATTATCTTCTTTCTTCAATTGAGAAAGTAAAAAAAGATATTACTAAAAAAGAAGAACAAATGAAACAACGCTTATATGTTATGCAAACAACATATAATTCTAATTGGATGCTTGATTTCTTATTTGGAGCAGAAGATTTTACAACATTCTTCTCTCGTCTCACAAGTCTTAATGATATTACATCTTATGAAAAAGAACTTGTTGCAGACTTAACAAAACAAAAAGAATCGCTTGATTCTCAAAAAGAAACATTGCTTAATGCTAAAGCTGCATTACAATCACAAAAAAACACACAATTAGCTCTACAAGATAAATTAATTGATTTGAAAGCATCACAACAAAAAAATATTGCTGATAGCCAAGCAGAAGCAAAGAAAGTATCTGCGGCTCAACAAAAGATAGATGCTGCACTTGAACAATTGATGTCACAAGCCCCTAGTGGTGGTGGAGGATCATATGTTCCTGGTTCTTCAGCGAAAGGAAATGCTATTGCCCAAAAGGCTTTAACTAAACTTGGTGCACGTTATTGGTGGGGTGCTCCTGGTGGTGGTTTTGGAGATGGTCAGGGATTGGATAATCCTAATGCTAAATATTTCGATTGCTCAGGTTTCGTTGCATGGGCTCATCGCCAATCAGGCGTCAAAATAGGACGTACAACTGCTGCTGGTTATTCAAGAAGTGGTAAAGCAGTGACAAGAGCTCAATTACAACCAGGTGATGTCATTACTTTTAGTTATGGTAGCGGTGTTGCTCATATTGGTATTTACATCGGTGGTGGAAGTTTTGTTCATGCTGCTGGTAATGGTTCTGGAACAAGAGGACAATATGCAAATCAATGTGTTAAAACTTCACAATTAGCTGGATATTGGGAAAAATATGTTTATAATTATAGACGTTTGTATTAGAAAAGATTTGGGTTAAGATAAACCCAAATCTTTTTTTACCTCTACTTTTAATTTTCTTAATATTTCATAACTATCGTCAAATTTACCTTGATCAACACCATTAAGAGGAAGTTGGATAACTTCTTTAATGCCTTCTCTATTAATAACACAAGGCACTCCTATATAAATATCTTTGTGTTTATACTCATGATCCAAATATGCACTCACACATAAAATCTTATTAGTATCATTAAATATAGAATTAATCAATTTATTTAATGATAAACCAATTCCATAATATGTTGCCTTTTTTCTTTCAATAATTTCATAAGCAGCATTTCTAACATCATCATAAATTTCATTTAAATCATTCATATCTAAATTCTTTTCATCAACATATTCTAATAGTGTTTTACATCCTACATAAGTATTTGTCCAAGAAATAAAAGACGAATCACCATGTTCACCTAAAATATATGCTTCAATGTCATCGCTTGAAACACCAATATATTCACTCAGTAAATATCCCATTCGTGCTGTATCTAACAGCGTTCCAGTTCCAATAACTTTACTTTTATCTATACCCATAACTTTGTAAACAACATAACTTAGTATATCAACAGGATTACTTGCTACTATGACTATACCGTTAAACCCACTGCTCTTAATTTTTAAAGCAATATCTTTTACAATATTGGTATTAATTTTTGTTAATTCCAATCTTGTTTGCCCTTCTTTTTGATTTGCACCTGCACAAATCACTACAATATCACTATCTCTACATTCTTGATAGTTACCAGATTTAATTTTCATTTTATTTGTACTATATGGAATTCCATGATTTAGATCCATGGCTTCACCTTTTGCCTTTTCCTCATCAATATCAATAAGAACAAGTTCATCTATTCCTCCTGTATTCATAAGTGAATAGGCCATACTCATACCAACCATTCCTGTTCCAATTAGAACGACTTTTCTACTTTCTTTCATTATTTATCACCATATATATTATGATGAAACTTTTTTCTCTTTATACATTTATTTCTAATTATTGTATATTGCACATTGCAATTTTTTTAATTTAAAAAAGGAGATCAGTTTATTTTTAGTATATTAATTTTTCTATAAATTATTTAAATGTCTTATTATGAATTATTTATATTCTTTTTGAATAATAAAACAAAACTCATACCTATTAAAGTAGAAGCAAAAATTGAAATCATAAAGAAATGTGGCTTGGTAATAAATGGTAAAGTAGCGATTCCACCATGAGGAAACATCTGGCTACATCCAAAAAACATAGATAGTGCACCAGCTATACCAGAGGCAATAATACAAGGGAAATGAATTCCTCTTTTATCATTAATCATATATGGAATAGCTTCTTCACTTACAAAGCATAAACCTCTAACCAAGCATCTCCATTTCCCTGACTTTTCTTTTTCATTAAATAGTTGTGGATATACCATAATAGAAAGCCAGATAACAATTGGAGGAATCATTCCTGCAACCATAACCGCTGACATGAAATCAAATCTTTTTAATAAAATACCTATAATTCCTATACTATATGCTATCTTATTTATTGGAGCACCCATATCAATTGACATCATTGCTCCTAGAACAAAACCTATAATTATCAGAAGTATTGGACTTAATACTAAAATTTGATCCTGATATTGATAATCAATTGCTCTTTGAGGTAGAAAAGTTAAAATAATCGTCATAATAGCAAAACCTGATAATGGCAACAAATAATTTGGAACAAGACTATCCATTAGCTCTGGAATATATGAAAATAATTTCTTTAATCCTAATACAAGATAACCAGATACAAATCCTATAACTATCATTCCAATTATTCCTAGATTGTGATTCATATAAATAAACGATGAGAATAATGCTACCGTGAAACCTGGTACTTCACTTATGCTTTCTGCTATAAAAGCAGAAAATAGGCATCCTGAAAACATAATGGCTAGCCATGGGATATTTTCTAGATTTAAATTCATAAACCATCCTAATTCTGCATCATTATATATGTAATATGATTGATCAATGCCTAACATAATCATTATTTGACTAATAATACCATATATCATTAGAATTGGTATAAGTCGAGAGACTCCATTCATAAAATGATTATAGATATTTTTAATTTTTTTATAACTTTTCTCTACTTTCTTTTTATCCTTTTGGAGTCGTTCTTCTTCATTATAATTCATAGCTTGTTCAATTAAATTTTGTGGTTCATGTATTCCTTCAGCTACAGGTACTTGAATTATATTTTTATTAGAAAACCTTGTCATTTCAACTTTTTTGTCAGCTGCAATTATAACAGCTTTTGCATGTTCAATATCTTTTTTAGTTAATTTATTTTTAACACCACTTGCACCGTTTGTTTCAACTTTTATTTTAACACCCATTTTTAATGCTGTCTCTTCTAGTGATTTAGCGGCCATATATGTATGTGCTATTCCTGTTGGACATGCTGTTACAGCAACAACATCAAATTTATCATTTTCTTGTTTATTATTTTTTATGTCTAATTTGCTAGTTAAAATATTAATAAAATGTTTAGGTGTTTGAGCGTTAATTAGATTTTTAATAATTTTATCATCCATGAGTATTTGACTTAATTCTGCAAGTATCTCTAAGTGATTCGTACCTCCCTCCTTTGGCACTGCTATCATAAAAATTAGTTTAACAGGAGTTTTATCTAAAGAATCAAAATCAACACCATCCTTATCTACCATTGCTACTAATGATGGATACTTTACCGTCTCATTTTGTGCATGTGGTATAGCAATCATGTGGCCTATACCTGTACTTGATAATTTCTCTCTAGCCATAATCGCTTGTTTGAATTTTTCTTTATCTGTAATATGATGACATTCGAAATGCTTATCAATTAATGTATCAATAACTTCTTCCTTATTGGAACTATGTTCATTTAATATGATACTATCTTCTTTCAATAGATCTTTAATATTCATATTCTACCTCATGGACTTCATTCAATAAATTGAGAACTTCACTCTCCCTTGCTAATTCTTCTGAGAATGCACTCGCACTTCCTGTTGCCACTCCCATTCTAAATGCATGAACATAACTCTCTGTTTTCATATAGCCTGCTATAAACCCAGCTACCATTGAGTCTCCAGCACCTACTGAATTCTTAACAATGCCTTCAGGAGCATCACTCATATATACTTTTCCATTTTCACAAATATATATAGCGCCTTCACCAGCCATAGATATAAGGATATTTTTTGCTCCCATATCTTGTAATTTCTTACCATATATTATGATATCTTTTTTATCAAAAAGTTTCACGTGAAACATTTCTTCTAATTCATGCTTATTTGGTTTAATTAAAAAAGGGTTAAGTTCTAGTACTTTTAATAATAAGTCTCCAGTTGCATCTACAACAACTTTAACCTCCTTATCTTTTAGATAATCCATAATTCTATAATAAATATCATTGGAAAGGCATTTAGGAATACTTCCAGATAAAACAAGAATATCTCCCACTTCTAAACAATCTAGTTTTTGGTAAAATTCATTTAAATGATATTTATTGATCTCTGGACCATTCCCATTGACTTCGCTTTCTTCATCACTCTTCATTTTAAAATTAATTCGCGAGTAACCATTTTCTATTTTAATGAAATGTGTCTGTATACCAAAATCATCTTCAATTCGTCTTTTTATCTCTTGACCAGTGAAACCAGCTATGAAACCAAAAGGTATACTTTTAATTCCAAGATTATTTAAGACAATTGAAACATTAATACCTTTACCACCTGGTAATATCTTTTCTGAATTTGTTCTATTAACTTCACCTATCTTAAAATGATCAACATGAACCAAATAATCAATAGATGGATTGAAAGTTACTGTATAAATCATATTTTTCCTCTCCTTTACTATACTTTTATTATACTTTATTCAAAAAGAAAAATGAATATATAAATATACTCATTTTTTATGATATTCTTGATACACAATATTCTTTGATATTTTTCTTTGTTTTGATACTTCCTTTATAGCATCTTTTGTAGACATTCCTTTTGCTATATATTCACTAACATGTTCTTCTATTGACTGTTCAAAAACGACTTCCTCAGTAGATTCATGACATCCCTCAACAACAATAACCATTTCACCCTTCATATCATCTACAACAGTTAAAATTTCCTCTATAGAACCTCTATTAATTTCTTCATATTTCTTTGTTATTTCTCTACATAATGCTATATTTCTATTACCAAAAATATTAAGCATATGATTTAAGGTTTTTTTGATACGATGTGGAGCTTCATAGAATACTATAGTTTCTTTATAATTCTTTAAATCTTCTAATTCCTTTTTCTTCTTTTTATCTTGATGATCTAAAAAACCATAGAATAGAAATGGCTGAGGAGTTATGCCAGATACTACTAAGGCATTAAGACAGGCATTTGCTCCAGATATTGGTACAACATTATAGCCATTTGAAATAACTTCCTTCACTAGTTCATAGCCTGGATCACTTATTGCTGGATATCCTGCATCACTAACTAAAGCAATATCATATCCATCTTGTAACAATTGAATGATTTTAGGGATAGATGTAACTATATTATGTTCATGATGAGAAATTAGCTTTGTTGTAATGTTAAAATGGTTCAAAAGTTTAATTGTATTCCTTGTATCTTCCGCAGCTATAAACTGTACACTCTTTAAAGTTTCAACTGCTCTATATGTCATTTCACTTAAATTACCAATAGGAGTTGCTACTAAAAATAAAGTAGGTTTTTTGTTTTCAAAACTCTTCTGTCTAATCATCATCTTTTTCTCCAAACATTCTTCTGACTTCCTTTGTATAACTTCCATCTTCCTCATGAGCATATAATGGAGATTCGATCTTAACTCCTTTATTTCCTTTGTACATTCCTTCAATTAAAAATATATGTGACTCTTTACCAAATTTAGGATATACAAATCGTATACGTTTAGGCTCAATATCATATTTTTGCATAATATTTATAATTTCAATCATTCGATCTGGCCTATGAACCATTGCGAACCGACCTTTATTATCAAGTATTCTAGCAGCAGACTGAATAATCTCATCTAAATTGATTTTTATTTCATGTCTTGCTATTTGAAGATATTCATTCTCATTGATATGACTTCTCTCTCCTACTTTAAAAAAAGGAGGATTACATACAACAAGTTTAAATTTCTCACTTGTCTGTACATAGTCTTTAATATCATTATGGATTATAGTAATTTGATTTTCCAAGTGATTCAGTTTTACATTCTTAATTGCAAGTTCTACAGCATCTTTTTGAATTTCAATACCAATAATTTCTTTATCTGTTCTTCTTGATAATAATAGTGGAATTGCAGCGTTATTTGTTCCAAAATCAATAATTTTATGTAAATCTTTATTAAGAGTACAGAATGATGCTAATAAAACAGTATCCAAAGAAAAATTAAACATATCTTTTCTTTGGATAATTTTCATATCATTATATGCTAGTAAATAATTAACGACCTCGTTGCTCATTTTTATGATCCTTTGGTGGTAAAATTT
Source organism: Coprobacillus cateniformis (assembly GCF_009767585.1). Classification (NCBI taxonomy): domain Bacteria; kingdom Bacillati; phylum Bacillota; class Erysipelotrichia; order Erysipelotrichales; family Coprobacillaceae; genus Coprobacillus; species Coprobacillus cateniformis. The sequence goes on from NZ_WSNW01000001.1 coordinate 1,619,813, forward strand.
TGATATCGTTTAATGAAACAAATGAAATATTTCCATCATAATCAATTTTAACTAAATCACTAATAACATTTAAGCCAATAACTTTAACTATCTTATCTTCAAACCTTACTCGAGATCCTAATTTTGGAAAACGTCTTTTCTCGATTGTATATGCTTCATCTTCATATTTTAAACAGCATAACAATCTGCCACAAGCCCCAGATATCTTATCAATATTTATTGCTAACATTTGATTTTTAGCCATATTAATTGTTACACCATCAAATTCTCCTAAAAATGAAGAACAACACAATGGTAAACCACATGAACCAATTCCACCAACAATTTTTGATTTATCCCTTGGTCCTATCTGTCTTAATTCAATTCTACATTTAAAGACACTTGCTAACTCCTTTAAAAGTTCTCTAAAATCCACACGACTCTCAGAAGTATACATAAATATAACTTTTGATGCATCTAAAGTATATTCACAATTGACTAAATGCATATCTAACTTATATTCATTTACAATTGTTTTACAAATTTCTAATGATTTCATTGCTTTTGTTTTATTAAACTCAAACAAATCAAGATCAGCACGATTTGCTCTTCTTTTTACTCTTTTTAACTCAGTATCTAAATTAAACTCAGAAATATCTTTAAGTTCAGATATTAATTCACCTAACTCTAATCCTCTAATTGTTTCAACAACAACTTTATCACCCTTATGTACATCTAAATCAGTTGAAAAAAAATACGATTTACCAACATTATTAAAACGTACAAGCGCTAATTTTTCTTCCATATTAATTCCTTTCTATATATTACACATCATACTATCCATTAATAAAAGGACATTTGCATTCGTGCTTAATAAATATTCTGTATTTAAAACTAAATCTATTTTCTCAATAATATTTTCTGGACTATCTTCAATCTTTTCAAATAAACTCTTATATGAGGAATAGGTAAGTTCCATAGATTGTTTCACGTGAAACAAATCCCTTAACCCTAAAACTAGCATATTTAAGAAAAGTTGAATTGATGCTTTATCCTTAAAATCTTTTAACAAATGAGTCTCAACATTAATTAATAAATTATCCCTATGAAAATACATATCCTCAATAAAATGATAAACTTCAAGTTTTAACTTATCAAATACCTCAGATTCAATATATGGTTTACATTCTTCAAATGTTTCAAACAATTCAGTTAAAACATTAATATCATCAGTCGGTATATCAGCTTTTATCAGTTCTGCTTTTAGCAAAGATTTAGAATTAGGTAATAATTGTATAACTTGGCATCGAGACTGAATAGTAGGTAATACACGATTAATATTTTGGCAAGTAAAAATCGCATAAATACCGGGAATTGGTTCTTCCAATATTTTTAATAGGCTATTCATTGCTTCTACAGTAGAATTTTCAATATTCTCCAACATATATATCTTTGCTTTACCCTCAATAGATGATTTAGAAAACTGCTCTTGAATATTTTCAACATCACCTTTTTTTATTGATTCATCTCTCCCTGTAAGATATATTAGATCAGCATAATTATGTTGACCAATACGTCTACAATCATTGCAGTTATCACATGCAAGTAAATCATCTTCACAAATCAAACTCTTAGCAATATAGTGAGCAGGAAGACTAGCATTCTTTCCAACTAATAAGAAAGCATGGGGTATTTTACCATTTTGAAAACTCTTTGTTAATATCTGATAAAGTATAGGTTGTTCTTTCTTTAAATTATCTTTTAAATTCATAAAATTTCTCTTATCTTTTCAAGGACTTGAAATAGAACGTCTTCAATATCTTGGCTAGCATCAACTTTCACTATACGCTCAGGAAATCTATTACAAATAGTTAAATATCCTTCATACACTCTTTCATGAAAATCAATATTTTCTAAGTCTAATCTATTAACTTCACGTTCCTTATTTGCATAAACTCGTTGTAATCCAGCTTCAGGTTTAATATCAAAAAATACAGTACGATTAGGTAAAATATTTTCAGTAGCAAATAAATTCATATTATAAACTTCATCAATACCAATTCCTCGTGCTAATCCTTGATATACCATCGAACTATCAACAAACCTATCACAAATAACAATTTCACCTTTCTCCAATGCAGGAATGACTTTTTCTACTAAATGTTGGCGTCGACTTGCAGCATATAATAAAGCTTCTGTTTTTCTATCCATATTTGTATATTTTACATCGTGAATAATATCACGAATTTTTTCTGCTATTTCGACTCCACCTGGCTCTCTTGTTAAAGTAACTCGATAACCTTCTTTATCTAGAACTTCTTTAACCATTGCAGCAATAGTCGTTTTTCCACTACCTTCGCCACCCTCAAAAGTTATAAATTTCCCAGACACTAATAACACCTCGTTTCTTTCTCTATTATATAAAAAAATAGAGAAGATATAAAGCATTATTTCTTTAATCGTCTAGAGTATAAATTTTAATACAATACATAAAGCAACACCAAAAACATCAAATATTGAAATCATCAATATATTAAATATATTTAATGATAAATTAATATGTGTCAATGGTTCAAATGCATTAATAATAAATATAGTAATTGTTGCAAAAAGCAATCTAAAAAAGATTGTTGTTATTTTTCTCATAAAAAAATCACCTCATTAATTATATGAGATGATTTATAGTTTCTTTCTTCCTTCTAGAGATTTCAATAGAGTTAATTCGTCAGCATAATCCAAATTCCCCCCGATTGGGAGTCCATTTGCAATTCTTGAAGCTGGTATGTTTTGTTTAGCTAATAACTTAGCCAAGAATAACGCTGTTGTCTCCCCTTCTCTTGTCGGATTTGTAGCAATTATGACTTCTTTGATATTTTCATCTAATCTATCGAATAAAGTCTGAATATTTAAGTCATCTATTGTTTTTCCATCCATTATCGACATTGTTCCATGTAAAACATGATACAATCCTCGATATTCTTTTAGTTTTTCCATTGCAAATACATCCTTAGGTGATTCCACAACACAGATTGTCGTTTGATCTCGCTGTTGGTCTAGACATATTTCACAAAGTTCACCTTCACAAATATGACCACATCTTTGACAATATTGAATATTACTTTTAAAATCAATTAATGCTTGTGAGAACCTTTGTACCTGATCGTCATCCATTGCCAGAATATGATAGACCATTCTCTCAGCACCTTTTGTTCCTATTCCAGGTAACATCTTAAAACATTCAACTAACTCTTCAAAACTATTAGGATATTCCATTATAAGAATGCAGATACATCTACGCCATTAGTAACTTTATTGACTGTATCTTCTCTTTCATCATTAATCTTTTTAATCATTTGATTCAAAGTAATCATTAATAGATCTTGAACATCTTCTTGATGTTCAGTACACATCATAGATTGATCAATATGTAATTCTGTTATTTCAAGACTTCCTTTGATTTTACCAGTAATAATATCATTTTGAGAAGCAATATCAAATTCCTTCTCATCAAATTCTTTCTTTGCCTTAGCCACTTTCTTTTGCATTTGTTGGGCTTGTTGTACTAAGTTAGCAAAATTCATTTTTAATCCTCCTTAAACTCTACAATATCACCAAATAATTTAACTGCAAATTCTTGAGCCTCATTTAAATCAACATGATCTAAATCATGAGAATCAATATGTTTAAGAGTTAAATTATGTGGTTCAGGGAGTTGTCCTCTCTTTTTTAAATCAATAAACTGACTACGCATTTGAATCCATTCATCCTGCTGAATAGCTACAAACCGATATTCTTGTCCAAGTATTTCTGTTAAAAAAGAACTCAACTGTTTATAATTCTTATAATAATTAACGGCATTAACAGCTGGTTGGAATTCAAAAGCAATAATAAAACCACCTGGGCAAGCAGCAACAGCTGTACCATCACAAAGCATACCTGCACTCTTAGCTGTATTTAAGTTAGCCAAATAGCGCTTAATAATTGGCCATCTCTCTTGAATACTTTCCAGTATTTCTCTTCGTGCCTGTACAAGAATATTCATAATATCTGCACGATCTACTTTTATATCATTATCTATGCTTTGTTCCACATCCTCTTGTTTCTCAAACTCGAATGTAGGAATATCCTCTTGAATAATATCTTGAGATTCTTCTAAGATTAGCTCCTCTTCAATTAATGGTTCACCTATTTGTTCATCAATATCCTCATAGATAACTTGATTACTGTTATTTTGAGATTGTAAAATGGGTTTATCCATTTCAATAACTTCTCCCATTGCTTCTGTATTAACCTCTTGAGTTTCGTTCACATATTGGATAGATTCTGTTTGAGGAATATCTACTTTATCAATGAGTTCTCCATTTTTCGATTGAACTTGATTACACATTTTTAACAAGGCTAACTCAAAATATATAGCTGGATTAATAACTTTAGCATATTTTTCACTTGCATCCATTAAAACATCAATGAATGCAAATGCTTCATCACATGATATATAAGGCACTATCATATCTAAATAATATTGTGAAAGAACAAATAATATAGAACTATCACTTGTATTTCTATAGATAATAATATCTTTTAAAATATCAACTAAATCCAATGTTAATCTCTTAATATCAATACCATTTGTTTTCATTTCATCCAAAATAAATAATGATTTCTTCATATCTTTAGACAAAAGAACCTTTATGAAATCAATTTTATTTTCTAATGATACAATTCCATATATATGATTAACATCTTGTACTGTTAGATGTTGATCATTATATGCCAAACATTGCTCTAATATTGATAATGCATCTCTCATTCCACCATCTGCAAGCTTTGCAATCATTTCTAAAGCTTCATCATCACAAATATAGTTTTCTTGTTCAACTACGCTTTTCATACGATTAACGATTTCAGTTAAACTCAATTTCATAAAATCAAATCTTTGACAACGAGATATAATTGTTGGCAAAATTTTATGAGGTTCTGTTGTTGCAAGAATAAAAACAACATGTGCTGGTGGCTCCTCTAATGTCTTTAATAAGGCATTAAAGGCACCTGTAGACATCATATGTACCTCATCAATAATATAAACCTTGTACTTACCTTGAGTAGGAGCATATTTGACTTTATCAATCAAATTTCTCACCTCATCAACTCCATTATTACTAGCTGCATCTATCTCTATAACATCAGGATGATTACCTGAAGCGATCTCTTTACAATTCTCACATTCATCACATGGTTTTGGATTACCAGTACAGTTGATTGCTTTTGCTAATAATTTTGCAATTGTTGTTTTTCCAGTACCTCGAGGTCCACAAAACAAATAGGCATGAGCAATTTTATTTTCTTCAACAGCATGTCTCAATGTTGTAATAATATGTTCTTGTCCAGCAACTTCGTCAAACCTTTGTGGACGATAAACTCTATATAATGTTTTATATGCCATAATATCAACTCCTTTGTCAATTATAGCATATTTTATTTATCATCAAAAGATAATAAAAAGATATCTTCTTGATATCTTGATTAAAAACGATGTCTCTTTGATTTAAAATAATCGGAAATCAATTGACAACAGTCTTCTTCTAATATTCCAGATGTAATATCAGGATAATGATTAAATGTATGATTATGAAGATATTGAGAAATTCCGTGCCAACGTTGACCACTTGCTCCATACACGACTTTAGCAATACGGCTTTGAATAATAGCTCCACTACACATCATACAAGGTTCTAATGTAGAATAAAGAGTACAGCCATCCAAATGCCATGTTCCTAATATTTTACAGGCCTTTTGAATAGCTAACATCTCAGCATGAGCAGTGACATCTCGCTTTGACTCTTTTTGATTATAAGCAGATGCGATAACACAATCATCCTTAACAATAATAGCACCTATAGGAACTTCATCAATATCTTTTGCTTTTATTGCTTCTTGATAAGCTAATTTCATATACTCAATATCAGTCATACAAATTAATCTCCTTTAAAAAAGCCACTACACATAAACGGACATTCTTAATGCTGCTACCTTCCGGTCCTGACATGGTTCGAAGCCGCCTATTGTAATGGCAAGACTTATTATATCATATTTGATAAACAAATCAATATCTATAATAATTTATTCTTTTTCATAAATGATTGGTAATCTAAATTCCATTGATTATAGGCATTGTCCTGACGATGATCGATCAAATGATAATTCTCAATTAAATATTTACCTAGATACTTTGTCATCTTTTTAGCACCATTATAATTCAAATGATTGCCCCCATCCCTTGTGTCAGTTAGCCAATTAAACCCAGTATCATATTGATTAACATTAAAATCTATAAAAGGAACATTATATTGATCAGCAAGTTTTTGAACTGCCTTATGACGATCTATAGTTCCTGTCGTTGCAGAAGGATACCAAACCAATAGAACATCTGCTCCATGATTTTTGGCTAATTCTATTGTTTTTTTCATATACATTTTTGTTGTCATAGTTATTGTAGAATTCTTCTTATTTTTCATATACTTGAATCCTAATTTATTTGGCCTTGCTTTATTATGATAGATATATCCCTTTGACTCAACTCTTGAAATATAAGAAACCTTATTTGTAAAATCTTCTGTTTTTAAATTTTTCCAGCGACTATGATACTCAAATAATGGAAACTTATTCTTAAGAATATTATTAAATGCATCATCAATATCATCTGCTTCATTGCGAGTAAAAAGCTGATCAACTTCTAAAATAACAAGTTTAGGTTTTTGACAGGTAAAAATATCTTTTAGTAAATAATATGCAGAAAATATATTTTGTGAAGGTTCAGCACAAACGTAAGACGTGTAACCATGACTATTCCATAATTCTAAAGGATTCATGGCACTATACAAATCACTATTTCCTAATGCAAAAATATCTATGCTATTATGTCTTTCACCATAAAACCCTCGTGCATTTTCATATTTAATACCACTTTTTTTTGTATTATTTTTTGGTACAAAGATAGGCGTTATACACCATAATAAAACTCCACAGATAGATAAGAAGATAACAATTTTAGAGAAATCAATAATATTTTTTTTAACATTTTCTTTTTTATTCATATATCCTCCTAAAACTGTGCATAAATAAAACTAGCAATGTCATATCCTCTACCATATGCACCAAAAATAATAACAATAAATAATCCAGCAATATAGAAAGTCCACCTTGGAACAATATGCCACTTTGCAACACTTTCCCTTATATGAAATCCTTTTTCCTTCATAACTCCAACTATAAAAACAACTATGATGCCAAGAATAACAATTAACATATCTAAACTGCTTAAGCCAAGATGAGTTAATGGATGAATTTGAAAACTTATATTTCTAAAACAAGAAATAAACATATCAAAAGCAATAGACAAATTATCAGCTCTAAAAATCAACATCCCAATATTGACAATAAAAACAGTTCTCAAAATCTGGAAAACTCTAAAATAATTTCTTTCTTTACAAATATGCAATTTCTCTGATACCTTAATAAAAACAGGCTCCATAAACATTCCAATAACCATAATCGTATAATAATACATACCATACATAACATATTTTATACTAGCTCCATGCCACAATCCATTACATATCCATACAAAAAATAATGCCGTAGTGGCAGGCAAAAGCTTAGAAAAATACTCATTACAATGCTTTCTAACAAAGTGATTAAATTTTTTAAAAGGGTTTGACAAAGAAACGCTATAAAATACATAATCTCTTAACCAAGCACCTAAAGTTATGTGCCATCTTTGCCAAAACTCATTAATACTTTTGGCAAAGAAAGGCTGTCTAAAGTTCTCTGGTAAATTGACACTAAAAATCTGTGCACTACCTCTAACAATATCCATTGCTCCTGAAAATTCTGTATACAATTGAATCGTATAAAAAATAACTGCTATAATCACACTTAATCCCGAAAATTTTGTATAATCATTAAAAACATGGTTTACTAACATATTTGCTCTGTCTGCAATGACAATTTTTTTAAACATTCCCCATAGAATGAGTTGGGCACCCTGTGTTAAATTTACATAATGAAATGAATGTCCTTCAAACAATTGCTGAGCAACTTGATCATATCGTGCAATAGGCCCCTCTACAATAGTTGGAAAGAATGCTAAGAATAGAGCAACTCTTCCAAAATTTCTATCAGCCTTATATTTACCTCTATAAACATCAATAACATAACTTACTGCTTGTAATGTATAGAAAGATATTCCAAGTGGTAAAAATAATTTTAGCATTGGAATATGCATATTCATATGATCTAATAAAGCAAAATTGAGTACATCTCCAAAAAAATTAAAATACTTTAAAAATGCTAATGTTCCAATGTTAATCAATAACATTAAAATCATTACCATTTTCTTTTGCCATAATAATTTCTCTTTAAATGACTTCTTTTGATCTCTATCTAATAATTTCTTAACACTTTGAAATAAGTCATTAATTTTATCTAGCCATATTGCACTTAAATAAACAGTTAATGTTGTCATGAAAAGAAAAACAATTAACCATAAACGACTAGCAGCAATATAATAAAGATAACTTGCACTTAATAAAACCAACCACTTATACTTCTTAGGAAACACCGTATAAAGAAGAAAAGTGCTTCCTAAAAAGAGTATTAAATAAACATAAGTTGTATAAGCCATACTATCCTTCGTCTTGTAAACGTGTAATTAATGCATAAATTGTTTCAATAGATTTAAAATTTTCAGGCAATATATCTAAAGGTGTGATTTCGATATCAAACTCATCATTCAATTCAACTGTTAAATTCATAACATCTAATGAATCTAACAACCTATCTTCAATTAAATTTTTCTCATTTTCAAAATCAACTCCAGGTTTCAAACCCTTTAAAATATCTAATAATTCTTCCACTTTATTTTCCTCCCAATTCTTCATAATGACCCTTAAGCCATTTTCTATCAATTTTTCCGTTCTGATTATATGGCATTACTTTTACTTTGACAATAACATTCGGTTTCATGTAGTCTGGAACTCTCAACGAAATGCCTTCCATAATACTAATATCATCAATTTTCCCAGTATATATCAAAACAATCTTATCTTTCATTTCATCAAAAATAACTGCACTGCTTTGAATTTTATCTAAAGAATTCACAGCTGCCTCAATTTCTCCTAACTCAATTCGATAACCCATATGTTTAATTTGAAAATCTTTACGAGTTATATAAATAAGTTCACCACTTTCATTATACTTAACAAGATCACCCGTTTTATAAATGATTTCAGGATAAGCCTTATTTAAAGGATTTTGTACAAAAACTTCTTTTGTTTTCATTTCATTATTATAATAACCCATTGCCAAGAATGACCCTCTTACACATAATTCTCCTTCACGATTATCCAAGACTTCATGATTATTCTCATCAAGTAAGAATATATCACAATTATTACAGGACTTACCAATTGGTAAAATTTCATCATCTTTAAATTCCCTATCAATAATATAATACGTGCATATATCAGTTGTTTCTGTAGGACCAAATAAGTTTGCATACAAAGCATTTGGAATTTTGTGAATCCAATAATTTAATTGCTTGGTTGGCATGACCTCTCCAGCAAACAAAACTTTATCTACATAATCCAATGCCATATAATCTAAAACTTTTAGATTTGCAACTATACATAGTGCTGAAGGTACCCAATAAATGGTGTTTACCTTTTTTATGTTCATATACTCAATCAGTTTAATTGGAAATGAAAATAATGATTTTGGTATAATATGCAAAGTGGCTCCAGACATAATTGTGCTATACACATCAGAAACAGACATACTGAAGTAAAATGGTGTTTGACTCCCAAACTGAGTTTGATCTGTTATATCAAATGTTTCTTTATACCAAGTCGCATAATTGATAACACTACGATGTGATAAAATAGCACCTTTAGGAACACCAGTTGAGCCAGAGGTAAACAAAGCGTATAAAGGATCAGTATCGATCATCTGTTGTCTAATAAGAGATAACCCATCTTCATCAATATTAATATTGATGAGGTCTTCAAAATAATAGACTTTGTCATGAAGTTTTTGTGCAACTTCCTGATGTTGATAATCTGATACTAAAGCAAGTGGCTGTAAAGTCTCAAAAATCTTTTCAATACGATCTAATGGCATCATTGAATCAATAACCACATAGAAATTACCACTATAAACAACTCCAAAAAAAGCTGTTAAACTCTCTACTGTTTTATCCATAAGAACTGCAATAGGTTGTCTTGTTTTATGAAGTTCTAATAATTGAGTTCCGATTTTTTTAGAATATTGAATACATTCTCCATATGTTAATTCTCTATTTTGATCAGTAAATACTGATTTTGTAAAATATTTATTTGATGATTCTTCTAAATACTCTAAAATATTTTTCATCAATTCACCTACTTTCTCTTTAAGCATTTATAATATTAACAGACTCGTGTGTATATCTTGTGAAAAAATTTATAAGAATTTCTAAAGAAAAAGAATGACAAATGTCACTCTTTTAACAAATCTTATCTTTTCCACCCATATATGGACGTAAAGCCTTAGGAATATCAATTGTTCCATCTTCGTTATAATTATTTTCAATAAAGGCAATTAATGCACGTGTACTTGCAAGAACTGTATTATTCAAAGTTGCCACATAATAAGTTCCTTCCTGCCCTTTAGTACGAATACCTAAACGTCTTGCCTGAGCATCACCTAAAGTTGAACAAGACCCTACTTCAAAATACTTTTGTTGTCGAGGAGACCATGCTTCAACATCACAAGACTTTTCTTTCAAATCAGCTAAATCACCACTACAACATTCTAGTGTTCTCACAGGAATATCTAGGCTTCTAAACAATTCAACAGTATATGACCACATCTTATCATACCATTCCATTGCATCTTCTGGCTTACATAAAACAACCATTTCTTGTTTTTCAAATTGATGAACTCTGTAGATACCTCTTTCTTCAATACCATGAGCTCCAACTTCCTTTCTAAAACATGGAGAATAAGAAGTCATTGTAATTGGTAAATCATCTTCCTTAACAATTTGATCCTTAAACTTACCAATCATACTATGTTCACTTGTCCCAATTAAATATAAGTCTTCACCTTCAATTTTATACATCATTGCATCCATTTCTTCAAAAGACATGACACCAGTAACAACATCACTTCTTATCATAAATGGTGGAATACAATAAGTAAAACCTTTATCAATCATGAAATCTCGAGCATAAGAAATCATTGCAGAAGATAATCTTGCTATATCACCCATTAAATAATAGAAGCCATTCCCACTTGTTCTACCACTTGCATCTTTATCTAATCCATTAAATTTAGTAATAATATCAGCATGATATGGAATTTCATATGCTGGCACAATAGGCTCTCCATATTTTTGAATCTCTACATTTTCACTATCGTCTTTTCCAACTGGAACAGAATCATCAATAAAATTAGGAATTTTCATCATAATTTCTTTCAATTTTGGACCTAATTCAATCTCTTTTTCTTCCAACTCTTTTAATAATTTAGCCATTTCATTGACTTTTTCCTTATTTTGTTCAGCTAAATCTTTTTTTCCTTCACGCATAAATTGACCAATCTCTTTAGATAATTTATTACGCATAGCACGAAGTTCACTCGCTTTTGTTAAAGTTTCACGATAAACTTTATCTAAATCAAAAGCCTCATCTACTAAATGTAAACGATCATGTTGAAATTTTTTCTTCATATTTTCTTTGACAAGTTCAGGATTTTCTCTTAATTTTGCAATATCAATCATTTTATCTCTCTCCTTATTATAAAATAAAAACACCTCTTCAAGGGACGAATATCTCGTGGTGCCACCCTACTTCATATCAATATGATATCTTTATATGAGATAACGGTTCATCCGGAAGTGATTAACTTCTCTTGTTGGGAGATTTCAATAATAAACTATCCTGATTTACACCAACCATCAGTTCTCTATAATAACTCTATTATTTACTTATCCAACGCATCGATTTAACACATAGATTATACCACAACCATTTAGAAGTTCAATCACATTTACTCTTAAAATAAGAGTAAATTAAAAAATAGATATAGGTATAAACCCTATATCTACATTTATAGACTATCTATGATATAAATCCTCATCTAACATGTTCTCTTTTTTAGCAACAATAATAGATGTCGAAGAATCGCCTACTACATTTAAAGATGTCACTAGCATTTCAATAGGTCTATTAATAGCAAGAATCAATGAATAAGATAGTAAAGCTGCATCGTTTGTATATCCCATTCCAGTTAATATCGTAAATAAGATAACTGCTCCAGCTCCAGGTGCTGCAGGAGTTCCAATTGAAGCAATTAATGCTAATACAGCAATAATAGCCATAGATGTAAATGTAACATCATAACCTGAACTAGCTGCTACAAAAATAGCAGCGATAACTTGCATAATAGCAGTTCCATCCATATTAATTGTCATCCCAAGTGGCAATGTAAAGGATGCAATTTGTTCACTCACTCCCATTTCATCAACAGTTGTTTGTTTATTTAAAGGAAGTGTTGCAGCACTTGATGATGTTGAAAATCCAAATAAAGCAACTTTCGCTATTTTCTTCATAAACGGTTTAGGACTTAATTTAGCCATAACCATAATATAAATTGGATATGCTATAATCAAATAGACAAGTAAAGCTATTAATACTGTAATAACATATGCCAATGCTGGCTTTAAATAATCAATGCCATATGCTGCAAATGTCCTTGTTAATAAGCAAAATATTGCATATGGAGCAAATTTATTAATTATAAATGATAAACAAACAGAAATAATATCACTTAATTCAATAAATAACTTTTTAATTGTTTTTGTTTTATCTTTTAATTGATTCATTGCTAAACCAACTGATACAGCAAGAAACACTATAGCCAAAACACCACCATTATTTGTCAGAGCAGATATAAAATTATTAGGTACAATGGATAAAATAATAGCTAATGGATTTGTTCCAACAGTTCCTTCTTTAATAACAATATCAGATGCATTCACAGCATTAATTTGATAAACCAAAGCTCCAATAATACCAGCAAAAATCAATGCACATATAGTTGTTATAAAAAAAGTTAGAATTGTTTTAGATGATATTCTTCCTAATTTTTTTGTATCTGTAATTACACAAATAGCTAATGCAATAGATACAAAAACCATAGGAACAATAATTAATTGTAAAGAATTCACAAACAGCTGACCAATAATATAAAATATACCTATAGCACTTGTAGCTCCTTCAACAGTAATATCTTGAAAAAAGATATTATTAATTGTAGTCCAAGTCTCTGATTGTCCATTGGCTATTAGATTCTCTCTTAATAAAATACAAGCGAATCCTACAATTAAACCACAAACCAACGCAATAATCATTTTCATTGCAAGTTTTTTTCCTTTATTTGCTGACTTCATAAATAACCTCCTAAAAAATACCCAAATTGCTAACATTATACTATATTCTAGCCATTTTTCAATAGAAAAAGTAGGATTTCTCCTACTCACTAACTTTAAATATTATTTCATAATCATCTGATAATCTATTTGATGATGTGATGAATGTTTTTATTGTCGTTTCTGCCTTTTTTTGTGCTTCCTCAATTAAGCCTTTCTCTTTGACATTTGTTTCCATTTTCTCTTTTTGATCAATCGCAAATTGATGATAATCTGTTATGCTAATCTGATTAAAAATATTCTTTGTTTCATCAAAAACTTCAATACTCTTTTCATCTATTTCATGAGAAAGAATTTTTGCTTTTGGAACTGTCACTGTTATCTTCTTACCACTTAATTTAACTTCCACAATACTCATATCAATACCAGCTTTAATCTTACCATCATATGAAATAATAAAACTCTTTGTTGTAAATGGAACAGTCCATCCATAAAATGTTGCCTGATTTTCAAATTTACCCATATTTGTATAATTATATTCAACAGTTGCTAATTCACTAATTTCTTTAATCTGCTGTGATAACAAATCACTTGTCATTACTGTTGGTTCTTCACCACTAGGCCATATCTTCCCTACCAAAAAGAAAATAGCTGCAACAATCACAAGTATAATTATATTTTTAAAAGTCTGATTAATTTGAATCTTTTTTTCTTTTGCCATAATTCCACCCACTTTAGACTTATTGTATGAAATATCTCTAAATTTGTCAATTTATGTTTTCTTATATGCTAGAATAATAGTATATATGTAGGAGGTATTCTATGAATAAAAAATATATAATTGTTTTTATTTCAATAACTTTATCAATACTTAGTATCGAATATGGTTTATTTTTAAGATCAATTGATTCTTCTTTTCTAAGAAATCATAATCAAGTTATTGAAGAAATTGCATTAACAAACAATATAATAGATAAAAATTCAATATATATAAAAAAAGAAAATCATTATAAAGAAGAAATAATAAAATTGTATTTGTATGAATATAGAAATCAACTTTATTTACAGGTCTTTAAAAAAGATAATTCTTCTAGATATCATACATTTGCATTCTTTGATCCAATATCTTCAAATCAAACTATGTTATATTATTATAATATACATATTGATAATCAAAATCTGGTTGTTGCAGGTGGATATAATCAAAATAATTATATAGACCATTATAAACTTTATGATTCAAACATTAATGAAATTAATAAAATAATATCTAATCAAAAGTATATATTAGATATTTACACATGTGATACTGTGCTTTCTGTATCCGCATATGGTTCAGATGGAAATCAATTAGAGTCATTAATAAAACATGGAATATATAATTACTAAAATTTACATTGAAATGATTAATCAATTATCTTTACAATAATATTGAATTCAAACATAAAAAACTACAGACTCATATTGAATCTGTAGTTTTCAAATATACTATTCCTTAATTTCATCAGAAGGTTCTTCATTATCCTCTTCAGCCTTTTCCACAACTTCTACACTAGAAACTGTAGAACCTTCAGCAACCTTGATCAAACGAACACCCTGGGTATTTCTACCAGCTGTCTTGACTTGATCCATTGGAAGTCTAATAACAATACCTTCACTTGTAATAATTAATAAATCCTCATCACCATTAACAGCTCTTAATGCAACAAGTTGACCGGTCTTAGCAGTTGTGTTGATTGTCTTAACACCTTTACCACCACGATGTGATTCACGATAATCATCTAATGGCGACATTTTACCATAACCATTCTCACTAATTGCCATAATAAACTGACCTTCCTGATCAGTTGTCATACCAATAACATGTCCACCATCAACATTAATACCTCTTACTCCAGAAGCAGTTCTTCCCATTTTACGGACATCGCTCTCTTTAAATCTAATAAGTTTACCATTAGAGGCTGCAACTAAAATTTGAGCATTCCCTGTTGTTAATTTAACAGAAACCAATTGATCATCTTCTTTAAGACCAATAGCAATCTTACCAGATTGTCTAATATTTTCAAATTCATCAATATGGGTTTTCTTAACAAGTCCATTCAATGTCACAAAGAATAAATATTCAGCTTTCTTTTCTAAAATATCTTCTTTACGAATAGATATCATGGATTTAACATATTCATCTTTATCAAGATTCAATAAGTTTACAACTGGTAACCCTTTAGCCGTTCTACCAAACTCTGGAACATTGTATCCTTTAATACGATAAACTTTACCAAAGTTTGTAAAGAATAAGAGATCATCATGAGTACTCATATTAATTAATGAATCAACAATATCATCTTCATTCGTAGCCATACCTTTAATACCTCTACCACCTCTGTTTTGTGTTTTATAAGTATCAACTGGCATACGTTTAACATATCCATTTGTTGTTAATGAAATAATAATATCTTCAACTGGTATTAAATCTTCATCTTCTAAATCAAATGTTCCCTGAATAATTTCAGTTCTTCTCTTATCAGCAAATTTATCTTTTAATTGCAATAATTCTGCTTCAATGATTGCTAAAATTCTTTCTCTATTTTCAAGAATATCTTTTAAATCAGCAATTAAAGTTAATAAATCATTTAATTCATTTTCAATCTTTTCTCTTTCCAAACCAGCTAATCTTTGTAATTGCATTTCACGAATAGCTTTGGCTTGTCTTTCAGACATATCAAACTCACTCATCAATCTTTGTTGAATAATTTCAGTTGTTCTTGATGTACGAATTAAATCAATAATAGCATCTATTTGATCTAAAGCTCTCTTTAAACCTTCTAAGATATGTGCTCTATCTTCTGCTTTCTTTAAATCATAAGCAGTTCTTCTTTTAATGACTTCTTCTTGATGATCTAAATAATAAGTAATCATTTGTTTTAAATTCAATGTTTGCGGTTCATTATTAACCAAAGCAATTGTATTCACACCAAATGTTGTTTGTAATGATGTTAATTTAAATAATTGATTTAAAATCACTTCAGGTTGAACATCTTTACGCAATTCAATAACAATTCTTATCCCTTCACGGTTAGATTCATCACGAATCTCTGTAATTCCTTCAATACGCTTTTCTTTAACATGTTCAGCCATTTTTTCAATTAATCTTGCTTTATTTACCATATATGGAATTTCATTAACAATAATCGCTTTTTTTCCACCATGAATATCAATAATATCCGTTTTAGCTCTCATGATAATTAATCCATTACCAGTTTCATAAGCTTTTTTAATTGCAGATTTCCCTAATATATATGCTCCTGTTGGAAAATCAGGACCTTGAATATAATCTTCCATCAATTCCATAATTGTAATATCTGGATTATGAGAAACAGCTAAAATAGCATCTATAACTTCTCCTAAATTATGTGGAGGTATATTCGTAGCCATACCAACAGCAATTCCAGTTGTTCCATTTACCAATAAATTTGGAAATCTGGCTGGTAAAACTTCTGGTTCTGTTTCTTCACCATCATAGTTAGGAATAAAATTGACAGTATCTTTATTGATATCTCTTACCAATTCCATTGAAATCTTTGACATTCTTGCTTCAGTATAACGGGCAGCAGCAGCACCATCACCATCAATTGAACCAAAGTTCCCATGACCATCAACAATCATATAACGATAAGAGAAATCTTGTGCCATACGTACCAATGCTTCATAGATTGAAGAATCTCCATGTGGATGGTATTTCCCCATAACTTCCCCAACAATACGGGCTGATTTCTTATATGGTTTATCACTATAACATCCAAGTTCATTCATCCCATGAACAATTCTACGTTGAACAGGTTTGAGTCCATCTCTCACATCAGGCAATGCTCTTTGTACAATAACTGACATTGCATAACTAATGAAAGATTTCTTCATTTCTTCTGTCAGAAGTCTTTTCTTAATTCCACGTTGTTCCATTATTTCTCTCCTTTACTATAAATCAAGCTCAGCTTCTTGTGCATGTTCTTGTATAAATTCACGTCTAGGTTCAACTTTCTCTCCCATCAATGTATCAAACATTGCATCAGCCTGCATTGCATCATCTAAATCAATTTGCCACAAAAGTCTATTTTCAGGATCCATTGTTGTTTCCCATAATTGTTCTGCATTCATTTCTCCAAGACCTTTATAACGTTGAATATTATATTTAGCATTTGGACCTAAATCTTCTTTTAATTTCTCAAGTTCATAGTCACTATAGAGATAATGTTCCTCTTTTCCATGTTTTAATAAATATAATGGAGGTTGAGCAGCATACACAAATCCTTCTTCAATTAATGGTTTTAAGAAACGATATAAGAATGTCAACATTAAGATTCTAATATGTCCTCCATCGACATCGGCATCGGTCATAATAACAATTTTATGATATCTTAATTTACTAATATCAAATTCATCACCAATTCCTGTTCCAAAAGCAGTAATCATAGAACGAATTTCAGCATTTCCCAAAATTCTATCTAATCTTGCTTTTTCAACATTTAAAATTTTACCACGAAGTGGCAAGATAGCTTGAGTTCTTCTATCTCTTCCCATCTTTGCACTCCCACCGGCACTGTCCCCTTCGACGATAAAGACTTCACATTCACTTGGATCTTTAGATGAACAATCCGCCAATTTACCAGGTAAAGCAATACTATCTAAAGCTGTTTTACGACGTGTCATTTCTCTTGCACGTTTCGCAGCCATTCTCGCATGACTCGCAACAATTGCTTTATTCATAATAATTGATGCTGTATCTGGATTCTCTAATAAGAATTTATCTAAAGCTTCAGAAATAATATTACTAGCAATTTTACGGACTTCAGAATTTCCTAACTTTGTTTTTGTTTGTCCTTCATATTGCGGATCAGGATGCTTAACTGAAATAATGGCAGTTAACCCTTCACGACAATCATCACCATTTAAAGATTCATCATCTTTCTTTAAAAAATTGTTATTTTTAGCATAATTATTAATTACTCTTGTTAAAGCCAGACGGAACCCTTCTTCATGAGTTCCTCCTTCATGTGTATTAATATTATTACAGAAAGAATAAATATTTGGTTGATACCCATCATTATATTGCATACCCACTTCTACTTTAATATCATCTATTTCATCTTCTACATAGATAATTTCCTCATGGATAGCTGTCTTATTTCTATTTAAGTATGCAACATATTCTTTAATACCACCTTCATAATGGTATTCATTTTTCTTATATGGTTCGTTGCGATGATCTTCTAAAATTAACTTTAATCCTTTATTTAAGAATGCTAACTCTCTTATTCTTTGATTTAATGTATCATAATCATAAATAGTCGTTTCATTAAAAATAAGTGGATCAGCTTTAAATGAAACAATTGTTCCAGTATCATCACAATCACCAATAATTTTTAAATCACCAACAGGAACTCCACCTTTTTCAAAACGTTGATAATAAATATGTCCTTCTCTATGAACATGAACTTCTAACCACTCACTTAAAGCATTAACAACACTCGCACCAACACCATGTAAACCACCAGAGACTTTATAACCACCGCCTCCAAATTTACCACCAGCATGTAATACAGTTAAAATCGTCTCAACTGTACTTTTACCAGTTTTTGCATGTTTACCTGTTGGCATTCCTCGTCCATTATCAATAACTTTAACAATGTCACCTTTTTCTAAAATAACCTTAATTTCATTACAAAATCCAGCCAAAGCTTCATCAATAGAGTTATCAACAATTTCCCATACAAGATGATGTAAACCTCTTGCTGAAGTTGTACCAATATACATACCTGGTCTTTTTCTAACAGCCTCTAATCCTTCTAAGACCTGAATATCAGACTCATCATAACTATGTTCTACTTTATTCTCTTCCATTGCTTTCTCCTTTCACCTGTCCATCTTCTATCATAATTTTTTTAGCCATATCAATAACTTGGTGATGAACACCATCAATTGATGTAGACGTCAAAAATGTTTGTACTTTACCTTGAATAAGATTCAATAATTTTGTTTTTCTGACATCATCTAATTCACTCATAACATCATCCAATAAGAGAATAGGATATTCTCCTATTTCTTTTTTTATCAATTCCAGTAATCCAATCTTGATTGCTAATACAATAGATCTTTGTTGCCCTTGAGATGCATAAGCCACAGCATCTTTATCATCTAAAGACATTAACATATCATCTTTATGTAATCCATCAACAGTCTGACTATAAGAAATATCTCTTTGATAATTCTTTTGATATTTCTCTAAGATTCCCTCATAACTCAAATCTTTATATATACATTTATATTCAATTCTCAATTTTTCTTTATGTAAAGAAATATAATCATACATTGTAGACGAAATATCATTTAATAAATCAACAAACTCAATTCTTTTCTTTATTAAATCAACTTGAAGTCTTGCCATCTGCTCAGATAAAACATCAAGATATTCATCATATCTACGATGCTTTTCATGCAACATCTTTAAATACTTATTTCTCTCTTTTAAAAGCTTATTGTATTTATTAAGATTATACATATAAATAGGAGATATCTTTGAAATCTCCATATCCATTAATTTTCTTCTTAAACGAGGACTTCCTTTTATCAACATAAGATCTTCTGGAATAAACAAAACAACATTTAAATATCCAACATAATCACTTGTTTTTTTAATCTCTTTATGATTAATAATCGCTTTTTTACCATATTTTGATAAGACCACTTCTAAATCAATATCTTTTTCATGAGAATTAACACGACCATGAATCTTAGCAAAATCCTCATTAAAATAAATGAACTCTTCAATAACTTTTGTCTTAAAACTTTTAGATAAAGATAAAATATAAATAGCTTCTAATAAATTCGTTTTTCCTTGTGCATTTTTTCCAATAAAAATATTAATAAAAGGATCAAAATCAACAGAGCAATCTTTATAGTTTCTAAAATTCTTTAATTCAATATGATTAATTTTCATTGTCTATACGAATCAAATAATCTACACCGTCATAAGAAACAGTATCATTATCTCTTAGTTTTCTTCCTCTTCTGGTTTCAATTTCTTGATTGACGAAAACTTCACCTTCAGAAATGACAATTTTGGCAATTGCTCCAGAGTCAACAGCATTTACATACTTCAAAAATTTACCTAAAGTAATATACTCAGTATTAATTCTTATTTCTTTCATATTTATAGTCACCTATCTTTTTCAAACTGTTAACATTATAGCACAAATTCATTGAAAATAATAGTTTTTATGGCTCATATTCAATATTTATTCAAAAACATACTCAGAGTCATTTTTATATAAAAGTCTCTTAAAATGAAAATTAAGAAGAAAAATGAAAAGTAGGTAGAAATTTCTACCTACATATCATCTTTCAGTGTTTCTATAATATTTTGTTTTTTAAACTTATTTAAACCAGTATGAAAAGTTAATAGCATAACAAACATAATAACTAAAAATGAGATAATATATGCAATATATGAAATAGAAAAATAATAATCATCTATATGAATTTGATTATATAACAACCATTCAATAAAAATACTTATTGGTGTTGCATAAAGTAATGTTTTCATTCCATAAATAAAACTTTCATACCATATCATCTTATGAATACCATGAGGACTCATTCCTACACTTAACATCATCCCAAATTCTTTCTTACGCTTTTCAATACTAGCACTCATCATATTAATAATATTAAGCATTGTAAAGAAAATCATTATACAGACAAACCCATAAATGAAAATTTCTATAATTAAGAAGATTTGACGATCTTGTATAAAATTTTGAGTATGATCTTCAATATTATATCCTAAATCTTCTAATTCTTTTGTTAATTCAACATGCTGCTGAGATGCAATAAATACTCTCAAAGAACTATAATAATCCAAATTTTGTTGAAATACATAATCAGTAGAAACAATCATATACAAACTTCCTTGACTATCAATTCCATACAATGATTTATATTTATCATTATCAATGAATGCATATGATGTTAATGGTTCTAGTTGCAATCTTTCTATTTTTTCTTCTTCACCCCGTTGATTATAAGTTACATTTTCAAAATAGATTGGTGTTTTTATGAAAAGATTATCCTCCTTGATAAAGCGCTCTTGATAATGAGAAGTCTTGTTATCAGCATTATCATAATCTGTAAAATGACCATTATAAACTAATGCCAAATCATTTCTATATTTGATGCCATTTAATTCACATAACTCTTTCCTTTTATTCTCACTCATTCCAATAAAAACAACATTATATTCATCTGTTTTTTGATTATAAACATGATTATTTTTAGGTATTTTTAAGTATTTCTTATCAAGTTTCATTTTCACTGGAATATCTCCACTTATACTATAAAAATCATCAACTTTATCATGCGTACTTAATAATTTTGTAATCTCAGGAACTTGATCACCATTAATATACATTTCTATATCATATAAATGAAAAGGATTAGCATTATTTGATACTTTCATTAATCTTTGACCAAAACTAAATATTGAAATAAAAGCAACCATAGAAATAACTAATGATAAGACAATGACTTTTGAACGTCTTCCCTGTCGCTTATAATTCTTAACTGCCAACTGTTGAGAAATATTTAAAAATCTTTTAGAAAAAGAACTTGTTTTTAACTTATATTTTTTAACTTTAATTTCATCATTTTTCTTTAATGCATCAATGACTGAGATTTTAGATATTTTTCTAGCTGGTAAATAAAGCGAAATAAAGATTGTTAATAATGATAATAAAATAACAATGAATAAATAAAATATTGATATTTGAGCATGAATTTCAACACCCATAATTTGAATAGCATCTAATTTATTAATGAAGAAGAATGTTACTGTCATTCCAATATAACTTATAAAAATACCTAAAGGTATAGAGATTAAAGATAAAATAGCGCCCTCAAAATAAACAGATCTTTTCTTTTGCTTTGATGTTGCTCCAACACTTGATAACATTCCTAAATATTGGATTCTATCATGAGTTGAAAGATTAAAAGCTTGATAAATAATAAAGAATGAAATAAATATAATAACAAATAATAATATCGCGACCATATTATAAAGTGTTAAAAATGCTGATTGAGAATTTTCTTCAAAGATATCCTGAATCCCTAAATATTGTGAATTATAGAATATATTATTAAAATCACTTGTTTGATTTAACATTTCATTAATTTCATGATTTAATTTTTCACAATGTTTAAAAATATTTGTTGATAAATCCTTATCAATAACATACATAGTATAATATAATTGCGGATCATTTAAATCAATATAACTTAAAGCATTAAATGATTTTTTATAATAAGATTGTGCTTCATAATCATTAATGAGACCAACAATCAAATATGTTTTTAATTTTCCAGTGTCATCTTCTTTTAAACTTATTGTATCACCCATATTCTTTTGAATATGGTTATTAATTAAATACTTTTGTGAAATAGCAATCTCTTTATGATTATTTGGTAATCTTCCTTTAATTAACAAATCATCGAAGTTTTCTTTTTCAAAATAAGTATAATCTCCTTGTTTTAAATTTAATGATACATCATTTTTTTTATCATCAACAGAATAAAATGATGTACTAGAAAAATAATACTCTTTGACTTCTGGATCATTTTTTATGATTTGAATAATATCTTTATTATTATTGACAATAGTATAATGATGATATCCTGAAGTATGTTCAATATATTGTTTATAAAATTGTTTACCAGAATATAATGAAATTCCTATACAACATATCATAATCACTGAAACAGATATACATAAAATTGTTAAGATGGTTCTTTTCTTATTTTGTTGAAGATATCTTAATGTTAATTTATTCATAATTTTCATTTATGAAGAACCTCATCTTTTTTTATTTGACCATCTTCAATAACAATAATTCTATCTGCTTGCATAGCTATTCTTTCATCATGAGTAATCATAATTAATGTCTGCTTATATTTACGTTGTGTTAATTTTAATAAATCGACTATTTCTCGACTATTTTTAGAATCAAGATTCCCTGTAGGTTCATCTGCCAAAACAATAGATGGTGCATTCATCAAAGCACGTCCAATGGAAACACGCTGTTGTTGACCACCAGATAATTCTTTGGGTAAATGATTTTTTCTATTCTCTAAATTAAGAATATGAATTAATTCTTCAAATCTTTCATGGTTGACTTTTTGATTATCTAATAAGACTGGCAATGTCATATTTTCAGCAACTGTCAAAACTGGTATCAAATTATAAAATTGATAAATGAGTCCTACTTCCCTTCTCCTCAATATAGCTAATTGTTCTTCATTTTGCTGATATACATTGACACCATTAATAATAACATCACCACTTGTCGTTTTATCTACCCCACCAATTAAATGGAGTAGAGTACTTTTTCCAGAACCTGATGATCCAACAATAGCAATGAATTCACCTTTATCTACTGTAAATGATACATCTTTCAAAGCAATAACTTGATTATCATCTTGACCATAAATTTTAGTTAAATTTCTAACTTCTAATATTTTCATCATTATCTCCCCTTTACACCATTTATTATATAATGTCAAGGTGACAAGACCATGACTCATTCGTGACAAAATTGTCATTTAAGAAAAAAGTTTAGATCACTTCTTTATAGAAATGAATCGTAAACTTCGCTCCTGGATATGTATTTTCAACTGCTATTGTACCATTTTGTTTTTCAATAATCATATGACTCAATGATAATCCAATACCAACACTTTGTTGAGTTGCATTCTTTCCCTTATAAAATCGTTCAAACAAATGTATTAAATCTTCTGAATCAATTCCATTTCCATTATCTTGGATAATAATTTCACTATATAAAGGATTATTATTCATCATTATCTTGATATTTCCACCCTGTTCAGTATGTTCTATGCAATTTTTAAAAATATTAGATAATGCTTCTAAAGTCCATAAGATATCAATATCTTCAATATATGTTTGATCAGCTTCTAATTCAATAGAAATATCTTTTAATTCTAATTGTATTTCAAATGGCTTTACCAATTTGATATATAATTCTTTTTGAGATATATTTTCTTTCTGAAATGTAACTGTATTTGAATCTATTTGTGCTATTTTTAATAATGTTATAACAAGCCACTCTATTTTATCTAATAAAAGCTGCTGTTCTTTTAATAGTTTTTTCTTATCTGTTCCTTCAGTCATCTTTAATCTTTCATGAACTAAATTTAAAGAAGTTAATGGTGTTTTCATTTGATGTGATATATCTTCTAATGATTGTTTTAATATTATTTTATCTTCTAATAATAAGCGATTCTGTTCAGATAAACGATTAACTAATTTTACAATTTCACTTTCAAGAAAAGATAAAGTTCCTTCTTTATAATAAGGAATATAAATATCTTTTTGTTGAAAAAGAATAGCATTAACCTGTTGAGATATTTGTTTAATTTGTTTTTCTTTATAAATCATACATATTATCAATGCTATCATAATGATAATAAGCAATATACATATATAAATCATATTAATCACCTAATTTATATCCCAATCCTCGCATTGTTTTAATAATATTAGGATTTTGTGGATTATCTTCAATTTTATTTCTAATTCTTTTCATATAAACAGATAATGTATTGTCAGAAACATCTTCTCCAGTAATATTCCAAATTTCTTCTAGTAGAAATTCCCTTGTAAGAAGTTGATTTGGATAAGAAAAGAAAATTAATAATAAACGATATTCTAGAGCTGATAAGAAGATTTCATAATTATCTTTAAAGACTTTTCCTGTTAAGGGATTGACTTTGATGTTTTGATATTGATAAAAAGTCTCTTGTTTATGATATCTTCTTAAAATATTTTGGATTCTAGATAGCAATTCACGAGGACGAAACGGTTTTGAAATATAATCATCTGCACCAAGATTTAATCCTGTAACAACACTAAATTCATCTTGATTTGCTGTTAAAAATACAATTGGAATATCTTTATAAGACTTTATTTCATTATATAATGAATAACCATTTCCTTCTTTTAATGAAATATCGAGAATTGCTAAATCAAAGTGTTGATTGTTAATTAAATTTATAGCTTTTTTCTGACCATCAACATGCGTGATAAGAAATCCTTCTTTTTCTAAAAAAGAAGAAAGATGATTTATAATATTGATATCATCTTCCACCAATAAAATCTTATACATAATTTATCCTCCCTCATCTTCGTTGATATATTAAATCAGTAATACCATTATAACTTTGAGTTTTTATTAACCTTAAATCTATTTTTTTATCTAAGATACCAAACAATGAGATACCCTTTCCTAAAAGAGTAGGAATAATTGATATATAAAATTCATCAATCATATCTTCCTGAAGAATTTGTTGAATGACATTCGCTCCACCACATATCCATATTCCTTTTCCTTCTTTTCTTTTTAAATGATGAATCAATTGTGAGGGCTTTTCATCTGTAAAAAAAATTTGACTTGTTGATTGATGATTTTGATGAGTCAAAATATAACTTGTCATTCCCTCATAAACCCATTCATTTGGTGATAATTCAGTTATAATTTGATGATAAGTTTTCCATCCCATGATTACAGTATCTATATTTTTAATAAATGAATTATAAACCTCCATATTTTCGATATTTTTATCATGTCCTACTAACCAATCAACCTTTTCATCACTATCAGCAATATATCCATCCAAACTCATTGCTATAAATAGAGTTACTTTTCTCACAAATATAATCCTCTTCTCTTTATTATTCTCAAATATCATTATAACAAAAAATACTGATCTCTCATAGACCAGTATTTTTCTATTTTTCATTAACATAGACATAATATCTACATTTACCACTCTTTTTCGATACATATAGAGCTTGATCAGATTTATCAAATAAGATACGATGATGTTTTTCATCTGTAACAAATGTGATTCCTATAGATGCAGTAATATCATGAATACTATCCATCTTTATTCCTTCGATACGTCTGATAATTTCACGTGCTTTATTTTCAATTTCAGCATATGATTCTTGTGCATATAGGAAAATAACAAATTCATCACCACCAAAACGACCAACATATCCTGAATTAAAACAGATAGACTCTAACAAAGTCGCAACTTTTTGAATAACTTCATCACCAGTACTATGACCTAATGAATCATTAATTGACTTGAAATTATCTAAATCAACAATCATATAAGCACAGTAATCACTTACTGATTTTTTATCTTTCAAATAATCATCTACAAACTGATTAAATGTCTGACGATTATATAATCCTGTTAATCCATCTCTTTGTGCTTTATATTCATACTCTAATTGCCTGCTCTTTTCATCATTAATATCATTACTGTATGCAATCATAAGTAATTCATTATTACTACTTTGTCTTTCAAATTGTATTCTGAATTTGACCCATTCATATCTATTTTTATCAGCTTTCCATGTTCTAAATTCAATAGTTCTTTTTCCATTATGATGATAGATATTTTGAACATTCTCCTGACTAAAGAACTTAGCGACACGCTCTCTATCTTTCTCAGCAGCTTCTTCAACAAAAGATTTTAAGAAACTATTTTCATATTGTACATCAATAACATTATGATATATACCATTTTTTTGATAAATAACAACTTTTTGGCTTTTTAAATTGACTGCAAACATAAATAAAGCATTTGAATAAACAGAATTTTTAAACATTTGATCTTGCAACAACAAATTATATTCATTCATTTCTGTTGTACTATTTCTTAAAGTTCCAATTAATCGCTTATTTTGATTTACATAAATCATTGAAACATGGAACCATGTCTCATCATCTCTACTAATATATGGTAATTTAGCATCAAATACTATCTTATCTTTATTATTAATAATCTCATGAAACTTCTCTTTTAATAATTTTTCATGTTCTTTTGAAACAAAATTATAATTATGCAAATTACTTAAGAAACTATTTAAAATAATCTTAGGATAATCATTCCATGCATCAAGTATTAAACTATCATTATCTATATCATATTCAAAAATACGATCACTTGTTTGTTTTAAAATCATTTCAATCTTTTTATTACTTGTTCTTAATTGATTATTTGTTTCTTCATTCATCTTATTAATCTTAATGAAATAACGGATTAAAATAAACAACATAACAACAAAAACAAATATAATTTCTAAGATTAATTTTAATGTCTCACCATTCATCTGATCATTTAAATCATCAATAATATCATTAGAAATAATATTAAAAATATACCAGTTATTAATTTTAACAGGTGTATAATAAATCATTCTTTCATCATTTTTATAACGATAGGAAGCAAAACCAGATTGATTTTTTTGAATATTATGAAGAATAGACTTATAATTACTGTTCATAAAATAAACATTATTATTTAAAAAATCAAAATAATTATCACCAAAATAAAGAGTATTATTATTTTTTATTTTAGAAATAATTTGACCATCAGCAGATGTTGCAAAAACATATGCCTCATCATTAAATACATCATTATAAATATAATCATGACTTTCATTATTCACTTCAACAATTCCAGCTAATCCACCAACAACCTGATTATTCTTATAAATAGGTGTATAAACAATAACAACAGAACTCTTATTATCATATAAAGAAGTCAATGGATTTGTAAAACCGGTATGTCCATTAAAAACTTCATCAATATATGAACTATGATCTTCTAAAATAATATCTTTTTTATAGTTATGCAGTGTTTTATCTTTATCAATATACCAAATACGCTGAAATAATTCCTGGCCTTGAGCAACTGTATCAAGAATATTGCCAATTTCATCATCTGAATGATCTACTCTACCAAGAATTTCAGCAGTACTAACAATTACATTTTGTAGCGATTTGAATTTTAAATTATATATATTAGCAGTTTCTTTACCAACATCTTCTAAATGATTTAATATTTTTTGAGTATTCATATCACTAATTTGCTGAACGAAATGAAAGAACGAGCCAAATAAGATAATAATTAAAGAAAATATAACTACTATTTTAATGAAAGTTTTATTTTTACTCATATTCTCTCCTTTCATGAAATAAAAAAAACAGACAAAACAGCCTGCTTTTGTACGTTTGTGCAACTGGCTGCCACGTTAAAGAGGCCCTATAGCTTTGCGTCACTATCTTTCAATAGTTTTGCCTATTTTTATAACATCGTTATTATATCATAAACTATAATATATTCAAGAAAATGAATTCGACAAATAAGGAAAAAGTATGACTAAATCATACTTTTTAAATTAATATGTTCTCACTGGCAATACCAACTGAATAATATCATCCTTTTCAAAATCCATAATAATAAATGGTTTCATCTCTCCAGTAAATAAAACTTTTACTTTTTCTCCATTTATACTTTTAATAGCATCATTTAAATATTTCGCACTAAATGATATACTCAACTCATCACCTTTATAAAAAGCTTTTGATAAATTTTCTTCAACAGATCCAATTTCTTGAGAATAAGAAGAAAGCATAACATGATCTTCACTCATAGATAATTTTATAATATTTGTCTGTTCATTTGATAATAAAGATGCTCTATCAATGGAATTAAGAAGACTTACACTGTCAACTGACATTGAATAATTATGTTCATGCGGAATTAAACGACTTGTATCAGGATAAGAACCATCAATTAATCTTGTTTGAATTAAAACTGAATCAAAAATAAATAAAACTTTACGATCAGATACATATAAATCAATAAATTCATCTTTTTCAATAATACGACTAATTTCAATTAAACTTTTCTTAGGAATAATAATATTAAATGATACATCAGAATCAATTGTTAAAATACGTTTTGCTAAACGATAACTATCAGTAGCAATACATTCTAAAACATGATCTTTAGCTTTGAAATTAACACCAGTTAAAACAGGACGTGTTTCTTTTTCACTTGTTGCAAATGACGTTTGTTCAATGGCTTGTTTTAAATCTGTTGATTTCATCTGTAAATGAACACCAGATTTATTTAAATCAATTCTTGGATAATCAATATAAGAAGTTCCATTTAAATCAAATTTAGAGTTTGCTCCTTCAATTCTTGTCAATGTTCCATCAACAATATAGATATGTACAAATTCAGAATCAATCTTTTTAATAATCTCTAATATATAACGAGAAGATAAAACAACAGATCCTGTTTGAATAATTTCAATATTTTCTTTAATACTTGTTTGTATTGTAATATCACTATCACTACCAGTTAAAATTAATTCGTTATCTTTTAAATCAAATTTAATACCTGTTAGGACTGGTAAAGGACTTTTCATTGAGACAGCTCTAGATACTTTTGCTAAAGCATTTAATAATGCTAATCTTTTAATCTTAAAATTCATCATTTTTCTCCTTTTATTTACTATTATTTAAATAATATCATAATAATAATGTTGTGCACAATATGAATAACTTATAAAAGTAATGGTTTTATCATTGTTTTTTAAATTTTTATGTGTGAATAAGTTGTGGATAACTGTGCATAACTTTTACACAAGCTTATTTTTTATGTCATCAATAGCCTGTCGATAGTTTAGATCTTTTTCAAGTTTCTTTTGAACTTTATCACAAGCTTTCATAACTGTTGAATGATCACGACCACCAAATTCATGACCAATTTGTATAAATGATATATCTTTAATTAATTCTCTAACGAGATACATTGAAATATGTCGAGCAACTATAATATTAGATGTTCGTGACTTTGAATTAATTTGGGATACAGTTAAATTATAGTAATCAGCAACACATTTTTTTATATTTGAAACAGTTAATTCTTTCTTTTGTATTGGTTGGTTTTTATATGTATCACTAAATGCCTCTAAAGCAAAATTAAGATCAATACAATCACGCTTTTCTTCACATATTAATTTATAGAAAAGCAAACGTTTTAAACTTCCTTCTAATTCTCTAACATCTGTATTAAAATGACTGGCAATAAAATCTAAAACTTCTTCAGTAATTGGATAATCAACATTTTCTATTTCAATCTTTTTTCTTAAGATAGCTTTTGATGTTTCAAACTCTGGAGTATCAATACTTACTGTTAAACCAGATGCAAATCGGCTAACAAGACGGCTTTCCATACCTCTTAAATCACGAGGAGGTTTATCTGATGTTATAACAATTTGCTTTTTATTACTAATTAAACTATTGAAAATATTAAAGAAAATTTCACTAGATGATTCTTTTGTAGCCATAAATTGAATATCATCTATTAATAAGATATCAATATGTCTATATTTGTAATTAAATTCATCAATAGTATGATTAGATAATGATTGAATATATTCATTTACAAAATTTTCACTTGTTGTGAATAGAACCTTTGTAAATGGATCTTTGCTTTTTGCATAATTTCCAATAGCATTTAATAAATGGGTCTTTCCTAGTCCTGAATTACTGTGAATAAATAATGGACTATAAGAAATACCAGGTTTCATGGCAACAGCTAATGATGCATTTTGAGCAATTCGATTACTATTTCCAACAACAAAGTTTTCAAATTTAAGATCACTATTTAAATTGTCATTAAAAAGCATTAAATCATTTTTTTGTTGAATACTTTTATTATATTCATCCTCAGTTTCTAAATGAAGCTGATAATGGCCACTTGTCAAAGTGTTATATATTTCTTCTAACTTTTCTAAATATGGAGAAACACCATCCAAACTCCATTGTGTATCAACTGTAATTGTAACATCACTATCAATAATATCCTTAACTTGTAAAGTTGTGAAAAAAGAATCAAAAATAATTTTATCATCTATCTGATTTTTAAATATATTTAGTGTTTTTTGCCAATCAGTATCAAGATTATTCACATATTCACCTTCTCTCAGTTCATATTATAGAGGAAATTGTGAATAAATAGAAGAACAAAAAAACTGTGCACAAGTTATTCACATAGTTATGCACATCAAAAAGTATTGATATATGCGTATTTTTTTAATTATACACAAATTTCATAGATTGTGAATGTGCGTAACTTTTTATGCACTGTGCATAATTGTGAATTATTTTTAAAAGTTATTCACATTCACAAGTTATTCTTATAATATTCACAGTCTAAACCTATATATATCAAGGGTTTTGAATAAGTTATTCACAATTGTGCATAACTTATTTCACATTGTGAATAACTCGTGAATATCTATAATTGCTCATATTCATATATATGTGCATAAATAAAAAATATGCCTAATTTACTTGAGAAAAACATTTATGAAATCTTAGAAAATTCGATATTTTCATTGACTTATAGGGGTAAAACTCATATAATAATGGGGCATATGTTACTGTGTATAAAAAAATATAGTATTTTGGAGGTGTAATCAATGAAAAGAACATATCAACCAAACAAGAGAAAAAGATCAAAAACTCATGGTTTTAGAGCTAGAATGGCAACAGTAGGCGGAAGAAAAGTACTTGCTCGTCGCCGTAAAAGAGGAAGAAAAGTTTTATCTGCCTAACAAAAATTCCACTTTATGTGGTTTTTTTTCTAAAAAAATATGAAAAAAGAATATCGAATAAAAAAGAATGAGGACTTCCAAACAATTATTAAAGATAAGAAATCTGTTGCAAATCGTAAGTTTGTTATATATTATAAAGTTAATGATTGTCACCTCAAGGTAGGAATCTCAGTTAGTAAAAAATTAGGTAACGCTGTTGTTCGTAATAAAACAAAAAGACAAGTCAGAATGATGGTTCATGATGTTTTTGATAAAACTCAAAAAATGGATTTTATTGTGATAGTGAGAAATAAATTTTTAGAGAGTTCATATAAAGACAATATTGAAGATTTAAAGTATCTCTATGACAAAATAAATAAAAGGATGGAAAAATAAATGTATTTAGATCAACGTACGAAGAAATTTTTAAAAGTGTTTGCTCTAGTAGCATTCGTTTTCGTCCTCACAGGATGTGGACAAAACTTAGATGCTAATGGAAATCTTTTAGCAGATCGTGCAATCAATTCAGCAACTCCTTGGAGTTTGGATGCAGGATTCTTTGATTTTATTTTAACAATCCCTATTGCTAAGGGTATCTTATTTATTACAGATATCTTAGGTAATGTTGCATGGGGTGTTGTTGGTATGACAATATTTATTAATATTTTAATCTTACCAATTATGATTAAATCAACTGTATCTACACAAAAGATGCAAATGCTTCAACCAGAATTAGAAAAAATTCAAAGAAAATATGCTGGTAGAAAAGACCAGGCTTCTCAGATGAGACAATCTGCTGAAATGCAGGCTTTATATAAAAAACATGATGTAAGTATGTTTAGTTCATTCACAACATTCTTAACATTACCAATCATGTTAGCTATGTGGCAATCAGTACAAAGAATTGAAATTTTATATCAAGCAACTTTCTTTGGATTAAATTTGGGAGCAACACCAATGTCTCAAATTACAAGTGGAAACTGGGTATATATTATTATTGTTGCAATTGTAGGTATTACACAATATTTAGCAATTGAAATTAATAATATTATGTTAAAGAGAAATCCACGTTATAAAGTTTCAAAACAACAAAAATCAATGAAAACTATGAATATTGTTATGACAGCTATGATTGTTTGGTTTGCTTTATCAATGCCAACTGCTATGTCATTGTACTGGATAACAACAAGTTTAGTTACAATTATTAGAACAGTATATATTCAAATTTATCACGTTGAAAAGAAAAAAGATCAATAAGGACGGGTAATATGATGAAAACATATGAGGGAAAAACTGAAGATGAAGTAGTCCAAACTGCATGTCTTGATTTGGGCGTGACTCCTGATCAATTAACTTATGAAGTCATTGAAGAAAAGAAAGGTTTATTTTCTAAAAAGGTTGTTATTGAATGTTATACACAAAGTATGATTCAAGAATATTTAGAGAATTTTGTAAGAAAAACTCTATCTAATATGGAGTTTACTGTTGAAACAGTGACTTATGTTCAAGATGGTCGTATTTATTGTAATGTGAATACTGATAATAATTCTATCTTAATTGGAAAGAATGGTATTATTTTAAGAGCTTTAAGTTTTATTGCTAAGAATGCTGTTCAAAATGAATTTAAGAAAAGAATTGAAATTAGTGTAGATATCAATGGATATAAAGAAAGTCGTTATAAGAAAGTTGCTTCAATGGCTAAAAGAATTGCAAAACAAGTGCAAAGAAGTAAGGTTGAAGTTAAACTTGATCCATTACCAGCAGATGAAAGAAAAATGATTCATCAAGTTATTTCTGAATTTGATCATTTAAAAACAGAAAGTAAAGGCGAAGGTAAAAATAGATTTATTACAATTTCATATGTAGATTAATATGATAAATGACATGTTTTTATGAATATGTCATTTTCTTATGTCATAAGTTAAAAAGCATATGCTTTGATGAAATTTATAAAAAAGTTTATAGTTAAGAACACATATATGAAATTGAAATGAATAATTATAGGTTGCAAAACTTGTAAAAATAATTATCTAAGAAAGAAGGGTATATTATATGTTAAAAGAAGAAACTGTAGTGTTTTTCTTAATAAATGGTTATATAATGTCAGGAAGAGTTATAAATATTGAAGGAAATGATGAAGATTATAATTTTAGTATTGAAGGATATGCTGGTTGTTCTGGTCCACATATTATTGCATCTAGGCAAATTCACCATACAGTTTTTCTTACGCAAGAAGAAGCAAAAAAGTATAAAAATAATCCTCAGATGTATTTATCATCATATTGTTAATGTGAAAAGAGTTCTTATGATTTGATAGATATTTGATGAAGATATTGTTATACTATATCTAAAGTAGGTGATGAAATGAAAACAGCTTCATATTTAATTAAGCCAGCCTCATCAATATGTAATATGAATTGTCAATATTGTTTTTATAGCGATGTTTCTAAACAAAGAAGAAATTATTCAAAAGGAATAATGTCTAAGGAAACTGTTGAAATGCTTATAGATAAGGCATTGGCTGATGCACAAGAAATAACTTTTGCATTTCAGGGTGGAGAACCAACAATGGCTGGTCTTAATTATTTTATTCATTTTGTTGAATATGTTGAAAAATTAAAAAAAGAACATATTATTCATTATGCGATTCAAACAAATGGATATTGTTTAAATGATGAATGGATATCATTCTTTGATAAATATCATTTTTTAGTGGGAATATCACTTGATGGTTATAAAAATATACATGATCAAGTTAGATTAAAAGGAACGCAACCTACTTTTGAAAAGATACTTAATCATATACAAAAGATTCAACAAACAAATATTGACTATAATATTTTGACTGTTGTTACATCACAAATGGTACCATTTGCTAAAGACATATATAAGTTTTATAAAGAACAGGGTTTTGAATATATACAGTTTATCCCATGTTTACCTGAATTAGATCATTCAACTGAACATTATGACTTAAAGCCAAAAGATTTTTATAATTTTTATCATGACATTTTTCAATTATGGTATGAAGATTTAAAACATGGACATTATATCTCCATATCTTTCTTTGAAGATTTATTAATGATTTTTCAAGGACGTTATCCAAGAACATGTGGAATGCTAGGGGAATGTCAAATCCAATTGGTTATAGAAGGAGATGGCACAGTCTACCCATGTGATTTTTATGCATTGGATCAGTATTGCCTTGGAAATATAACAGTTAATAATATTGATGAAATAAGACAATTCAAATCAGGTCAAATTTTTCTAAAAGAAGAAAAAAGATTCTCATCAATATGTAAAGAATGTCAATTTAAAAATATCTGTCATGGACAATGTAAAAGAATGAATATAGTTTATTTTGATGATAAATATTGTGGATATCAAGAATTTTTAAAAGATACTTATCAAATATTTTATAGTATTGGTCAAGGAAAAATCAGGTAATGATACATTTATTTTACCTGATTTTTTTGTCTATTAAGATTTTAGATGCGTCATGTGTTTTGTGTAATATATTATACTATAGTTACGGAAGTTTTCGAGAATGAAATGAATATGCATGTGATATGTATCTTTGTTTTATCCTTTCTTTATTCCACTTATTCACTGTCCTTTCCCTATAGAGGAGCTTCAAAGAGTGCTCAATCTTAAACATTCAACAACAGGAAAGGCAGTGTTTTATACACTGGTGGACAAGGGAGAATGCTTTATTATTTATGCAACAATAGAACTTGATATTCAATATAGTGATTATATCTTTGATTTATCAAACAAAAGAATTAACCAAAGAAACTAGATTATAGAGAATACAGTCAATTAGATACTAGACTACTGTGATGATAGACCAGTGGAATTATTAGAAATAATTTCTTTTCTTGATTCATGATTATAATTTCCATTAACCATATAAGCCAATTCAGCTAATAAAATTTCTATAAAGACAAACATAATTGTTTGATTATCTAAGAATGATGAAGTTGATGCATTTTCAATAGAAGGTAATAAAATATGATAATTTGACTGTTTAATTAATTTTGTTTCAGTACATGTTACAACAATTGTTGTAACACCATTTTTTGAAATATTTTTAATAAGCTCATAATATTGTAAATCTTCAGCACGAGTTGTAAAGATCAATACAACATCACCTTTTGTTAGGCTTTCCTGCATTTGGTTCATTAATATACCATCTGTTATTGCCTCAGCATCAAAACCAATTTTAGTTAAACGATATCGAAATTGTAAAGCGGATAAACCTGTTCTATTTTTACCTAATATTTTGACACGTCTAGCATTAGATAATGTTTTTGCTATAGTTTTAATATTTTTTAAATCAATAAAATCATTAATTTGCTTAATATATCCAGCATATAAAGATGTAATAGACCTTGATATATCCATATTCTCATTTTTATTTTCTCTAATACCAGAAATGATGTAACGGGATAATTCAAATTTGAACTCAGCAAATCCTGAATAACCAATCTTTTTACTAAATCTTATAATTGCTGCTTTAGACGTAGAAATTTCCTCTGCTAAAGATTCAATACTATCTTTAACAACAGTAGAAGGATTTTTTTTAATCCATTCATATATAATTTTTTCACTTTTTGTATAGTTGCTTTTATAAAAATCTAAGCGCTCAAAAGGGTTCATAAAGTTCCTCCAATATTATAACTCTTAAATATATCATACAAGAATAAAAGAATAATGTCAAAAATATGAAATTAGTTTCAAAATATTTATATAAAAAGTAAAAAAAGTTTTAAATAGTATTGAAAATAGTTTTAAAATTAGTATAATATAATTGAAACAAGTTTCATAATTGACTGTATACAGCTGAAAAAAGTTCATTTTAAGGGAGGAAAGAGAAAATGCAAAAATTTATGAATATCTTAGAGGCTAAACTTATGCCTATTGGTATAAAATTAGGAAATAATAGATATTTAAAAGCTATTAATAAAAGTTTTATGATTATTTTACCTTTAACAATTTTTGGTTCTATTTTTACTTTAGTTTCTAGTTTTCCAGTCACTGCATGGACAAATTGGTTGAATGAAACTGGATTAGCAACATGGCTAGCATTACCTTCTAAATTTACAATTGATTTAATTTCATTATATACAGTTGTCTCATTAGGCTATGTATTTACAAAAGAAGAAGGTTTTGATGGATTTGCTGGGGGATTAACTGCTTTAGTTTCATTTATTATTGTTACACCATTACTACAAATTACAACAAATCAGGAAAGTGTAATAACAGCAATTGGATTTGACTGGTTGGGGGCAAGAGGTCTTTTTGTAGCAATGATTATTGGTTGCATGTCTTCATTGTTATTTATATTTTTTAATAAAAAGGGTTGGATTATTAAGATGCCAGAAGGTGTTCCACCAATGGTTACAAAATCATTTAGTTCATTAATTCCAATGTTTTTAGTAGGAAGTCTATTCTTAGTCATTGCATATTTATTTAGCTTTACATCATATGGCAGTTTACATAGTTTAATTTATACTTTTATTGCTTCACCTTTACAAAAAGTAGGAGGAAGTTTTGGAGGTATGATTATCTTTACATTAGCTCTCCATATCTTATGGTTCTTTGGTATCCATGGTGGAAATATAGTTAACTCTATTAGTAATACGTTTTTGTTACCATTGGCATTAGAAAACTTAGCAGTTTATCAGGCTGGGGGTACACCTGAGTTTATTTATACTACTGCATTTAAAAATACATACCAATTTGGTGGTGCAGGTATGACTATTTCTTTATGTGTTCTTATGATCTTTGTAGCAAAATCACAAAGATATAAAGCATTAGGTAAATTAGCATTACCGGCTAATATCTTCTATATTAATGAACCTATTATTTTTGGAACACCTATGGTTTTAAATCCAACAATGATTATTCCATTTATTTTAGCTCCATTAGTGACTCAAATTTTGGCTTATGGATTGACTGTAGTAGGTGTATTACCAGTCTTAATTGGATATCAGATTCCATGGTCAATGCCACCTGTTATTAGTGGATTTATTCAAGGGGGTTGGCAAGTTGCTCTTTATCAAGTTTTTAGTTTATTCTTAACATTTATTATTTATTATCCATTTTTCAAAGTTATTGATAAACAGGCTTGTTTAGAGGAAAATGCAATAAAAACAGAAGAATAGGAGGTTATTGTATGGATAATAAACCAAATATTGTATTATTTGTAGCAGATCAAATGAGATGTGATTCAATGCATCATATGGGGAATGATGCATCTGTTACTCCTCACTTAGATAGTATTTTAAAAGAAGGTATATCTTTTGAAAATGCTTATTGTCAAAATCCAGTCTGTGTTCCATCTCGTTGCAGTTTCTTAACCGGACTTTATCCTCATACAACTGGACATCGTACAATGCATTATTTACAAAGACATGAAGATGAACCAAATATATTAAAAGAAATGAAACAAAATGGTTATGAGGTTATTTGGATAGGACGTAATGATGTAATACCAGGAGATAAACCTAAAACAAATTACTGTGATGAATATTATGATGGTACCACTTTTGAAAATCAAAGAGATAATTCAAATAGTTTCTTTTTTCCAAAAGATAATTTGAAAAAAGTAACTGATGATGATATAAAAAATGATAATTTTTATTCATTTTATATTGGAAAATTAAAAGATAGTGAAGGTTATGGAAAACAGGATTGGAATTGTATTCAAAGTGCTTTAGATTATATTGAAAGAAAGAGTAAAAATTCCAATAGTAAACCATTCTTCCTATATTGTACAATTTCATTTCCACATCCACCTTATGCATGTGAAGATCCTTGGTATTCAATGATAAAAAGACATCTTGTACCAGTAAGGAGACCCAATATATCAACTCTCAAAGATCGTGCAAGTATGTTATATAGTATAGAGTCAAAACAAAATCTTCAAAATTGGAGTGAAGAACGATTTACTGAATTAAGAGCTACCTATTTGGCAATGGTTTCAAGATTTGATCATCAATTTGGTATGATTTGTAACAAATTGAAAGAACTTAATTTTTATGATAATACAAATATTTTTGTATATAGTGATCATGGAGATTATACTGGAGATTATAATATTACAGAAAAAGTTCAAAATTGTTTTGAAAATCCAATAAGCAATATTCCATTATTAATAAAACCTGCAAAAAATATAAAAGTAAAACCCCGAAAAACAAAAGCTCTAGCAGAACTTTTAGATATACCTGCAACTATAGCAGATATGTGTCATATAAATCTTTCTTATACACAATTTGGAAAATCATTAGTGCATGTTCTATCAGGAGATGAGATTCACAAAGATGCTGTCTTCTGTGAAGGTGGTCGTATTCACGGAGAAACTCAAGCAATGGAAAAAGGTCATAATCCAACTTCACCATACTGGCCACGACTAAGCACTCAATCAAGTGAAGGACCAGAACATACAAAAGCACTGATGTGTAGAATGGGAAATATAAAATATACAATGAGATTGTATGAGAAGGATGAATTATATGATTTGGATAAAGATCCATTAGAATTAGTTAATCAAATAGATAATCCTAAATATCAAGACATTGTTTTAAAATTTAAGGAACGTATTCTATATTATTATATGGAAACAGCAGATTTTGTACCACAAGGTAGAGATCAAAGATAAATTAGATTCTATGTATATTTTAAGAATAATCTTAACCAGATTATTCTTTTGGATTATAGATATTTTAGAGAGATATTGTTATACTATATAAGAAAGAAGTGGTGAAATTATGAATGATGATATTATTGTTGCTATTGCAACTTCAAGATTAGAAGCAGCGATTTCTATTATTCGTTTGAGTGGTAAAGATTGCATAGCATTTGTTCAAAGTTTTTTTACAGGTCAAATTAAAAATAAGGAAAGTCATACCATAACATATGGATATATAAAAGATGATCAAAAGAGAATAGATGAAGTTCTGGTTAATATTTATCGAGGCCATCGAACTTTTACGGGTGAAGAGATGGTTGAAATTAATTGTCATGGAGGCGTTTTTATTACTCAAAAGGTCTTAAATTTATGTTTAAAAAAAGGGGCACGAATGGCTGAACATGGCGAGTTTTCAAAGCGTGCATTCTTAAATGGTCGGATAGATTTGTCACAAGCTGAAGCTATTAGTGATTTAATAACAGCAAAGAATGATTATGCAACTGAATTGGCTTTAAAAGGAATTCAAGGTAATATTAGTCACTTTATTGAGGATTTAAGAGAAGATTTAATTAAAATTATAACTCAAATAGAAGTTAATATTGATTATCCAGAATATGAAGATGTTGAAGAGTTAACAGCTGATTCTTTACTTCCAAAAAGTCAGTTATTAAAAGAGAAAATGAATCATATTATTGAATCATCTCAAAATGTCCATTTATTAAAGGATGGAATATCAACTGTTATTATAGGAAAACCTAATGTTGGAAAGTCAAGTTTATTAAATGCATTACTTAACGAAGATAAAGCTATTGTTACAGATATTGCAGGAACAACAAGAGATATTGTTGAAGGAACAATTCGTCTTGATAATATTATATTAAATATGATTGATACTGCTGGTATTCGAGAAACTAATGATATAGTCGAGAATATTGGTGTTAATAAATCTAAAGAATTAATACATAAGGCTGATTTGGTTTTATTAGTTCTTGATAGTTCATCAGAGCTTACAAAAGAAGATTATGAATTGATAGAATTATCTCAAGATACCAATAGAATTATTGTTATGAATAAAAAAGACCAAGGTATTAAATATGAATTAGATGGTATTTTTATAAGTGCAAAAGATAATGAAATAGAATCTTTAATTAACGAAATTAAAAAAATGTTTGAATTAGGTAAAATAACTGCAGGTCAAGAAGATATTTTGGCAAATGCTAGGCAGATTCAATTATTAGAAAAAGCAAGACAATCATTAGAAAATGCTATTGAAGCAATGGAAAATAATGTGCCAACTGATTTAATTGTAACTGATTTATATGAAAGTTGGGAAAATTTAAAAGAAATACTTGGAGAAAGAGCAAAAGAGGATTTATTAGATGAATTATTTAAACGCTTTTGTATAGGAAAATAAGATGAATAAATATAATTTATTATCACAAAGGTTTTATAGATTTTTTAAATATTTAAGGACTATAGGATTAATTAGTCTTGTTATTTTTTTAGGAGTTACAGCTTTTAATACTCATAATGATACGTTAACAATCGTTAGTTACATTTTTATGGTTGTTATGCTTTCATGTTTATTTGAATGTCTTATTTTATATGGACTCTATATTGTGTTTAAAAATAAGTCAATATAATTTTTAAATAAATATATTTATTGCCAAGGAAATATTGTTAGCAAATGATATATTAATTATTAAAAATCCATTAATCTAAAAAGAAAAACTAAACGAATTAACAACTTAATGTAAGTTATTTCGTTTAGTTTTTTATTGTTGTCTAAATGCAGTACCAAAATGTAATGCAATATATGCCAATTCATGCTCATTAAATGATTTTTTATAATGTTCTTCAACAATAGAGTTAAAGATTTTTGCACATTCAAATTCAGTTTCATGTTGTGATTGAATTTGATCCTTTAAAGGATTATTTGAGAGTTGTTGATTATTTTGTAAACGATCTAATGCAGGATAGAAATGTAATGTCATACCAGTATAAAACTCTTTATTTTTTCTCAAGTCTAAATTTAAAATTTCTTTAATTTTTACAATTGTTTGATTGATGACTTCTTCCATTTCATCATCACATAAATCAAATTCACAATTAAAATCAATATCTAATAAATTAATATTAGCTAAATACATAGTTGTATAACTAATTTGATTTTGATCAATTGTCACATCAAACTCTTTTTCAAGTATTTCAATGATTTGTACAGCAGCAGGATAGTATTCATGTTCCTTTAAATGATTAATTTGACTTTCACTTGTTGGGATATACGTTCCATTTAACTCCCTTGAAATACATAGTGATAAATGAATAATTAAATTATCAAATGCAGTTTGTGAAATTTCAATATTATGTTTTTCAATAACATTTTTCACAATTTTTTCTATTTCTTGTTTTCTTTTTTCATATTGACTGTCTAATTCTATAACCATATACCTTACCTCGCTTTTCATATGATATATTATTTGTCTGAAAAAGTCCATAATAAATATTACTTTTTTGTAAACGCTATTTTTATATCTACAAATTCACAATTTGTTAAGAAACGCATAGGGAATCCCCAAGAACCATAACCGCTTGTGACAATTAAAGAAAAATGATTTTTTTGAAGTAATCCATAAACATTATCATAGAGTGGAGCAGTTAGAAGGGTTACTGGAAAAAATTGTCCAGCATGTGTATGCCCTGATAACTGTAAATCAGCATAATGAAGAACATCCTGATAACGTTTAGGATTATGGTCAAGTAAAATTGTTGGTAAATTTGTATTCATTCCCTGACATATATTATTCATTTTGTTGTCAAGGTGTGCAACAACATCTTCTCTTCCTATTATATTAAATAAGCCATCTACACATACATATTTTTCACTTAGATGGTAGATATTGTATTTTTGATAAAGTTCAGTTTGTAAAATATTTGCATAATGTTCATGATTGCCATTAACTGCAAAGAGTCCATAAGTTGTTTTTATTTGTGAGAATATACTAAGTGCATCTTCTATCATATCTTTTGGAGTTGATTCATCAAATATATCGCCAACAAAACATACCAAATCATACTGCTTATGATTAAACTTATCTACCAGAACTCTTAAATCAGAAAGAGAAGTTCCAGTTCCCAAATGAATATCACTAATCATTCCAATATGTAATTCTTTAAGCATTGTTTCTTTATGAATAGTTATTTCATAATTGGTTTCTACTTTAGAATAGTGTGTTAAATAACTTATGCTTGTTAATAAAATTGAGAAAATGATTAAACCAGTGATGGTTCTATAAACAAAAGGTTTGTGAATACAGTAACAAATAAGTTGATAAATTCCAAAAAGAATAAAAATGATAAATACTGTTATTATATAAAATTGAACAATTGTTGTGAGTGTTAAAAAAACAGTAGAATAAGGGTGAAAAAAAAGCTTAATCATTATAGTTATAAGTGAAAAGATTGTTATGCCTGCTGCACTTATTTTGGTAATCTTAGAAAGATGACGAAATATATAAAGAAAATAAATAAAAGGTGCTATAATAATAAAGAGAAACATAAGAATAAAAATAAATTCCATAGACATACCTCATTTCTTGGCAACAAGTATATCACAAAAATAAAAAAAGTGCTAAAAAAGCTAATCAAATAAAGGTTGCTTTCACATAAGTGTTGTGATAGTATTATGTCAAGATAGAGGCGCAAAAGTCAAAAATTCTTCATTCAAAAGATGCAACTGTGAAGAAGGCGGGGCGATTGCCGAAGGAGTAATGATTTGCATGTTATTATTTCCTGGGAGTATAGAGAATATCTATGCTACTGTCACTTTATAATATTAAAGTGGGGTGCTATTGCGTTGATAAACACTTATTAATTGCAATGGTTTCATTGCAATTTTTTTATAGAAAGAAGGCGAAAGCGATGAATAAAAGTCCAATTACAAAGGTTGAAAGTGATCATGAAATTATTCAAGTTAAGTTTATAAATGTAGAAAAAAATCCTTTATTTATTGGGAATATTTTTAAACAGATTTCATTAAAAGGTGTTAATGTTGATATGATTTCACAAGTTATGTTAGAGGATGATATGAGAATTGATTTTACTTGTCCACTTTCAGATCAAAGAAAACTAAATGAAGCATTAGAGGAAATCAAGCGGAAACATGACAGAATAATGATTTTTCAGAATAGAAATGTTGCTAAGGTTATGGTTGAGGGTGAAAAGATGAAGGATGAAATTGGTGTTGCTGCAAATGTTTTTGAAATATTTGGACAATTCCAGATTCCATTTAGTCAGGTAACAACATCTGATACATCTATATCATTTGTTATTCCAGGTGAATTAAAAGAAGTTGCTGTTCAAGAAATAAAAAAGGCTTATCAATTATAAGGAGGATATTTATGGAACCAATTTTTGAAGGAAGTGCAGTAGCATTGGTGTTACCAATGCATGATGATGGAAGTTTAGATTTTGAGGGGTTTAAAAGACAAGTTCAAAGAATGATTGATGGAGGCGTACAAGCTTTATTAGTAAATGGAACAACGGGTGAAACTGCTACAATTACAATTGAAGAAGAATTTGAGTTAACAAAGATTGTTATTGAAATGGCAAAAGGAACAGGTATAAAGGTTATTGCTGGTGCTGGTTCGAATGATACAGAAACAGCTTTAAAAAAGGCAAAGTTTGCAAAGGAAGTTGGAGCAGATGCTATTCTTGTTGTGACACCATATTATAATAAAACGAGTCAAAGAGGACTTATTGATCATTATACGTATATAGCTGACCAAGTGGAAATTCCTATGATTATTTATAATGTTCCAGGACGTACTGGTATGAATATTGCAGTAGACACTGTTGTTGAGTTAGCAAAGCATAGGAATATTAAGGCTATGAAAGATGCTACTGATAATATTGCTTATGCAATGGATGTACTATCAAAAACGAGAGATTTGGATTTTGATATGTATAGTGGATGTGATGATAATATTCTTCCATTTATTGCAGCTGGTGGTAAGGGTGTGATTTCAGTCTTGTCTAACGTTTATCCTAGAGAAACGGAAAAATTTGCCCAGGCTGTCTTAAAAGGTGATATGGAGCTTGCAAAAGCAATGGCATATGATTTGAATGATGTAAGCAAATATTTATTTGTTGATGTTAATCCGATTATGCCAAAAGTTGCTTTAGCAAAATTAGGAGTATGTGGTGAAATGGTAAGAAGACCACTTATTAAAACAACAGAAGCAAATAAGAAATTGTT
The DNA here is from genome assembly GCF_009767585.1 of Coprobacillus cateniformis. Taxonomy (NCBI): domain Bacteria; kingdom Bacillati; phylum Bacillota; class Erysipelotrichia; order Erysipelotrichales; family Coprobacillaceae; genus Coprobacillus; species Coprobacillus cateniformis. The sequence continues at coordinate 1,664,739 of NZ_WSNW01000001.1, forward strand.
ATTTGATGCAATGATAAAATTTGAAGAAAAGGGATATTAGTATGAATATATTGGTATGTGGTTTTGGTTTAATGGGTAAAAAAGTTGTCCAGGCTGTGAGAGACAATAAAAAAATGAATCTTATTGGTGTTGTTTCTCCAATCTTTGATGAGACAATTAAGGAGAATATGTATTCATCTTTTCAAGAGGTTCATGATCATATTGATGCTATTATTGATTTTTCTCATCCAAACAATTTAGATGATCTATTAAAGTTTGGAATTAAGCATCATTGTGCTCTTGTTATAGCAACAACGGGTTTTAATGAACAACAATTATTGAGAATTGAAGAAGCATCTTCTCAAGTTCCCATCTTTCAATCATATAACACTTCTTTTGGAGTTTCTATGTTAATTAAAATTGTGAGAGAAGCTGCTAAAGAATTTTATGATCAAGGATATGATATTGAAATTATAGAGAAGCATCATAATCAGAAAATTGATGCTCCTTCAGGAACAGCAAAATTACTTTATGATGTTATTCATGAAGAGATAGATGAAACAAAAGAAGTCTATGATCGAAGTCAAGTTCATCATAAACGAGAGAAAAATGAAATAGGTATTCAATCAGTGAGAGCAGGTACAATTTTTGGGGAACACACAGTTCTTCTTGCTGGACACGATGAAGTTATTGAGCTTAAACATACAGCATTGTCAAAAGATGTTTTTGTTCAAGGCGCTATTGCTGCTTGTGAAACAATTATAGATAAAGATTATGGATTGTATACTTTGAAAAATTTATATTAAAGGGGAAAAAGAATGGTTTTACAAACAGAGTTTGCACAGATTAGAAATAAGACATTATACATAGATGATGTAGATGCTATGGATTTGGTAAAACAATATGGGACACCACTTTATGTAATGAGTGAGGGACATATTCGTTATCAAATGAATGAATTAAAGGAAAAATTTTTAGATAAATATGAAAATGTATTGCCTTTATTTGCATCCAAATCATTTAGTTGTTTAGAAATTTATAAATTGGCTAAGGAATATGGAATTGGGATTGATTGTGTTAGTGCTGGTGAAATTTCAATTGCTTTAAAAGCTGGTTTTGATCCACATAAGATTTATTTTCATGGAAATAATAAATTACCTTCAGAAATTGAATATGCAATAACACATGATGTTGATCATTTTGTTATTGATAATTTTCATGAGATTGATTTGGTAGAAGAAATTGCAACCAAATTAAATAAAACAATTTATGCTACTGTAAGAGTTGTTCCTGAGATTAAAGCAGGTGGACATGGTTTTATTCAAACGGGACATAAGGATACAAAGTTTGGATTTAGTGCAAGGCATGGCATCTACTTAGATGCCATTCAAAAAATTATTGATTCTCATTCTATACAGTTTGAAGGAATACATTGTCATATAGGGTCACAAGTTTTTGATTTGTATGCATATGTAAGTGCAATGAAGAGATTTGTTGGATTTGCTTATGAAATCTATGATAAATTAGGGGTTATGGTTACAAAAATCAATGCTGGTGGTGGATATGGTATTGCATATACTAAAAAGGATGAACCTCTTGATTTTGAAGTCATTACAACTGAAATTATGAAAACAATTCAAGAAGGATACGAGAAACGTGGTTGGGATATGCCAATGGTATTGGTTGAACCAGGACGATATGTCGTTGGAAATGCTGGTATCACTTTATATACAATAGGTACAGTGAAGGAAATTCCTGATGTTCGTACATATGTGAGTATTGATGGTGGAATGACCGATAATATTAGGACTTGTTTATATGATGCTGATTACGATGGAATCATAGTTAATAAAGCAGAAGAGCCAAAAACATTAAAAGCAACAATATCTGGAAAAGTTTGTGAGTCAGGAGATATTGTTGTTAAAGAAGTGAAAATAGCAAAACCAGAGCCAGGAGATATTTTTGCTCAATTTTCTACTGGAGCATATCATTATTCAATGGCTTCAAACTATAATCAATTGCCTAAACCCGCAGTTGTCTTTACTTATAAGGGAAAATCTAAACGAGTTATTAGAAGGCAAACATTTGATGATTTAATATATTATGATGTAAATGAGGACTATCAATAGTCCTTTTTGTCATTATAGAAAGAGTAACTAAGAAAAATGACTGTTTAATTTGTTTCCAATATTTGTATAAAATAAAAAAAGCTGTTCATACTCAATTATGAGGTGACAGAAATGAAAAAAGTATATATATTTATTGTTTTAGGATTCATGTTAGGTGTAAGTGTTCATGCTAAGAGTCAAGAACCACAATATAAAATAATAGCTAATTCTAATCAGGAATCTGATATAAAAGAAATGTATGAAGTTAAAGGAAAACTTTTAGAAGATTTTAAAACTTGGGTTAAGGGTGTTGATAATAAGGATCAGGTTTTAGCAGATCATCAAAGTGATTATCAGGCAACATATAAACAAGGTGTTTATAAAATTGTTCTTGGTAAAGGAAAAGGAAAATCTCTAAGTGGTGAAATGAAAGTTAATTATTGTGAATCTACAAAGGATATTGAAACAAAATCTTTTTTATTTGATTGGTTGTTTTAATATTGCATTCATAAATAAAGAAGATAATCATTGTATGGAGGCAATAATATGAAAACAATATATACAAATGGAGTCATTATATCTTTAGAGGATTATAGTGGAAATGCTCTTGTTGAGGAAAATGGAAAAATTATAAATATTGGAAATTATCAGGAACTTTATGAAAAAGGTATGAAGGTTGTGGATTTAGAAGGTCATACATTAATTCCAGCCTTTATAGATAGCCATAGTCATATAAGTGGTTATGCAACTTCTTTGTTACAGGTAGCTCTTGATGATTGTCAAAGTATTCAAGATGTTCAGAAAGTTATTCATAAATATATAGAGGAAAATCAAATAAAAAATGATGAGTTTATTATGTGTAAAGGTTATGATCATCATAAATTAAAAGAAAAAAGACATATTACAAAACAAGAATTAGATACTTTTTCTCAAGATATTCCGATTATTATTCAACATCAAACAGGACATTGTGGTGTTATGAATAGCAATGCACTTAAAAAATTAAATATACAAAAGAAAACGAAGAGTCCAGAAGGTGGAAAAATTGATTTTGATACTGGTTTTTTAGAAGAGACAGCCTTCACTTATTATCTTCAAAAAGCACCAATGGCTTCACTGGAATCATTAAAAAAAGCTTATCTTAAAGCACAACAGACATATGCGAGTTATGGGATAACAACTGCTCAAGATGGAATGATTGTTGATGCTTTAAAGAATATATATCATATGCTTATTCAAGATCATATATTTTATATAGATGTTGTTGGTTATCCTGGCTTTGATGCTCATGATTTTATGAAAGATTTTCAAAATCATATTAAAAAATATATGAATAACTTTAAAATCGGTGGATATAAGATGTTTTTAGATGGATCACCACAAAATAAAACAGCATGGACAATTTCACCTTATGTAGATGGAACATATGGATATCCAACATTAACAGATGAACAACTCAAGAACAATCTTATCAAAGCAGCTCAAGAAGATATGCAAGTCCTTGTACATTGTAATGGTGATCAAGCTGTTCAACATTATATGGATCAGTATCAAAGAGTTCATCAACAAGATATAAGACCGGTGATTATACATGCTCAGATGATGAGACCAGAACAAATGAATCAAGCTAAAGATCTTCATATGATTCCATCATTTTTCTTATCACATGTTTATTATTTTGGTGATATACATAAGGAAAATATGGGTGTACAAAGAGCACAGTCTATTAGCCCTTTACAGTCTGCCTTAAAACATCATCTTTGCTTTACAATGCATACTGATGCTCCAGTTATTCAACCTAATATGATTGAAAGTTTACATATAGCAGTCAATCGAGAAACTCAAAGTGGTGATATTTTAGGTAAAGAAGAATGTATTGAACCATTAGAAGCACTTAAGGCATTAACAATTCATGGAGCATATCAATACTTTGAAGAAAATGAAAAAGGGTCTTTAAAGATTGGTAAGAAGGCTGATATGGTTATTTTAAGTGAAAATCCATTAACAATTGATAAAAAGAAGATTAAGGATATTAAAGTCTTAAAAACAATTAAAGATGGTCAAGTTATTTTTGATAGCCAAGAAGGTATAAATGTATCTCAAACAACCAATATTTTTTAAGTAAAAGAAAAGATTTTAAACTGTTATATAATTGTTTAAAATCTTTTTTTGATATTATAAATTATTTCTTTTTTTCATTTCTACAGCAAGATAAGAAACCAAAAGGATAAAGAAAACTTGTATAGAGTTATTTGATATAAATGTAGAATCGAAAAAATCAGGTATAAAAGAAAAATCTATTAAATTTGATAAACCTAAAGAAGAATCATATGATAAAGCGACAATTTTATTTTGATTTCTTTCAAAAACTTTTTCATTAATTTCCATCAATTCTTTTTTCATCCATTTACCAGAAAGACTAATAATAAAAATCATATCAGATTGTTCTAGTGTGTTTTCAATTATTGAAATATCTGAATGACGATCAATTTCATAACAAAGGATATTAAATGAACGCAACATCTCACTAAATAAATTGGTTGCAGTAAAACCGTGATGCCCTGTTAAGACAGTAATTCTTTTACAATATGATAATTGCCAGGCAATCCTTGAAATCTGTTCGTGATTATAAAGTGGGTAAAGGTCGTCATAGATATTCTTCATTTGATTTGTGTATGCATTATAAAGATCAATAGGATCATTGATCTCATTAATAAATTCTTGTGTAATACCATAAAAGTTAATGTAATTTTCTTGTTTAATACCGAGAAAACCATCATATCCTAACTTCTTACAGAATTTTGTGACTGTAGCAGGAGTTGTATTTGCTAAATAGGCAATCTTTTCAATGGATATATCAGGGAATTCAGATAAACGATCTAACATTACTTTGGCAATAATAAAATTCGTATCAAACTTTTTTATATTAAAGAGATATTCAGATAATATAACTTGTAATCCGCTCTTTTTAAAATCCTTTTTTAGAATTGTTTTATCCTCCTTTTTTTAATCTCTACAAATTATAACATATTTCTCACTATTTTATTTCATAATATTCATTTTCCAAAACTGGAAAATAGGTATAACAAGGGACATGCTATAATGATAGTGGTAATCATGATTATACAAATATCAAAAGAGAGAGGACGAATACAATGAATAAATTATCTGCAATGTTAGATGCAAAACTTGTACCAATAATGAGTAAAGTTTCTAATCAAAGACATCTTTCCGCTATTCGAGATGGCTTAGTTGCAACAATTCCATTAACAATTATTGGTGCTATTTTCTTATTAATTGCAACTTTTCCATTTCCCCAGGCTTATGTTGATTTTATGGCAAACAATCCAGCACTTACAAATGCTTTAATGATCCCATTTACACTTACAATAGGCTTATTATCCATCTATGTGAGTTTTAGTATTGGTTATCAATTAGCAAAAACATATCATATCTCTCCATTAATTGGAGGAATTGCTGCAACGTTATGCTTTTTAACAACAATAGGAGTGACTTCTATTGAAGATGGATCTTATATTAATAAAGCATATTTAGGTGGCGAGGGAATGTTTAGTGCTATTATCACTTCAGTATTTGCTGTAGAAGTTATGCGTTTTTGTGATAAACATAATTTAAGAATTAAAATGCCAGATTCAATTCCTCAAAATATTGGTAGTAGTTTTGATGCATTAATTCCAATTACTATTTCTGTGAGTGTTGTCACAATTGTTGTTCATTTATTAGGATTTGATATTAACACTGTCATTGCATCTGCATTAACACCTTTGTTGAGTGCATCAGCAGACTCATTGTTATTACCAATTATTTATGTTGTTTTAACTGCCCTCATGTGGTTTGGTGGTATTCATCCAGGAGTATTAAAAGCTATTGTTTTACCAATTTGGACAATCAATGCAGTTGCTAATATGGATGCATTTGTTGCAGGAACTCCTATTCCTCATGTGGGAGTTGAACCCTTTATCTTTACATTTCTTTGGATTGGTGGTGGTGGAGGAACACTTGCCTTATGTCTCATGATGTGTTTTTCCAAGAGTCAATCTATCAAAAGTTTAGGTCGATTAAGTATAGCACCAAGTCTATTTAATATTAATGAACCGATCTTATTTGGTGTTCCATTTATCTTAAATCCAACATTCTTTATTCCTTTACTGTTAGGACCATTAGTTAATGTTTTTATCACATATTTTGCTTTTACAACAGGGATTGCTGCAGGTATGGGTAATCCTCTTGCAGCAGCATGGAATTTCCCATCTTTCTTAGCAGGATTCTTGTGCACAAATTCATGGACAGGAGTTGCGTTAGTAGTTGTCAATTTCTTAGTTTATTTTGCAATTTATTATCCATTCTTTAAAATCTATGAGAAGAAAAGTTTACAGGAAGAAGGGAGATTAGAAAATGAAAAAGTGTCAGCATAAATTTCCAAAGGATTTTTTATGGGGAGGAGCAGTCGCTGCAAACCAAATAGAAGGAGCTTTTGATGTTGGTGGTAAAGGTTTATGTATTGCAGATATTAATGAGTTTAAAGGAGACCTGCCTCCAGAAAAAAGAGAGAATAAAGAAATGTCTCTTGAGGAAGTTAATCAATTATTAAATAAAAAAAATGGAAATTTTCCAAAACGTTATAGCATTGACTTTTATCATCACTACAAAGAAGATATTCAATTATTAGCAGGATTAAATATTAAATCTTTTAGAACATCATTTAACTGGGCAAGAATCTTTCCTAATGGTGATGAATCTGAACCTAATGAAGAAGGTTTGAAATTCTATGATAACCTTATTGATGAACTCTTAAAATATGGTATAGAACCTTTAATGACAATCTCTCATTATGAGATGCCACTCAATATAGCCATTCAATATAATGGCTGGTATAATCGCAAAACAATGGATATGTTTACAAAATATTGTGAAGTTTTATTTAAACGTTATAAAGATAAAGTGAAATATTGGATTTTAGTCAATCAGATTAATCTCTTTCATATAGAATCATTTAATCATTTAGGAATTCCTAGTGACCGTGTAGATAATTTAATGGAAGCTAAATATCAGGGATTGCATAATGAGCTGGTTGCCTGTGCAAGAGCAGTTAAAATTGGTAAAGAGATTAATCCAAATTTCCAATTAGGGGTTATGGCAAGTTATGGAATTCCCTATCCAGAAACAGGAAGTTCAGAAGATAATTTAGCTGCTTTAAAATATAGTCAACAAGAGTATTATGTCACTGATATGGCAGTCAATGGTGAGATTCCTTACTATATGTATCGCTTCTATGAAGATAATGATCTTAACATTGAAATTATAGAGCAAGACAAAGAAGATTTAAAGAATACTGTTGATTATGTCAGTTTTTCATATTACTACACTTCAAATATAAATAGTCAAAGTCAAGGAAGATTCCACAATAGCCATATTAAAGTCACTAATGATTGGGGTTGGGGAATGGATCCATTAGGATTAAGAATTGCTTTAAATCAATATTATGATCGTTATCATCTTCCTATTATTATATCTGAAAATGGTATGGGATTTTATGAAAAAATGAATGAAGATGGAACAGTGCATGATGATTATCGAATCAATTATATCAAAGAACATATTATGCAAATTAAAGAAGCTATTCATGATGGTGTCAATGTTATAGGGTATTATCCTTGGGGACCTATTGATCTTGTCAGCTGTTCATCATCAGAAATGGAAAAACGTTATGGTTTTATCTATGTTGATTTAGATAATGAATTAAAAGGAACAGGTAAAAGATCATTGAAAGATAGCTATTATTGGTATCAAAAAGTTATTGCTAGTAATGGTGAAGAACTATAATAAAATGATATGAGACTTCATCAAGAAATACTGTTATGTCTAGGTGCAACTTTTTGTGTAGCTATAGGAATTTGTCTCTATACAGATTGTCAGTTAGGTGCGGATAGTATTACAGTCTTTTTAGATGGAATGAATAAAACAACTGGGTTGTCAATTTCATTAATTGATCAAATGCTAGTCATTATAATGTTTATTTCAGCCTATTTTATAAATAAACATAATATAGGAATATGTACAATTATCCATACAGTGACAATTGGTATATTGATTATGTTTGCAAGTTTATTTATAACTCCCTTAGAATTAACCAAACAATCTTTGTTTGTCAGATGTTTAGGTGTTTTATTAGCTGAATTGTGTTTTTGTTTTGGATTTGCATCCATGCAAAAATTATCTTCAGGCATGGCAACAGCAGATGCTTTTATCTATGGTATAGTAGAAAAAACTCACTTAAGCTATATCAAAATTCATTTTATCTTTGATTCTGTTTATTTTATAATTGGATATTTATTAGGTGGAATTATTGGTATTGGAAGTATAGTTTATGTTCTAACATCTGGTTGGATCACTTTTCAAATCAAAAAAAGGATAGATAAAGTTATTTAGAAAGAGGAAAGCCTCTTTCTTTTCTTTCTTATTAAAAAGTGTTACGATATATAGCATATAGGAGGATTATTTATGAAACAATCAGAATATAAAAATATTAAAGAATGTCAAAAGGATATCATTTATCCAATTTATAAAGATCAAGATATTTGTAAAGGGTTAATAGAAACTCTAGGATATGATTTAAACAATAGTATTGATAAGGAGTTTAATAAAATAACACAGATACATACATTAGGAAAACTTCCTTTTGAAACCATAACATTTATTGGTTTAGGATTTTCTCAAGATATAACAACAACAAAATTGAGAAAAGCTTTTGGGCATGTTTCTCAAGGAATAAAAAAAGAGTCAGTATTTATTGCTAAAAAGGCAGTTACAAACAATATATCAATAGAAAAAATAACAGAATTATTTGTTGAAAGTCATATTATTGCCCAATATCAAGAACATAAAATAGGACATGATATTAAAGATATTGTACAAGTTGATATTATGGCACAAGATATTGATGTTTCAAGTCATATTGAAAAAGCAATTGCTTATGGTGAAGGAATTAATTATGCGAGAGAATTAGCTGATACACCATCAAATTTAATGACACCTGAACATTTAGTAGAAGAGGCTAAAAAAGTTGCACAACAATATGGTATGGAATGTACTATTTTGGATAAGAAAATGTTAAAAGAAATGAAAGCAGGAGGGATTTTATCAGTCAATTTAGGTAGTCATATTCCAGCTTATATGATTTGTTTAAAATATACAAATGCTAATACACCTTATTCAGCAGTTATTGGAAAGGGACTTACTTTTGATTCAGGTGGCTATAATCTTAAAGGAAACAGTTATGGAATGAAATATGATATGTGTGGTGGTGCTGATGTTTTGGGAATCATGAGAATTCTTGGAGCAACAAAAGCCAAAGCGAATGTTTATGGTATTATTCCAACGACTGAAAATTTAGTCAGTGATAAGGCATATAAACCTCAGGATGTCATTACGACTCTTTCAGGTCAAACAGTTGAAATTGTCAGTACAGATGCTGAAGGTCGCTTGATTTTATGCGATGCAATCACTTATGCTCAACAACTAGGAGCAACTCATCTTATTGATTTAGCGACACTTACAGGTGCTTGTGTGAGTGCTTTAGGAAATATTTATACAGGCGTTTTTTCTAATAGTGAAGATTACTATAAAATGTTTGAAAAGATTGCAAAAGAAAGTGATGAAAAGGCTTGGCGTTTACCAATTGATCCTGAATATTTTGCAAAATTAAAATCAGCAAGTGCTGACTTTAAGAATTCTGTTGGGAAACCTGGAGCTGGAGCCAGTGTGGCTGCAAATTTCTTAGAAGCATTTATCGAAGAGGGTACTGAATGGATACATTTAGATATTGCAGGGACAGCTGATAACAATGGAACTGCAGCAACAGGTGCTATGGTAAGAACTGTTGTAAAGATGTTTGATTTATAAAAATAAATCTAGAGTTTTTAATTGGTTCACATTGTTTATGAAAATAGGTATAATCTTATCTGTGCAACTTATCCCATTGTGTGTTAAAATGACTATAAGAATAAGTACAGGAGGTTATGCAGATGTCCGAATTTCAAGTGATACCCAACCCAATTTTTCATGATACAAATAAAACTGTAGAAGAATTATTTAGTAATAATTCTCTACAGTTTGCTTATTATGAAGTGAATCCAGATAGAATGATGGGTTTCACAGCCGAAACTGAAGATGTTACTATAATCATCTATGTGATTTCAGGAAGTGTTTATATAACAACACCTGATGGCAAAATAAAAGTTTCCTCTCATACAAGCATAGTTCTAGATAATATTCAGCATACATATATGTTAGTCGCAAATGAAGTATCTCAATTACTCGTTTTTACAAACACAGAAAAAGTACAGCATATTGATGCTGCCAATGTATTCCGAAAAATCATTAATGAAATTGAGCAAAAAGATATTTATACAATCGGACATAGTCATAGAGTACGTAAATACTCAAGTGCTATTGCCTTAGCATTAGATCCAGCTTATGATATTATTCCTCTAGCAACAGCCGCAGGACTTCATGATGTTGGAAAAATTAAAGTTCCCAAAGAAATCCTACAAAAACCAGGAAAATTAACCCAAGAAGAATATCAGATTATTAAAAAACATCCCATAGATACATATGAATTATTAAAAGAATATTTTGAAGAAGATATTGCAAAAATGGCTTCATTACATCATGAACGATTAGACGGAAGTGGGTATCCATATGGGCTAAAGGGAGAAGAAATTTCATTAGATGTAAGAATTATAGCAGTTGCAGATGCTTTTGATGCCATGACAAGTCATCGAAATTATCACAAAGATATGACATACTTAGAGGCAGTTAATGAATTAGAAAATCTGCCTGAACAATATGATAAAAAAATAACAGCTATTCTTAAACAATTAGTCAATGATGGAAGTTTATTTAATATTTAATAATGAGATATGTAAATATAAAAAGAGTTTAGGTTTTTTTGTTCTAAACTCTTTTTTGCATATTTGAGACAACAATTAAAGATGAACATATTGACTCATAAATTCAATAATTGTTTTTTCACATAGTTCTTGATTAACAAGATAACTTTGTGCATGTTTTGCGCCTTCAACGATTAATAGATCTTTGTCAGCAGCACAAGCATTGTACAAATCATATACCATATAGGTTGGAACAAAATCGTCTTGATCACCATGAATGAATAAAGTTGGTGTCTTAGATTTCTTAACTTGTTCAATCGTAGATGCTTCTTTAAAACTATATCCTATGCGTTTTTTACTTAATAAAGTTGCAGTAGGTAAAATAATTGCAGGTGGGATATGAGATTGTTTGAGGTTATGTGCCAATTCGTCAAGAACACTTGTAAAACCACAATCAGAAATAATACATTTGACATCATCAGGTAATTTTTCTCCACTTGCCATTAAAACAGTCGCACTTCCCATAGAAATACCATGTAAAACAATTTGCAAATTTTTATGAAAATATTCTTTTATTTCTTTGATCCATTGAATGCAGTCTAATCTATCTAACCAACCAAAACCAATATATGTTCCCTCACTATCACCATGTGCTCTATTATTTGGCAATAAAACATGGAAGCCTAATTCATGATAGAACTTCACATAATAAGCAAATTCTCTTAAATTATAATTACGATAACCATGTACTGCAATAAGAACTTTATCAGTTTCTGTTTCAGCCTTCAATAGTTTAGCACGTAATTTCAACCCATCATGAGATGTTATTTGTAAATCTTCAAAATTTTGTTGATTTAACCATTGAGAGTCTTTTTCATCAATTGGTTTCTTAGCATCTTTGGGTCTTTTCTTACATGCAATATCAATTGCCATAATACTTGTAAAACCAACAGCAATTCCTGATAATAATGCTGCAGTTGCAAGAGTTTTCTTTTTCATTTCAATCACATTCCTTTCCTGTATGTACCTATCATATCATAAAATAATTAAAAGTGTAAATTTTCATAACTTTAAATAATATATTTGTTATAATATAAGTAGAAAGAAATAAATTCTTCTTTATCAAATAAAAGTTATAAGAGAATAAGATGAGTTATCTTTAATATAGAAGGAGGAAACAATATGGATATATTAGCAGCCTTAATTAAGAATGCTTTTATACTAGGTATTTTAGTCATAAGTGGTTTTGCAGTTGTTTATTATTTTAAGAACAGGTAGCAAGAAGTTTATAAAAAGAAAAACCAATATTCTTATTAGGAGCTATGATGTTTATGAAAATTACTAGAGTATTGTGAGAAATAAGTCAGTTGTTTTTTGTGATTTGTTTGTTTTCATGACATACATTATAAAATGTATAATGAACAATTAATAATATATAATGCTTAGAGGAACATATATCAAAGGATGCTTTCAAGCTTATTTGAATAAATAACTAAGATAAAGAAGTTGATGTAATAAGTACACTATAAAGTACTAAAATAAGAATTGTACTTATTTTTAGGTTTAATGGATTATCTGATATTATAAAGAGATGAAATTAAAAAAGTAGATATATTTAGATATTATATTCTATGGAATACTTTCCAATAATTAAATCTAACTCTAGATAAATTGGACAGCTTCAATGAAATATTATCCATTGACGCATGTATTTACTCTTAACAATATGACGTATGAAACACACTTTACAACAACACCAACATGGAGAGTTATTCATGTAGTTACAACTCCAGAACGTCATAGACATATTACAGGAGATTACATAAAAATCACATATCAAATGAAAACAGTTGGCACTTTAGTAAAGTATATGACTTTCAATTTTCAAATATAAATAATACTATTTATATCTAATAGTGTTTAAATGAGTTTATGAAAGGGATGAGTTTTCTTCATCTAAATAAGCTGTTGGCTCATCCAAAATAAACAGCTTGGCATTTTTTACAATGCCACAAATAACAGCCAACCTTAAGTTGAGGTAAAAGGTGTATTGAAACCCAATTATGATCAAGAGAAATCTATATATGTTCCTTATAATATGTTAAAGGACAAATTAGCGAACAAGAGTGTTGAATTGGGAAACGTACCTGTTATAAAAATGATAGTAGAGTTAAATTCTTTGGATGATTATCATGATATTTCAAAGAACCTATCTGATTATTATATTTTTACAACTTCTTTAGATATATCTAGTCAATCACAATTTATTCAAGTATTCGGTTCAATTTATCTTGTTTTTATATGGATATTTATGATTATTATTTTGAGTATATATAAAATATACAGAATCATTGGAGATAAGCGCAATATTGCATTACTTCAAACCTTAGGTGTTAATCATTCTCAATTAGTAAATATGAAAATATTTGAAGAAAGCATCTCATTATTAACTATGAGTTTGATTGCCTTTAGTTTATCTACAGTTCTGACACTTTTGTTTGCATCCCAATTATTAGAGATGTTACCAATATTTATTTTGGTTATTTTGATAAATGCAGCTATCCTATTAATTATTAATCTCATTATTTATATTTTATTTCTTAAGAGGTATACACCAGAGTTTTTATTAAAATAAAGAAAGAAGGAAAATATAAGAACAATGACTTTTAAAAAAATATTGCTTTGTTTAGTTTGTATGTTTATTTGTATAATATCTCTAGTTACAACAACTCAAGTGAGGGCTTTAGACAATCAAGCAACTCCATATGCCAATATAGAAAGATACACAGTTAAGGAAGATGTTGGTTTAAATAAGAATGGCATTAATATGGGATATGTGACTTGTAAAGTTGTTGTTGAATATAGTTCATTAGGTCCAGGTTACACTGTCATATCAGCAACATGTGAACCACATTTTTCAATAGCGTATCCTTTTTTAACAATTGGTGGAGTCAAATCTGACCCTGCGGTTGGTAAAAAAATAACTGGAGACAGTGTAAAGGTCTCATTTAATGTTAGAGAAATGACAAGTGGTACAATGTGGAGTTATGATTGTAGAATACGAATTTAGAGGAGAGACACAAAATTTTGTGTCTTTCTTTTTATATTTTGAATTTTCTTGTTTTCTACCTATATTTCTATAATTTTTAACCGTTTTATGGTAGAATATTTCACAGAGGGTGATGTGTGATGACAAAGGTTGTATCAGTTGATGAAATTGAAGAAGTTTGTAATATTATTGAATGTAATGGTGTGGTTGCATTTCCAACAGAAACAGTCTATGGAGTTGGTGTGAAGTTTGGCTCAAAAATAGCCTTAGATAAGTTAATGGAGGCTAAGAATAGAGATTATTCTAAAGCTATTACATTGATGGTAGCGGATGAAAAAGATATTGAAAAATATGCTTTTGTGAGTGATGATGCAAAAAAAATTGTTCAGGCCTTTATGCCTGGGATGATTACACTTGTTTTTAAGAAAAAAGACACTGTTGATCCAATTATGACGAATGGAAAAGAAACAATTGGAATTCGTATACCAGATGATCAATATGTATTAACTTTGCTGAAAAAAGCTGGACCTATGCTAGTCACGAGTGCAAACTTATCAAATCACCCCAATACTACATCAACAAAGGAAGTTTTGAATCAATTGGATGGTCGGATTGATCTGGTAGTAGATGGACAAACAACTGATAATGTTGCAAGTACTGTTGTAGATGTAAGTAGAAATGAAATGAAAATATTACGTGAGGGTAAAATAACAAAAGAGGATATACAGGAGGTATTGAAATGAAAATAGCAGTTGCATGTGATCATGGAGGATTACGATTAAAAAATGTTCTTATTGAAGAGATGAAGAAACAAGGATACGAAGTTGTTGATTTTGGAACTTATAATGAGGAGAGTTGTGATTATCCTGATTATGCTTCAAAAGCAGCAAAAGCAGTAGCATTGGGGGAATGTGAAAAGGGTGTTGTTGTATGTGGAACAGGAATTGGTGTTTCTATTACATGCAATAAGGTCAATGGAATTCGTTGTGCATTGGTACATGATGTATTTAGTGCTAAAGCGACAAGAGCTCATAATGATTCTAACATGATTGCAATGGGACAAAGAGTTATTGGTGAAGGATTAGCTTTGGAAATTTTAAATGCATGGTTAAGTACTGATTATGAAGGTGGTAGACATGATGCAAGAATTCAAAAAGTTATGGCTTTAGAGGAGGAATAAAACAATGAGAGATACTGAAGTCTTTGAAAGTGTTGAAAGAGAATTAAATAGACAAAGAAATAATATTGAATTAATTGCTTCTGAAAACTTTGTTTCTGAACAAATTTTAGAATTAGCTGGAACTGTTTTAACAAATAAATATGCTGAAGGATATCCTGGAAAGAGATATTATGGTGGATGTCAATTTGTAGATGAAGTAGAAGATTTAGCAAGAAACCGTTTAAAAGAATTATTTGGATGTGAGCATGCAAATGTGCAGCCTCATTCAGGAGCACAAGCCAATACAGCAGTTTATTTAGCTGTTTTAAAACATGGTGATAAAGTTCTAGGAATGTCACTTGCTGATGGAGGACATTTAACTCATGGACATCCATTAAATTATTCAGGAATTAATTATGAATTTCATAGTTATGGAGTCACAAAAGAAACTGAAACAATTGATTATGATGATTTTAAAAGAAAAGTTGAAGACATCAAGCCAAAGTTAGTTGTTGCTGGGGCGAGTGCTTATTCAAGAACAATTGATTTTGAATTTATGGCTCGTGTAGCTCACGATAATGGAGCGTTGTTTATGGTTGATATGGCTCATATTGCTGGTTTGGTTGCTGCTGGATTACATCCATCACCATTCCCACATGCTGATATTGTCACAACAACCACTCATAAAACATTAAGAGGACCTCGTGGTGGTGTCATTATGTGCAAAGAAGAGTTTGCTGCCGATATCGATCGAGCTGTTTTTCCTGGTATGCAAGGGGGCCCATTAATGCATATTATTGCGGCTAAAGCTGCATGTTTCTATGAAGCATTACAACCTGAATTTAAGGATTATGCAACTCAAGTTATTAAAAATGCAAAGGCTTTTGAAGAATCTTTAAAAGAAGAGGGATTTAGATTGGTTGCAGGTGGAACTGATAATCATTTGTTATTAATTGATGTGAAAGCAAGTTGTGGAATAAGTGGTAAAAAAGCTGAAAGATTACTTGATGAAATTCATATTACAGCAAATAAGAATGCTATACCTTTTGACAGCGAAAAACCATTTAAGGCAAGTGGTATTCGTGTTGGAACACCAGCTATGACAACAAAAGGTTTTAATGAAGAAGATTTCAAAGAAGTTGGAAAAATTATAGCATATCGTTTAAAGAATGAAGAAACTGACGAAATTAAAGAAGAGTGTATAAAAAGAGTGAAAGCATTAACTGATAAAGTGACTATGTATCATGATTTCACTTATATCAAATAGAAAGAAGGACAAATTATGGCAACAACAATATTAAATCATCCATTAATTGATCATAAATTGACAATTATGAGAAATAAAGATACAGGAACAAAAGAATTTAGACAAAATTTAGATGAAATAGCCATGTTGATGGCTTATGAGGTGACAAAAGGATTACCAACAAAAAATATCGAAGTTGTGACTCCAATATGCCAAATGACAGGAAAAGAACTCGTAAGACCAATTATTCTTGTTCCTATTTTAAGAGCTGGTCTTGGCTTAGTTGATGGTTTCAAAACAATTATACCGACTGCAAAAGTAGGTCATATTGGAATGGCTAGAAATGAAGCAACTTTAGAACCAGAAGAATATTATGCTAAATTTCCATCATGCTTAGATGCTGCTGATGTTATTGTCGTTGATCCCATGTTAGCAACTGGTGGAAGTGCATCTGCTGCTATTGTCAATATTAAAAAACGAGGGGCAAAGTATATTAAACTGGCATGTCTGGTTGCTGCACCAGAAGGTATTGCAGTTATCGAACGCGATCATCCTGATGTTGATTTAGTTGTTGCGGCTTTAGATGAAAAATTAAATGAAAAAGGTTATATTGTTCCAGGTTTAGGGGATGCTGGTGATCGTCTTTTTGGAACAGATGAATAAAAAAATGATGTTAAAAGACTTAGTCTATGCATTAGAATTAGGTTTAAGAGTTATAGGAACGTTCATTATATGTTCATTCGTAGGTGTTAAACTTGATCAGTATTTTCATAGTCAGCCAATTATATTATTAATATGTCTATTATTGGCTTTTGTCTATGTTATAAGATTATTGTTAGGAGTGGGTAAACATGAATGAGAAAACTGTATTAAAAAGTTCTATTTATGTCTTTCTTGTTGGATGTTTAGGGCTCGGATTACTAAGTTTATTTATTCAAAATATATCTTATATATTAGGGTTTATTTTGGGGTATATTATAAATATCATTGTCTTTTTAATGATTATGAAAATGTCTGAAGGAATATTAAAGTTTTCAATGTCTACTGCAATTATTGCAGTTATGTTTCTGGCAAAGTTAGCTTTATATGCATTAGGGTTTTATATATCTGTAAAATCACCATGGTTTCATTTACTCGGTGTATTTTTAGGATATATGGTTACCAAGGTAACAATATATGTAGAAGGATTTATTCATAAAGGAGGTGAAGTTGATGCTTAGTGCGACAATACTTTCTACAGTACATATTCAATTACAAGTTGAACTGGTATTCTCTTTAATTATAATGTCAGCGTTAATTCTATTCTTTGTATTTGCTGGGAAAAAGGTTATGGCAGCTGATCCGTTAGAGAAGCCAAAAGGTATTGTGTTAGTATGTGAAACAGGTATAGAGATGGTTTATAACTATATGAAATCAATCATGCCATCACGATTTGAGAAACGTTATTATCCTTATTTTGCGATGTTGTTTGTTTATTTAATTGTCGCTAATTTAAGTGGTTTGATTGGTTTTGATGCACCAACATCAAATTTTTCGATTACTTTGGCAATGACATTAATTACATTTACATTAATTCAGTATAATGCGTTAAAGAAAAAAGGTGGATTAACATATGTTAAAGAATTAATATGGCCACCTACCAATATACTTGGAGCAGTATCACCATTAATATCGTTATCAATGCGTTTGTTTGGTAATATATTGAGTGGAACAATTTTAATGGGACTGGTTTATCAATTTACTGGCTGGTTATCAAGTTTTATCTTACCAGTCAATATTTTGGGTCCTATTTTAGCACCTGTATTACATGCTTATTTTGATGTTTTTGCAGGATGTATTCAAACATTGGTATTTGTGACTTTATCTAGTATTCTGATATCAATAGAAGCAGAATAACTGGTGAAGAATAAAAAAACAAAAAATTATTTGGAGGAATAAAAAAATGACAGATTATGGTTTAATTGCAATTGCAGCAGGTATCGCTGTATGTGCAGGTTTAGGAACAGGAATTGGTGAAGGGATTGCAGCGAGTAAAGCAGTTGAGGCTGTAGGTAGAAATCCAGAAGCTGAAGGAAAAATTCGTACAATGATGATTTTAGGTATTGCTTTATCTGAAACAGTTGCTATTTATGGTTTATTAATTTCTTTCTTATTAATGTTCGTTTTCCCAAGCTTTATTGGATAAAAGTTGGAGAATGAGTAGATAAAGAAGGAGGAACAAGAAATGAATATTGATATTGCTGGAAAGTTATTTCCCAATATAACAACAGTTATTATTCAATTGTGTTCAACAGGAATAATGCTATTCTTTTTCAAGAAATTTCTTTGGACTCCTATGCAGGCTTATTTTGAAAAAAGAGCTAATTTCATTGAATCAACAATCAATGAAGCAAAGGAAATGAATGAAAAAGCAAAGACATTTATGGTAGAAAGCGAAGAACAGGCACGTGAATCTGCTAAAGAATATCGTGGAATTGTTGAAAGAGCAAAAGCCGATGCTTTAAAAGTACGTGATGACATTGTGGCAGATGCGAAAAAAGAAGCTGCTAATAAATTAAAACAAGCTGAAAGAGAAATTGAAGCAGAAAAACAACAAGCTAAAGAAGAAATGAAAGAAGAAATGGTTGGTATTGCAATAGAAGTTGCTGCAAAAGTCCTAAGTAAAGAAATGAATAGCAAAGAAAATCAACAAATGGTTGAAGACTTTGTTGAAAAGGTTGTTAATTAATGGACATCATTGCAATGAGATATGCTGAATCATTATTTGATTTAGCAAAAGATGAAAAGACCATTGAAACTTATCAAAAAGATATTACAAAAATTCAAGAAGTTTTTGATAGTGAAGAAATTGTGAAGTTCTTTAGCCATGTTGCATTACAAGATGAAATCAAAGTTGATGTCTTGAAAAAGAGTTTTGAAGGACAAGTATCTTTATATGTCTATAATTTCTTATTGTTACTTATTAAGAAAAGAAGAATCAAATATATAAGAGAGATTTGTCAGCAGTTCCAATCTTTATGTAATGATTACTTTGGTATTAAAGTGGGTAAGGTAGTCAGTGCTTATCCTTTAGATGATAAGCAACTTCAAAAGATTGAACACGCTATTGGTATAAAAGAAGGAAAGAAAGTTAAGTTACGTGTGGTTATTGATGAACGATTAATTGGTGGAATTAAGGTAGAAATTGATAATCATGTTTATGATGATTCACTTTCTTATAAATTAGAATCACTGAAACAAGAGTTATTAAGAAGGTAGGTGAAGGTAGTGGATCTAAGACCAGATGAAATTAGTGCATTAATTAAAGAACAGATTAAGCATTTTAATGATCAGATTGAATCTAAAGATATTGGAACAGTTATGACAATTGGTGATGGTGTTTCACTTGTTCATGGCTTAGATAATGCTATGCTTGGAGAATTGTTATTGTTCCCTAATGATGTTTATGGAATGGTTATGAATCTTGAAGAGGATAGTGTTGGTGCTGTATTACTTGGTAGTGAAGGAACTATTAAGGAAGGCGATGAAGTGAAACGAACAGGAAAGATTATTGAAGTTCCTGTTGGTGATGGTTTATTAGGACGTGTCGTGAATCCATTAGGGCAACCAATAGATGGTCAAGGAGAAATCGTTTCTTCTAAAACAAGACCAATTGAAAGAGTTGCGAGTGGAGTTATGACAAGAAAGTCTGTAGATCAGCCTTTACAAACTGGAATTACATCTATAGATGCTATTATTCCAATTGGTAGAGGGCAACGTGAGTTAATCATAGGTGATAGACAAACAGGAAAAACTGCTATTGCTATTGATACAATTTTAAACCAAAAAGGTCAAAATATTTATTGTGTGTATGTTGCAATTGGACAGAAAAATTCTACTGTTGCTCAAATTGTAGAAAAATTACGTAAGGGTGGAGCAATGGAATATACAACGATTGTTTCAGCAGGTGCTAGTGAACTTGCTCCAGTTCAATATATTGCACCATATGCAGGGAGTGCAATGGCAGAAGAGTGGTTATCACAAGGAAAAGATGTTTTAATTGTTTATGATGATTTATCTAAACATGCCGTTGCTTATCGTACTGTCTCTCTCTTATTGAAGAGACCACCAGGACGTGAAGCTTATCCAGGTGATGTTTTCTATTTACATTCTAGATTACTTGAAAGAGCATGTCGTTTAAATGAAGAAAATGGTGGTGGCTCAATTACAGCACTACCAATCATTGAAACACAAGCAGGAGATATCTCAGCATATATTCCAACGAATGTTATTTCGATTACAGATGGTCAAATTTTCTTACAGCAGGATTTATTTAATGCTGGATTTAGACCAGCAATTGATACTGGATTATCAGTTAGTCGTGTAGGTTCTTCTGCTCAAATTAAGGCAATGAAGCAAGTTTCAGGATCATTAAAGCTTGAGTTGGCACAATTTGCTGAAATGCAGGCATTTGCCCAATTTGGTAGTGATTTAGATGCAGCAACAAAAGCAACCCTAGATCATGGTGAGAAAGTTCGTGAAGTTTTGAAACAAGCTCAGTATTCTCCTCGTTCTGTAGAAGAGCAAGTGATTTCATTGTTTGCATTAAAATATGGATTTACAAAGGCTATTCCAGTTGCAAAAGTATCACAATTTGTGAGTGAATTATATGAAGAAATGAAATTCAATCATGCAGATATGATTGAAGATATTCGTATTCAAAAAGCAATTAGTGAAGAACTTACAAAACAATTAAAAGAAGTTATGGGCGAATTTGTAGAAAAATTTTTAAAAGTGAATAAGGAAGGATAGAACAATGGCTAGTAATATGCAGTCTATTAAAAGGCGTATAAAGTCCGTTGAATCTACAAAAAAAATCACAAAAGCAATGCAACTTGTTGCCACTTCAAAATTGCAAAAGACAAGAAAACAATTAGAAGAACTCAAGCCTTACTATAGTATGGTTCAAGAAACAGTTGCCGAGATTCTCGCCAGTAATAAGAATTTAATTGATAATCCATATTTAAAAGAGAATACTCAAGGAAAGACTGTTTATATTGCAATGACATCAAGTTTGGGATTATGTGGTGGATATAATGCTAATGTTTTAAAAACAATAGCAAATGAGATTGATGATAATGATCTTGTTTATATGATTGGTTCTAAGGGGGCAGCATATTTAACACATAGACAAATTGAATTTAATCATGATTATTTACATTTAAATTCAACTATGGATTTTAGAGAAATTGTTAGGCTTGTAGGTGAATTAACACAAATGTATAGAGATCAGGAAATTTCTAAAATTAAGATTATTTATACTCAATTTGTTAATAACTTAACTTTTACACCAAGAGTTATTACATTATTACCTGTTGATACTGCTGATTTTACAGATATTGAGGTCACAAAGAAATTTACTATCTTTGAACCGAGTCCAAGTGATGTACTCAATCATCTGATACCTATGTATTTACAGTCAGTAATATATGGTTACTTAGTAGAGTCAGTAACAAGTGAAAATGCATCAAGACGTGTGTCTATGGAAAATGCTACTGATAATGCGCAAGAATTAATTGAAGACTTATTGTTAAAATATAATCAAGCAAGACAAACAGCGATTACAAATGAAATATCAGAAATCGTTGCAGGAGCGAATGCTCAATAGAAAAGGAGGTGCCTTATGTCTAATATAGGTAAAATCGTACGTGCTGTTGGACCAGTTGTTGATATTGCATTTAATGCTGATTTTTTACCAGCATTAAACACTGCGATTCAAATTGATAATCAAGGTGAATCATTAACAGTAGAAGTTGCACAACATATTGGTGATGATATCGTACGTTGTATTGCAATGGGGCCTACTGATGGATTAATCAGAGGACTTGATGCGATTGATACAGGAGCACCTATTAGTGTACCTGTAGGAAATGAAACATTAGGAAGAATGTTTAATGTTTTAGGGAATCCAATAGATGGTAAAGAACCATTGGATTCTAGTGTAATGGCTATGCCAATACATAGAAGTGCACCTACTTATGCACAACAAAGAACTGAAACAGAAATCTTAGAAACAGGAATCAAGGTTATTGATTTAATTTGTCCTTATATTAAGGGTGGTAAGATTGGGTTGTTTGGTGGTGCTGGAGTAGGAAAAACAGTATTGATCCAAGAATTGATTAATAATATTGCAACTCAGCATGGTGGTTTGTCTGTTTTTGCAGGAGTTGGTGAACGTTCAAGAGAAGGTAATGATCTTTATTATGAAATGAAAGAAAGTGGTGTTTTAAATAAAACAACTCTCGTTTTTGGACAGATGAATGAGCCACCAGGATCTCGTTTGAGAGTTGCATTAACTGGACTGACAATGGCAGAGTATTTTAGAGATGAACAAAATCAAGATGTCTTATTATTCATTGATAATATCTTTAGATTTACACAAGCTGGTTCAGAAGTATCAGCTTTACTAGGACGTGTTCCTTCACAGGCTGGTTATCAACCAACACTGGCTACAGAAATGGGACAATTACAAGAACGTATTACATCAACAAAAAAAGGTTCAATTACATCAGTACAAGCAGTTTATGTACCTGCTGATGACTTGACTGACCCTGCTCCAGCCACAACCTTTGCTCATCTAGATGCAAAAGTTGTATTGGATCGTTCTATTGCAGCATTAGGAATATATCCAGCTGTTGACCCATTAAACTCATCATCACGAGCTCTTGATCCTTTAGTTGTAGGACAAGTTCATTATGAAGTAGCGCATGGAGTGCAACAGATACTCCAAAAATTCCAAGAATTACAGGATATTATTGCTATTTTAGGTATGGATGAATTAAGTGAAGAAGACAAGATAACTGTTGCTCGGGCAAGACGTATCCGTAATTACTTATCACAACCATTTACTGTAGCTTCTCAATTTACAGGAATGGAAGGTAAATATGTTCGAGTTGAGGATACTATCAGAGGATTTAAAGAAATCTTAGAAGGAAAATGTGACCATTTACCTGAACAAGCATTTCATAATGTAGGTTCGATTGAAGAAGCTATTGAGAAAGCAAAGACTTTAACTGATGAAAACGTTTAAGCTGAAGATAGTGACACCAAGAGGAATCTACAAAGAAACAGAAGTAGAGTTACTCAACTTAAGAACAACAGCAGGTCAAATTGGTATTCTTGCAAACCACTTGCCTCTTGCAAGTGGACTTGAAATTGCAGAAATGGACTATAAAGATGCGAACGGGCAAAGAAATAGATTTGCATTATCTGGTGGTTTTGTTTATGTCAATGAAGATGAAACCACAATTATTGCTAATGCAATAGAATCACCAGAAGAAATTGATTTACGTCGTGCTGAAGAAGCAAAACGTAGAGCAGAAAAACGTCTGCAAGATAAAGATGGCGATATTTTAAGAGCTGAAATGGCTTTGAGAAAAGCAATAACTAGAATACATGTTAAAAATGGGAATTAAGATTTGATTTGGTTCAAATCTTTTTTTCTTTCCTGCATTATAATGAAAATGAGCTGATTATGGAAATAATTGAACATATTGCAGATATTTAGGTAGAATAAAATGACTGAGATACATATAGAGATAAGGTTTATGCAGGATGAAAATTGAAGAGAGAAGTTAAGTAAGTATGTTGCAATGAGAAGTCATATAACATGAGAATCCTGAACAAAAAGAGTATCTAGAAAAATACAGGAGTATGAGATTATTAAAAAATTGAGAAAGAAAATAAGAAAAAAACCAGGATAAGTCTCAAAAGGATGATAATACAATCAATAATCTGTTAAACAAAATATAAAAAAGATTTGTTATTGTGTCGAAACATGTTAGAATAAAACTTGCGAGGATGTGAGATAATGGCAAAAAAGAAGAAATTAAAATTAAGAATAGACAGAGTTATTTTGGTTGCTATCATTGCAATAATAATCCTTTTTGGACTATATAAAGGAATTATGTTTGCAGTAGATCAGGTTTCTGGATTTTTTGCTAAAGAAAAGCCAGTACAAGTTGAACAAAAGGAGAAAGAATATATTGCAACAGTTGTTATTGATCCAGGACATGGAGGATATGATGCTGGTGCAAATACAAAAAATCTATTTGAAAAAGATATTACGCTTACGACTGCTAAAGCAGTTGGCAAGTATTTAGAAAATCAAAATATTAAAGTTATTTATACAAGAACAGAAGATATTGAGTTACATGATGATAAAAAAACAGACTTGGAAATGCGAGCAGCAATAAGTAAAACAAATCAGGCTAAGTATTTTGTATCTATACATGTTAATGATTTTGATAAAACAACTGATGTTTCAGGGTTTGAAGTTTATACTAAAAATGATGAAAGTACAGCTTTGGCAACTTCTGTTGGTACATACATAGAAAAATTAAATTATTCTAAAAATAGGGGTATTCAAGATGGAAAGAGTTTGGTTGTTCTAAAAGCGAATACTGTCCCATCTATATTAGTAGAATTAGGTTATATTAAGGGAAAAGATTATAATTATTTGAGTGATAATCAAAAATTAGAACAGATAGGTGAAGCTATTGCAAAAGGAATAGTAGATCAAGTACATAAAAAGTAGATATACTTATGGTAAGATGTTTTGAGATTAAAAATAATGATATGGAGTAAAAAGAAGAAGTTCATAATTAGCACTTCTTCTTTTCATTTACAAGATTGAGTTTATTTTAAAAAGTATTGTTGATATAGGAATTTATTAAGGATGTATGAGTATACATTAACTGTCGAATTATGTATAATAGAGATGAAGAAAGCTGGGATATTATGAAGATTAAAAAGAGGGTTTATATCATCATAGGAATTGCTATAGCTATTATTGGAGCAGTAATCTTTTTTATGTTTATGGATAGGCCTGTTGTTGAATTTAAGGATGATATTGGAAAGATTGAGATTAAAGGGGAGTATGATCCTAAAAGTTTTATTTCTCAGGTGAGAGGTCATGATATTGATGATATAGATGTTGATAAATCTCAAGTCAATATAGAAAAGATAGGTACATATGAATTGATCTATAAATTAAATGATAAGGAATATATTTTAAAGGTTGAAGTTGTAGATACTGTTGCTCCAACGTTTGAAGTCAATTCATTGGATATAGACCTTGGTAGGAATGTATCAGTAGAAGATATTGTTAAAAATATCAATGATCAAACTGAAACAAAATCATATTTTAAAGAAACATATGACTTTAGTAAAGAAGGAGAACAAGAAGTCATTGTGGTTGTTGAAGATGCAGGTGGTAACAAGACAGAAAAATCAGCGAATGTAAAGATTGTCAAAGATGAAGAAAAACCAACATTAAGCGGATTACATGATATAAGTGTTACTAAAAATGGTAAAATTAACTATTTAACAGGTGTTACAGCAAAAGATAATCGTGATCCGCATCCTCAAATTGATGTCAACTCATCTCAGGTTGATACAAATCAGGTAGGAGTATATAATGTTATATATACAGTTACTGATCGTTCAGGAAATAGCAACTCTTATACAAAAAAAGTCACTGTTTCTCAGAAATCAGTAGCAAATCATGGTCAAAGTGGAGATAAAGTTGTTTATCTGACATTTGATGATGGTCCATCTGAAAATACAGCACAAATATTAAATATTTTAGATAAATATAATGCCAAAGCAACATCCTTTGTGACAGGTAATGGACAAAAGTATAATAACCTTATTAAAGAAGCACATAATAAAGGGCATACAATAGGTCTACATACATATACACATAATTATTCTAAAGTATATGCTTCAGTTGATGCATATTTTAATGATTTGAATAAAGTAGGAAAAATGGTAAAGGGGTTAATTGGTTTTGTTCCTAAGTATATAAGATTTCCTGGTGGAGGTTCTAACATGGTTTCTAAAAAATACACACCAGGTATTATGAGTGTTCTTGTGTCAGAAGTGCAAAACAGAGGATATCAATATTATGACTGGAATGCAAGTACAGGGGATGCCAATGGAAACAATATTGCAGTTCATAAATTGGTCAAAGAAGCAACATCAAGTCATGCTCATAATATTATGATTCTTGCTCATGATACAAAGGCAAAATCAACAACAGTGCAGGCTTTACCAAAGATTATTGAATATTATCAAGGGTTAGGTTATACCTTTAAAGGTATAGATGATAATAGCTATGCACCACATCATAAAGTGAATAATTAAATAAGTAAGTTAATATAAAAAGCAGTTCAATTTGAGAGATTTTTGAACTGCTTTTAAGGTTTCGTTTACTTTTCAAATAGACGAATCATTTTTTCTTTAAATGTCGTATAAGGGTAATATCTAAATGGGAGATCAATCCATGTTGCTTTCTTAACAAGACTTCTCGTATGAGAGAAGGTTTCAAAACTCTTTTTGCCATGATATGAACCCATGCCACTATGTCCAACACCACCAAATCCAAGTTGGCTTGTTGCAAGATGGATAATGGTATCATTAATACATCCACCTCCAAAACTACAAGAGTTTAAAAGTTTGTTTTGAACATCTTTATGACTTGAGAATATATAGAAGGCAAGAGGTCTTTCTCTTTTGTTGATGAAATCTATGACTTCATCAATTGAATGATATGTGATAATAGGAAGAATTGGTCCAAAGATTTCTTCTTTCATTAAGGGATTATCACTATCAATATGATCAACAAGTGTAGGTTCAATCTTCAAAGTTTGTAGATTTCCTTTTCCTCCAATAATAATATCTTGATTTTCAAGAAGGTGGGTGAGTCTTTCAAAATGTTTTTGGTTAATAATCTTAACAAGTTGATCATTTTCAAGTGGGTTATCACCAAAGAATTCTAAAATATATTGTTTTATATAGTCTATAAACGGCTTTTTTAAGTTCTCTCTCACTAACAAATAATCTGGCGCGACACATGTTTGTCCAGCATTTAAAAACTTACCAAAGGCAATTCTCTTGGCAGCTAATTTTAAACTATGAGCATCATCAACAATACAAGGACTCTTTCCACCAAGTTCCAATGTCACTGGAGTTAAATAGCGACTAGCTTTAGCCATCACTTGTTTACCAACTTCAACACTTCCAGTAAAAAAGATATAATCAAAACGTTGCTCAAGTAATGCTATATTTTCTTCTCGACCACCCTCAACAACAGCTACATATTTCTCATGACAAGTTTCATGAATCATTTGTTTAATAATATGAGAGACATGAGGTGCATAGGCGCTTGGTTTAATAATAACAGTGTTTCCAGCTGCAATAGCACCAATAGCAGGTTCGATTGATAACATAAAAGGATAATTCCAGGGACTCATAACAAGTGTAACGCCATAAGGTTCATAAGTTTCATAACTAACTCCATAAAACTGAGCCAAGGGAGTCCATACTTTTTTATTTTTCGACCATCTTTTTATATGTTTTAATTGATAATTTATTTCACTTAAAACCAATCCAATTTCAGCCATATAAGATTCAGTAGCATGCTTATTGAGGTCTTTCTTTAAAGCTATTATAATCTTATCTTCATTTTGAGTTATCCATTGTTTTATGTTCTGAATTGTTTTTATACGCATTTGAATATTTTTCGTATCATGTGTCATAAAATATTGACGTTGGGAATCAACTAACTGTGTAATATCCATAATATTCCTCCTATTAATAGTTATTTTCATTATAGCGTAATTCGCATAGTCTTTCAAAACGATTTGTGTTAGAATAAAACAACAGGAAAGGGTGAAACAAGAATGAATGCAGTATATCATGAATATGACGAAAATCCAGTTCGTAAAACATTAAAACAAAGAAAGAAAAAGAAACTGAAAAGAAAAGTCAAAATCTTATTAGTATTATGTCTTTTGATCATACTTGCATTTTATTTAATAAGTGATTATTCAAAAGTAAAATCTATACATATAAGTGGTAATTCTCTTACTGAGAAAGAAGAAATACTTGAACATATTACAATCAGTCAATCATCATACTATATGTTTATGAATACTCATAAAATAGAAAAGCAAATAAAACTATTACCGGCTATTAAAGAAGCTACAGTTCAATGTGACTGGGTAGGGAATATAAAGATTGAAGTGCAAGAAGCACAGCCAATTGCATATGCAAAAATAAATAAAGATATATATGAAATTAATAATATTGGAAATATTATTAAAACGACTGATCAAGATAGAATAAGTTTATTAAAATCATTACCTTATGTCAGTGAATTTAAAGAGGAAAAATTACTAAAACAATTCGCTGAAGGATTCAAAGATGTTCCTACACTTATGCAAAATGAAATAAGTGATATCATATTGTCGCCACAACGTGGTGATGAAACAAGGTTAAAATGTTTATTGAAAGGAGATAAGATTTTGTACATAAGAATTGAGGACTTATCAACAAGACTTGATGATGAAATCTTCAATTATGAAGCATATAAAACAAAGTACAAAGATAAATACAGTTTCTCAATAGAAGGTATTCATTTATATCTTGAATAGAATTAATAAATTGTCTAAAAGATAAAAAAGCGTTAAAAATATATGAGATGATATTGACAATAAAAGTGATATTTGTTAAGGTTAAAGATAGAAAAAGCAAAGAACAGAAGAGATTAAAAGGATGTTTTAGAGAACTGATGGTTGGTGAAAATCAGGACAGAAATTTTATGAGAATGGTCTGGGAGCTGTTATCTTGAATAGTTAGAGATAAACGTTAACTGCGTTAAAGTAATGAGAGACACTTCGGTGTAAAAAAGGTGGTACCGCGTATTTAACGTCCTTTTATAGGGGCGTTTTTTTATTTGGAAGGAGAGAACAAACATGAAAAATCCAAAAGATTATTATTTAACAACAGCAATTACTTATACTTCAGGAAAACCACATATTGGGAATACATATGAAATTATATTAGCAGATGCTATTGCAAGAAGTAAAAGACAAGAAGGATATAATGTTTATTTTCAAACTGGAACTGATGAACATGGCCAGAAGATTGAATTGAAAGCGCAAGAAGCAGGAATCCCTCCTAAACAATTTGTTGATGAAAAAGCAGCGGTTGTTAAAAATATTTGGGATTTAATGGATTCATCATATGATAAATTTATGAGAACAACAGATGAGTATCATATTAAGCAAGTCCAAAAGATATTTAAGAAATTATATGATCAAGGTGATATTTATTTAGGACACTATGAGGGTAAATATTGTACAGCATGTGAATCGTTTTTTACAGAATCACAACTTGTTGATGGCAAATGTCCTGATTGTGGGGGACCTGTTCATGATGCTAAGGAAGAAGCTTATTTCTTTAAGTTATCTAAATATGCAGATCGTTTAATTCAACATATTGAAAATCATCCAGAGTTTATTCAACCTGTTTCAAGAAAGAATGAAATGATGAATAACTTCTTAAAACCTGGTTTACAAGATTTATGTGTATCACGTACAACATTTACTTGGTCTATTCCAGTTGATTTTGATCCTAAACATGTCGTTTATGTATGGATTGATGCATTGACAAATTATATTACTGGTCTTGGTTATGATGTGGATGGAAATCATGGAGAACTGTATAAAAGATATTGGCCTGCTGACTTACATTTAATTGGTAAGGATATTGTAAGGTTTCATACAATTTATTGGCCAATTATGCTAATGGCACTAGACATTCCGTTGCCTAAACAGGTGTTCGGACATCCTTGGTTATTACAAGGGGAAAGCAAAATGTCTAAATCGAAAGGAAATGTAATTTATGCTGATGATTTGGTTCAAATCTTTGGTGTAGATGCCGTAAGATATTATGTTTTACATGAAATTCCTTATGATAATGATGGAAGTATTACATGGGATCTATTAGTAGAGCGTATTAATTCTGATTTAGCTAATATTTTAGGAAACTTGGTTAATAGAACAATTGCAATGACAAATAAATATTTTGATGGTGTTGTGACAAATCCAGAAGTATATGAAGAAGTTGATGATGAGTTAAAGCAAATTGCTTTAGCTATGCCAAAGAAAGTACAAGATTTAATGGATGAGTTCAAAGCATCTAAAGCATTAGACGAAATTTTTGTTTTGTTAAGAAGAACAAATAAATATATTGATGATACAATGCCTTGGGCTCTTGCTAAAGAAACTGACAAACAAGAACGTTTAGCTACTGTTCTTTATAATTTGATAGAAGCTATTCGTTTTGCAGCAATTGCACTAGAACCATTTATGCCATCAACTTCTACAAAAATTTTAGATCAAATTCATACTGATCTAAGAGATTTCAAAGATTTAAGTACTTTTGGATTATATCCAGTGGGAAATAAAGTGACTGATAAACCACAACAATTATTTGCAAGATTAGATCCAAAAGAGGTTGAAAAGAAAGTAGAAGCACTACAACCTAAAAAACAAGAACAAAAAGAAGATGAGAATCAAATTACTATTGATGATTTTGCTAAAATAGAATTAACTGTTGGAACAGTTGAAAAATGTGAAAAGCATCCAGATGCTGATAAATTACTTATTTCTCAAATTAACATTGGAAAAGAAGTTAGACAAATTGTATCAGGAATTGCTGATTTCTATAGTCCAGAAGATATGATTGGTAAGAAAGTTATTGTTGTATCTAATTTAAAACCAGCAGTTTTACGTGGTGTAGAATCACAAGGAATGATTTTAGCTGGTTCTAAGAAAAAGTTATTAGAACTTGTATCTGTTGAAAGCTTACCTAATGGAACAAAAATTAAATAATGAGAAAGTAGGTTCATTTCATGAGCCTGCTTTTCTTTTTAAAGAGAATATTTTATTTTGTGTATTTCATAAATATGATAAAATGAAAATGAAATGTAGGAGGATATCATGAGAAAAGAACAGTTATTTCAGTTTATAGAAGTTGTAGATTGTGGAAGCATAAATAAAGCAGCAGAAAAATTATATATATCTCAGCCTAATTTAAGTCGCTCTATCCATGCTTTAGAGGAAGATATGGGGAAAGCATTGATTATAAGAAACAATAGAGGTGTGACACTTACACCGACTGGGAAAATGTTATATTATTATGCAAGATCTATTTTGAATCAATTTCAGGTCCTTGAAAGATTAAAGGAATTAGATGCTGAACAAATTTATAGTCAGTTATCTATTTCTGTAGATTCTTTATTTTTAAAAGATGATATGATTTTGAATTTTTATAAACGTATAAGCAGTGCTGAAACAGAAATCAAGTTTTTAGAGACAACTGCTGAAGAGGTTCTTCAAAATGTAATTGATATGAAATCTGAAATAGGAATTACAATCTTGAATAACTACCAATTATCAATCTTTAAAAAGATGGCTGAAGTTAAAGATATTGAAGTACAAATATTAGGAAGTGGTCCTTTATATGTACATATAAGTGAAAATAATCCCCTTGCACATAAAGAAATTGTAAATATAAAAGAATTTTTTGAATATCCACGTATTCACTTACCATATGACTTTTTCTCAAATTTAAATTTATCATTATCGATAGATGGCTTTGCCTTATCAGAGTTCAAAAGAAGTATTATAATGAGCAATTATCATGCTATAATCAATATGATAAATCATGCAGATGCCTTGATGTTAGGGAATAAATGGCAGGTGGAGGAATTAAAATATTCGCATATAAAGAGTATCGAAATAGAGAATAGTGGAATCACAATGAACTTTGTTATTATTAAACGAAAACGTGATACAATATCAAATGCAGGTCAAGTATTTTTAGATATTTTGCATGAAAACTATGATTATATTTAGTTATGTATAAATTGATATAACTAGGCATTTCAATTTAAGTATTATACAATCTAACTTTTTTGGAATACAATTAAGATGTATTAAGGAATAACATTCCTAATATCATTTGTATAAAAAAGGAGAAAAAATAATATGAAAAAGAGTACAATTTTAACATTCGCGACAGCAGTAGCAATTGTTGCAACTTCAGCAGGAACATTCGCAGCATGGGATCAATTAGAAGATACATCTGATGTAGCAAATTTGGTTGTTGGAACACCAGTAACAGTACAAGCAGGAACATTAACAACTTTTAGTGAAGAAAGTAGAGTTTTAGGTGATACACTTCCATCATACACAAGTACAGTTGAATTTAATGTTGTTGATAATAATAGTAAAGTCAGTACATTAACACTTCAACCAATATTAACTGATTCAAGTGATCAACCTATAGATTCATCAAAAGCTACAATAGAAATTACACAAGATGGTGCTGATAATGGTTTGACTGGAAATGTTGATTCTAAAGTTGAAGCAACAAATACTTATAATGTTAAGGTGTCAGTCAAAGATGCATCTTTAGCAGGTGAAACTTTAAAAGTTTCTGTGAAAGGAACATTACAATAATAAAATCAACCGTCTTATGACGGTTTTTTTACTCATGAAAGGAGGTATATCATGCGTTATTTCAAACCATTTCTTCAAATTATACATAAAGTATTTATAATTGAACTTATTTTTTGTTTTACACTCATCATATACTTTCCTGATAAAGTGGCAGAAGTAACAGGCTATCGTCTTTATACTGTTTTGTCAGATAGTATGGAGCCGAAAATTCCGACTTACTCACTTGTTCTTACAAAACTCATACCTGTTGAAAAGACAATTCAACCAGATACAATTGTAACATTTGAAGCTGATCGATTTGGTGAAAATATTTTATTAACTCACTATTTTAGGGAAACACAGATAGGTAATGATGGGAATACTTATTATAGGACACAAGCTGAAGGTAAAGATTTCTTTGATAATTATGAAACCAAAAGAAGTGATATTATTGGAGAATACATTTACCATATACCATATATTGGAAAGATTTTCTTATTTTTGAAAAGTTCTTTTGGATTGGTGTATATGGGAGAATTATTTGTTATTTATTTAATAAATATATTAATTAAAACAAGGTGGAAAGAAAAAGAAGTAAAGTTAAGGAAACAATTAGCTTAGGTATAAACTATGTATTGAATTACATTCTTGATTTGTAATAATCATATGGTGTGATTGAAGACATAGTTTTTATATTTAAATTATCTGATATGAAAAGTGTAAAGGTGTTTGGTGAAGCATTATGATCATCTTAATAAATTCTATAAAAATTATAAGTAATGAAAAATTTAGTGATTATGGTATAAAAAGATATACAGTTTTTAGTAGAATACAGGACAGCTCTTAATTATTATCAATTAGATACAATTTGTTGACGAATATATGTGAATACTCATTTTATGAGTACGAAAACAATAAATGTGAGTAAATTGATGTATGTGTTTACTTTATAATGAAATATGAGGTGAATAAGTATGTCGAAAATAAAAGAGTTAAGAGAACAATGTGGTTTGACACAGGAGGAGTTTGGAGACAAGATAGGTATGTCTCAGCAAACAGTAAGTAGAATAGAGAAAAATATAGACTCATTAGATATAAAAACATTAAAAATCATTAGTCAATACTTTCACGTGCCAATCAATTATATAATAGGAGAAGATACTAAAAAATATAATATGTATGTTCATGAAAGTTCAATATCTGTACTTGCAGAATATCCTTTTATAAATCAATATCTTCTATCCCTTGATCCAGAAGCATTAAAACATATTAATGAAGCACTTAAAATTCAATATGCTAAGGAAGATAATGAATGTTTAATATTGCAATAGTTGATGATGAATGGGCTTTTCTTCAATTAATCAGTTCACAAATGCTTAAGACAGACTACTATAATGATATAGAGATATACAAGTTTTTAACATGTGAAAAACTATTAAAAGAAAAAGAGAAAATCAATTTCCATCTTATCTTTATGGATATAGATCTAAGAGAAACCGATGGTATAGAATTTGTTCATAAGCATTTTTATAATACTCCCATTATTTACATAACTTCTCACGCAGATAGAATGGCGGATTGTATTGACCATAATGTTTATAAGTTCGTATTAAAAGAGAATATAGAAGTTTTCTTTCAAAATCAATTTCAAGATATATATACTCGCCTAAAAGATTCTTTTATTCAGATTAATTATAATAGTAATATTACGCTATTAGATGTTAATGAGGTTATTTATGTAAAATATGAAAAAAGAGATATCTGGCTTTATACAAAATCAAATAAATATATCATGAAAAGAGTCAGTTTATCTGCTTTTATGAAACATTATCAATATGAATTTTTAGGTATTAACAAAAATACATATATAAATTGGAAGCATATCCTATCAATAACTAAAGATAAGGGAGTCCTTTTAAAGGGGAAACATAGGTGTTTGCCCATATCTAGCAATAGATATTATAGATTAATAGATGAATACGTAGAAAGAAGAGGAGGGATATGGTTTTAGAGTATTTATATTGTTTGATTTATGAAACGGTTATTGGTTATATCTTTTATCAGTTAATTAAAAAAGATAGTCAAAGAATTATTATCAGAATCGTGTTTCTATCATTTATAAACTTTATAATAACATATCTTATTGGTCACCTCTTAGGACAATTAGTAGTATATGATATTCCATATTTAGGAATATTATTGAATCT
Organism: Coprobacillus cateniformis; assembly: GCF_009767585.1. Taxonomy (NCBI): domain Bacteria; kingdom Bacillati; phylum Bacillota; class Erysipelotrichia; order Erysipelotrichales; family Coprobacillaceae; genus Coprobacillus; species Coprobacillus cateniformis. The sequence goes on from NZ_WSNW01000001.1 coordinate 1,699,730, forward strand.
AATTTTGCTCTATATTGAAATACAAGTATATAAGAATATTATATATAATTATGCATTGGTTGGTTTTGTAATAAGTAGTTATTATTGTTTGTATGGGTTTATATCTTTAATCATAAATAGAATGAGTATACATATTTTTCATCTCGATTTTTCTGATCTTTATGCAGTAGGATTTATGAGAATCATAATTATATTCATAATCGTTATGATATCATTTTTGATAATGAAATATCTTATCAAAATAACCAATATAAAAAATGCTTATCTTCCTCAACAATATATATGTTTCTACAACCTTATCATTATTATTGTCATCTTGATAGTGATGTTATTATCACAATATATTGTTTATGATGACAGTCATGTTCTTCTTATCTTCTTTTTCATTATTATTCTTTACACCTGTTTTCATATCTTACTTCATCAAACAATGAATATATATAGAGAAAAAGAAGTAGAAAAAACAAAAAACCAAATGAATAATATGATTCTTCAAAATATTAATCTTCACATAAAGAATCAAGAAGAAATAAAGAAATTTAAACATGATATTAAAAACAAATTGGAAACTATTCAATATCTGAATCTTGAACATAGTCATCAATTATATAATGAAGTTATTCAAGAATTAAAATCCATTGACAAACTCATTCATACTCAAAATCCATATATAGATGCCATTATTAATACAAAATACGCTCAATATAAAGATCAAATTAAATTTCACTGTGTTGTAAAAAGTATTGAAGATGGACATATGAAAGTCACAGACCTCTGTTCAATATTATTTAATCTTCTTGATAATGCAATAGAAGAAACATTAAAAACAAATCAAAAAGAAATCAATATATATATCGAGTATTCTCTCAATGAATTAATTATACAGGTCAAAAACCCTATTGTTAATCACAATATCGATTGGGTAAGCCATAAAGGTGGAGAACATCAAGGACTAGGTCTAACAATTATTCAAGAAAAAGTTAATCTATATAATGGAATATATAAAAAACAGATAACAGAAGATACCTTTATTAGTTATATTTATATTTCTTTTCACAACTAATTTTATGAATGTGTAGCAGATTTTGGGGGTTTGTGTCACATCAAAAGGAAAAATAAAATTTATAATGATAAGATAAGAAAGGTGATGCTATGTTACAGAAAATATCACAAATGATAATAGATAGTCTCATCAAAAAACATAAGATCTTACCTAATGAACAAGATTTATATAATTATGGATTGCAATTGATCATATCAAATTTAGCGGCTTTTGTAATGGTTATTATCATGGGATTATTATTTCATCAATTGCTTTGGACATTATGTTTTCTCGTTCTATTTTATTGGGTTAGATATTATGGTGGTGGGTATCATGCTAAAACAATGTTAAGATGTATGTTTTTAACACTCCTTGTTCACATTCTTTTTATTCTTTTGTTAAAGTATCAATTGAATTGTTATTTATATTTATGGGTTATGATTATACCTATATATATTTATAGAGTTCCTCAAAACCCTGATATCTTACTTTCGCAAGTTAAGAAATATAAAATAATCAATAAAGTCATGATGTGTTTAGGTTGTGTTATAAGCTTATGGACATTAAAATATTCGAATCTGAGTTTAACTGTAACATATGCATTTGCTGTAACTGCAATATCTAATTTAGGAGGAGGTCATAAAAATGTTGAAGATTATTAAAAAAATAGCTATCAAGAACTTAAATAATTGTTCTCCGTGGGAATTTTACAAACCACAAAAACCATCTCAAAAAAATAAATAAATCAAAATTAAAAATCATCCTATGTTTTATCATAAGATGATTTTATTTTCTAAAAAGTGAACGATATGATTTTAAATTTCTTAAGAGTTTATAGAGGGATATCATATAAATCATAATAAGCGCACTCATAATAAAGACATTCACCATTGTATAATTGAAATTAATATTTAATGGTAATAGATAATCTTTGAGAAACCCAGAATTTACAACGAAAATAGTTAAAGCAGTTAATGTAAATATGTTTATAGCAGTACTATATTTCAAATATTTTTTAGTATATCTTTTTTTAGTCATGTCAATTATATAATCTACAAAGATAATCATAATAAATGGCTGAAAGAAATATGTCATAAGATGAATCATCTGATAAGATTCATGTTGAATTTGCATTATAATATCTCTAGAAAAAAAGATAGCATAAATTGAGAAAAAAATTGTAAATATAATCATCAGAACAGTTTCAGCTATATGACTAGGATAGTGCGACTGATGAGGCAATTTATAGAGCTTATCTAGTGACCATAAAGGATCAATTTCCTGAGTTACTCTGTTTTTATAATCTAGAATGATGAGTGCGATAAAAGATATAACAGCGATACTCCCCATAATAATGAAGGGATGAGAGAGTAACCATGTTAATAGTGTTGAAGTATTTAACGTTGCAGTTACATGCTCAGTTGATTGGAAGGGCAGACAATTTAATTGTTGCAAATAGTAAAGTGTAGAGAAGAATAAATATATTCCTGAAACAATAAATACAGTTTTCTCAATAAAATTGACGATTTTAGGATTATATATATGTTGTAGAAATGGTCTATAGCCATAACTTAAGGCAACGCTTCGTGGATGACCATAACTGACGAGTAAATCCTCTAAATCATCATAGTGATGTGCCGATTTTTGAATTTGTTCTTTTAAATCTGTATAAACACGATGTCTTTTAGGACCTAAAAAATAAGAACAAACTGCTCCTAAATACCTTTCAAGTAAATCATTCACTCACATCACCCACCTTCTTTATTATAACAATCATAACACATATATGTGAATTCTTTTTGATTATGTCATAAAATTATAGTAAAATTATCAAAAAGTTATAAAATAATAATAAGGATAGGTGAATTGAAATGATAGTTAATCAGCAGGCGGTTTATAAAATATTAGAAGAGATTAAACCTGCAACACTTGTTGCAGCAACTAAATATATAGATGAAAAAGAAATTGAAGAGTTAGAAAAATGTGGATGTTTTTATTATGGTGAAAATAGGGTTCAAGCTTTTTTGGAAAAGTATGAAAAATATCATGGGAAAGGACATTGGCATTTCATTGGGACTTTACAGACAAATAAAGTGAAATATATTATTGATAAGGTTGATCTTATTCATTCTGTTAATAGTTATAGTTTAATAGATGAACTTGAAAAACAGGCAAGCAAAAGAGATATAAAAATTCATATCCTCTTACAAGTAAATATTGCAAATGAAAACAGTAAACATGGGTTTACTATTGAAGAGATGAATAATGTCATGGTGTATATACAAAAGTGTAGTGCACTTATTGTGGATGGATTGATGATGATGGCACCGCACATTGAAGCTGAACAAACAAGACCATATTTTCAGCAAACTCATGAACTTCTTCATAAATTAAAACGTGACTTTCCACATCACCCATTAAAAGAACTCTCAATGGGTATGTCAGAAGACTATCACATTGCCTTAGAAGAAGGTGCCACTTTTGTGAGAATTGGTCGAGCCTTATTTAAAGATGAACAGTCATGAAATGCAAAGGTTATGAATATATAATGTAATAAAGTCTATCCGACGAGATAGACTTTATTGCATTATATTATAAACCAAACTGGCAAATATTCTAGGTCCTTTTTCGAGAACCTTTTCATCAAAATCAAAAGAGTCATTATGAGGTGACGAAGTCATAGGAGTTAGGAACTTCATATAAGTTGCAACTCCACCATGAGATTGCACCCTTTCCATCATATAAGAATAATCATCACTCCCACCTAATGGGCTTAAGTCTCGCTTAGATAGTTTTAAATCAGGCATATATTCTTCACAAATAGAACGTATTTTATCCATCAATGATTTATCACATTTCAGTGCATATGCCTTTCCCATTTCTTCAATTTCAACAACTGTATCATGCATTAAAGCAGAACCTTTTATAATATCTCTGGCATAAATTTCCATATATCTATTTAATTCACTTGTAACACCACGAACCTCTATCTCAAGTTTGGCAGTTTCAGGAACGACGTTTCTGCTTGTTCCTGCATGAACTGTCCCCACATTGACACGAGTACAACCATCGCTATTACGTGGAATGGAATGAAGATTGAGGATACAGTTAGCAGCTGACAATAATGCATTTTTACCAAATTGTGGTGACTCTGCAGCGTGAGTAGATATACCATGATAAGTGACATCTAGTTTTGTAGTTGCAAAAGAATCATCCATGCCTAAATAAAGATCATATTTTCTATGTTCTTGAGGCATAATATGAGCAGCAAGAATATAATCAACATCATCTAAAAAACCACTTTCACAAATGCATTTAGCACCACGTACTCCTTCTTCAGCTGGTTGAAATATAATTTTAAGAGTGCCATGAAGTTTATCTTTCAATTCCATAAGTATGCGAGCTGTAGTTAAACCTATAGCAGTGTGTCCATCGTGTCCACATGCATGCATTGCACCGATGTGACAAGAAGAAAACCTTTGCTGAAAAGGATAATGATGTTGAGAGGTTTCTTCAATTAATCCTAAAGCATCTATATCAAATCTTAAGGCTATTGTAGGACCTTCTCCATTCTTAAGAACACCAGCTACAGCAGTCATTCCGTTTTTGACTTTCTCTAAATATTTAGGATTGGCATTTTCTTTTTGGGCACGGCGATAATTTAAGTGAAGAACTGTTTCTGGTGGAAGACCCATGCGGGCTTCTTTTTTCATAATCTCTTCACCAACAAGAACTTCGTATCCTAATTCTTCCAATTGGGTTGCAATAAGGCATGCAGTACGTGTTTCTAACCAACCACGTTCAGCGTATTTATGAAGATCACGTCGTATTTTGACTGTGTCATAGTAATAAGAATGCGAAAGTTCTTTGATTTTTTGATACATATATTTCACTTCCTTTTCTCTATTGTATCAATTTCAAATATGAACATCAATTCTAAAGAATGAAAATGAAAATTTTAAAGCGTTGACAAATTATGACAAGAGGTATAAAATGCTCATAGTGTGAGGTATTAAAAATGGAATTTCAGAATTATGCAAATGAGTTAATTGAATATTTAATTATAGGTGAACAGCGTGGGCGTTTGATTCAATATAATATATCTGAGATTGCTAAGGGGGAAATTGCTGTTTTGATGTATTTGTTAAAAGAAAAAGATGGCGCGAATGCATATGAAATTAGTCGTCGTTTTGATATCAATACATCACGTGTAGCAGCTATCCTTAATAGTTTATGTCGTAAAGAGTATGTTAAACGTATGTCTGATGCTGATGATAAAAGAAAAATACATGTCTATATAACACCAAAAGGGCAATCATTCTGCTTACAGAGATACAATGATGTTTTATCCCATGTCACAAGAATGTTATCAGAACTTGGTGAGAAAGATGCTAAGGAGTATGTGAGGATAATGAAGAAGATTACTGATATATTTAAGGAAATGGACTAGTTTTTAAGCATCATGATTGAAATTATCTTCACATTCAGTTAGTATTTGTGGAGTATTTTGCGGAAAAATAGCAGGTAATAGGAATGGTTTTAGGAGGACAATGATGAGTCAATATTATTTAGGAATCGATGTAGGTTCTACAACGGTGAAAGCATATTTAACAGATGAGGATGATAAGTGTCTTTATTCAAATTATGTGAGGCATAATTCGGATGTAAGAAATACTATTTTAACATTATTAGAGGACATATCAGAAAAGTATTCAGATATTGCTATTTATCCAGTCATTACAGGTTCAGGTGGTCTATCAATCTCTGAATCATTAAATATACAATTTGTACAAGAAGTGATAGCTTGTACAAAAACAATAGAAACATATATACCAGAAACAGATGTTGCCATTGAACTTGGTGGGGAAGACGCTAAGATTACATATTTTGAGGGTTCATTAGAACAACGAATGAATGGAACTTGTGCTGGTGGGACAGGTGCTTTTATTGATCAGATGGCAACATTACTTCAAACTGATGCATCAGGTTTAAATGATTATGCCAAGAACTATAACAGAATTTATCCAATTGCTTCACGATGTGGTGTTTTTGCTAAAACAGATATCCAACCTTTAATTAACGAAGGTGCTCAAAAAGAGGATATTGCAGCATCAATTTTTCAAGCTGTTGTCAATCAGACAATTAGTGGGTTGGCATGTGGAAAACCTATTAAAGGGAAGGTTGCTTTCTTAGGTGGACCGTTATACTTCTTAGATCAGTTACGTGCACGTTTTATAGATACATTAAATTTAAAAGATAATGAAGTTATTTTTCCTGATAATTCTCAATTGTTTGTAGCTATGGGAGCATGTTTAAATGCTAAAGAGGTTAAAACAAGTCTTCGTTTACAACAGTTGATTATGAGTTTGAAAGAGTTGAAGAATCAAGGAAATGAAGCAGTACATACTTTGGAACCATTATTCCATAATGAGGATGAATTAAGAGGCTTTAGAGAAAGACATCTTCAAGCAATGACAAAAAAGAAAAATATAAAAAAATATAAAGGTGATATATATTTAGGTATTGATGTTGGATCTACAACATCAAAGGTTATTCTTATAGATAATGAAGGTTCTATTTTATATTCTTTCTATAATTCAAATGAAGGTAATCCATTAGATTTAATTATTAGAATTATGAAAGAAGTTTATGAAATGATTCCAGAAGGATGTAAAATCAAAAAAGCTGGTGTTACTGGTTATGGAGAAGCTCTTATTAAAGCTGCACTTAAAGTAGATATTGGAGAGGTTGAAACAATTGCTCATTATACTGCTGCCAAACATTTTCAACCAGAAGTGGACTTTATTTTAGATATTGGTGGTCAGGATATGAAGGCCATTACTATTAGAGATGATGTTATTCAAGATATTACACTAAATGAAGCTTGTTCATCAGGTTGTGGCTCATTCTTGGAGACATTTGCTCATTCTTTAGGATATAAAATAGATGAATTTGCAGAATTAGCGTTATTATCAAATCATCCATTAGATTTGGGAAGTCGTTGTACTGTTTTTATGAATTCAAAAGTCAAACAGGCGCAAAAAGAAGGTGCTTCATTAGCTGATATATCAGCTGGTTTATCTTATTCGGTCATTAAAAATGCTCTTTATAAAGTTATTAAATTAAGAAATAAAGAACAGATTGGTAAAAATGTTGTTGTTCAGGGTGGGACATTCTATAATGAAGCAGTTTTACGTGCTTTTGAAAAAGAAGCAGATATAGAAGTTATTCGACCAGATATTGCTGGATTAATGGGTGCCTATGGAATGGCAACAATCGCAATGGATAAAGATGATGGTAAGGGTTCTACAATTTTATCACTCACTGAATTAGAAAAGCTAACATATACAAATGCTATGAAAAATTGTGGCAAATGTACAAATAATTGTATGTTAACAATTACAACATTTAATGATGGAAGAGAGTATATTAGTGGAAATAGATGCGAGCGTGGAGCAAATTTACCATTAGTATCTAAAAAGTTACCAAATCTTTTTGATTATAAATATCGACGAGTTTTTAATTATCGCTCACTTTCAGAGGAAGAGGCGTTAAGAGGAATGGTTGGAATTCCAAGAGCATTAAATATGTATGAAAATTATCCATTTTGGCATACATTATTAACTGAATTAAAGTTTAGAGTTATTTTATCAGCACGTTCTTCAAAAGCTATTTATGAAAAAGGAATAGAATCTATTCCAAGTGAAAGTGCATGTTATCCTGCCAAGATTACACATGGACATATTGAAAACCTGATTGAAAAGGGGCTTCACTTTATCTTCTATCCATCTGTTGCTTATGAGAGATTAGAAAATGAAGAAGCAGGAAATCATTATAATTGTCCAGTTGTTGCTTCTTATCCAGAAGTTATAAAAAATAATGTTGATAGTCTAGATCATAATGATATATGTTTTAAAAATCCTTTTGTATCATTAAATAATCCTAAAACTCTGTTTCATGTATTAAAAGAAGAATTAAAAGAATTCCATGTGAGTGATCAAGAACTACAAATTGCTATAGATAAAGCATATGTAGAATTAAATCGTTGTCAGGAAGATATTCGTCAAGAAGGATTAAAAGCAATGGAGTATATGCAGGAACATCATTTACAGGGAATTGTTTTGGCTGGTCGTCCTTATCATATTGATCCAGAGATTAATCATGGAATTGCAGATTTAATTACAAGTGAAGGGTTTGTTGTTCTAAGTGAAGATAGTGTATGTTATTTGGATCAGGAACATTTAAAATTAAGAGTTGTTGATCAATGGACATATCATTCACGTCTATACAAGGCAGCATCTTATGTTTCATCACGGAATGATTTACAGCTTATTCAATTAACTTCATTTGGTTGTGGTTTAGATGCTGTAACAGCTGATCAGGTAGCAGAAATCTTAAAAGCTAGAAATAAGATTTATACATTAATTAAAATTGATGAAGGTAGTAACTTAGGTGCCATTCGTATTCGTATTCGTTCTTTAAAAGCAACCCTTGAAAAGAAAGAAGAAATCATCAATTTAAATCAGAAATATGAACAAATAAAAGTTCCATTTACAAAAGAAATGAGAGAAGCTCGTTATACAATTCTTTGCCCACAAATGTCACCATTGCATTTCCAATTCGTTGAAACTGCTATGAATTCTGAAGGTTATAACTTTGTTGTCTTACCTTCAGTTGATAAAGATGCTGTTGAACAAGGATTAAAATACGTTAATAATGATGCTTGTTATCCAAGTATATTGGTAACTGGACAAATGATGAATGCTTTAAACAGTGGCAAATATGATTTAAATAAAGTTGCATTAATGATTTCTCAAACAGGTGGAGGGTGTCGAGCAACGAATTATATTGCTTTTATACGTAAGGCATTAAAAGATGCTGGTATGGAACACATTCCTGTTATTTCAGCAAACTTATCAGGTTTAGAAAGCAATCCAGGGTTTAAAATTACATATAAGGTTGCTAAAAAAGTTATCATTGGAGCTATGTATGGAGATTTATTTATGCGAGTTCTTTATCGAGTCAGACCATATGAGGCTATTCCTGGATCAGCAAATGAACTTTATGAATCATGGGTAGCAAAATGCCAAGAAAATGTTAAGAATGGAAATATGAAAGAATTTAAGAAGAATGTATATCAAATTGTTAAAGATTTTGATGAGTTACCATTGCTAGACATTAAAAAGCCACGCGTTGGATTAGTTGGTGAGATATTGGTTAAATTTCACCCTACTGCTAATAATCAAATTGTTGATATTATTGAAGCTGAAGGTGGTGAAGCTGTTATGCCGGATCTTATAGATTTTTTCCAATACTGTTTCTATAATACTTGGTATGAACATGAACATTTTGATGTTAAAAAGTCATCAGTCTTATTATGTAATTTTGCAATTTGGTTTGTAGATTATTTACGTAGGGATATGATAAAAGCATTAAAAGCATCAAAGCGTTTTGATGCACCACATCCTATTGATCAAATTGCTAAAAAGGCAACTGAAATTGTTTCAATGGGAAATATGACTGGTGAAGGGTGGTTCTTAACCGGTGAAATGATTGAATTAATTGAAGAAGGTGCTCCTAATATTGTTTGTATGCAGCCATTTGCCTGTTTACCAAACCATGTCACTGGTAAAGGAGTTATTAAAGCATTACGTAAGAGATATCCCGAAAGTAATATTGTGGCTGTTGATTATGATCCAGGTGCAAGTGAGGTCAATCAATTAAATAGAATTAAGTTGATGTTATCAACTGCATTTAAGAATATAAAGGATTAACTTTATATTCTTTTCATATGTATTCCCTTTTTAGATAACTTTGTGACAATAGTGTGACTTCAATGTGATATTATGTTATTATAAAATTACAAAATAAAGGAGAAGGATATTATGAAGAAATTATTAAAAATGGGAATCTGTATAATGATGGCTGCTGTAGTATTAAGTGGCTGTGGTGGAGGAAATTCGAAAACTGAGACAGCAGTATATGAAGGTGAGATCAATGGAGTTAAGGTTTCAAATACAATTGATTATTCAGGTGATCGTGTTTTAAAACAGACATCAGTATCTGAAATGAACTTTAAGGATTTGGGAATTACAAAAGATTTAATGGAACAAACTGTAGCACAATATAAAAAATTATATGATATCAAAGGTGTGACTTATAAAGCTGATATAACTGATGATACAATTAGTGAAACAACTGTTATTGATTATGAGAATGCGGATTTTGATGCTTTAAAAACTGCTAAATTAATTACAAGTACTAAAGAAGATGGTAAAATTCTTTATGTGAGTTATGAACAAACAGTAAAGAATTTAGAAAGTTCTGGGCTAACTAAAAAATAAAATGAAATAACTATTTTTATCCCATACCTTTGATGTTATGGGATATTTATTGTTATATAAATAAGATATTAATGTTTTCATCATTTGTTAAAGATTATCATATTATGTGAAAATATGGTATAATATGTCATTGAGGAGGGATATTATGAAAAGATTTTTAAAAGTGTGTATATGTTTGTTAATGGTTGTAGGTGTTGTTGGTTGTGGAGGAAGTGATTCTACAGAAAAACAGGAAGCAGTTGTTAAACATTTTTTTGAGTATTTTAAGGAAGCAGACATGGATAAGCTTACGACTATCTGTACTAAGGATAATCAAGATTTAAAGGACATAACAAGTATGATTTCTGGGTTAGATGCTTATCGTGATCCTAAGAAATTTGGTCAGGTTTTCGTAGATGAGACAGATTCTTTTATGAAAGAGGTATTCTCTACATTGTTTGTTTCTTATGAAATTAAAAAGGCTGAAAAGAAAGATGATAATTATACTATAACAGTTGATGCAACAATGAAAGATTATAAAGGATTCAATTTCTCAACATCTGAAATGTCTACAATTGCTGAAAAATACCAAAAGGAGCATCTTTCAGAATTACAAGAACTTTATAAATCTAAAGGGCAACAAGCCATGATAGAAAAGATTTATGCAGATATTGCTCCGCAATTATATGCAAGTATGAAAGAACAAATTAAAACCATTAAAGAATCTAAAGAAAAAATGTTATTTACTGTTGTGGCAGATGGGGATAATTGGTTGATTTCAAAAATTCAAGTTTATCAATAAAATGAGTAGAAAACATAAGTTTATTGTACTTATGTTTTTTCTTTTTTCAATAATTTTCTTTCTATTGTTTAAACAGTTATACAGAAAGTATGATGATTAATAGAATCTAGTACAATGCATCACACAACTTAGTAAAGAGGTCAATAAAATTCTATGAATGACTTTGTCGATATAAAGGAAGCCTAAAGAGAGGTTGTTAACAAAAGTTTTATTGGAAATAATCATATTTATAGAGAAATAGTTACTTGTACATAGTAAACATCTTTGTACGTTTCATATTTTTGTTTTTAATAAATAAATTTCAAGAATTTGCAAAATAAACAAATTTGAGTTATGATAAATAATATATACAATAATAATGATCAAAAATTCACAAATGAGTCACATGAAAAGTGTATAATAAAATATGAAGGGAGTGATTTGATGATAGAATTTCAGAATGTATATAAATCATTTAAAGATAAGCACGTTTTAGAAAATATATCATTTACAGTCAATGATGGGGAATTTGTTTGTATTATTGGCCCAAGTGGCTGTGGAAAAACAACCGTATTAAAAATGATTAATAAACTCATTAAGGTTTCAAAAGGAAAAATCTTAGTAAATGATATAGATATTAGTCAAGAAAACGAAATAGATTTAAGAAGAAAAATAGGTTATGTTATTCAGCAAACTGGATTATTTCCACATATGACAGTGAAAGAAAATATTGAACTTATACCTAAATTAAAAAATAAAAAAGATCCTCATATTGTTCTTAAAGTCAAAGAGGTTTTAGATATGGTTGGACTAGATCCAGATGAATATTTAGATAAATATCCTATTCAAATGAGTGGAGGACAACAACAAAGGGTAGGTGTTGCAAGAGCCTTTGCAAGTGAACCAGATATTATATTAATGGATGAACCATTTAGTGCACTCGATCCTATTACAAGAAATCAGCTTCAAGATGAGCTTTTAGCATTGCAGAATAATCTTCAGAAAACAATTGTTTTTGTGACACATGATATGGCAGAGGCTATTAAGTTAGCGGATCGTATATGTATTATGAATGATGGTAAAATCCAGCAGTTTGACACACCTGAACAAATTCTAAAACATCCAGCCAATGATTTTGTTTTAAATTTTGTTGGAAAGAAACGTATTTGGGATTCTCCTGAACTTATTAAAGCAAAAGATATTATGATTGATGAACCAATTGTTTGCCCATATACTTTAAAATGTATCAAGGCTTTAAATATTATGTTTAATTATCGTGTTGATAGTTTAATGGTTGTTGATAAAAAACATACATTTATGGGAATGGTTTATGCGGATCAAGTAGCAGATGAATCAAATAAAGGAAAAAGAGTAGATGAGATTATGCAAACGGATTGTGTAACTGCTCAGTCTGATGATTCAATAGTTGATATTTTAAATATTGCGAGACAAAAAAATAAATATACGATTCCAGTTGTAGATGATGGGCATTTGGTTGGTTTAATTACAAAGAGTACATTAGTTACAACTCTATCAAAGAAGTATGATGAAAGTGAGGGAGAATAATGACTGGATTTATTAATTATTTTATCCAAAACATTTCAACTATCTTAGGGTTGTTTGTAGAGCATGTCCAATTAACAGTGCTAGCTATTATCATATCAATAGTTGTAGGGATACCCTTAGGTATACCATTACTTATTTTAAACCATCTAAAAAGCCAGTTATGGCTATAGCAAATTTAATTCAGGCAATTCCATCAATGGCATTATTAGGGTTTATGATTCCATTATTAGGGATAGGAACAAAACCGGCAATTGTTATGGTGATTTTATATTCATTATTGCCAATTATAAAAAATACTGTTGCTGGTCTTGATAGTATTAACGAAGAAACATTAGAAGCTGCCAAAGGAATTGGATTAACAAGATTACAGGTTTTATATAAAGTTCAGATTCCATTAGCAGCTCCGGTTATTATGGCTGGAGTTAGAATTAGTGCTGTGAGTTCTGTTGGACTTATGACACTTGCTGCATTTATTGGTGCAGGTGGCTTAGGATATCTTGTTTATGCTGGTATTCGAACAACAAATACAGATCAAATTTTAGCTGGTGCTATTCCTGCCTGCATATTAGCGTTATTAATAGATTATATTTTCTCTATTTTAGAACGATTAGTGACACCTAAGAGTTTCCAATTAGCTAAACCAAGGTCAGTTTTTAAAGGAATTGTTGATAAGACTATCATTGTGTTAACATGTCTTGGATTAGCAGGAAGTTTTGTTTATACAAATATGGGAAATAGTAATAGTAGTAAAAAAATAAAAATAGGAAGTATGGATTTTTCTGAACAAGAAACATTAAACTATATGTTAAAATATTTAATTGAAGGTAATAGTGATGTTGAAGTTGAACAAGCACTCTCGTTAGGCTCTAGTTCGATAGTTCTAGATGCTATTAAGGGTGGCGATATTGATATGTATATAGACTATACAGGAACAATCTATGGTAGTATCTTAGGACTTGAGCCTAATAGTGATGTTGATGAAGTTTATAAGACTGTTAAAGAAGAATTTCAATCACAATTTCATTTAACAGTATTAGATGCACTTGGCTTCAATAACACGTATACTCTTGCCATAGATAAAGACTTGGCGAAAAAGTATAATATTGAAACTATAAGTGATTTATGTAAAGTTTCTAAGCAACTGACTTTCTCACCAACGTTAACTTTCATGGAAAGAAAGGATTGCTGGTTAGGATTGCAAAAATCATATCCAATTCAATTTAAGAATATTATACCTATTGATGGTTCTCCTAGATATACTGCTCTTACAAGCCATGAGTGTGATGTTATTGATGCGTATTCAACAGATGGATTATTAAAGAAATTTGATTTAAAGGTTTTAAAAGATGATCGCTCATTCTTTTTACCATATCATGCAATCCCAATTATCAATGAAAGAATTGAAAAAGAATTTCCAGAAATTATTCCTATTGTCAATCAATTACAAAAATATCTAAATGAAGATGTTATGGTTGACTTAAATTATCGTGTTGATGAATTAAAAGAAAAACCAAAAGATGTTGCTAAAGAATTCTTAGTTCAACATCAACTGATTAAAGAGTAGAAATCATAATCTACTCTTTTTCTTGATAATTATCATGAGATTATATAAAATGATTCAAAAGGAGTATGAGAATTGTGAAAAAGAAATTACCACTTATTATATTTATAATCTTTTGTGTTGTCTTAAGTCTTAGTTATGGAATTGGAAGTTATTTTGTAAATTATGCATTAGCACCTCATATCACAAATGAAGAAGTTCAAGAGAAAATAAATGAGAGTGAGCTTAATCAAGAAGAATTGATGATTTATAAAAATAGTCTCAAAGAAACACAAAAAGGGTTAGAATTTCAAAAGAAGACAAAACCAATGAATGTGTCAAGTTTTGATCATATTCTTTTACAATCACAATACTATCAAAATAAAGATGTTCACAATTGGGTTATTGTTATTCATGGTTATCAATCTCAGAATACTGAAATGATGTCATATGGTGCTAGATATGCTGAGGCTGGTTGGAATGTCCTTTTGCCAGATAATCGTGCGCATGGTAAGAGTCAGGGAGATTATATTGGTATGGGATGGTTAGATAAAGAGGATATTGCTTCATGGGTACGATGGATAGTCAAACGTGATTCGCAGGCACAAATTGTTTTACATGGTGTTTCTATGGGTGGTGCTACAGCAATGATGTGTTCAGGGGATCAGTTAGAACATGTCATTGGATATATTGAGGATTGTGGTTATACAAGTGTGTGGGATATTTTTGCAAGTGAATTAAAGAATCAATTCTCATTGCCAACTTTTCCAATTTTAGATATTTCTAATATTGTAGCTGAAATGAAAGCTGGATATAATTTTAAGGATGCATCTAGTATAGAGCAGGTTAAGAAGTCGAAACAACCAATATTATTTATTCATGGTGGTCAAGATGATTTTGTTCCAACAGAAATGGTTTATAAATGCTATGACGCTGCAACTTGTGAAAAGGATTTATTTGTTGTTGATAAGGCAGGTCATGCTGAGGCTCGAAATTATAATCCCAAGAATTATTGGAATAAGGTATTTTCTTTTATAAATGAAAAAATGCTGACAAACTAGTCAGCATTTTTGATAAACAAATCTTCAAATTCCTGAATTGGCATGGGCTTGTAGTAATAATATCCTTGAATATAATTACAATGATGCTTTACTAAGAAATCTTTTTGTTCTTGTGTCTCAACACCTTCCGCTACAACAACAATATTTAATTTATGACATAATTCAATAACTTCTTCTATAATAATATGACTTCTTAAATAAGTTGATGATGTTGTTTTAAAGAATTCCTGATCGATTTTTACAACATCAATAGGGAAATCCTTTAACATGTTTAATGATGAATAACCACTTCCAAAATCATCTAAAGCAACTCTGATTTCATGTTTACGTAGTTTATTTAAGATATCAATTAATTCACTTTTGTGATTTAAAGCAGTTGTTTCAGTAATTTCGACTTCAATTTGACTTGGGTGGATATCATGCCTAAGAACCAGTTGAATAAACTGATCAATAAATCCCTCATTAAATAAATATGTTCTTGAAACATTTACTGAAATACCAATATCTTTATGATAATTATGACGCCAATGCTCTAAAGTTCGTAGTATCTGTTGAAAAACATATACATCTAATGACTCTAGCATTCCATTTTTTTCAAAGATTGGAATAAACACTCCTGGAGAAATTAAACCATGCTCAGCATTCTGCCATCTGACAAGTGCTTCACCAGTTAATACATTACCTGTTTTGATATCAACTTTTGGTTGAATATATACTTTAAAATCTTGATTTTCTAAAGCATTAAGAAAATCTTTTTCTATTTGTTGATCATGTAAATCTTTTTGGAAAACATCTTCTTGATAAAGAATGACATCATCTTGTGATAATTGCTTAAAATCATTTTTAATATATTGAGTTTTTTGAAAAGCAACTTTTATATCAATATCTTTATCAATAATTTCATAAACCCCAAAATGAAAATAAAATTGTGAAGTCGCCTGGAGCTTATTAAATTCATAACGAATCTGATCTGCTAAATTAAATAATCTCTCTCTTAATTTATCAGGATTATTCTTTTTGAATAGAATAGCAAAGTGATCATCTTTCTGACGACAGCATAGTTCATCCATATGACATTTATTATCTATACATTTCATAATTGTCATTAATAAATTGTTTGCAATATCTTCACCATAGATTTCATTAAACCATTTAAATCCTTTAATATCACAATTGATAAGGACATATTGATCTAAATGTGAATTATTTTTACAAAGTTCAATAAACTTATTAAAGTTATAATGCTGAGTTAGTGAATCTTCAAATGCTAATTTTGTAAGCTGAAGTTTATTTTTCTTTTGGATAAAGTAAGTATAACTTAATAGAAAAGCACTTCCTAAACCAATGAGTAACCATGTAATAAAAGCTGTTATAATTAAATTTTGTATTCTATCAGTGACAACTTCTTGAGGGAAAACTGAAGCTACTAACCAGTCGTTATTTTTAATATTGGCATATGTAAAGTAATTATGAGAATTGTTATGATCAGTAAAACTTATAATTCCAGAACCTTGTTTATCAATACTTTCAATCTTAATATCTTTTTGTTGGGACAAATCTTGAATAGTTTTTATATTCTTAACATCTTCTGCTTGTGTAGATAAAAGAATAATGTCTCCTGATTCATTAAATATAAATGAATATCCAGTATTGTTAAAAGAGGCATTGTCTAGTGTCTTCGATAATTTAACGGTATCATAAGTTGCAAAAAACACACCATTTATCTGATCATCTTTATTATATAAAGGAACGGAATAAACAATAATCTGTTCACCATCTACAAAATCTTTCATACTATTTGATTTAACTTTTTCACCATGAAGTGATTTTTGGAAATAGTCTCGATCTTTGATGTTAAAAACTTGTTGATCAGATGTTCTAACATTACCAGCAAGATCAGCAATGCCAAAACGCTTAATGTTACTTTCAATAGCAAGTTCATTGAGATAATCTAGTAATTTTTTTTCAACTGTATTATTGGTATGAATCATTAAAGCAATTGTATCTAGCTGAGTAATATTTTCATTCATTCTGTTATTGATTGATGATGCAGTTTGGATAGCTATTTCCTTGAGGAACTCGTTAGTTTCATCATATAGATTACGTGATAAATTGTTTGTATAAAGAGTTGCTAAAAAACTAAATATAACAAGTGAAATAATTGTTATAATAATAGACTTCTTCATTAATGGATTTCGCACAATATCACCAGCCTTTTCCTCTATTATATAAAATTATATTTATAAAAGCACGAACAAATATACAAAAAAAGAAAACTCTTTCAAACTGAAAGAGTTATTGGATATAAGCAAGGATAAGTTTTAAGGTGTTTTCAACAGCTTGAATATGTGTTCTTTCCATACCATGTGAAGCACCTACACCAGGTCCAATGAGAGCACCTTTGATATTATTTCCACCACGCAATGCCGCTGAGACATCACTGCTATAGAATGGATAAATATCAACTGCATATTGTAATTGATGTTTTTTGGCGAGCTCAATGAGTCTTGTTGTCATATCATAATCATATGGACCACTTCCATCTTTTGCACAGATACTAACATCATATTCACTACAAGCAAGATCTAAACCAATACATCCCATATCAACAGCAATCAGTTCACTAATATATTCTGGAACATAACTGCTTCCATGACCAACTTCTTCAAAGGTTGAAATCATTAACACGAGATTATGTAGCGGTTTTATTTTTTCTTGAGATAATGTTTTTAACATACCAAATAAGATTGCAACACTCATTTTATCATCTAAGAAACGTGACTTGATAAAACCAGAATCAGTGATTGTTGTTTTTGTATCAATTGCAATATAATCTCCATTTTGAATACCTAATTTTTCAACATCCTCTTTTGATTTGACAATTTCATCAATGCGTATATGCATTGTATCACAAGATCTTTCTAAAGATTTTGCATCTTTAAAAACATGAACAGCAGGCGAATTAGAAAGAATAGTGCCTGTGTAAATCTGTTGTTCTCTTGTTATAATCTTGCAATATTCACCATCTAATGTTGGAACAAGGGGTCCACCTACATTTGTAAAAGCCAAAGTTCCATCATTTCGAATGCTTCTAACCATTAAACCTAATGTATCTACATGAGCACAAAATCCAACTGTATAATCATCTTTCCCATCAACAAAAATTTCTAAATTACCTTTATTTGTTCTCTTTGTTTGAAAACCTAATTGATGAGCCTCTTTTTCACAATAAGTTATAACATTTTTAGTATAGCCAGAAGGGCTATCAATTGCCATAATATCCTCTAATATTTGTAATATATAATTATTCATTGTCTTATTCCTCCATACTATGCATATAATCATATCATATTTATTGCATTAAAAAAGAAGAAAAATGAATTTCTTCTAAATTGAATGTGCAGCACTTAAGATATGATCTAATGTAATCTCACGAAGTTTCGCTTTATATTGTTCTTCTGCTTTATTCAAGTGATCCACAATAACTGCTTCCGTTTCTTTTACCTTTAAAGAGGGATCAAAAACCTTTTCTACAAGATGAGTTGTTTCAACAAACTTCTCTTTCCCTTCAATAGCTTCAAAAATATCAAAGAAAGAAATATCTTCTAATCTCTTCTTTAATACAAATCCACCTAATTTACTTGCTTTTGAAGTAATCAGTCCTGCAACAACAAGTTGTCTTGTCACTTTTTTCAAATAAGAGTCAGATACATCTAATTTATCACTTAACTCATGACTTTTGATAGGAGATTCACTTGCTCCAATTAATAGTAGTATACATATTGCCTGCTCAAAACTTTGCCTTATCTTCATACTCTCTCCACCTTCTTCTTTATTTTAACAAAAAAAACATATTTTGTATCTAAAAGAGTTGACTTTTCATATCAATTTACTATAATACTCTATAGACATTATATATCCATAGATATTAAATGTCTATAGAAAAAAAGAAAGAAGGATTTTTATGGTGAAACAAGAATGGAAAAATATTTTCCATAATACTTGGATCAAAGTTGTTATGGTAGCTATTATTGCTATACCAAGTCTTTATGCCTGTATTTTCCTAGGTTCTATGTGGGATCCTTATGGGAATTCAGGGGCGATTCCTGTAGCAGTCGTTAATGAAGATAAAGAAGTTATTTACAATGATGCAAGTCTCGCTGTTGGAGAAGAACTTGTTAAGAATCTCAAGGACAATGACTCTATGGAATTTCATTTTGTGAATGCGTCTGATGCATTGAAAGGATTAGAAGATAGTCAATATTATATGATTATCACAATTCCAAATGATTTTTCTAAAAATGCCACAACACTTTTAGATAAGCAACCACAAAAAATGGTCTTGAATTATACAACAAATCCAGGAACCAACTATATTGCTTCAAAAATGGATGATTCAGCAATTGCAAAGATTAAAGCAGAAGTTTCTTCATCGGTCACAAAAACATATGCAGAATCGATTTTTAAACAAATTTCAGTTTTATCTAATGGATTGGGAGAAGCAAGTGATGGGACAAATCAATTAACTGATGGTGTTGATCAATTGCGTGATGGAAATAAAACAATTTCTGATAACCTAAAAGTTTTAGCATCAAGTTCATTAACGTTTCAAGATGGTGCATCAACTCTTACAAAAGGCTTGAAAGATTATACTGATGGTATTATCACTGTAAATAATGGTGTCTATACATTGAAAAATGGTTTAGACACATTAAATGATTCAACTGGTGTATTAGCAACAGGAGTCAATCGTTTGAATCAAGGTGCAAAGGAATTACAGACAGGTGTGAATCAATATACAGCAGGAGCCCAACAGGCTTATGAAGGTACACAACAATTGATTGGAAATAACCAAGTATTACAAAAAGGAACAGAATTACTTGGTCAGGCAACTCAAACATTATCTGCTGGAGTGAATGATTTAGAAAGTAAAGTATCAGCTGCACAGACGAGTTTGTCAAGCTACCTTGAACTCTATAATACACTTAAGAGTAGCAATCTTGCTTTAGCAAATAGTTTGAAAGATTCTGGTTTAGATGCAGCAACTGTAAGTTCAATAACTGGTGGGAAAGTCACAACTGAACTGCCATCTTTTGAGAAGATGTTACTCCAAATGAATGATAGTGTAAGTGAACTGAACACCGCTGTGAAGACTCAACTGAAACCAGGAACTCAAGAACTCAATGCAAAAGTTAATGGTGGCAGTTATACAACTCTTAATTCACAACATCAACCTGTTCAAGTGACTGTTGATCAAAAACAAAGTCTTGTTTATGGTGTTAAAAGTTATTTAGCAGGAGCATCACAAATAAATAATGGATTAAAGGATTTAACAGCAAACAACCAATTTTTGACCAAAGGTAGCCAAGAATTGGCTGAAGGAACAGAGTTACTTGTTAAGCAAACACCAACATTAATGAGTGGTGTCAAAGCATTAGACTCTGGTGCTTCAGATTTATATAAAGGGACATCAGCTTTAGTTTCTAATAACTCTACAATATTAAATGGGTCAAAAGCTTTGTCAACTGGTGCTAATCAAATCAGTAGTGGTGCTAATCAATTAGCTGATGGGTCTCATACACTAGGGACAGGTTTAAATACTGTTAAAACGGGTGTATCAACTTTAAACACAAGTTTAAAGGATGGTGCTGATAAAAGCAAGATGACAACAACAGATTCAACATTTGATATGATGGCTTCACCTGTTGATACAACTCATAATGAGATATCGACTGTTGAAAATAACGGACATGCTATGGCACCTTATATGATGAGTGTAGCTCTTTATGTTGCTGGATTAGCATTTACACTTATGTATCCAGTCTTAGAAGGTGCAAAAGAAGCTGAATCAGGATGGAAATATTGGTTATCAAAAGCAACTGTCATGTTTACTATCTCGACAATTGCAGCTATAGTTATGATCAGTTGTTTAAGAATCTTCAATGGATTTGAACCACAACAACTAATGCAGACTTATTTATTTGCAATCCTTGTATCTGCAGCCTTTATGGCATTAATTGTTTTATTAAATGTAACTACAGGATATATAGGAGAATTTTTATTACTTGTCTTTATGATTATTAACTTGGGTGGTTCAGCAGGAACATATCCATTAGAAACATCTGCTGGATTCTTTAAGGCTATTCATAATTTTGTTCCTTACACATATAGTGTCAATGGGTTCAGAAAAGTGATTAGTATGGCTAATGCTTCTCTTACAACAGAAGTTATAGTCTTTGTTGGAATTTTAATTGGATGCTCAGTTTTAACAATTTTGTATTATCATTTTAAGAAAAATAGAGAAAAGCATCTTATTCCTCAAGCATTTGAAAAACATGAATAGTAAATAATCCGGATCATAAGGTCCGGATTATTTTAGTATATCATATAATTCTCTTAAATCTCTGATGGAATAAGTTGGAATGATATCTGTTGTATGATTCGTATGGGCTGTATGAATCCAACAGGTATCTATGCCAGCATTAATGCCTCCTAATATGTCACTTGATAATGAATCTCCTATGATTAATGTCTTTTTAAGCTGAAAATCAGATATTCTTGCAAAACAATAATCAAAATATTCTTTCATTGGTTTTTGATAACCAATATCCTCTGATACAAATATATTGATAAAATATTTATCTATATGACTTTTATATAAACGATTGTATTGAGTTTTTGAAACACCATTCGTTACAATATAAAGATCATAGTACTTAGATAAATGTTCTAATACATCTCTTGTATGAGGAAGTAAAAATGCTCCTTTGCCAAGTTCATTTTGATAATCATCTTCAAATGCAATTCCATCAAGTTGAATATCTAATTTTTGAAAAAGTTTAACAAAACGTGTATAAAGAACAGTTTTTTTGTCAATAATACCATTTTCAAACTGTTTCCATAATTCAGCATTTATTTTTTCATATAATTCTTTAATATCTTCATTGAAAAAAAGATGATATTTTTGAAAAGTCTTTATTAATGCTTGACGCTCTGATTCATTAAAGTCCAATAATGTTCCATCAGCATCAAACAACAATGTAGTGTATTTAGACATATAACTCCTCCATTCTTCTCTTATTATATATGATTTTATATATGTTTAAAACTGGTTCTTTTTTTACTATATAAATCATATAGTAGGTTGGTGATAAAAATGGAAATAAAACCTACTTCAACAACAACACGTATTTTAACAACAGTTATTAATGAAAAACCAATGACTTTTGCTTATGTTATAGGAGAAGACATATCAGGAACAGTATGTTTTTATCCTTATCAAGGTGGAACTATTATGATATATGAAATTAATGGTTTACCAAAAAGTTCAAAAGATACTGGCGGTATTTATGCATTTCATATTCATGAAGGAAATACATGTATAAATGATACAAAGGTTCCTTATGAGAAAACGAAAGGACATTTCAATCCAAATCAAACACAACATCCTTATCATCTTGGTGATTTACCACCTTTATTTGCAACAAAAGGAATGGCATGGGGAATGATTTATATAGATAAATTTAAGCCACAGGATATTGTGAATAGAACACTTGTTATTCATGAGCATCCTGATGATTTTCATACGCAGCCTTCTGGAAATTCTGGCGGTAAAATTGCTTGTGGTGAAATCAAATTTTTTTCAAAATAAGAGTATAATCTCCAAATATTTGTACATGATATAAGTATATGGAGGTAAGAAAAAAATGAAAAAATTAATGATGGTAATGATGTGTGTTACATTATTAGCTGGTTGTGGGAATGACGATAAGAAAAACAACAATGATAACAATACTGCTAATAACAACAATGTAACTGATACAAATGACAACAAAACAAATACTAATGATAATTGGTTTGATCGTTTTGAATCTGATTTAAAAGGAAAGAATGTCAACTATTCAAATAAAACTTCTTTAGATGCGACAACAATTGGTGGTGCTGAAGGTTATCGTTATGCGACTGAAAATGGTAATATTGATGTTTATCGTTTTGAAGATGGTGATGAATTGAATAGAATTATGAAAGAAAAGAAAATTCGTATGAATGATAAAGATTCAAATGTAGAAGTGAATGATCATTATGTTATTGTTTCTGATGGTTTATCAGATGATATCATGAATGTTTTTAGAGGTTTAAAATAAGAAAGCGAGGGCTTTCTTTTTTTTGACTTTCTCGTTATAATAAGTTTGGTGATGATATGAAAACAATAAAAGAAGTTGTTATTGTTGAAGGAAAAACAGATACAGCAACAATTCAAAAATTATTTGATGTTCAAACAATTGAAACACATGGTTTAGCTATTGATGATGCAGTTCTTGATTTAATTGAGCAAGCGCAAAAATCTAGAGGTGTTATAGTCCTTACAGATCCTGACTATCCAGGCATGCAAATTAGAAACAAGATTATGCAAAGAGTACCAGAAGCTAAACATGCTTTTGTAAATAAAAAAGATGCAATTGGTGACAAGAAGTTAGGAATTGCTGAAGCACGAGAAGAAGCAATAATTAGTGCTCTAGAAAATCTTGTGACTTTTTCTAATGATCAAGAAACCATTTCTTGGAAAGAATTTATATCATTAGATATCATTGGTGATAAGGCAAGACGTTTACAGATTTATGACTTATTTCATCTGGGCTATGGAAATGCCAAAACATTGTTTAAAAGACTTAATCTTGCACGTATCACAAAACAAGATATTTTGAATAAACTGGGTGAGTCAAAATGAATTATGTTCAATTGGGTAAAGAAATATCTTATGTTTTAAGACATCATCCTGAAAAATATAATCTTGATATTGATAATGAAGGATGGGTTGATGTAGGTGATTTGTTAAATGCTCTTGAGAGTCGATTTGGATTATTAAAAGAAGAGGATATTGTAGCACTTATGCAACAGTCTGAGAAAGAAAGATATGAACTGAAAAATCATAGAATAAGAGCTTATTATGGACATTCTTTTTCAAAGAAAATTATGAAACAAAGGAACATCCCTCCAAAAGTATTGTATCATGGTACAGCAAGAAGATTTGTATCCTCTATTTTGACAACTGGTCTTCAACCTATGAGTAGACAGTATGTCCATTTATCACAGGATGTAGAAACGGCGAAACAAGTTGGAATGCGTCATGATACTCAACCTGTTATTCTTATGATTAACGCCCAATCTGCTTTTCAAGATGGTGTCGCATTTTATTTAGGTAATGAAAAAGTATGGTTATCAGAAACCATACCCCCACAATATATTGAAGAAAGAAAGCAGTAGAAATCAATATTCTGATACCTACTGCTTTTTATTATGCATTTTTAATTAAATATACATTTTTAACATTAGAAATATTTGCAATACTAGAATTTTTGCTCAGTACCTTCCATGTCACTAATGAAATCATAAAATCAACAGAACTATGAATGATTGTACCTAAACCAACAAGTCCAAAGACCATATAACAGAATGTTTGCATATCCATACCAGTACCCCAATAGAATGGAACGACAACAATCATTTCACCAATTGCATGTAATAAGGCAATACATAAGTTAAAGAGAATTGATTTTTCAGGTGATTGAAAAGTTTCTGGATGTTTTTGTACATACAAAGATCCTACAAGAGCCCAAACAACATGTGTTAAAGCGCGAAGAACAACTACAAATGGGAAACCTGCGATTAAGAACCCTAGCGTTGTTCCTAAAGCTACTGCAGCAGCGACAGAAGGTGAAATAAACAAAGCAAGCATAACTGCAACGTGTGATGCTAATGTAAATGACATTGGACCAACAATTACCTTAGGCATAAATAATGGAATGACTGTTCCAACGGCAATTAAAATAGCTGAAAGTGTTAGTGTGTATATTTTTTTATGTGTATTCATAAAACCTCTCCCTTATATTTATTTACATGTGTCATGACACATGTTATGACTTATTATATTCATAAATATCTTGATGTCAATAAATAATTAAAAAATATATCTTTATTAAATAATAGTATAAAATGAGTTTACCTCTTTGATATTCTTTCAAAGAAAATGACTATAGTTTTTATTTGCTTATTGCATATATTTGTTATACGAAGTATAATGTATTTATAAAAGTTGAAAAAAGTGTAAATAAAAAAAGAAAAATGGACTTCTTTTTATGAATATAGAAGTAGGAGGGTTTTTCTCCTGGAAAGAAGGTATTCATATGGATGAACAGGTTATTTCTTTTTGTACTGATTATTTTTTTCACTATCTTTTGATTCACAGTCCGATGGTGCGATTATGCATTGCTGAGCATTTATCGGGATTGGAATTGAAAACTGTTGATGTTATCAATTCTGAGAGGTATCCCTCTCATAAGGATGGCAAGAAATATGTCCTGGATATTACACTCAAGGATCATTTAGGAAATCTCTATAACATTGAGATGCAGAATGGCTATATCTCAGCAGCAGAGCTGGCGAGGTTTCAGATTTATACAATGAGTATGATAGATCTGCAGATACAGGAGGGAGTACAGTATCAGGATATGAGAAAGG
Organism: Coprobacillus cateniformis; assembly: GCF_009767585.1. Classification (NCBI taxonomy): domain Bacteria; kingdom Bacillati; phylum Bacillota; class Erysipelotrichia; order Erysipelotrichales; family Coprobacillaceae; genus Coprobacillus; species Coprobacillus cateniformis. Next base: position 1,725,561 of record NZ_WSNW01000001.1, read on the forward strand.
TTCATTCTCTTATTATCTATACGGGAAATCCGATAAGGAATTTTGAACATCTCTGGCATGAGGTAGAACTGATTGATGGGAAGTATGAGAAGGAACTGTATAATGGACTGATTGTGATGAGTTTTTTACAGACTAAGAAAATGGAGGAGGTAAGTATGGAATTGGCAAGAAGTGATTTTTATCAGTTAATGAGATTGTTTGAGCAGGAGGATAATCATAAGGAGGAACAGACAAGTGAGGTAGCAAAGGAAGCAGTGGAACTCTATGATAGGTTTATCTCATTAGAGGAGTATATCTATTATAAAGCGATACAAAGGGATAGACTATGGGCAGAATCTAAGATAGGTGAGGGAACAAGAAAAGGGTTTGAACAAGGGCTTGAAAAAGGGCTTGAACAAGGAATTGAACAAGGAATTGAAAAGGGAATTGAACAAGGTAAAAGAGAAGAAAATTTGAAAAGAGCATGTCAGTTAGTTAAGAAGAAATACAGAGTAGACAACTTAGAATGGTTAAAAACATGCTCATCTCAACAATTAGATTATTTATTTGATATGATTATTAATGATATTGATTATATTCGTTTTCAAGAAAAAGTTTTAAAGCACAAATAAATTTATAGAAAAAGAAGATCTAAAATTTAAACTATACCCTATGTCAAGGACACATAAATAAAAAGGGTGTATAAGTCATGAATGAAAATTCATGGCTTTTTCTATGCATATATAATTTGTGATTTGATATAAGTTGATGGTAATAATAAGTGTCTTCTCTTAGTTAGGTACCTATCATATTCATATGGTGTCATTCTATTGAGTGACCATTGCGGTCTGTCATAATTGTAATATTTTATATATTCAATAATTGTATTCACTAATTTCTCATAACTTGTACATTTATGTAATTCACTTTCTGTTTTTAATATAGCGAAAAATGATTCTTGTGGCGCATTATCCCAACAGTTCCCTCTTCTTGACATTGATTGGGTTATCCCATTTCCTTTTAATAGTTCCTGATATGCAATGCTTGTATAATGAACTCCTTGATCTGAATGGATAATGACATTTAAATCTAATTCTCCTTTATAGAAATCTAGGATTTCATTTACTGTATTGATAACGAATCTTAAATCCAGTGTTAATGATAATTGCCATGATAAGATCATCCTGGTAGATGCATCTTTAATGACTGATAGATAAGCTCTCTTACCATTCGCATATGTAAGATAAGTAATATCTGTTAACAATACTTTCTTAGACTTGCCTTGTAAAAAATCTCTATTTATTACATTCTTATATATTCGATGACTCTGTTGAGCTTTTATCATTGCTTTTATTGGATTCCTTTTTCTTAGAGGACAAACAAGATTATATTTTTTCATTAACCTACGGATCTTCTTAAGATTCATAATAATTCCATAATCTCTCTCTATACGCATCCTGATTTGTTTTGCACCTTTTTTCCATGATTTATATTCATATGCTGCTTTAATCATTTGGAAATCAAAATGATCTTGCAGCTCCTTAGATGAAGGATATTTTAATCTTTTTACATATGCATAATATCCTGAGCGTGATACATGCGCTATTTGACACATATACTGAATATCCAATCTTCCCTTTAATGACATCTCATAAATAATCTTAAATCTTTCTTGCACTGGAACTATTGGTATTTCTTTTCCAGTGCTTCTAGCTTTTTTAGAAATTCAATCTCCTGTTTTTGATATTCTAATTGATCCTTTAAGTATTTAATTTCTTCTTCAGGTGAATCAAAAGTTAATTTCTTTGGTCTGCCTACATGCCTGCCCTTTTTTCTATCAAATCCTTCTTCACGTTGTGCTTGTATTCTTATACGATGAGCCAACTGATCAACTCTTCTTTTTCCCAATGTTCTATAATTAATTCCTAGTTGAGATAATGCATGAGATGGTCCAATCCCATCAAGTAATAATCCATAAAATTTTTGTTTGAATTCCTTAGTAAAAGTAATATTAGCTTTTGTGATACTTTTAATATACTTATTTTTTTTGAATTCATCTATTTGTTCATCAGTAAAATAATTTCTTCCCATTTTTAACACATCCTTTCTTTAAGTATACAAAAATACCCTATAGATGACACGCTTTTTTATTTCGTGTCCATTCTATAGGGTATAGTTTAATTTAAGATCTTCTTTTAAATAAATATTATCAAACTAGGGAGAACTGTTATCTTAGAGTTTGTTATTTTGTAAAGAGATAACCTTTTTTATGAAGCGAGTCAATTATTCTTTGATAAGTATCTTCATTTTGACATTCGATAGTATGAAGATGTAAACCATCTGTTAATTGGCTTAATGGTTTAGCTTTTTCATGACTTACTTTTTTAAGAAATTGATCAATATCATAGCGAGATGAAAGATGCAATTTACCAGTCAGTTGACCATAAATAGGATGATCAACAATGACATCAACAACAGATCCTCCTAAATCAACAATTGTATAGAGTTCATCAGCTAGGGCATCTTTAGAATGTTTAACAGCAATTGTATACGTAGTCGCTTGACTTTGGTGATCTAAAATATAGCCACGTGGTGTTGCAGCAATACAAAAACCACTTGCTCTTAAAAGAGCAACATCACCAACAATTATCTGGCGACTGACACCTAACATAGTTGCTAATTTACTTGCTGATATTGGTTTATTACTTTTTTTAATCTCTTCAATAATTTTTTCTCTTCGATCCATATTCAACACCTCTTATTGCATTATAAATCAAATTGTAACAAAAATAAATGAGTTCTTAGTGATTTATGCTATAATATAAAAAGGTGATTGTATGAAGGATATAGCAAAAAAATCAAATACACAATATTTATTAGATAAATACAAACTTCAAGCATCAAAAAAATTTGGTCAAAATTTCCTAATTGATTTAAATACAATTAAAAGAATTGTTGCGACAACTCACATTGATAAAGAAACATGTGTTATTGAAATTGGGCCAGGAATTGGTGCTTTAAGCGAGCAATTGGCATATCATGCTGGATATGTAAGATGTTATGAAATTGATACAAGATTAAAAGATCTTTTAAAAGAGTCTTTAGGTGAATTTACAAATATAGAAGTTGTTTTTCAAGATTTTTTGACTGTTGATTTAAAGAAAATTGTTGAAGAATTAAAGCAGACATATTCAAAAGTATGCATTATTGCCAATCTTCCATATTATATTACATCAGATATCTTAGAACATATTATATGTTCTCAAGCATCTTTATCAAGTATTCATGCTATGGTACAAAAAGAAGTCGCTTTAAAGCTGACAGATACACAATATCACAGTCCTTTAACATTTATGATTGAAAGTATAGGAACAATTTCTTTAGATATGCACGTTTCTAGAAATGTTTTTTCACCTGCACCAAGAGTTGATAGTGCAATTATAGCCATACATATTCATAAAGAATATAATATCTTGTTAACCCATTTATTGAAACAGGCGTTTACTCAAAAAAGAAAAACAATCTATAATAATCTTAAAGTTATATTTGGTACAAATACAAAATATATTTTAGAACAATGTCAAATAAAAGAAAACAAGAGACCAGAAGAATTAAAGATAGAAGATTATTTAAAACTCACAAAATATTTATAATAACCATATATTAATATGGTGAGATTATGAAAATAGGAGATTATGTAGTAAGAAAGAAGTATAAACGAGATATACTTTTTGAAATATTTGATATAAAAGAAAATATCTGTTATTTACGAGGGGTTGAATTACGTTTAATAGCAGATAGTGATTTAGAAGATTTAGAATTAAGTGAAGTGCAGCCACATTCTGAAGATAAATTCACAATTGAAAGACAACCTATGATTAGAGGAAAGGTTTTACATCTTGATGGTGATGAAAAATATCTTAACATGTGTGAAAGAAAATACAAAGAGTTAAAAATCAGAGCAAATTGTTATTATATGAAAGAAAGTCAAATGAAGGATTATGTATATGAATTATTAGAAAAGCACAAGCCACAGATTTTAGTTATTACTGGACATGATGCTTTAAGAAAAGAGAGAGATAAAGGGGAAGCTGAAAATTATCAACACTCTCTTGATTATGCTGAAACAATAAGAAATGCAAGATTGTATGAAGATGATAAGGATGCTCTTATTATTATTGCAGGAGCATGTCAATCTTATTATGAAATGTTATTAGCAAGTGGGGCAAACTTCGCTTCAAGTCCAAAGCGTATCAATATACATGCTTTAGATCCTGTTTATGTAGCCAGTTTAGTTGCCAATGAAAGTGTCCGAAACTATTGTGATATAGAAGACATCATTAGCCATACTTCACATAAACAAAGTGGTATTGGAGGTATTGATACAAAGGGAGTTGCTAGAAAAATATATCCAACGAAAGGATGAGAGTCATGAAAATCAGAGCATATGCAAAAATTAATTTAGCACTGGATGTTGTAAGTAAAAGAGTAGATGGATATCACGAATTAGATATGATTATGGCACCTATTACTTTACATGATCTTATTTACATTGATCGTATTGAAAAAGGCATAGAAATTACATCTAATAATTATCGCATGCCAACTGATGAACGTAATATTATGTATCAGGTAGCAAAAATATTGATTGACCGCTATCATATCCAGTTTGGAGTAAAGATTCATATCTTTAAACATATTCCAACACAAGCTGGTTTAGCTGGTGGAAGTGCTGATGGAGCTGCTGTTTTAAAGGCTATGAATCAAATGTTTCGTTTGAATTTATCTTTAGAAACATTGGCTCATATAGGTAAAGAAGTAGGTGCAGATATTCCGTTTTGTATTTATGAGCAAATAGCTCTTGTGAGAGGTATTGGTGAAAAACTAGAATTTATTCATAGTCAATTGAATTGTCATCTTTTACTGGTGAAACCTAAAAAAGGTGTTCCAACAAAAAAATCATTTGGAATGTTAGATTTAACAAAAGCTGAACATCCATCAATACTCAAGATGAAAGAAGCTATTGAAGAAAATAATTTTCCATTAGTTGTTGAAAGCTTAGGAAATACATTAGAGGCTCCTTCCATTGATATGGTAGAAGATATTAAAAAAATTAAATCAGAAATGCTGGATTTAGGATTTGCTGGAGCTTTAATGTCAGGGAGTGGTTCTTGCGTTTTTGGATTAACTTTGGATGAAGAAATACTAGAAAAAGGGTATGAATATTTTAAAAATAAATATAATTTTGTAAGAAAAACCCGAATCTTACAAAAAGAGGTAGAAAAATATTGAAAATAAGGTAAGTATTTCTTCTTTCCTCTTTTTTTTTAATTGAATTTTTGTTAGAATAGTGGCGTTAAGGAGAGAGTGAAATGAAAGTTTATGCTGTCGTTTTAGCGGCTGGTAAAGGGACTCGTATGAAGTCTGAGAAACCAAAAGTCGTGCATGAGGTTTTATACAAACCAATGATTAATCATGTAGTAGATGAATTAAAAGCCTTAGGTGTAGATGAAATTATTGTTGTTGTCGGACATGAAGCTAAACAGGTAGAAGATATTGTTGATGGTGTAACGTTTGTATATCAAGACCAACAATTAGGAACTGGACATGCTGTATTACAAGCTAAAGATGTGTTGGCTGACAAAGAAGGAATGACTTTGGTTTTATGTGGAGATGCTCCATTAGTTCGTAAAGAAACATTAAAAGAATTAATTAATTATCATCAAGAAAACCAAAATAAGGCAACTTTAATGAGTGCTGATTGTGATACATCAACACACTATGGTAGAGTTATTAAGATTGATGGACAAGTCAAAGGTATTGTAGAGTATAAAGATTTACAGGATTCTCAGAAAGATATTACTGAGATGAATACAAGTGAATATTGTTTTGATAATCAAGCTTTATTTGCTGCTTTGGCTAAGGTAACAAATGATAACGCTCAAAAAGAGTATTATTTGACTGATGTCATTGGAATTATGAATGAAGATAACTTAAAGGTAGATGCTTATAAGATTGATGATTTCAATGAGGTTGGTGGAATTAATGACCGTGTTGCATTAGCAGAAGCAACTCAAATCTTAAGAGATCGTATTAACAAAGAACATTTATTAAACGGTGTTAATATTATTGATCCCCAAAATACCTATATTGGAAGGGATGTTGTCATTGGAATAGATACAACAATTGAACCAGGTTGTATTATTAAGGGAAATACAGTTATAGGAAATAATTGTCATATTGGACCATACTGTGAATTTACAAATATGGAAATCAAAGATAATGTTGAAATTAAATTCTCTGTATTAAGTGACTCCATTATTGAATGTGGTGTTGATATTGGTCCTTATTCTAGATTGAGAACAAACTGTCATATTAAAGAGAATGCACATTTAGGAAATTTTGTTGAAATGAAAAAGGCTATCTTCGGGAAAGGAAGTAAAGCGTCTCATTTGACTTATGTAGGTGATGCAGAAGTTGGAGAAGATGTTAACTTTGGTTGTGGAACAATTACTTCTAATTATGATGGCAAAAATAAGTCATTGACAAAAATAGAAGATAATGTCTTTATTGGATGTAATACAAACTTAGTCGCACCAGTTACAGTGAGAAGGAATGCATATATTGCAGCTGGATCAACAATAACTAAGGAAGTAGAAGAAGATGCTTTAGCTATAGCAAGAGCCCGTCAAGTGAACAAAGAGGGTTATAGCAAAATATTAAAAGAAATTAGAGAACAAGAATACGCAAAAAGAAACAAGAAAAAATAAGGAGAAAAAGAGGTAAAAAATGAAAAACAACATTACTGTATTTGCTTTATCATCAAGTAAAGATTTAGCAAAATCTATCGCAGAACAATTAGGAACAACAGTGGGAAAATGTGATGTTCATCATTTTGCAGATGGTGAGATCTTAGTTGAAATTGGAGAATCAGTCAGAGGAAAAGATGTCTTTATTGTTCAATCAACTTCGAATCCAGTTACAGAAAACTTAATGGAAATCTTAGTCTTAGCCGATGCATTAAAAAGAGCATCAGCTAAAGAAGTGACAGCAATTATGCCATACTTTGGATACGCTAGACAAGATAGAAAAGCAAAGCCTAGACAACCAATTACATCTCGTTTAGTCGCTGATTTGTTAACAGTGGCTGGAGTAACGAGAGTTGTCACAATTGATTTACATGCTGCTCAAATACAAGGATTCTTTGATATCCCTGTAGATGAAATGCAAGCCTTACCTCTTATCTGTAAATACTTTAAAAATAAAAATATTGAAGATTTATGCATTGTCTCTCCAGATCATGGGGGGGCTACACGTGCAAGAAAGATGTCTGAATTGCTTGATTGTCCAATTGCAATCATTGATAAAAGAAGACCTAAGCCTAATATTGCTGAAGTTATGGGAATTATTGGTGATGTATCAGGAAAGAATTGTATTTTAATTGATGATATGATTGATACAGCTGGAACAATTGTTGCTGGTGCTTCTGTATTGAAAGAAAAAGGGGCTAAGGATGTTTATATAGCATGTACACATGGTGTTTTATCAGGACCAGCTATACAAAGATTAAATGATTGTGTTGCTAAAGAGGTTGTGATTACAGATACAATTGCCATTCCAGAAGATAAGGAATTTGATAAACTTGTTCAAATTAGTGTTGCTGAGCTATTAGCACATACGATTGAAAGTATCGAGAATAATTTACCAGTAAGTGATGTATTTACTCAATTTGATTTTAAAGGTTAGTATAAAATAAGGAGGTTATCTGTTGTGATAACCTTTTTTTGTTAATAAGATACAGTATTTGACAGATTTCATTGAAACAAATAGAGTTTTATATTATAATAGTACTATAAGGTACAAGGTATTGAGTTTGAGATAAGAAGGAGTAAATTGAGATGGACAAAAAAAGTAGTTTTAAAAATAAAATATTAGATAGATACTTTGAGGTTGTTGAGGATGAAGTGATAACAGAATCTTCAATAACCTCACCAGTTGATAATATGGAACAAAGTGAAGTTAGAGTAGAAACAGCTTCTGTAACAGATGAAGTTTCAGTTGTTAAAACACCAACAATTATTTCTTCTGAAACAGTTCTTCAAGGTAATGTTAATGGTAGTAACGATTTAGAAGTTTGTGGACAAATTATTGGTGACATTACTGTGGAGGGCATGGTTAAGGTCTTAAGTGGGGCTGTTACTGGAAATATCAAGGCAACAAAGATCTTTATTAAAGATAGTATTATTGATGGAAATATTGACAGTGATAGTATGATTGATATTATTGGTAAGAGTGAAATTAAAGGGAATATCAAAGGTGGAGATATTGTTATTAATGGTAGATGTAAAGGAAATATTGTTGCCTCTGAACATTTGAAACTTTTAGAAAGGGCAATGATTAGGGGAGATCTTCAAACAAAATTAATTAGGATTGAGGATGGAGCAATTCTTGAAGGTTACTTGAAAATGATTTAATATATGATGAGCCAATCAGGCTCTTTTTTTGTTTAATATGTGATTTTTATGTATTCTATTTGACAAAAAATCACATAATATAGATATGAATACTGTGATTCAGCAGAATATCTACTATCTCGTCTATAATACCTAGAGATATGGAATATGTGGAAAAGATATGATAATAATTTGTTAATTTTACAAATAAATATATTGCTTATATGCGAAAGTAAGCAAATTATGTCGATGAAAAGCCATATTTTTTATAAGCAGTTATTTAGAAATTTGACAAAGTTATTAAATTTTGATATGATGCCGTAGGGTGAAAAAAATGTACTTCAATACACATACTCATTTAAACAGTAAAGAATTATATTCACAAAGAGATATATTCATTAAACGTGCATTGGATAACAATGTAGATTATATTGTTGTTGCTGGATACGATTTACCATCATCAAAATATGCAGTAGAGATTGCACAAGAGTATCCGTTTATCTATGCAACAGTAGGTATTAGTCCTAATGATTGCTTAGAAACTACAGATGCTGATTTGAATGAAATTGAAGCATTATTACAAAACCCTTGTGTTGTAGCCTTAGGCGAAATTGGGCTTGATTATTATTGGGAAGATGTTCCTCATGATAAACAAAAAGATATCTTTCAAAAACAGATTGATATTGCAAAAAAACATGATAAACCTATTGTTATTCATGCAAGAGACGCCTATGAAGATACTTATCGTATTTTAAAGCAGGCAGCACACCGTGGCATTATGCATTGTTATAGTGGATCAGTAGAAATGGCGAAGAGATATATAGAGATTGGTTTTGAAATCTCATTAGCTGGACCAGTGACATTTAAGAATGCAAGAGTTCCAAAAGAAGTTGCTACGGTTATTGGTATTGATCATTTAATGATCGAAACAGACTGTCCTTATTTAGCACCTCACCCATTTCGAGGGAAGTTGAATGAGCCAGCAAATGTTGTGTATATTGCCCAGGAAATAGCAAAGCTAAAGAACATGGAGATAGAAGACGTTGCTAGAATCACAACATTTAATGCCAAAAGAATGTTTGGGATTAAATAAGGAGGATATTTTATGTTAAAGAAAGCTAAAGAAATCATTGTCTCGGCGGACAGCCGAACAAAGGGAATTTTAGCAGTGGCATGTGTATACTTTGTTGTTATGTTGACAACAGTATCATCAGGAGCCGTTAATCAAATTATGAATTTTATTCCAACTGTTGATATCAAATTACAAGATGGTATCAATGATGAAAAAGATTATCTCGTTAAACAAGATACAGTAACGAATGTATTGGAAGAACTTAGTGTTGAATTAGGAAAAAATGATTCTTTAAATAAAGATAAAGATTATATTGTTCAACAAAATGATTTCATCCAAATTACAAGAGTAGAAACAAAAACATTAACAAAAGTAGAAAATCTCAAGTACTCAACAGTTACAAAGGGTTCAGGAAACTGGACAAGAACTGTCGAACAAGAAGGAAAAGATGGTAAGATAAATAGAACATATTTAGTCACTTATGCCAATGGTAAAGAAACTGCAAGAAAAGTTATTAAGGAAGAGATACTTGAGAAACCGGTTGATAAAGTGATCAGATATGGAGGAATTGATGAGGGAACAACGTTCACTGGTCGATTAACAACATATGGTGGAGATTGTAATGGTTGTGGAGGAAACAGTTCATCAGGTGTTAAATTATCACCAACATCAGGTGTTAATAATTCACATTCACCATACTTGACTTATAAAGGTCGTAAATATTATTGCTTAGCTGCAGATAGGTCTATCCCATTTGGGACTGTTATTAAGATTTCAAACCATAATTTAAATACTGATAGTACAATTTATGGTATTGTGGTTGATCGTGGAGGAGCAATTAAAGGTAATAAAGTTGATATCTTTAAAGGCAGTGAAGGATCAGGAGCCAAGTATTTTGGTGGTGGAACTTCTACGAATACAAAATTTGAAATCGTTTCTGTAGGAAGCGGTAGAGCATATTTTTGGAGATAAAGAAGGATAGGATAATCAGTTGATTATTCTATCTTTTTTTGAAAGAGTTGACATTTAGAAGTTCGAGATGTATGATAATGTTGACATGACATCATTACAATACTTGAAAAGAATAGAGAGTAAAGAGTTAGGAGAAGAATATGAAAGGTATACTATTAGTAACACATGGATCCTTATGTCAAGGAATCTATGAAAGTTGTGAAATGATTATTGGTGAAAAAGAGAATATATATACATTATCTTTAGATGAAGAAGGAGTTGAATTATTTAGACATAAATTAGAAGAAAGACTTAGTCAAATAGAAGCAATATATGATGATATAATTATTGTAACTGATATTCCCAATGCAACACCATATAATGAATGCTGTCGTTATATATTAAGTCATCAAAGTTCAGCAAAATTACTTTCAGGAATGAATTTAGCTATGGTTATTGAACTCGCTATTTTCGCTTCAACGGATATTCAAAATGAAGAACTTTGTCTGCAAGTTTTAGAAAGTGCTAGGCAATCACTTACAAAATTTGAAAAACATGTGTAAGCACTTGCAATTCTATATTGGATGTGCTAATTTAATAATGTAAGATGTCATGACAACACGACAACACGATGACTCTAGAAAGGAGGAATAAATATGTCATTAAGTTTAGTAAGAGTTGATGATCGTTTGATTCATGGTCAGGTTGTTTTAATGTGGTCTAAGGTTAGACAAGGAGATGCAATTATTTTGCTGGTTGATGATGAATTAGGACATGATGAATTTTTAAAAGAAGTTTTTGTGAATGCTGGAAATGCAATTGGTAAAAAAGTTTATATTTTTACTGTTGAACAGGCAATAGAAAAAATTCCTAAAGCTGTTTCAGGTAAAAAAAGCTATTACTTAATTGCAAAAAAGATTGAACAACTCTATCAGTTAAGTGTTAAAGGTGTTGAATTTGGTAATGAAATCATTTTTGGAACTGCTAGTAAGGCAGAGGGGACGCAGAAGGTTTATAGCAATATTTATCTTTCTCAAAAAGATTTTCAATATTGTGATAAATTAACTGCAAAAGGAATGAAAATACATTTTAAGTTGATTCCAGATGAACAAGGATTAAGTTGGGAATCAGTAAAGAATGGATTATTGAAGGGAGAGTAGTTTATGGAAATTACTGTTATACAAGCCATCTTAATTGGTATTTCATGTTGGCTTGGGAGTGTTGAGAATCCACAACCATTAGGAGTTGCTTTTTCAGATGCTTTATCTAAACCAATAGTTGGTGGAACTATTGTGGGTATGATCTTAGGCGATATTCCTACTGGAGTTACAATTGGTGCAGCCATACAAGCTATGTACTTAGGACAAGTTCTTATTGGTGGAGTTGCAACTGCAGATATGGCATTTGTTTCTTACCCATCTATTGCTTTAGCAATGTTGGCTGGAGCAGATGCAACAGTTGCAGTCACATTAGCTGCTACAGTTGGTGTTTTAGGAGCAGCAGTCTTTACAGGTTATGAAATCTTATGTTCTGTATTTTATCAATTAGGTGATAAATATATTGCAGAAAATAATATTCAGAAAATGAAGATGGCTTACATAGTTTTGCCTCCAATGACAAGTTTTGTAATCAGATTTGGTTTAACATTTACAATTGTTATGCTAGGAAGTGCTTATGCAGCTGATTTATTAGCTTCTATTCCTGAATTGGTATTACATATTGCAAGTGTACTTGGTGGAATTTTACCTGCAGTTGGTATTTCTATATTGGTAACATATACATTAAAGGATTTCAAATTTATTATTTACTTTTTAATTGGTATTGTATGTATTACATTTTTAGGTTTAAACATGGTAGCAACTGCTGTTATTGGAAGTTGTTTAGCAGTTATGTATTATATGTTTATGGGAAACCAGTCAGGTAATCAGTCTAGTCAATCTGAAGATGAGGAGGACGAATTATTATGAGTGAAAAAATAGATCAAAAAGAAGAATTAGAAAATGGGAAAATAACACTTACAAAAGAAGAAGTCAATAAAAGCTGGTATTCATGGTTTAAATATTGTTTAACAGTTTTTGGTTATGAAAGATTACAGGCTCCTGGTTTTATTCTTTCTATGTTGCCTATTTTTAAGAAATTTTATGGAAATGATCCAGAAAAAATGGTTAAACGTCTCAAATGTCATGCAGTATTCTATAACACAAATCCTGTATTTGGTGCAGTTGTTAATGGTATAGTTGCTTCTATGGAAGTAGAAAGAGGTAATGGTACAGAGATGACTGATGAGTTCATTAACAGTATCAAAGTTGGACTCATGGGACCTTTGGCAGGTATTGGAGATGCAGTTACACAAGCAACACTTCCTCCGATTATTTTAAGTATTGCAATTGGGCTTTCATCAGGTGGAAGTGCAATGGGTGCTGTCTTTGCAGTGATTGCTCTCTACGCTGCCAATATCATCCTATCAAGATTATTTTATATGCAAGGTTATAAATCAGGGCGAGAGGCAGTTCATGTTTTATTGGGAAAACAAATGTCTAGAATTCAAGATGCAATGTCAGTTTTGGGTTTAACAGTTGTTGGTGCTATTACTGCTAGTTATGTTAACTTTACAATTACTGCTCAATATGTGAGTGAGTACAGTACGATTAATTTTCAGGAAATATTAGATGGAATTTTTCCAAAACTGATTCCAATGTGTTTAGTATTCTTAGGATATTATTTATTAAAGAAAAAGAAAATGAGTGCTGTCAAATTAATTGGAGTTTATCTAGTAATTGCAATTGTCTTAGGTGTATTAGGAATTGTATAAATGAGGTGAGGGATATGGTTAAAGTGATATTTTGTGATTTAGATGATACATTGTTACAACCTAAAACAAAAGAAATAACTTATCAGGATCAGCAGTCTATTAAAAGATGGTTAGATAGTGGACATTTATTTGTGCTTGCTACTGCACGCCATCATTCCTTCTTAAATAACATCTCAGATAAGTTTCATGAATTTGATTTTGATTGTATTGGCTGGAATGGTGCAGAAATCTATATGAATCATAAAGTCACAAAACTATATCCCTTTTCTTCATATAAATTAGAAGCGTTATATCAAAAGTTAAAGTCTTATCAAGCTATGTTAAAAGTCACAAATATTGAAAACATGTATATATTTGGTGAAATAGATTCTTATGCCTACCATTTGTTTGATAGTGAAATAAAACACCAGTGTATATATCCATATTCAATAAACGAATATTTACGCAATAAAAACAAACCTATTGTTCATGTGAATTATATTTTTCAAACTGCTCAACAAGCTCAATATTTTATAAAAGATTATCAACAGTTATTCAAGGAAGATTTTCTACAATGTAAAGTCACATCACCTACAAGTTTTGACTTAACTATGCCTAATGCAACAAAAGAAAAAGGAATTCAAGCATATTTAGAATACAATAATATACCCATTACAGATGCAGCGGTTATAGGAGATAGCCAAAATGATATAGGTATGATGCAACTTGTACAAAAAAGTTTTTGTATGCAACATGGTCATCCAAAAGCTAAAAAGGCTGCTTATAAAGTTGTTTGTTCAGTAAGTGAAGCAATAGAGTGTTTGGAAGGAGATGAAAAATGAGTGAATGAGAAATATATATTTTTAAAACCGACTTTTTCTACAGCAATATGGGGAAATGGAAAATTAGTCTATCAATATCATGTTGAAAAATATGTTCCTAAAGGTATGCCTATCAATGAGATTACAGGCTTAGGAGCAATGAGTGGATTACCAGAAGATGCAAATGAAATCTTAACAGGTCAATATCAGGGAAGAAAGTTAAATGAATTATATGATGAACATCCTGAATTATTTGGAACGCCTTCAACTTTAAAATGGGAACATCTTCCAGTATCTATGGGAATTGCTCATGCTTGTGCTGATTTAAGTGTACAAGTCCATCCTACAGAAGAATTTGCCATGAAGAATTTAGGAAGACATGGAAAAAGTGAAAGTTGGTATATTGTAGATTGTGACTCTCATGGAGATATTGTTATGGGTCATAATGCCAAAACATTGAAAGAGTTAGAGAATTATATTGATAGGAAAAATTGGCAGGGACTATTAAAACGATATCCAATTATGCCAGGAAGTTTTTATAATATACAAGCTGGAACATTACATGCCATTCAAAAAGGGACAACATTTATGGAGGTGTGTAATCCTTGTCCTATTACATATCGTTTTTATGATTATGATCGATTAGATCGTCAAGGGAAACCAAGAGATACACATATTCAACTTGCAAAAGAAAATATTTTAATACCTTTTGTTTGCCAGGATACACATTATCAATATCGTCAAAATGGTGGTGTTACTGAAATAAAATTAACAGATAATGAAAATTTTTCAGTTTTTAAATATGTTATTGCAGGTGTTGGAGAACTGTCTATGCCCAAATCTTATTTAGGAGCTTTTGTTATTGAGGGTCATGGTGAGATTGATGGTGTTTCTTTAAAAGCAGGAGATAGTTTCCTGATTACAGCCAACACAAAAAAATTATTATGGAAAGGAGAAATGACTTTATTGGCTTATTCTGGCTAATAGAGTAAGTATGTATATGTATGAAGTAGAAGAAAGAAATCCTAACTTTGAATTATATCCTATGAAAAAGATTGATTGTAAATATGTTTTTTCAGGGTTTCAAGCAATTGTTGATGAGTTGAAGAAACATATTGTTAAACCTTCAACTGTCATTTGTATTGATTATTATTATGGTGTCAATCAAACACTTATAGAAAAAGAGATTATAAATGCTTTAAATCCAGATCATGTTATTTGTGTAGATGAAGCAAAATATCCAGAAGAAGTGATATCAAAGAAATTTCATTGCTTTATAACAGATGATAGAGTGAATGGTGTTTTTAGTTTTGCGAAGATACAGGAATTCTTCGATCCAGATAAAATAGCTTTATTACAAAAGCAAATACATGAAGAAGAGGGATTGATTGTTGTCTATGGAGTAGGAGCAGGCTTAATACACACAGGTGATTTATCTGTTTATGGTTCAATGAGTTATCAGACAATTAAGAATCGTTTTATGGATGGAATGGATAACTGGGGAGCACAGAATTATGAAGAAGAATATTTACGTAAAGAAAAACGTTTTACTTTCTTAGAGAGCCGAGTTTTAGATAAACATAAAAGAGCGATATTGAAAAACTGTGATTATGTTATTGATTGTAATCGTGATAATGATTTTGTGATGTTAACACATAAAGATTATGACTATATGATTCATCAGTTTGTAACAAGTCCATTTAAACCTATTCCTATTTTTTCTAAAGGAGTATGGGGAGGACATTGGTGTCAAAAGGTCTTGGGAGCAGGTTTAGAATTAGAAAATACAGCATGGGGAATCACAGGATTTCTTGATTGGCAGGCAGTCGCTGCTGAAATTAACCATTGTGTATTTGAGTTTCCTTCGACTGATTTAATTCAGTATGCTCCAAAAGAGTTACTGGGATATAAGATTTGGTATTTATATGGATATCGTTGTCCTTTACATGTTAATTTCTTAGATACATGGGGAGGAGAAAACTTAAGTTTGCAAGTTCATCCAACTCTTGCTTATGCTCAAGAAGAGTTTAACTCCTCTTGGGGTCATTATGAAAGCTATTATTTCTTAGATGCTAATGAGAACAGTTCCGTTTATTTAGGAACTAAGGATGGTGTTCAATTAGATGAATTGGTTGATGCCTTTGAAACTGCTCAAGTAACAGGTCAATTTGATGATGAAAAGTACATAAATAACTTTCCTGTTCAAAAACATGATCATGTTTTTATACCTGGAGGAACAATCCATTCATCTGGAAAAGATACCTTAACATTAGAAATAGATATGTTTTGTTTTACAACTTTTAAGTTATGGGATTGGGGTCGTTTGGATTATGATGGAAAACCACGTCCAATTCATATTGAACATGGAAAGAATGTTATTCAAGAAGAATTTCAAACTCAAATGATAAAAGATCAATTTATATCTCAACATCCTGAGGTAGATTCAGGATATGGATGGCGAAAAGAAAGAAGTGGAACAATGCCATTTGAGGCACCAATGGAAGTCAATAGATATTGGTTTAAGAATGTTATTCATTTTGATACAAATGATTGTATTATGATTCATGTTCTTGTTGAAGGTGAAGAAGCTATTATTGAAAGCTTAGATGAAAGTTTTGAACCTATGGTTATTCATTACGCTGAAGCTGTTTTTGTTCCAGCAGCAGCTGGACAATATACAATAAGACCATATGGAAAATCTCAAAATACTGAATGTGCTCTGTTAGAAATTTATATGGATATTTAAAAGGAGGATAAAAATATGTATGAAAAAATAAAAACACGCTCACCTAACTTTGATTTGCATCCTGTCTTTGAAATACCTCAGACAACATCATATTTGGGATACGAGGAGATTTTCAATGTTATATATCAACAAGTTCAAACATTTAAAAAACCATGTGTTGTGGTAATTGATTCTTATTATGAGATTAATCACCAACAACTCAAAGACAAAATCATTGATTTATTAAATCCACAATTATTTATTGATATGAATGAAATCAAATACAATGAAGCTATGATTCAACAAAGACTAGGACAGTTTATTACCGAAGATCGTATTAATGGTGTTTTTGTAACAGGTGATATTCAACAATACTTTGATCTAGATAAAGTTGTCTTGGCACAACAGAAAATTCAAGAAGCGACAGGGTTGGTTGTTATTTTTGGAGTTGGTGCAGGAATAATGACTCATGGCGATATTTTCGTTTATAACAATATAACTATTCAACGTATTAAAGATGGTTATTTCTCAGCATTGTCGAACTGGGGAGCACATAATGAGAATGAAGATCCACTAACCAAAGAAAAACGGTTTAACTTTGTAGAATCACGTTTGTTGGATAATCATAAACGACATATGTTTCCTCATATGGATTATGTTATTGATGGGGATGATGAATATGCTCCTGTTATGATAAGTGGAGATGATTTTAGAAAAGCATTAAATTATTTTGCAAGTCATCCATTTAAGTTAGAACCATTCTTTAACCGTGGCATTTGGGGAGGACATTGGTGCAAAGATGTCTTAAATGGAGGATTGGATAAGGAAAATACAGCATGGGGAATGACAGGCTGGATGAACGCACAAAATGCCTTAGCGAAAATTGGTGATCATGAGTTTAGAATTGTTGGAAGAGATATTATTCAATATCAGCCATTAAACTTTTTAGGGCACCAAAATTATTTTTGGTTTGGATACAATTGTCCAGTTGGCTGCGATTTCTTAGATACATGGGGTGGAGGAAATTTGAGTTTACAAGTTCACTCTGATATAGCATATGGACAAGAAGTTTTTAATTCTCAATTTGGACATTATGAAAGTTACTATATGCTTGATACGAATGAAAATTCTTGTGTTTATTTGGGAACAAAAGATGGAGTGAAAAAGGATGAAATTGTTAAAGCATTCGAGCAAGCTCAAGAAACAGGAGAATTTGATGATAAAAAATATATAAATTGTTTTCCTATGAAAACACATGATCATATTTATATACCTAGTGGAACAATTCATGCTTCAGGTAAAGATACATTAGTGTTGGAAATTAATCCGATTGGCTTTCAAACTTTTAAACTATGGGATTGGGGACGTATTGATGCTGATGGCAAACCACGACCAATTAACATTGAACATGGAGCAAAGGTTATTCAAGAGGAGTATCAAACAGAATTTGTTAAAAATCATCTGATTTCTAAGAAAAGTGAAGTTGCAAGAGGAAGTGGATGGCGTAAAGAACACAGTGGAACAATGGAATATGAATTATTAAAAGTAGATCGATACTGGTTTCATAAGCCTATTTTCTTTGAAACAAAAGATCATGTAAAACTTCATGTTTTAGTAGAAGGAGAAGAAGCACAAATCATCAGTCCTTTACAAAAGTTTGAACCTATAACTATTCATTATGCAGAAGCTGTCTTTATACCAGCAAGTGTAGGGCAGTATGTGATTAAACCTTTTGATGCCAATCATGAAGAACTTGCGATATTAGAGTGTTATATGGATATGGGAGATGCTTATCATTAAATTAGGGTATTTTATACCCTAATTTTTGATAAATATTCACTATAACGTTATAAAAGTTACCAAAAAATGGTATAATCAAATAAATAAAAATCAATTGAGGAGATGAATATATGCAATATCATATAGATAAAAATTTACCTTTACCTTTATACTATCAACTTAAACAAATTATTATGAATTCTATAGATGAAGGTATTTATCAAGAGGATACAGCTATTCCTACTGAATTTGAGCTCATTAGTAAATATGATGTCAGTCGAACAACTGTTAGACAAGCCTTAAATGAATTAGTTAATGAAGGTTATCTTTATCGTAAAAAAGGAATAGGAACATTTGTTTCACCCCAATCAAAAATTGATGAAAAATCTGATGCCTTTAATACAAGTATCTATAAAATCGATAGAGTTATTAACAGAAATGGTTTTATTTGTAAAACAGAATTTCTAGATGCAGGAGTTGTTCCAGCTCCTCATGATGTCGCTACATACTTAGAAATAGAAGTTGGACAGGAAGTTTGGTTTATGGATAGAATTAGATACGCTGATAATAAACCAGCTTCATTTTCACGTTCATATTTTAATAAATCACTTATTGATAATTTTGTAGAAGATGCACATACAGCTTCTCAACATTTCTATCAATATCTTGAAAGTAAAGGTTATAAAATATCAATTATTAGAGAAAAATTAAAACCTGGACTACCTGATAAAGATATTAAAAAAGCATTATCTTTAGATGGAAAAAATCCTATTATGTTAATAGAAGATATAGGTTATCTAGATAATGGGAAACCTATTGAATTTTCAATATCTGTCCTTGATGTTTCATTTGTAGATTTTTCAGCAACATTTAAGCGTTAGTCATAAGAGAAATACATTGGGTTTATCTTTAAAAGAAGATATATAGTTTCAAAGTTGAAGTGTATTTCATAACGGTAATAATTAGTCATGATAGATATTAAAGATTAGTATGATAATATATCTATAAAATATTTATTGAAATAAGCGTAAATACCATTAAGCAGGTAAAAAGCGCTTTTTTATCATAATTAAAAGCTCATTTCTGAGCTTAGTTTAAACCACAATATCCTGTTTTCTCAATAATGTACTGTCCTTGAGAGGAAAGCAGGAACTCTTTTAATTTTTTTACATTTTCTTTCTCATTTGATTTTAAGGTTACACAATAAAGAAATGTTGATATTGGATAAGACTGATTTTTAATATTTTCAACATTTGGATAGATTCCATCAACAGATAATATCTTTACATTTTCCTCCTGATTTAAACCTTCTAAGAAATATTTAAATGTATATCCAATTGCACCATCTTCATTATAATACTGAGCAACTTCAGTAATAATACCACCCATTGCCGATTGCATTTCATATGTCAATGGAACTTTAAGACTTACATCACCCATGAAATAATTCATCATAGCTTGGCTACCTGATCTCTCTGGTCTTTGAAATGCAACTATATCATGAGAATCTCCTCCTACCTCTTTCCAATTAGTAATATCACCATGATAGATATCTTTAATCTGTTGAGTCGTTAATGAATTAAGAGGATTATTTTGATTGACAAAGAAAACAAAGGCTTCTTTGCCAATGGGTGTATATTCTAATTCAACACCAAGGTCTTTGGCTTCATCAAGCTGTGATTGTGAAGGTTTAGCACCAAAAAACATATCAATCTCACCATTAAACAAGCGACTATAACCTACAGAAGTATTTGTAAATGATACAATTTTGCCATTACTATGTGAATAATCTGACTTATAATGTTCTTCAATTTTATCTATATCTTTATAAACTGCTTTAGCAATAGCACTGTAAACAGGATAGCAGGCTTCTGCACCATCTAGATAAGGCATGTCACTCTCATTTTCAATAATCAATTGACTAGGTTCTTCTAAAGTAATCAATTGACTATTTGTGGCATATGGTAAAAATGCTGACAAGTCAGTACTGGAATAACCGTTCATATATTCAAAATCATGTCCTTTATATTTGATAGCTGGTCTGTTGGTATAGGCATACTGTGTTGTTAAAATAAGAAAACCAATACAGAGAAAGGATATAATCATTTTTTTATAATCTATTTTTGGTTTTAAATAAAGAAAGCTGAAGAGACAATTAGCAAATAAGAGAATGAGAATAACTATAAAAGCTTCTATGAAAAGACCAAAAAACTGAAAAGAGAAAAATAGTGGTGCAAAAGGTGCTAGGATGATATAAAGTGGTATCCAAAAAGGACTTGTATAATATCCTTGTGAAAGAAGCAAGCAGATACATAATACTAATAGCGATAAAAATGAGATAACATAGTTAAAATGAAAAATATCTATTGTCAGTTTTTTCTTCTTATGCAGAAAGTAATTGTACCAGATGAGAAAAAGAATAATAAAGAAAGTATAGATTTGATAGAAAAACATAAAGAAAAATGCAAATACTGATAAAATAAGATAAATGAGAAAATAATTATGTAGATAGATTTTTAAATATTTCATAAGATTACCCCTCCTATCTTTAGTATATCATAATACAAAAAAAACTTCTTATCATTAAGAAGTTTCAACAAGAATACATGCAAGTATAGGTGTTATACCAACACTTTTCATATATTCTAATAGTTCGTTATCATATGTGTGAGGTTGCATCCATGCATAATGGATTCCTAAACCTGTCATTTCATCTACATAATCATATGCATGTTCCTTTTTGGTGACAAAAACAACAACATCAATTGGATTTTCAATATCTTCTAAAGATGAATAGAGTAGATTATTGTCAACATTGTCATATAAAGGTGAAACACCATAAGTATCATAACCACGTTCTTTTAATCTTTGATAGATTTTATAACCAAATTTTTCTTTATTTGGAGAAACACCAATAACTGCAAAATGATAATATTTATTTAAGATATCTTTTGGATTCATAAACTCACCTCAATTCATTATAGCATAAATCAAATAAAATTGATAATATTATTGATTTGTGCTAATATTGAATAGCAATTAAGGAGTGAGAAAATTATGTATGATGTTATAGTTGTTGGAGGAGGTCATGCTGGCATTGAAGCATGTTTAGCTCCTGCTAGAATTGGTATGAAAACTTTATTAATAACATCCCATTTTGAAAATGTCGGTTCATTACCATGTAATACATCAATTGGAGGTCCTGCAAAAGGGATAATAGTCAGAGAAATTGATGCTTTAGGCGGACAAATGGGAAAAACATCAGATGCAACATATTTGCAATTAAAAATGCTAAATACTGCTAAAGGACCTGGTGTTCAATCATTGCGTGCACAAGCTGATAAAAAAGCTTATCCGCGATATATGCAAAAAGTTCTCAAAAAACAGGAACATCTTGATATCATAGAAGGTATGGTTGAGAATCTGATAGTAGAGGAGCAAACTGTTAAAGGTGTTATCTTGGATAATGGTAAAGAATATTTTGGAAAGACAGTTATCTTAACAACAGGAACATATTTAAAAGCAGAAATTCTGGTTGGTGATCAAAAAACACCTAGTGGACCAGATCAAGAAAGACAATCGTTATTTTTATCAGATCGATTAACTGAACTGGGTTTCCGTATTCAAAGACTAAAAACTGGAACACCACCACGTGTAGATATTGAAAGTGTTGATTTCTCTCAAACTCAATTACAACCTGGAACCAATGAACCTCTTGCTTTTAGCTATGAAACAACATCTTATATTCCTATAGAAGAACAAACTCCTTGTTATTTAACATATACAAATGAAGATACACACAAGATTATAAAAGATAATTTACATAAATGCAGTATGTATTCAGGTATTGTCAAAGGAATTGGTCCAAGGTATTGTCCATCAATTGAAGATAAAATTGTAAAATTTTCAGACAAACCACAACATCAAATATTCTTAGAACCAGAATCAAAAGAAATGAATACAATCTATGTTCAAGGCTTTTCAACATCAATGCCACATGATATTCAAGAACAAATGATTCGGACTATCCCAGGATTACAGAATTGTAAAATTCTAAAATATGCATATGCTATTGAATACGATGCAATTGATCCTTTACAGTTATGGCCATCATTAGAAACAAAGGTGATCAAAAACTTATTTACTGCAGGTCAAATTAATGGAACGAGTGGATACGAAGAGGCTGCTGCGCAAGGATTAATTGCTGGTTTAAATGCAGCTAAGAAGTTAAGAGGGGAAAACTCATTAATTTTAAAAAGAGATGAGGCATATATCGGTGTTATGATTGATGACCTAGTAACCAAGGGAACAAAAGAACCTTATCGTATGTTAACATCAAGAGCTGAGTATCGTTTATTGTTAAGACATGATAATGCTGATGAAAGATTAAGAAAATATGGTTATGATGCTCATCTTGTCAAACCAGAAGTTTATCAGATATATCTTGATAAAATGGAACGTATTCATAATGAAATAGAACGACTTGAAACTATTCGCTTTACACCAAAACATGAAATTAATAATATATTAGAAACCTTGGGCTCAACACGTTTGAGTGAAGGAATAAGTGCAAAATCATTATTACAAAGACCAGAAATGGATTATTCAAAGATAAAACCATATATTGGTGAAACCTCTTTAACTTTAGAAGAAGAAAAAAGAGTGACTATTCTTATTAAGTATAAAGGGTATATTGACAAGGCATTAAGGCAAGTTGATAAACAAAAGAAAATGGAAGAAAAACAAATTCCAGTAGATATTAATTATGATGCTGTTTTAAATCTTTCATTAGAAGCAAAACAGAAACTTTCTCAAATAAGACCCTTGACAATTGCTCAAGCATCAAGAATATCAGGGATTAATCCTGCTGATATATCTGTCTTATTAATTTATTTGAAACAACATTATTAAGAGGTACATATGAATATTGAACAATTTATAAATGCATTACATGATAAAGGTATTTCTTTATCTGATTATCAATTAAAACAATTTGAAATTTACTACAATACATTAGTTGAATGGAATGAAAAAATGAATTTAACAGCTATTACCCAAAAAGAAGATGTTTATTTAAAACATTTCTATGATTCATTAACTATTTCATTTGATTATGATTTCAATAATCAAACTTTATGTGATATAGGAGCAGGAGCAGGTTTTCCTTCTATACCTCTTAAGATTGTTTATCCTGATTTGAAAATAACGATTGTAGATTCTTTAACCAAAAGAATAACTTTTTTAAATTATTTAACTCAGGTTCTCAAATTAAATAATGTGACTGCTGTGAGTGCAAGGGCAGAGGACTATGCCATTGGACATAGGGAAACATTTGATATTGTTACAGCAAGAGCTGTTGCAAGATTAAATATTCTAGATGAATTATGTTTACCTTTGGTAAGAATTGGTGGTCATTTTATAACCTTAAAAGGTTTAAAAGCAAAAGAAGAATTAAATGAAGCAAAACATGGTATAGATAAACTTGGTGGGAAAGTTATGAAAGAAACTCATTTTACACTCACTAATGAAAATGATCACAGATGTAATATATTCATTCATAAAATAAAAGAAACACCCCAAAAGTATCCTAGACCATTTGGAAAAATAAAAAAGAAACCTCTATAAATAAGAGCAAAGTGCACCCCTTTATAAATTCAAGGAGGTGTTTTTTGTTATCTATAAATGATAAATGAATAAAAACATTGATAAATAGGATGTTTTTTTACAAATAATTACAAAAAATGTTAAAATATGGTATAATGATAAAGAATAAGTTAAAGTTCGTAAAACTAGACATTAACGAACCTTCTTTTTATTTAAAAAATCATAAGTTCATACAAATATATTTGTTAAATTCATAAGATAAGCAGAGTTTCTGCTTGTCTTTTTTTGTCTGCTTTAAAAGACATAGAAAGGAGAACTTATGACTACGAATATGATATTAGAATTGTATCAAAGATTAACCAGTTTTATTATATTTAAAATGATTCTTATTCTTTTGATTAAGATGAAACAAACAATTATATGCATACATGGAATTCATTTTCATAGCACAGTTGATTTAAGTGTCTATAAGAGTCGAGATGGACCTATGTTTGAAGTGTAGAACCGCTAGATTTAAAGGAAGGAAAGGGAATGCAAATGAAGAAAAAGAAAAAACTCATTTTATTATTAACAATATGTTTTGGAATGTTCTTGAGTGTTACTGGAACTGTAAAAGCAGAAGATGGGGTAGAGGTTGGTAATTTTCGTATAGATGGTGGACAGTTGAATGCTGACTACAGGTATGCATCTGGTGTATTGACTATACTAAGTGACCAAACATTAACAATAAAAAATAAGAATCCTGCTACAGCAACAACAGACAGAATTGTTATTCCAGAAAATGTAAAAGCAAATTTAATATTTGCTGGAGTTAATATTAAGACAAGCGCAAATAGTCCATTTACATTAACTCCAGATGCAAATGGAGATGGAAAAGGGGCAATGGCTCATATTATATTGGCAGATAGTACAACGAATAAACTTGTTTCAGGGGCAGCGCGCTATCCTGGATTACGTTGTGGAGAAACAACAACGTTATACATAGATGATTCAATTGTTAATAAGGATATAAATGGAAATGATATCATTCCAGAATTAGGAAGGATTCCATATGATGTGACATTGTTAAATGGAACACAATTAAAAAAAGGTGATCGTCTCACTCTATTAGACAGTCCCCATGCTGGGACACTCACTGTTACTGGAAATACCTTTGCTGCAGGAATAGGCGGTGGAGATGCAGAAAATGGTGGATATATTAATATTAATGGTGGAATTGTTAATGCGACAACTTCAACTGGCTCTACAACCTCTGATGGAGGAAGTGGTATAGGCGGTGGAAGTCGAGGAACTGGTGGAAATATAACAATTAATGGTGGTGTTATAACGGCTAAAGGTGCATATCATGCTGCTGGAGTTGGTGGTGGGTATCATACCGCATCAACCCCTGCAGTATCTGCGATTTCTCCTGCTGTTGTCAATTCTAATACTGGTAAAGGTAAAAGTGGCAATATAACAATTAATGGTGGATTAACTTATTCTAATGGTGGAACCCATGGTGATGCTTTTGGGGATGGGTGTTACAGTTATTCAGATTCAACTGAGTATAAAATTATCATGACTGGTGGTACAGTTATTCCAAACGCACCAAGTAGTAGATTTCATTTAGGTGGATCACAGGCTAATGTTTTTGTTTTAGGTGGTTCTTTAAAAGCAGAGAGATTTAAAAGTATTGAAGGAACAGTTGCTTATGGAGATATGGAAAAATCTACAAAAGTCTTTATGACAAAGATTTCTTTAAGTAGTTGGGGAACAAATAAGGTTGGAACAACACTTGTTGATAATATGGATATGAAGATAAATGGAATAGACTATAATTATGGTATTCCTTCATATACTGATGATGCTGGTATTCTTTATTTTTGGCTACCTGATACAAATGTAGGGTCAGAAGTCAGTATTGATCTTGATGTTATTGATAAGTCTTCAGGAGGTACTCTTAATACTGATACATTTTTTGCTAAAGATGTTGGAACTCCAGGTAATGTTTTTTTGAAACAATATGTTAATTTTGATATTGATGGACTCTCTCACGGACTTATAACAAAAAGATATGATGGGAAAGGGTTAGATGATAATCAGATTAAAAATGCAGTTGCAGCACTTAATATTCCAACAACAATACCATTAGGTGGTTCATTGAGTGATGCTTCTAAGCTGGCAATTAGTTCTCAGCTTTTAAAAGATGATGGTATCACACCTGAAGAAAATGCAGAGATTGTTTCTGGAAGCAATGCAGGTGGGGGAAAACACCAACTGATCATTACATCTACACAATATGCAGATTCTACTGTTCAAGGATTTAAAGATGCTTATTGGGGACATAGAACTTATTTCAAATATGCTGAAATTACGCCAGCAGATACAAAATCAGAATTAACAATAGATGGGTTGAGTGAACAACCAGATATATTTAGACCAGATCAGATAGTTACATTGAAAGCAAAAGTCTCTCCAGCTGATGGAGAAGGTATTGACTGTGCTTCACCTGAGGGGTATGTGCAATTCTATATTAATGGTAGAAAATATGGAAATCCTGTCAAATTAGTAACTCATACTAAGGATGATCCATCTGAATATAATTATAGTACTGCTTCAATTGACTGGAAAGATGTGGATAAAAGTTATTGTGTACCAGGGACAAGACAAACTGTTACAATAGAATATATTGGAGAAGACAGAAACTATAATAAAGGAAGTACTGACGAGACAATACTTAAGATAGACAATCTTAATATAGATGTTGATGGGGATGGAACTCCAGATATCAATATTGATACAAATAATGATGGAACTCCAGATATTAATATTGATACAGATAATGACTGGGAACCAAATATTAATATTGATACAGACAACACAGGAGTATGGAAGCCAAGCAGTGAAGGTGGAAATAAAGATGGAATATGGAAACCAGATACCAATATGGATATAAAAGGAGATGGTCATTCAGAAGAGAGTTACTATCGTCCAGCGATTGATATAGATGGTGATGGTATAGATGATAATTGGAAGCCAAACATAAATGTAGAATATGGAGAGGACAATTTCCATTATGATACATATAATCCAAATATTAATATCGATACAGATGGAGATGGAACTCCTGATATTAACATCGATATAGATGGAGATGGAGTCCCAGATGTCAATATTGATACGAATGGTGATAATAATCCAGATGTGAATGTGGATGTTGATGGAGATGGTATACCAGACATTAACATTGATACAGATGGAGATGGCAAACCAGATATCAATATTGATAGAAATGGTGATAAGATACCAAATGTCAATATCGACACAGATAATACAGGCAATTGGAAACCAAGTAGTGAAGGTGGAAATAAAGATGGAATATGGAAACCAGACACAAATATTGATACAAAAGGTAGTGGTAAAGGTGATGTTGACTACTATCGTCCAGCTATTGATAAAGATAGAGATGGTGTAGATGATAACTGGAAACCAAATACTAATGTCAGTATAGAAGACTTAGAATATGATACACATAATCCTAATATCAATATTGATATAGATGGAGATAGCAAACCAGACATTAACATTGATACAGATGGAGATGGAATCCCAGATATCAATATTGATACAAATGGTGATAATAAACCAGATGTCAATATTGATACAAATGGAGATAGAAAACCAGATACAAATATTGATATAGATGGAGATGGAAAACCAGACATTAATATTGATACAAATGGAAATGGGAAGCCAGATATGAATATTGATACGAATGGAGATGGAAAACCGGATATAAATATTGATATAGATGGAGATGGAAAACCAGACATTAATATTGATACAAATGGAGATGGGATACCTGATATTAATATAGATATTAATGGAGATAGTCATCCAGATATCAATATCGACACAGATAATACAGGAACATGGAAACCAAGCACTGAGGGTGGAAACTCAGATGGAATATGGAAACCAGATACAAACATAGATACAGATGGTGACGGTAAAGCAGATTCAAAAGACTATCGTCCAGCTGTTGATAAGGATGGAGATGGTGTTGATGATTACTGGAAACCAGAAAAAATTGTTGAAATAGGTGATATCAAATATGGTACAGGTAATCCTTTGATTAAAATTCAAGTCAATGAAAAACCAATCACATCAAAACCAGAACAAATTAAGACAGGTGACGATAACTTTGTCTTAGGCTATTGCATATTGATTTCATTAAGTTTAATGGCAATGATATATTATAAAAGAAATAAAAAAGTAATATAAAATAAAAATCAGGAAGTCAAAAAATGTGGCTTACCTGATTTTTACTTTATAATGATTATATATTGATTACAAATGTTAGCTTTGTGATTTCTTAAGCGTGTTATCATCAAATTAATATGAACTTGTGCTATAATGTGTCAATAAAACGAAAGTTTGGAAAGAGTTAGTATTGAATATTTAAAGATAATGTATTCATATATACAATGGATGACATTATAGTTATAACTATTTATTTTTTTAAATAGAGAAGAAAAAACAGTGTGTAAAAAGGGGAGTTTTCTTTTGCAATATCAGAAAGATGACTTTTGTTTTATGCCGAATAATGTTATAATATAAAACATATTGTGAGGAGTGAACTGAGTGAAAGAACCAATGTATAAATTTATTGATATTCATGATATTGAAGCTAATGAAAAACAACCAAGAACACATTTTGAAAAAGAAAAGATACAGGAATTATCTGTATCAATTCAACAAAATGGGTTATTACAACCAATTGTTGTTAGACCATACAATGGTAAATATCAAATTGTTGTTGGTGAAAGACGATTTCGAGCATGTAAATTAGCTGGACTTGAGGAAGTTCCTTGTATGGTCCAAGAATATAATGAAGATCAAACAGCAACTGCCGCATTAGTTGAGAACATACAAAGAGAAAATTTATCTCCTATAGAAGAAGCTTTAGCATATCAACAATTATTAGATACGCAAGATATAACACAAGAACAATTAGCTGAAAAAGTAGGAAAGAAACAATCTACAATTGCTAATAAATTAAGATTATTACAATTACCAATGACTGTTCAAGAGGCAGTAAGAAGAAAAGATATTACTGAACGTCATGCAAGAGCGCTTTTAAGATTAGATTCAACAGCTAAACAAAATAATATGTTAAGAGAAATTATGGCTAAAGGTTTAAATGTTGAACAAACTGAGCAAAAAATTAAAGCAAAAATTGAACCTAAAAAACAAAAACCAAAAGCAAAAAGTATTTCCCAAAATCTAAAAATTGCTATGAATACTTTAGATCAAGCAATTCAAATGGTACAACAAGCTGGTGTTAATACACATGTAGATATTCAAGAAACAGATGATGAAGTTGTTTATACAATTAAAATGAAGAAATAAAAAAAGTAATGCAAAGGCGTTACTTTTTTGTTATTCAGTCTTTTTTTCAATTGATATAACCTTATCAATGTAAGGAATTACCAAATATTACCAGGAGAATATTTGAATTAACTATGCTAAAATATAATAAAGAAAATAAGAAAGTTAATGAGGATTATTTATGAGAAAAGAGACAATAACATTAAAAAACATAGAGAGTTTTAAAACAGAATTAATAGAGGAAGAAAAAAGTACAGCAACTATAAATAAATATATAAGAGATATCCAAACTTTTTATAATTACCTTCAAGAAGATAAAACAATAACTAAAGAATGTGTTGTATCATATAAATTAAAACTAGCTAAAGAGTATAGACCAAGAAGTGTGAATAGTATGCTTGTTGCTTTAAATAGGTTTTTTGTTTTTCTAAATATTCCTGAATGTCAGGTTAAACTAAATAAAATTCAAAAAAGTGTTTTTGGTGACGATAATAAGGAAATGACCAAAGAAGAATATAAAAGGCTATTATTTGCAGCGAAGTCAAAAAATAATGAGAGACTATACATGATTATTCAAACGATATGTGCAACAGGAATACGTGTAAGTGAACATAAATACATAACAGTAGACGCTTTAAAAAAGGGAAGAGCAGTCATTATTAACAAAGGAAAGGTAAGAGAAATCATTTTACCCATTGAATTAAAGAGATTGTTACTAAATTATTGTAAAAAACAAAATATTAAATGTGGACCAATATTTGTTACGAAAGGTGGAAAGCCAATGGATCGTAGCAATATATGGAGTAGTATGAAATCGCTATGTGAAGATGCAAGGGTAGATAGCCAAAAAGTCTTTCCACATAATTTAAGACATTTATTTGCAATTACATATTATCAACTAGAAAAGGATTTAGACACTCTTGCTTCTCTATTAGGACACACGTCTATAGATACAACAAGAATTTACACAATGAAGAGTGGTAAAAATTGCTTGCGTTCATTATCAAAGATGAATTTATGCATAAATGACTAGTACATAAGAAAACTACTACATAATTGTTATTATGTAGTAGTTACTATTTTATATTGTGTTTTTACTCTTACATTATAGGTCAAAATGTAAAGGTTTTCAAGACGTTGGAGGGATAATCAAGTGGATATTCTTAAATTTTTCCAATTTATACCAATATTTTTATACAATAAAAATATATTAATCAAAAAAGAAATTTTTTCAAGTTACAAAAAATTTCTTTTTTTTTGAACATTACTACATAATAACAATTATGTAGTAAATGGATTCAGTAAATTATGAGAACTCTTAATGACTTTATCATGATTAAATTGTAATAGGATAACTATGAATTGAATATGTGATATTTTGTTATAAAATGTCACATTAACATCAAGAATGTAGAATCTAAAGTGATAAAGTTCACTGAATTTATATGAAGATTATTTTAAGGACATAGTTATCGTTTTAATTCAAGAGTTGCTCTATGTCTTTTTGCGCTTAAAAAGTTATATACACTTGGGAGGTCAAAATCATGGAAGAAATACGTAAATCTTATAAATGGAGAAAAAGGACCAAAAAAATCGTTTGTTCTATTTTAACTCTTGCAATGCTGGTACAATATTTGCCAGTATCTTTTTTGCGAGATGTTTTTGCTGCGAACGTAGAAGCGAGAGCTATCTCAGTTTCATTTTTAAATGATGGAAGTGGAGGAAATTTAAAACCAGCAGGAGTTGGGAATTATTTGCTTTCAACTGGAGAGCAAATGTCTTTATATCTTAAAATAAAAGCTGAATGGAATGATAACGAAGGGTATGCTAAAGGGACGAAAATGACGTTAAAACTACCTTGGTTTTATTATAGTGAATCGGGTGTTATATTACAAACTTTTGATCGTAATGAAGTGATTGCACAGAATCCAGATGTCGAATTCATTGGAGGGGTAGAAGCAAAGTTAAGTTCAACTGAAACAAACTGGGTTGTTCCTCAGCCAACTGATCAAGAACAATGGGGATCTGATAAAGATGGTGCCAAAGCATATCGACGTCAACAACTAGAAATTCAATCGACACCAACAAATCTATTTAAAGGATCTGCAACACCAGAAGTGACTTTTAAGTTCTTTACCTTGGGAGATAATGTTATACCTGAGAATACATCTGCTTCTATAGCTTTAGGGGCAAGTTATGTGAACTTTTATGATTCAAGTACGAACGAACCTTCTCCAACAGGATATGTGATCCAACCTGGGTCTACTCCATCAGGGAATGAGGACAAATCAGATTTAAGAGCAATCAATATTGTCAATTCAAATTTGAATTGGGAGACAAAGATAACAAGTGTTTCAACACCAGTGTTATGGGATAAATATAATTATGCAGTTTATAAGGTCAATATTAAAAATACTTCTGAAGATGCAAATAGTAAAATAGATTATTTTCATTTCATGCTTCAAGTTCCTAATAGTGTCAACAATGCAGGGCGTGGTGTATTAGAACAAGATATGATGGCTTGGAAGTGGGATTCATCAACAGGGTCACTTGTACCTAATACTGATATTAGTGATCATGCTAGAGACTTCTCTTTTGGTGGTAAATATGGAGAAGGTGGAGCGCTGATTTGGGATGTAACAGGGAAAGACCTCTCAGATTGGAGTATAGATGATGAAGGAAGTAAGATGGCTAGTGAGTATAATTATATTTACTCTATGCCAGGAGAAATAGGGGTTAAGATTGATAAAGAGAAAGGTGGAGAATTAAAGAAAGATGAGGAACGTAGCTATTATGTTGCAGTTCCATATGTTAATAATTTTGGAAGTGACTATAGTCATACTGTTAAATTGAAACAAACTATATATTTTGGTGGCCGTGATTTAGCATGGTCTAAAGATAGTGATGTCACTTCAAGCTTCATTAGACAAAAAGTCGATTTTGAGCATAATAAATATGTTGAAGAAAATAAGAGTCCTGTTACCAAAAAGAACGGATACTTAGGCCAAAACGAAACATATTATTTAGATAGTTTTAAAAATACAAGTAATACTCCAGTATTTAACAGTTACGCTGTTGATACATTGCCTGAACATTATCAATTTAATGGTATTAGAATAGAAATGAATAATAACAGTTCAGATTTAATAGACTGGTTTTATCATACCACAGCTGAAAACGGAGGAACTCCTGCCACTAGTGATCCTTTAGAATTTATAACTTTAAAATTTATAGATGATCAAGATAGAGATTTGTATGTTTCTCTTAAGGAGTTAGGAGCAACTGTTACACAAACATCAAATGATAATAAGAATATTTGGGAAATAAATGACCTGGATCAGAAGATTAAAGACTATCTAGATTCACATACAGATTATCAATTTTCACGTGATATCAAATTTTCATTTAAAGAAAGAATTGCAGTTAATGAAACTTTCGATGGGCGTATTGCAGTTATAGGAAAAACAAACTATTTATTAGAATATGAAAATACACTCAATACATTTTATGAAAGGTGGAATTGGACACCTTATACAACTGCAGAATCTGTCCCAGGTTATGATAAGCAATTACAGCAGATAAAAGATCCTGTAACAGCTATTATTGATGGGGAACGTGCGAAACCTTTAATTGGTGGATTTGGTGTTTATCATGATGAGGCAGAAGATGGAACAGTTACTGATATCATGAACTCTTTAACAAATAGTAGTGGCGAAAAATATCAAGCTGTTTCATTAGCTGATCCACAATCAGCCATTCGATTTGAAGTTGGTACTGGTACGACTTCAATGATGATTCCAAGTTATCTTCAAATAGATGGTCTTCTCAAAGTCAATAGCAATAATGCCTATATAGGATTAGTTGCATCAAATATTTATTTGAGTCCTGATCTATTAAATTCTTCGAAGATAAAGACAATTGATTTATATAGCGCAACAGGTACAAAGATACAATTGACATGGAGTCAGTTACAAGCGTATTTGGATAGTTCTAAGGGGAGTATAACTATACCACAATCAGCATGGCAACCAAATAATGGCATTCAAATTTCCCATTTGGTGAAAATAATTATTAATTTTGATGAATTTAATGGAAATATACCATTAAATAATGGTTTAAATTCTTATGTTGAAATTAATGGAACTCCAAATGCGACTGGTGTTCATAGATTTAATGGATTGTTTTCAACTTTATATAATGATTATCCTGCTGTTGCAGAGATAGGAAATATAGTGGAAGATGTCAAAACAACAGAAGCTATTTTAGAGGTTCAACGTATTAAACCAAAAATAGAGGCTTCTGCAAATTGGTATGGTCAATCTTCTACGAATATTAATAGTCCTTTAATTGTTCCAAATAAGAATTCTACATTAAACCCTACAGATCCTACTTATTATCAATTTAAAATAGGTAACGAATCTGAATCAGCTGCATTGAATGTTCATTTGACTTTAGATTTATTAAGTGTCAAAAATGTTGATTTATCTGGACAAACACTTATTAAGGGCTTTAATACTGAGAAGATTGTGATCAAGAGTGGTTATGATAAGGCAATGACTATTGATCATATTGAATTTTTTGATTATGATGCACCAACGAATGGGACACCAACATTTCAAATTGGTCAAGATGAGTTAGCAAATTATATTGATAGTCATGGTGATATTGTTATTGAGTCAAGTGCTTTTTCTAGTGTCATGACGAGATTAAAAACAGTTCGTATTGTGACAGAAAAATTTGAAAAATTAATTGTTAATAATGATTCTGTTATTATTAATGTTTATGGGGATAGTGATTCTTATAATTCTTATTATCAAGATAAGAGATTAGAAGCAAGCTTATTATTTGAACCAGTTGGACCATTGTATAATGATGATGATAAAAAACAAGAAAGTGCTGCTTTCTCAGTACAATCAGGTCAATTAACAATAAGTAACGATATTTATCAAAGAGATGTTCAATCAGGATATATTACAAAAAATACGAATACTGATCAAAATGAAAAAACATTAGGAGTGCCTTATGCTCGAGATTTTACATATCGTGTAGAATTATGGAATCGTTCTTTATCTATACTTGATGATGTAGATACATTGATTGAACTACCACAAATCAATGATGGAGGATTCCATCCAACGTCAATTGTTATATATGAAGATTTATTAAAACAATATGGGGTATTTGAAAAAATGACTTTTATACAAAAGCAAACACCAATACAATCTCTGTTTGGTGATGATTCAAATATAACAATGACATATAATCCTATGAATCATACAATTGGAAATAGTGAGAAAACATATCAGTTAGACTCACAGGGATGTTTTGTTATTCCAATTGAAGATATTGCTGGAGATCAAAGCTTAGAATCTATTATGTTGACTGGGCAGAAATTTGTGATAAATGATGGACTAGATATAAAACCATTCCTTGAAATAAATGGCTGGGCAGACTCACCAATAAATACATCTCATATTTTAAATACACTTGCAACTCATTATATAGACGGATTACGTGGGCTAGATAATACAAAATATACTGTTAACACAAAAGATACTGCAAATGCTTATATATCTAAACTCTATTATGATACAACGATTGTTGCTGGCTATAATGATAATCAGTCAAATGTAAAGTTTACAAAGACAGCAACACCAAGAGAACATGTGAGAATGCGTTATCGTAATGGTGGGTATTGGAATGATAACTCTGAATTAGAAGTAGGATATAAAGGATTAGGTTCATATGCGGTTGATTTTAGACAATATCTTAATACAGGATCAAATTTACCTGGTGATGATGCAATGTCAGGTCAAGAACATCAAAGTATGAATTATATCAAAGCAACATCATTCAATACAGCTGCAACTGTAAAAATGAATGTGACTTTACCAACACAGAGTTTTGAAGCCTATTATTTAAGAATTGATGAAAGAGCAAAGGATTATATTGATTCTATTGAAGTGACTAGAAGTGATGGAAGTTCTTATATTATAGATGGGAATGATATCAGAAGTCACTTCCAGGCAGAAGAGTCAGGATATGGTCGCATTAATCTATTACAAAATAATGAAAGTTTTAGTAATGAACAATTCTTTAAAACTGAAGAAGAAAATTATTATAAATCTCCTGATACAAATTATAATGCTAAAAATCCAATCAAAAGTGCAGTTATTACATTAAAAATTAATCAGGAAGAAACAACAACCTTAGATAATGGAGAAACAAAGGTTAATACTCCTGATTATGGAACATGGTGGAATGATAGTGATGAAAGTACTAAATATATGTTTGAATTTGCTGGTCGTTTTTACAAAGTAGGACAAGCAAAAGCATCTGTAAGTTCTTCTGTAATAATTGGAAGTGATAGTAAACACAACAGTATTGAACGTCAAACGACAGGAACTTCTTCACAGCCATCTGGAAATAGCTGGTCGTTTAGAAATTATTATCAACATACTGATTCTTATGGATGGGGAGCAACAACAGCAAAATACAAAGCAGATGATTTGTACTCAAATGCAGATGTGGTTATAGTGCGTGATTTTAATCGTATTTTAAAAGGTGCGACAACAGATGAAAAGAATGATTATAATATTCAAGCTAAAATTGGAGATAGTAATCAGTATTATATTAATTTCTCTAGAGCATCTAGAACAGCCAACGCTGGATTTAATACGACATCAGAAAATTATGAATCTGGTGTTACAGGAAATTGGGTTCGTCAAGATCCAGATGATTGGAGTGGTAGAGTTGGTTATACTGACCATGTATCCATAAATGATACTTTAGGATTAATAGAGCCAGATGAGACTTATGAATATCGCGGAACATTGACAACAGGACTTGATTTTCATAAACAAATTGTAAATTATATGCATGAAGATAAAGCTATCGAACTTGTTTTAGGAACAGGAAAAACACAAGCCTTACAAAATACAAACAAACAGACAATTCTTATTAAAAAATCTGATTTGGTGAAAGTAGGAGACTATTATACCCTTCAATTTGATAATTCTGCTGATCAGATGAGTGATGAAGATGCTGAAGGAATTGTTACTGAATTAAAAGATGGTGTTCTTCATTTAAAGAAACATCAATATATTTTATCATTTAGAGCTTTATTATGGGATATACAAGGAAATGGAGAATATCTATCAGAGATTAAGAATAATCATTATAACTATGTAGATGCCGATGGTAATATTCAAAATGGAATTGATGGACTTGGCAATGCTAATGATATTATCGTAAGAGTGAAACCATATATGGTTTATGAAAATAATTCTACGAAGATTGCTCAAGCAACAAATACTGCAACAACAAAAACATATCATGATTATGATTTAAATACTGGATACAATAGTTATATGTTTGATGATTGGGCACATAAAGACCAAACATATGATAGTGCATATATTATGGGATATCGTATTCCGTTTAAAGCAGGGCATAACATTGTCGCAATGGGAAAAACACCAATTGATAGCAAAGATGCAGTTACTGCTGATGGAAATAAACAGATTACGGACTATCTGACAAGTGATGGGCATTCTTATGAAATGCTTAATGGACAAACACATAAGATAACACAAAATATTACGCCAACTAATGTTCAATTTGGTGTCAAACTCTATAATCAGACAGTTAATAATCCAACAGATCGTAGTGTACCTGCACGTATTAAAAAGGTTGTAACAGATGATGCATTAAATGAATTCTATCGCTTAAGAAATTTATATATTCCAATACAATGGATTTACAAAAATGATGAAACAGCAACAGGCACTGAAAAAGGACAATGGTTTAAAATGTCACAAATTCAGATGAGGATTAATGGTAAAGATATTGTCATTAAACCTAATGCGACTGGAGATACTTTAGAAGTATCAGGATTAAATCTTCTCGTCACAACAATACCTTTAGATACGATAAAGAGTGTCAATGGGCAAAATTGTTATGTTATTAACATGGAAGAATTTGCCAGAAAAAATTATACCTCTCTTGTCACTGAACAAAATGGATTAGCAAAATCTTATGTTGCATCATTTAAAATCACATTAGAAGCAAACAATCCACTCTTTACAGATGATACATCAGTTTTAAGTAATGGAGAATATTTAACAGCCTCTAAAACAGATGGATATACTTATTTCTATGATGGAACATATGTTGATAGACCTATTCAGGAGTTTAAAGATGATAGTTGGACTGCAAACTCAGTACCAACATTTGGTCAAACAGGAAATGAATACTCTCCATATTCAAATTCAGTGGCTTCTGTTTCTGGACGTAGACAAGTCTACAATTATGTAGAAAAGAGTTCAGTTGTCTTTAGTTCAATTGATAACAATGCTGATACATATAGCGATGTTACAAGTGCCAATAAACTGATAGATTATAACTTACGAAATGCAGTGAGTATCCTAGAACCAGAACTGACAAAGAAGCGTGGAACAAATGGAGAATTATTTGCTTATGACAAGGTAGAAAAATCAGAGACATCAGGAGGAAAACAAACTGAAGTTGATCTCAACCATTTGATGCCATATGATTATATTGAATACACTTTGTCTTCAAAATCACATAACAATTCAGAAATTCCATTAGAAAGAAATCATTTAACAATGGAAGTTGAAAAAGGGCAACAAATTGTTGGCTGGCAACTCATTTTAAGTGATCAAGACAGTGAAAATATTATTGATAAGGCAACAGGTCATGCCATTACAGCTGATGATATATCAGTAACGCTTTCTAATGGTAGTGATAAATTAGAAAATATACAAGCGGGAAAAGATTATTCATTAAATGCTGATCAAAAAGACAGTCATTATCGTAAGATTGAACTGGTCATTGGTAGTGAGGGAACACAAGTTCAGCCAGGACAATATATTAAAGTTAAAATTATTACACAATTAACAGATGAATTGAAAACATTAACTACAACTTTTGAAGATAAAGTTTTAAATACCAATGCTTATATTTATGCTGAAGCAAAACATGGTTATGCACAATATGCGATTGAAGGATATAACTCTTCTGATTATACAAATGGTGGTATGAGTAATAATGGTTGGGATTTAACTCATCAAAACCCAAACCCATATACAACAAGAAATGATATCAGTAATACTGATAAAATATCATACTTTAGATATCAAAGAAATGATGAAGATACATCATTACCAGCAAAATCAAGGTATAATGTGCGTATGCATAATACATTAAAATATTATGATAATGATCCATTAACAATTGAATATAAATTTGATAGAAATGATAGATTATTTGAAGGTCAAGGAGCAACACTGACTGTTAAAGATATTAAGAA
Source organism: Coprobacillus cateniformis (assembly GCF_009767585.1). Taxonomy (NCBI): domain Bacteria; kingdom Bacillati; phylum Bacillota; class Erysipelotrichia; order Erysipelotrichales; family Coprobacillaceae; genus Coprobacillus; species Coprobacillus cateniformis. The sequence goes on from NZ_WSNW01000001.1 coordinate 1,764,437, forward strand.
TGATACAATGCATTTTGTTGATGAACAGACAGTGACAGTTGACTTCTTAGATAAAGATAGATATAGAGGGTTCACACTTACAAAAATTCCAACTGTATCAATTCTTAAATCAGAAGGTGGAGATATTTATTATCCTGATGATTTGGTAACAAAAGCTGGCTATGATAACATGAAAGATATTCGTGTACAGTATAAGATATCTCATCCAAAAACAAGAGCTAGTGACACTTGGGTGACAGTTGATTATGCCAATTTACCTGATGAAGATACAATGGCACAAATCACTGCAATACGTTGGACTTATTTTGATGTCTACTCTGGTTATGAAGTATCTGGAAGTCCATACAAAGATATCATTGAATTTGATAATGTTGTTTTAACAGGTGAAGGACGTTATGAAGATATCCGTCAAGATACTGATGCAAGTGGTGTCATGGATGATACATATCTTGCTGTATCCACAGCTAATATTGATCATCAACAAAACCATGTTGAAACAAAAAATGTTATGGTTGGAGATGTGGAAACAAATATACCAGTAGAAAGAGCGGTTGTATTAAATGATATTAAGGTAGAGGAAGAGGAGATTTATCGTGAAGTTCCTCAAGTGATATTACATCCACAAGTATTTGATTCAGAAAATGATGCAAGTGCGAATTATAATGAGACTGCTCAACAAAAGTTAGGATATCGACCTGAGGATACATATTGGCAAAAGATTACTTTAATCAATCGAGAAATGGTTAATGCATCAGATGTTCAAAATGCAAGACAGGGAACACTCATTAATCCAACAATATATGATAAAATTCCTACTGATTATGTAAGTGTTGAATCAGGTACATTACAATTCAAATGGTTAGATATTGATGGCAATCCAGTTGCTGGTAATTATAGTATTCGAGAAAATGTTATTGAAAATAATGAATCATATGACTATGGCGGAAAGATGATTTATGAAAAATCAGACTTAGTTAAAACTGCTCAATGGAAACCAATTTATGAGAGTGGTAGGCTTTATGAAAATGGAACTAAACCATTTGATGACTTGATTATTGATGCTAATCATACAATGAAAACCCATTATACTGTTAAAACATATACTATTATTGATAATAGTACAGGAAAACCAATTACAATGAATATTGGAGATACCTTAATTGTCTATTATCAGTTGAAAGTTGCCAAAGATAATTTACCAATGGTATATGTTGATGAAGATAAAGATTTATCAACTACAAATGACCAGCACCCTGCTTATTTCCCACGTGCTGGAGAATATTATCAGATAAAAGAAGAATACTTATCTTATTATGGAGCCCGTAATGGACAGGCTTATCCTTTCTCAAATAATTATACTAACGAAAGTGTATATCCTCGCGCTATTCAAAATAGTGATCGTTTAATGGATATGGATTATTTACTTCATGATATTGGTATGAGTGCACAGTTAAATGATAATGTGGATAAATGGGAATTCTTAAAGGATAGTTATGTTTATATTCCAGGAGATGGTAGTACAGATCCTTTAGCAAATACAAGATATGGTGGTGGAAACAAAGTTCTTGGGGACTATGATATTTCATCATTGAAGAATATGCAAAAAACGATTTATTCTCCTGGAACAACAGATCCAAATGGCGCTGGCAAAGATTCATTACCAGAAAGTCAGAAAACAAGCATGAAAGTTTCAACTTGGGATAGAGACTGGTATGAAATTGTTATGGAACCAAGAATCTTTCATATCAATAATTGGGGAAGTGATACACCTATTATTTGGGCACAAAATAGAATTCATTTAGAAAAAGCATGGTTAGTAAGTGCTAGTGAATTTGTCAATACTGATCCACATTCTGAAAATCGTAAGTATGAAACAACGAGTGGTGATGGACTTACAGATGGAAGACCATCTAATCCAAATTACAAAATTAATCCTGGACGTTCATCTGCTACAGATGAATATCAAAGAAATGATTTACATAAACTTACAGATGATAACTACGAAGTAGCATTAGAATATAATGAAAAGTTCACAACAAAATTACAGGCTCTCAATTATGGGGATTGGGATTTGAGTCAGGGTATAGAGTTTACTTATACAATGCCAAGAGGAATTGAACCACTTATCTTCGATAATGATGGTCATGTTGATATGAGTAAATTTAAAGCAGAAATTTTAAGTTCTATTAATGGTGTAGATAGTAGTGGAGTCAATGAAGCGTATACGTCATTAGTCTTAAATGATACTAATTTTGCAGTAGAAATTCTACAGCGTCCAACAGATGGAACATATAAGTATAGTGCACCAACACAAGCACAAGATCCAATCTGGAAAACAGCTGATAAAGATGATTATCCAACTGGAGAAGAAACATCTCCTTGGGTTATTAAAATTATTGTGAAAGAAAATTTAAAGAAATGGTTTAACAGAGGTGCAGATTTAGGATATAAGATGAATGTCTATATTCCTTCACATGTCTATTCAACAAATGATAATGAAGAATGGTTTGATAGATTACAAACAAGACCATATGTTGAAGATACAACAAATACTGATCATTATTATTATCAAATTCTTGATATTGATCACTGGGAAGGAACAACACGAGAAAACATGCAGCATAATCAACGTTATGGCATGGATTATATGTGGTATCGTGGAGATGGAAATACATCAAGTTATTATTTCCGTCATGGTACATATTATTACTACAATGGCTCAATGAATATGCCATATATCAATGGATATAATATTCAAAATCAAGAAGTTCGTATTCAAGAGAACGGACAGGGATTCAATATAGGAATCCCTATTGAGAATAATTATTCATATTACTTGGCAAATAATCAAGACCGTTATAGTCAAACAGGTACTCGAGCAGTTATGAGAAAACCTCTTCTACGCCAATGGACTACTGTTGGTGATGATAAAACTGGGAAAACGTTATCTGATTATTATTTAGAAGCAGAAGGTGGTCAAACTGATTTCAATATTCATGTTGAGAATAAGTACTATTATGATGAATTAGGTTCTGATTGGGAAAATTATTATAGCAATAGTTATGCAACTGGCTCTAAAGAACAACACAGTTATGCGACAGATGGTGGATCAAGAGGAACATATTATCTACCAGTTGTTACAAATATTCTTCCATATGGTATTGCACCAGTTGGCGTAGATAACAGTAGTGGTACATCAAATATAGGAATATTCTCAACCAAAGCAAACGAAAACATAAATCGTGAATTAAATTGGGAGTTATTAAATATAGATGGAAGTGCACTTACAGGATCTGAAAAAGATCTCTATGATGTAGAAGTTGAATATATCTATATTCCACGTTTGGATGAAGATGGTAACGAAGTTATCAAAGATGGGGAAGTGGTTACCGAAGGAAGATATGTTGTGAGATTCTATGCAAAAGCAAACAGTGAAGCAGGTGACCCAGCATTAGAAGCAAAAATCAAGTCTGGAGAAGGACGAACATTCTCATTTGAAACCTTTGCATATTCAACACCAAAACTTGATACATTAAGTGGGGACACGCTTTCTGGTTTAGGTGATTCATTTGAAAACAATTACACATATATTTCAAGCAAGTTAGATAATTTTAAAGCTTTAATAGATGAAGATATACCTACCAATGGTTATACTGTTGGTCATAAATCTAATGATCTTTATAAGTATGGAAATTCAAATGCATATTTCAAACCTGATAATCGCTATGATGCCATTATTGAGACAAGAACTGCAAACAATTCAACAGTTAATTTTGGGAAAATTCCAAATAATATTCTTAATGATAAAATAACTGGTGAAAATCATTATGTTATTGGACAAGGAATGGAGCGTATCTACGAAAATGTTCAAAAGGCTAATGGGGATTATGTTTATAATCTTGAAGATTATCGTGAACAAACGGATCCAGATACATTATCAAAGAATAAGATCAGAGATGCTCTTGTTCTTAAATTCCAGAAAGATAGTTCTGGTACCATTACAGCTCAACAAAATGATTTTAATATGAATCAAGATCAAGTCCATTATGATTATGAGGGATCTGGAAAAGAGATTGGTGATGTTGCATTTGTCAATACAACTAAAGTCAGAACAAGTCGACCAAATTTAACATTACAAAATTTTGTAAGTGCTAATGCTAATGAAGTTGGAAAACAAACACCTACATTAAAGGGAAATGGATCTGAAAATATTCCAGGTTCAACAAATTATACATATGATCATGATATGAATAATACAACACCAGAGATTGAAAAGGATTTTGATTATGGTGATGAAGTTTGGTATGAAGCAGTATTAACAAATAAAACAGAGAATACAGATTATGCACGTCAAGGAAGTATCTATCATTCAAGATTTGTATTTAGTTATCATCTTCCTGATATTGTAACTGCAGCCGATGAAGAAAGTTGGGATCAATGGCGTGATGATGATTTCATCATTGAGTTAAGAGATCAAAGTGGTACAGTTAAACAGACAATTACTCCTAGCACTTTAGCTGGTAGTGGATGGGCAATTAGAGTTATCAACAAAGGTTATCAAAAACAGGCTGATGGTACAGCTAGTCAAGAAGATGATCATACAGGTCAAATCATTACATTTGAATTGATTTCAGCAGCAGATCCGGATTTCGTTGATTATGATTCCTATGTACAAGGATATAAACCAGCTGGGTACTTGGCTTACGGTGATACGATATCTTTAAAAATTAGAACACGCATAGACAATAAAGAGCCTGATGGAATTGATCCTAGTGATCAATCACAACCTGATATTTGGTCAGGATATTATTGTGAAGCATATGCAACAATTCATTCAACAAATAGTGAATATATTATGACTCATGATGGTCATATATATAATGATGATGAAAGAAGTCAAATCGCTGGTAGTGATACAATTATTTATGATGGTTATAATCTAAATAAAGATATTCTTTCTAAGTATGATAAAACATTTACATTGCAACCACAAACACTGGTGAATTGGAATGATAAAAAAGTCAATGATGAAAAGAATGATGACGGAACATTAAAGAATGATTATGATCAAGATGGTGAATTTGATGATGCTTATGCCTATGCATCAAGTGCATCTATTCAAGTTCTTAAACCTGAAGCAAGTATTAGAATTGATACAAGTCATTTGCGTAAACGCGTAAGTGATGATAATGCTTCAATAGTTGTTATTGATGATGCACATGTTCGTTCAGCAGATGAAATGGATATTCGTATTACTCAGGCAGTTAATGAGCAGGCCAATGTCAATCAGTTTATTGCTGGATTAAATATCCCACATCGTGGAACAAATGTTGCAACTTCACAAGTTGCAGGTGTAGATGCAAGAGAAATGATATCGCATCTTAAGGAAATACGAACTGGGCATTGGGAAGTTCCAGACAATTATCCAAATAAGACTATTTATGATGATCATCTAAAAGTTTACGTTTATGGACTTTTGGTAAATGATCCATGGTCAATGACAGGATATGTAGATCCTAATTATGTTGATTCACAAAATCAGGCAGTTTGGACAATACTTGGAGAATCGGATGGATATAATCTAGATGAAAATGCAATAATTTCAGAGAATCAGATTGATTCAGTCGTCAATGCTTACAAAGCAAGTCACCCAGATTCTAGTCATGCATCAGTTTACCAATTAAAATGGGTTGTTACAATGGAAGGATTTTCAGCAGATGATGGAGCAACTTATACAGCTAAAGAAGCAGCTATTAATTATCCTGTTCCTATTGGTTTAAGAATGGCGATTGATTCAGAAGGGGAAGCTAATAAAGAAATCAATGCTTCTGACCAGGCCCAAAATAATACAGATGAAGCTATAATGCATCATTCTGGTGTTGTAGACAATGTTGCTTATGCAAGAGTCGTTACTGGTTCTAAAAATATATCAGACGGTATTGCAAAGCATGTTAATTACTTTGTCAATACGTATGCAAAATATGATGATTATAAGTACGCAACGATATCTACTTCTAATAGAGCAGGATTCTATATTGATCCTGAACTTCCTACTCTTCAAATAGACCTAGAACAAGGTTATTTTAAACCAAAAGTTGAAGAAATAGATGGTCAATATAAAGTCCATTTTGGTTGGGATTATGATAACTCAACTATAGATGATGTTTCTAGTACAATGCTGAAATATCGTGTCACAATGTTGAACAAGAAAATAGACAAGGATAGTGGTATTCTTATTCAAGATAATGCAACTGCCCCAAATATTACATTAGCATTGCCATATAACGAAAAACTAGATACATCAAGACTTCAATATGTAGAATATGATGCACAAGCTAGTGAGAGTCAAGCCCCAAAAGATTATCTTAATGATTATTATGAAGTATATGATAAGAATCTAGATAAAGAGACTCCATTATGGACATGGTATATTTTAGATGAAAATGGAAATTATGTACAAAATACTGGAATAAAAGCAGTTAAAGTTAGTGATGATTCACCTGTTGTCACTTCAAAAGAATTAACGGCGAATAGAAAAGAAAAGAGTAAAATTCTAAACTTCTACTTTACAGGTGAATTGCAACCAGGTGAAAATTTAAAAGTAGAAGTTATGGTCCCAATTCAACGTATGAATTCAAATGCCATTTCAGCAGAATTATTACGATGTAAAGCATATACATTCAAGAGTGGTGCATTTAATGCATATACACCAGATCAAGGGAATATGAACTCATCTGCATATGAATATGATTCACAAGATATAAATGAAAATGGACAGTATAATGATACTGCCATTACAAAAATGACATCTGCAATTAGTTTTACAACTGTTCAGTCATTAGGACAAACAAAACTTGTAGATACAGAACTTGAGAGTAATGTGACAAATGTTCCAGCAGCAGTTAATGAAGGTGGAGATTACACATTCAAGATTTCTTCAGCAAGTTTATCAAGTGCAGCAAATTATAAATATACAAAGAATATTCTTTATGATGTTCTGCCATATGTTGATGACAATTATGTTTATCAAACAAGAAAAGATGGAGAAAATTTTATCAATTCAGCGCGTAACTCTAAATGGAATGGATGGATTGATATCAATTCATTGACTGCTATTAAAGCAGAGGCTGGTTCAGATGAACAAGTTATTGCTCCAACTGAGTACAAGATATGGGTAGGACCATTAGTAGAACAAGATGGAAAAATAGTATTAAACAATGATCTAAATGGATTACCTCAAATCCCAGATGCTGTTTATATCAGTAATGAAACAAATCTTAAGAACTTAGTAGAGCAAGATTCTGAAAAGAAAAAATATTTTGTAGAACTTGAACAACTGAAGACTTATTTAGAAACAGTTTCGGAAAGTGAAAAAGAAGAACTTGTCAAAGGAATACGTACTGTATGGTTACAAATGAAAGAAGATTATACAATACAGCCATCTTCTCGTTTAGAACTACGCTATACAATGCATGCTCCACAGAATGTACCAAAGTATTTAGGAACAATTACACCAAATGCCGATGATGAAAAAGATAGTAATGCTCAAATCATTGAAGCAGTTAGAGATTTTACTGGTTGGAATACATTCTTAAGTAGAGGATATTCTGAAGCTAATGTAAAATATGAACATCAAGAAGAAACAGTTGCTGGAACTTATGTGAATGCGCCAACAGGGCGAGGATACATAGGAAGTTATATTTGGCAAGATATTGATTTCAATGGTAAAAGAGATGAAGGTACATATGAAGATATATACAATATTGGAAGAGACCTTTTGAAAACACCTAAGTATGACTTAAATAATGATAGTCAATTAGATGATCCAGGTGTCAATGGGGTATTGGTTGAACTCTTAAGTGAAAATGGTAGACCTGTGAATAAAGAGGGTGAAGCAGTTGCTAAAGAGAGTGATTTCAATGGTGGAACTGAAACTGGAAAGTATATAGTTCTTGATGATACAACAGGAAATCCAGTATTGCTTGATCCAGGAACAGATAGAGAGCGATTCCGTTATTCAACAAGTCAGCCTGCGACATACGTGAGTGAAAGTGATTATTATGGAAATAAGGGGTATTACGTATTCTCTAACTTGAAACCAGGTCAATACAATATGCGTTACACACTTCCAAAAGAGTATGTTGAGTATTCTGCCACAACTAAGAATTTAAATACGGCTAATATGAATGGAGTAGGAGCGAATATAAATACGCCTGTTGTTGTATACCGTAAGGGGGATGTTGTTTATAATGCTGCTAAAGATTTAAGTGATACAACGATTAGCAGTGCACAAAAAGCAGCATATCAAGTGAAAGATGATACACTTGTTATCCAGACAGCTGAAAGTATTCAAGTTACGGCTGTCAATGAGGATAATACAACAATTGATGGTCAAGGTATAACTCCACATCAAAAATATGATCGTATTTCAATGGGATATAACTTGGGTATTGGTAGAACAAATATGTATAAAGGGACAACTTGGTTGGATGAAACATATCAAGATGCAAATGATGATTTATCAGATGTTACAATTGATGGTATTATGCAAGATCCAGATGGATTGAGTGAAAGACGACTTGGCAATATTCGTGTAGAAGTTTATGAAGCTGATCCAGTTACTCAAAAACCAATAAGCTCATCACCAGCAATCACTGCTGATGGACAAGTGGCAAGTTATGTCACAAATGAGAATGCTGTCGATGATTTATTAGCAGGTGAATATGAATTTAGATTGGTACCAGGTAAAACTTATGTAGTTATAACTACAAATCTTGATAGAAATCTACCATTGAAACCAACAGCTCCAATTTATAGTAATATACCTACAGATGATACAAAATTCAATGATCTTGTTTTGGAAAACAAAGTTTCCACAACAAAGGCATTTACGGTTCCATATATTATTGGAGAACATGTAGATACATGGAAAGATTATGAAAAAACACATACAATTGATTTAGGATTTGTACAATCTTCTAGAGGATTTATTGGTCAAATTGTATGGGATGATAAGAATTACAATGGAATACAAGATCCTGATGAATTAGGAATAGAAGATGTAACTGTCACATTAGAAAGTTATTACTACAATAGTGATACAAATCAATGGATTAAATTACCAGATGAGAAAACTGTAAAAACAAATACAGGTGGTGCATATCAATTTACTGTCAGTACATACTATGATCCAAAAATACCTGATAAAGGACCATATTTAATGGGATATAAGGTGCGTATTGATAAAGATAAGAATGCTAATTTATTTAAGACATATGCCCCAACATGGCAAAGTGTTGTTAATGATGGAAAACAAAGTGATATGACAGAGGTTCCAAATAATTTAGATCAATATTTATTGACTTCAGATTATGTATTCATAGCTGAAAATAAATCAGATATTACATTGCCTGAACATATTATTGCTTTAAATGGTCGTGAATATGATATTGGAAATGCTGCAACTAAGAACTATGATGCAGGTCTCAAATTATATGATACTGGTAATTTGGATGGAATTGTCTGGTTAGATTATAACTATGATGGTATTAGAGATGATGATGAAGTTATTGGCAGTGAACCGACTCCAGAAGAAGAATTATTATCAAAAGTTAAGGTTAAGATTAAGGGATATTATTATGATGGTGGAGTATGGAAAGATGCTGCATGGCTTAAAGATGACAGTGCTCTTACATTAGGAACTGATAACTTCTATCACTATGAGTTTAGCGATTTACCAACGTCTATATTAGTAGGTGGTCAACCATACTTAATGGGGTATAAATTGTTATTAGATTCAGATACAATTGATGAAGTCTTAAAACCTACCCTCAAATATCAGGGAGGTGCTGATAAGGATAGCCATTTAGATATATCATCATCAAAAGATTATAATCTTAATAAAGCAAATGAATATATCATTGTTGCCAATGAAGCAAAGAAACACACAGAGACAAGTAACTTCCATGATTTGGTTGTTACAGTCAGTGGTCAATCTTATGATATTTTACAACATCAAGATATTTCTTCTTATGATGCTGGGTTATCAAGTGTAGAACCAGGAGAGTTAAAAGGATATATTTGGATTGATTATAACTATGATGGAATTAAAAACGATACAAAACCAAGTCAAAATGGTATGAGTGATAGTATCCTTGAGGATATTCAAGTCAATATCAAACAATATGTAGTAAGTGAATCAGCTGGTCACAAGGTTTATACAGAAAATACGTCTTTTGTTCATGCCCCAGCATTAACAGATAGTGAAGGTCAATATAACTTTAAAAACTTACCAGCGTATTACATTGATGATGCAGGAAATTATCATTTATATGCTTATCAGTTAACAGTAGACCAACAAGTTAATGATGCATTTATGAAAACTGATGATTATAAATTAGGAATTACAAAATATCATCGTGGAAATGAAAGTCATTTAGATAGTGATTGGTCTCATGATGGAAAATTATTGCATAATGGAATGGACTATTTAATTCTGTTGAATAAAGCAAATGATGATACTCCACCAGCAAATGAAGTTCTTGGTTATGATATTGTTAAAGGAAAAGCTTATAGCAATATCAATGCTGGAGCAGCTGTTTATCAAAATGGATTTATAAACGGAATCGTCTTTGAAGATTTAGACTATGATGGATTATTTAATAGTCAAAAAGATAAGCCTTATCAAGATGTGACAGTTGTACTCAAACAATATTACATTGATGATAGAGGAGAATATATAGAGACAGGAATTAAAGAAGAAGTCAAAACAAATGAGAAAGGTGAGTATTTATTTGATAATTTAGTAACTCATGGTCAATTAGATAATGGAGATACTGTTCTTTATGCATATCAAATTTCATTATTAGGTTTACCACAAGGATACGCAGTGACAAAATATCATGTTAATGGAGAAAATGGTTATAGTCATATTGATCCAAAAGACAATATTTTCAAAATGAAAGAAAATAAGAATAAATACATTATTTTGGCTAAAAAATCAAATGATACAACATTAGCACAGTATTTTAACGGTTACGATCTTATTGAAGCAAATAAACTTAAATCATTTAATGGAGGTCTTACAAAATTCCATCCTGGTTCAATTAGTGGCTATATCTTTGATGACCAAAATTATGATGGAATCTTTAATAAAGATGAGAGTGGACAAAGTGGCATTAATGTCATGTTAAGTCAGTATGCAAAAGTTCCTGGTGAAGATGAATATATTGCAACTGGAGCAATTGATTTCAAGGTTACAGACGATAAGGGATATTATCAATTTAATGACTTGGCAACTTGTGGTCTTAATGATGAAGATGAAATGGTGTTATATGCATATCGTGTAACGGTAAATCAAGATACTTTGCCTGAAGGTTATGGTATAACAAAATATCGTGTTGATACAGATGAACGTAATAGTAAGCTTGAATCGTCTCATTTTGAATTAATAAGCGAAAGTGAGTATCAATTCCAAGAGAGTTCAGAACCATTTATCATTATTGCTGGACAAACAGATAGTCAGGATATCTCATATTATCAAGAGGGCTATGATCTCATTGAAAGTATTCAAGTTGAAGAGTTGAATGGTGGTATCTCAAAAATTCAGACAGGTGAAATTACTGGTAAGATCTTTGATGATATAGAATATGATGGACTCTTTAATGATGAAGACTTAGGTAAAGAAGGAATAAAAGTTATTCTTAAACAATTTGTAAATGATCCTGAAACTGGTGAATATCAAGAAACAGATTTTACGCTTGAAACGATAACAAATCAGAAAGGTGAGTATCAATTTAACAAATTAAAAACTTATGATACAAATGAAGATGGAGAAATTATTTTCTATTACTATAACGTATATGTTGATTTAGAATCAATACCAGATAATTATGCAATTACAAAATATCAAGTTCAAGATGAAAAATATAACAATAGTGACTTGATTGCAGAAACTGGACTGTTACGTGAAAATGATGAATACATTCTCTTTATTCAAAAAACTAATGATCAAAGTGTTCAATCACAATATAAAGGATTTGACCTTATTAAAGCTCATCAACTGAATTCATTAGATGGTGGAATTACACAATATGAGTCAGGTAAAATTTGTGGTATTGTATGGTTAGATGCGAGTCAAACTGGAAAGATTGATAGATTAGATCCACGATTAGCAAATCAAACTGTAAACTTACAAAGATACTATTATAAAGATGGGCAATGGGTAGAAGATTTAACTATGGTTAAATCAGCAACGAGTGATCAAAATGGCTACTATGAATTTAATGATTTAGATTCATATGTAGAAATTGATGAAGAAAAATACCTTGCTGGTTATCAGGCTTATATTCATGAAGTTCCTTCAGATATGGAAGTTACTGAGCCTTTCAAAAATAATGGGGAAAGTGATAGTAAATTATTAGAAGCAGAATTGCGTCTGAGTCATCCGATGTATGAGAAAGATGGATATATGATTGTTGCACAAACATCTCATTCAAGAGCAGACGATATCAACAGTTCTCAATATGTAAAAAATGGCTATGATATTGTTAAATCAAAAGATATAGATGATATGAATGCAGGATTCTATCAACTTGCTTCAAATGATAATATAGTTATCACTATTACTGCTGATGATACAACACTTATAGAATATTGTTTATTAGCAATCAGTTCATTTGTAAGTATTTGTGTCATTGCATTTAAGAAACGTAAAGAGGATTAAAACAAGCAGCCATGAATTATGTATTCATGGCTGTATAGTATTGAGGAGAAAATTATGAATCAACAAAAAATAAAGTGGGATAAAAAATATATTCTTATTGTTTTCATTGGTTTATGTCTAGTTATAACGTTTCTTATCTTTAATAATAGAGAGAAATCGAATACACTTATATTTGAAGGTTCTCCTGAATATATAAAGAAGAGCGATGAACAAAAGAAACAATTAACAATAGGAGTCACAAATCCCCCTCAAGAATCAAAAAGTTATCTTGGTCAAGATCAAACCTCTCGACTTACAAAACGTCTTGTTTATGAACCTATAGTTTATATAAAAAAAGATTTATCAATAGAGTTTATGTTAGCAGATAAAATTATCTTTTCAAAGGATGGGTTAGAAGCAAAGGTTGAATTAAATAAAAAAGCAAAGTTTTCTAATGGTGATGTTGTTAATGCTGAAACAGTTAAAAAATCTTATTTAGAATTGAATAAAACAACGAGTCAATATTCTCAAAAGGATATATGTAAAACTATAAAAGGAATGGAAGATTATCAATTAGGAAAAAATAATGATATTTCAGGCATCATTATAGATAATGAGTATGAACTTACTTTTCAATTTAACAGTTGTTCAATTCTTAATATCCAGGGATTATCTATTCCAATATTTAAAACAGTTGAAAATAGTAAGTGGGCTATAGGAACTGGAGAATATGCTTTTGAAAAATATTCTCATAATAAATCTATAGAGCTAAAAAAGAATTTATATAAACATACTTCAAAATATGCTTTTGAAAAAATAATTATTAAAGGAACTTCTACTATAGAAAGAAAAAATGAAGTAGATAAATTTAATTTAGATATATGTGAAGTCTCTTTAACCAGTCACATAAATGATATAAAAGAAGCAAAATATCATAATGTTTATGAAGTTAATGAAGCATTTCATCTCAATTATCTAGAATTCAATCTAAATGATAAAGTAGGAGAGAATAAAGATATAAGAAAAACAATTTATTATTCAATTAATAAATCTGATTTGCAACAAGGATTTGATAAGAATGAAAGAATGAATAATTGTCAATTGTCTTCACTAAATAATGAGAAATCTCTGGAAACTTATGATTTAGATATTGCAAAAAAAGCATACCGTAATGTCAAAAATATAAAAGAAATTGAGTATTATACCTTAGGAGATACAGTATCAGCTTTAAGATATGATATGATGAATAAAAATCTTAAAGAAGTTGGATTAAATCTTAAAAAGACTTCTCAATATGATGCTACACTTCGATATACTACTCATCAATTGACTTCACCTATTTTAGATTTTGAAGAGAGTATTATGAATTCCTCATTAAAAGAAAGTTATCAGACATTTATACAAAGTTCATATCAGAACAATTGTCAAAATATACTTAAAGACTTCGAAGACTATTGTCATAATGAATATGTTACAGTTCCTATTTCTACAGTTGCATATGGATTAGCTATTTCAAGTGATGTAGACCAAGATAATGTTAGAGATTTAATGATAAACAGTTAAATCTGTCTTTTGATGAGAATATTTAGTTTACTGTTGTTTTTCATTGACGATAAAATAGTCAAGTGTTATGATAAAAATATCAAGAACGGGAGCTTATAAATAGGCTGAGAGGGAGTTGTGAACTTCGACCGCACCTGATTTGGGTAATGCCAACGGAGGGATATAAACTTAAAAATGAAGTGATATACCGTTGTTTGGCATATCACTTTTTATATTATAAGGAGAGAAAATAATGTTTGAAAAAATTATAAAAAATGTTAAAGAACAAAATCCTTTGGTTCATTGTATAACAAATAGTGTTACAATGAATGATTGTGCAAATGCTTTATTAGCAGTACATGGAAGTCCTATTATGGCAGATGAGCAACAAGAAGTAGAAGATATCACATCAATCTCTCAAGCTCTTGTCATTAATATTGGAACACTTAACGAGAGAACAGTAGAGGCGATGATTAAAGCGGGAAAAAAGGCAAATGAACTTGGACATCCTGTCGTATTAGATCCAGTTGGAGCAGGTGCAAGTCAATTTCGAACGGAGACTACATTTCGTCTACTCAAAGAAGTGAAATTGAGTGTGATTAGAGGAAATATATCAGAAATGAAGACTGTTTATTCAGGAACGGGAACGACAAAAGGTGTAGATGCAGATATTAATGATATTGTTAGTGATGATAATTTAATGCAGACAATAAGTTTTGCTAAAGAGTTAAGTCAAAAAACAGAGGCAATTATTGTAATCACAGGACCTATTGATATTATAACTGATTCTAAGAATACTTATATCATTAAAAATGGGTGCCCAGAAATGTCTCAAATTACAGGAACTGGTTGTATGTTGAGTGCGATATTAGGTGCATATATAGCAGTTAATCAAGATAATTTATTAGATGCGGTTAGTTGTGCAGTTGCTATCATGGGATATAGTGGTGAACTTGCTAAACAAAAAATTGTTAAGGAAAATAGTGGGACAGGAAGTTTACGAGTTTATCTCATTGATGCTCTAAGTATGATGAATAGTCAATTGTTGAATGGAGGCATACAAATTGAAAAAAGATAAGCAGGCAATAAGAAAAGCTATGCAATTGTATTTAGTTACAGATCGTTATTGGTTAGGAAAGCATACACTTTGTGAAGATGTCGAAAAGGCTGTTCAAGCAGGTGTGACATGTGTACAGCTGCGTGAAAAAAAACTTAATAATCATGAGTTTATAAGGGAAGCAGGATATTTAAAATATCTCTGTATAAAGTATGCAATTCCATTTATTATTAATGATAATGTTGATGTCATGTTGGCTGTAGATGCAGATGGAGTACATGTTGGGCAAAGCGATATGAAAGCTCACAATGTGAGACAGTTAATAGGTGAAAATAAAATTCTAGGTGTTTCTGTACAAAGTGTTGAGCAAGCTTTAGAGGCACAAGGAGCTGGTGCAGACTATTTAGGAGTAGGAGCGGTTTTTCATACAGGTACAAAGAAAGATGCTGTAGATGTTGATATTCAGACATTAAAAGATATTTGTAATGCTGTTCAAATACCAGTAGTAGCTATTGGAGGTATTGGTTATCAAAATATATTGGAATTAAAAGATAGTGGTATTGCTGGTGTTGCAGTTATCAGTGCAATTCTAGCGCAAAAAGATATTCATAAAGCTACACAATGTCTTAAAGAAATATGTCAGGGGCTTTTTAATGATTAAGGGGTACATATTTGATTTGGATGGAACACTTTTAGATTCTCTAAATGTTTGGGATAATGTAGGGAATCGCTATCTACAAAGTATTGGGATTCAAGGGTCAGATGATTTAGATTCTCTTATGGAACATATGTCTTTACAAGAAGCAGCCCTATATATGAAAAATACATTTGTTTTAACACAATCTGTTAATGAAGTTGCTTTAGGAATAACCTATATTATTGAAGAAGCATATGAAAAATCTATTCCATTAAAAATAGGAGCACGAAAAGTTATAGAAAAATGTTTTGATAAGAATTATCAAATTGTTGCATTCACTGCTGGTTCCGTTGAACTTGCAACAAAAGCTCTCATGCGATTGAATCTTTTCCACTATTTCCAGAATATTTATTCGTGTCAAACTTGTGGATATAATAAAACAGAGATCGAAAGTTATTTAACTCTTGTAAAAAGTATGAATTTAAAAGTGAAAGAATGTGTCGTTGTAGAAGATGCATTATATGCAATTGAGACAGCAGTAAATGCAGGTTGTTATGTAAAAGCAATTTATGATCAGGCTAATCAAAAAGATTGGGACAAGATATGTGGAATTGCTCATGAACATTATGAATCATTTATAGAGATGGAGGATAGAATATGAATACTGTTTTGACTATTGCTGGGACTGATCCTACAGGGGGAGCAGGTGTTCAGGCGGACTTGAAGACATTTATGGCACATAACGTGTATGGGATGAGTATTATAACCGCTCTTGTTGCTCAAAATACACTAGGTGTTAAAGATATTATGAATGTAACTCCAGATTTTCTGGAGGAACAATTTGACTGCGTTTTTAACGATATTTTTCCAGATGCATTGAAAATAGGAATGGTGTCAGAAACAGAATTAATACATACAATTGTTAAGAAATTAAAACAATATCATGCGAGACATATTGTTGTTGACCCTGTTATGGTTTCCACTAGTGGATCCCGATTAATTGAAGATAGTGCTCTTGATGCATTAAAATATGAACTGATACCTTTGTCTGAAATTATTACACCTAATATACCAGAAGCAGAAGTTCTTACTGGGAAGAAGATAAAAAGTAAAGAAGATATGATTCG
The DNA here is from genome assembly GCF_009767585.1 of Coprobacillus cateniformis. Lineage (NCBI taxonomy): Bacteria > Bacillati > Bacillota > Erysipelotrichia > Erysipelotrichales > Coprobacillaceae > Coprobacillus > Coprobacillus cateniformis. The sequence continues at coordinate 1,781,503 of NZ_WSNW01000001.1, forward strand.
TGCTGCACAAGATATTCGTCAATGGTATCAAGGAGATATTTTGATTAAAGGTGGCCATTTTGAAGATCGAGCTGATGACTTGTTATATCATAATAATGAAAAAATATGGTTAGAATGTGAACATATAGATAATCCAAATACACATGGAACTGGATGTACTTTATCTAGTGCTATTGCAAGTCATTTAGCTTCTGGATATGATATGATTACAAGTGTTCGAAAAGCAAAAGATTATATTAGTGGGGCCTTAAAAGCAAATCTTGATTTAGGGCATGGAAGTGGACCATTAAATCATTGTTGGAATTTGAAGCAAAAGAGATAGTTTATTTTTCTCAATAGGGAATAAAAAAGAAGATGAAATACACTTAATTATCAATAAAGGTATTTCATCTTTTATTTATAATAAATATGATTAAGTATTATGTTTTAGGAATTCAATAACATCTTTTTCAGGCATAGGCTTGGCATAATAGAAGCCTTGTACAAAATCTATTTGACAATCTTTTACAAACTGATTTTGTTCTTTCGTTTCGACACCCTCTGCAACAACAGAACAACCTAAATCTTGAAAAGAACGTGTTATGTTTTTAACAAGACCAGCTGACTTTTCATTATCCATAGCAGCTAATATTAAACTTCTATCAAGTTTGATAGTACCAAATGGAATACCAATAACTGTTGCAATATTAGAGTAGCCTGTTCCAAAATCATCTAAACCCATACGAATTCCTTTTTGGGCTACATAATTTGCAAAATGAGTAACAACTTCTACATTTTTAGCTATTGTGCTTTCAGTAAATTCTATTTTTATTTTTGATAAAGGGATATGATGTGATTCTATAATCTCAATGACTTTATTTGATAAGTTTGATTCATTAAATTGATAAGCTGAAAAATTAACATGTACAGATTTTATATGAATATTTTCTTTTGATAAATGATTTATAAATTCACATGCTTTTTCAAGAATCTGATAAGTTATTTCTATAATAAGACCAGTTTCTTCAGCAATTGGAATAAATTCATTAGGATATAATGGACCCAATGATGAGTTTGGAATTCTCACTAGAGATTCAGCAAAATCATACTTACCAGTTTTTAAATCAATAATAGGTTGATAATAGAGTTCAAAACTCTGTTTGGCTATTTTATCCTTTAATATCTCAATAATTCTCTCTCTTCTATTGATACTGTTCATAATATTTTCATCACAGTAATGGACTTGCTTCGATGAATCACGTTTAGCTTGAATAACAGCATATTCTACAGCATTCAATATCTTTTCGGCTGTTGTAGCACTTTGAGGATAAGTTGCAACTCCAGCAACAGTGGAAACATAAAAACTATAATCTTGAATTATCCAGGGAGAGATTGTTTTTTTATCAAGTAGATCAATAATTTGTTTTACCAAATGACGTTGTTCATGTTGAATTAAAATAGCAAATTCATCACCATTAAAACGATAAACACTATTTAATGGTGCAATGGAAGATAAAAACTCTGAAAATTTAACTAATAATTCGTTTCCCATAGCATGTCCATATGATTCATTAATCTTCTTAAAATCTCTAAGAGAAATAACAAGCAAAACAAATGGATCATGACCATATTTTTCAATTAATATTTCCATCATTTGAAATAGTTCAGAACGATTAGGTAAATTTGTTAAAGAATCTAAGGTTAATTGCTTATTTTGCAAATGAAGATAAATAATTAATAAAGCCATAGTAGCTGCTGTTCCAGAGAGGATAATATTTGGATAAATTTGTTGAATAACAATAACAGCAACTGCAATAAGTGGAAAGACACTAAGTATCTTGTAAATATGATAATTTATTTTTTTCTTATTGATAATCACAATGATAAGACAAAACAAACAGTATAAGTAAAATAACAAGTAAGTTATAAAAATAAATGAACCCTGATTGTAAACACCTTCAGATGATAAACTAAACAATATATGTGAAAAAGGATTGGAAAGGACAATAAGGATATAAATAAGTCCAGGCAAGGTTCCTAACCACATTATTTTTGATAGTTTTGTATGATTGTAAATAAGAGTTGATGAATATAAGAAATAAATCATTCCCATTAAAGGGGTGAAGATAAAGTAAATAGTCGTCACAAGTTCTATCATCCAAATTGGAAAAATTTGAGTATAAGTCAACATACAAGTTGATAGAATATTAGTAGATATAGCGAGAAATGTGACTAAAAAACAGGCCTGAAATAACTGATTTGTTAACGTTGGTAAATTGCTTCCTTTTCTAGAGTAAGACCATATAATAAGAAGAATGATAATTGATATACATTCAGGTATAATATTCCAATACAAGATATCCCTCCTTGTCATTTAAGATATTCAAACTATAAAAACCCTTCTTAATGCTAAGAAGAGTCTATCTGTTATTCAAATGCTATACAAACAGGTGCAGGTAAATCTATTGTTGAGTCGCTCATAAGTAATTTTTCATTATCTTCATCAAAGGTTAATACTTGTAATTGATTATCACCTTGACAGCCAACAATTAAGAACTGATCATTAATAATATGAAAATCTCTAGGACCTTTACCAGTATGAACCATATACAATAATGATATTTTACCAGATTCTTTATTGACACGATACATCGCAATACTATCATGACCGCGATTAGATACAAATAAATGTTCACCAGTTGATGTCATACGAATAGCAGATGCACTTGAGAACCCCTTGAAATGTCTAGGAATACAATGAATAGCTTGAATAAGACTAAAACGGCCTTCAGAGTATTTAAAAACCATAATATTATTCGCAATTTCATTCACAAGATAAGCAAAACGACCATCATATGAAAAAATCATGTGACGTGGTCCAGAACCAGGAATAACATTGAGAGTATAATCAGCATCTTCTAATAATACCCCTTGATGAAAGCGATACATAACAACTTTATCTGCACCTAAGTCTACAGAATATACAAATTGTTTATCTGGTGTAATACCAACATAATGAGCATGGGGTCCAGTTTGCCTTTTTAAAAGATCAGGTCCAAGTCCTTTATGTCTTACAGCAGAAATTTTCTGAGTTATTGTTTTGTTATCTAATTGATAAGAAGCTGTTGCACCAATATGATAATTTGCTGCAAAAATATAACGGAGAGTATCATCAACACATAAATGTGTATAAGATCTTCCACTAGAATTATAATTATTATTAAGAATTAATTCATCTTTATAAATTGAGAAACTCCCTAATCCTCCACCATCATTCAATGAACTGGCATTTTTATATGCAACATATAGAACATGATCTTTAGTTATCATATACGAAGGGTAATCCTGCGTGACTATCTGCTGAACACGTTGCATCTCAAGTGTCTCTTCATTAAGTCTCATGATATAAATTCCCTTATCATTATTTTTTCCATAACTGGCAACATAGAATGTTTTCATAAGTAAACCCCTTTCATAAATCTATTTTAACACAATAATATTCTATTTACTAATATAAAAAAATGTACTACAATAAATATAATATAAAAGAAGGAGTGATCGTTATGGAAGATAAGTTATTACTAAGTTTGTTACAGAAAAATGCAAGGATGAAAATTACTGATCTAGCGGCCGCCTTAGAAGAAACGAAAGATAATGTTATTGATAGATTAACAGAATTAGAAAAAGAAAAAGTCATTTGTGGATATCATACAATTGTTAATTGGGATTTAACTCATGCTGAAATTGTCACTGCCTTGATTCAAATCAATGCAAATCCAGAAAGAGAGTATGGTTATGATAGAATCGCAAGTCGTATTTATAAATTTGATGAAGTCGATACAATGTATCTCTTAAGTGGTAGTTTTGAATTTGTAGCTATAGTCAAAGGGAAAACAATGCAGGAAGTTGCTCACTTTGTAGCAAGTAAATTAGCATGTTTAGATGGTGTGACAGGGACATCAACATTCTTTGTATTAAAACAATATAAAAATAATGGTGTTGTTTTAATTGAAGATGAAGATGGTTCTAATGATAGATTGGTGGTGACTCCATAATGGATTATGAAAATATGTTGAGTGACCGTGTTAAACTTATTAAGCCTAGTGGAATTAGAAAATTCTTTGATTTGGCCTCACAAATGGAGGGAGTTATTTCTCTTGGAGTTGGGGAACCAGATTTTACAACACCTTGGGCAATTAGAGAAGCAGCAATATATTCTATTGAAAAAGGACGTACTTTTTACACTGCTAATCGTGGTTTATTAGAATTACGTAAAGAAATATGTAATTACTATAAAAAAAGATTTCAGGTATCATATCATCCTGAAAAAGAATGTATTGTCACTGTGGGTGGATCTGAGGGAATAGATATTGCTATTCGTTCAATTATTAATCCAGGTGATGAAATGATTGTTTTAGATCCAGGCTATGTTGCTTATGCCCCAGGTGTTGAATTGGCAGGTGGAGTTCCAGTTGCTATCAATCTTCGTCATGAAGATCAATTTAAATTGACTCCTGATTTATTAAAGGCTGCTATAACTCCAAAGACAAAAGCAATTTTGTTAAACTATCCGTCTAATCCAACTGGTGGATTTATGACAAAAGAGGATTATGAAAAGATAGTTCCTATCCTAAAAGAGACTGGAATTATTATTCTATCTGATGAAATTTATGCAGAAATAAGTTATGAAGAGGAATTTTGTTCAATTGCATCATTTGATGAAATTAAAGATCAAGTAATTATTGTCAGTGGTTTTTCAAAGGCACATGCTATGACAGGGTGGCGTTTAGGTTATATTCTTTCCAATTCGGTTTTGTCTAGTGCTATGTGCAAGATTCATCAATATGTTATTATGTCAGCCCCATCACCAGCACAATATGGTGCCATTGAAGGTTTAAGACACTGTCAGGAAGAAGTTATGAAAATGCGTGATTCATATAGAACAAGAAGAAATTTTCTTGTGAAAACATTTAATGATATGGGATTAGAAACATTTAAGCCATTAGGTGCATTCTATGTTTTCCCATGCATTCAATCAACAGGACTATCTTCAGATGAGTTTTGTGAAAAACTCTTAGAAGATCAAAAGGTAGCATGTGTACCAGGAACAGCATTTGGACCAGCTGGTGAAGGATTCATTCGTGTTTCATATGCTTATAGTATTGAGGAACTAAAAATCGCAACAGAGAAAATAAAAATATTTGTTGATAAAATAAAGAGTCGTTAGACTCTTTTCTTGCTTTTCAATCAGTTCACCATGAGTTCATCTCGATTGTATTAAATAGTGGTAAGGAGATTGTGAAATGTTGAAGAAAGATAAAATAAGATTATTGGATAATAAGAGATTAAAAAAGAATATTCTTAATCAAGTTGTTAAAAATCCAATTTTGGAAAATGTTAATAGTTTATTACGTATGGAGCAGCTTTATGAAGCTGGGATTAAAGAAATTCGAACAAAATTGGAGATACTAGATTCTGAATTCAAGGTGAAATATGATCATAATCCTATTCATCATATTGAGTCTAGATTAAAAAAGCCAGAAAGTATTATAAAAAAGGCGATAGATAAAGATGTGACATTGACTGAAAAAGAAATTATGCGTCATATACATGATATTGCTGGAATTCGTGTGATATGTAATTATATAGATGATGTCTATGTTGTGGCTCAATTATTGATTAATCAAGATGATATTAAGCTTATCAAGATAAAAGATTATATTCAAAATCCAAAAGATAATGGTTATAGAAGTTTGCATTTAGTGTTAGAGGTGCCTATATTTTTAGCTGAAGGTGTACAGCCTATTCATGTAGAAGTTCAATTAAGAACAATAGCTATGGACTTCTGGGCTTCATTAGAACATAAATTAAAATATAAAACTGATAATAATGTTCCTGAAGATATCAAAAAAGAATTAATCCAGTGTGCAATGTCTATATCAGAGTTAGATTATAAAATGCAAAGTATACACAATCGTCTGAATAATGATTCAGAGATTCAATAAACTGAGATATCATTATAGATATCTCTTTTGTTTGACAATATTTTCCATGATGATATAATAATAGTAACGATTACTATTTAAGAGGAGGATAATGTATGAGCAAACATTTAGGAATGGATATTCGTGTACCCATAGAATGTGATAATCCATCAATTCAAAGAGATGAAGAAAAATGTATTAAGTGTGGTCAATGTAAGAATATCTGTCAAGATTATATTGGGGTTCATGGAACGTATAGCTTAGAAGATACATTAGATAGAGCAGTATGTATCAATTGTGGACAATGTGCAAATGTATGTCCAGTCTCAAGTATTCATGAAACTTATGAATATCCTTTCATTCAAGAAGACATGAAAAATTCTGATAAAATTATTATCTTTAACACATCACCATCAGTAAGAATTGCCTTAGGAGAAGAGTTTGGTATGGAAGATGGAACTTTTGTAGAAGGTAAAATGATTGCTTTATTAAGAAAACTAGGAGCTAAATATGTTTTAGATACAAATTTCTCAGCTGACTTAACTATTCTTGAAGAAGGTACAGAATTAATACGTCGCCTAACAAAGCAAACTAAGCCTTTACCGCAATTCACAAGTTGTTGCCCAGCTTGGGTAAAATATTTAGAAATTTATCATCCAGAAATGCGTAATCATCTTTCAACTGCTAAGAGTCCAATTGGTATGCAAGGGCCCACAGTAAAAACTTATTTTGCTAAAAAAATGAACATAGATCCAACTCAAATTGTTAATATAGCTGTTACACCTTGTACAGCCAAAAAATATGAAATCAAAAGAGAAGAGATGTGTGATGCTGGGAAATATTTAGGAATTGATAATATGCGTGATATGGATTATGTGATTACGACAAGAGAACTCGCAAAGTGGGCTAAAGAGGAAAATATTGATTTTACATCTTTAAAAGATTCAAAGTTTGATTCACTAATGGGTGAAGCAAGTGGAGCTGGTGTTATTTTTGGAAACTCAGGTGGAGTTATGGAAGCAGCACTTCGTACTGCTTATGAAATAATGACAGGTGAATCAGCTCCAATCAATTTGCTTACATATACGCCTGTAAGGGGATTGGATGATGTTAAAGAAGCAAGTGTAGATATGAATGGTATAACAGTAAATATTGCAGTGATTTTTGGTACAAAAAATGCAAGTCAATTTATTGAAAAGATGAAGACTGCTGATAAAAAGTATCACTTTGTTGAAGTTATGACATGTCCAGGTGGTTGTATTGGTGGTGGTGGTCAACCAAAAGATACGAAATATCAGGGCGATCTCCTTCGCGCAAAAAGAATTGCAGGACTTTATAACAGAGACCAATCAATGAATTTAAGAAAAAGTCATGATAATCCTGAAATTCAACAGTTATATAAGGATTTCTATCAAGAACCAATGAGTGATTTAGCAGAAAACATGCTACATACAACTTATATAGATAGAAGTAAGGAATTAGGAAAATAAAAAATGTATGAGTCTCTATTATAATTCTCTATAAAGAACAAAAGGAAGAACTCAATCTATTTATCATAGATTTAATTCTTCCTTTTCAAATACTATTTTTGTTTTTCTCTTTTTAACATTTCTTCATAACTAAACATACAGCCACAGTAATTTTGTCGATACATTTCATACTCTTTTGTCATTTGAGTTGATTTAAGATAACCATTATTTTTCTTGAAATCAGCATATAAGAACTTTGGTGTAGAACTTTGCCAGGCATCTCCAATTTCATTAATCCATTGACTATTTTTATGTGGAGATATACTCAAGACAGTTGTCCAATAATCATAATGATTTATTTTTGCATAATCAAATGTTCTACGCATTCTTAAACTATAACATAGTCTACATCTCATACTTCCCTCAGGTAATTCTTTAAGTGGATAAAGATGAGAAACCCATTCGGGATGATTGTAAGGATCTTCGATAACTTGAATATTATGCTTGAAATCTTGATTAAATCTCTTTATAAAATGTAAAAGTTCCTGATATCTTCTTTGATATTCATCAATAGGGTAAATATTTGAATTAGAATAATAAATAGTTATATGAAAATATTCAGATAATTCTTTAATGACATAACTTGAACAAGGACCACAACATACATGAAGCAATAGAGATGGTTTTGTATCTCCAATCTTCATTAATTCTTCTTGAAGCTTTAAATCATAGTTTATTTTCATTATTGAATAAACATACAATCACCAAATGAGAAGAAACGATATTTTTCTTCAACTGCATGATGATAAGCCTTTAATATAAATTCTTTATTGGCAAAAGCACTCACTAACATCACAAGGGTAGATTTAGGTAAGTGAAAATTTGTAATTAAAGCATCAATAGCTTCAAATTGATAGCCTGGATAAATAAAGATATCAGTACTTTCCTGAGTTGCTTTAAATTGTCCATATTTCTTAAAATTTGCTTCAAGTGTTCTTGTAGATGTTGTACCAACACTTATAATACGCTGACCATTTGCTTTGGCATTGTTTAATTGTTGTGCAACATCTTCATCAATCATGTAAAATTCACTATGCATGTGATGTTCTAAAACATCATCTACTTTAACAGGTCTAAATGTTCCTAACCCTACATGAAGAGTCACATCTAAAATCTTTACACCTTTTGCTTTGACTTTATCAATAATATCATCAGTAAAATGTAAACCAGCTGTTGGAGCAGCAGCACTTCCTTCAATCTTTGCATAGACAGTTTGATAACGCTCCTGATCTTCAAGTTTTTCCTTGATATAAGGAGGAAGAGGCATTGTTCCAAGAGTATCTAAAATCTCATAAAAGATACCTTCATAAATCATTTCAAAGTGACGTATTCCTTCATCACCAATATGAATACATTTTGCTTTTAAAGAACCGTCACCAAAAGTAATAATAGTATCAATTTTTACAATTCTTGCATTACCTACGAGACATTCCCAAACGTCATTACCTAAATCCTTAAGTAACAAAACTTCAACATGTCCATTGGTCTCTTCTTTTGTTCCATAGAGTCTTGCAGGAATAACCTTTGTATTATTTCTGACTAAGATATCTCCTTCATATAAATAATCAAGAATATCATAAAAATGTTTATCTTCAATTGTTTCATTCTTTCTATCTAATACCATCAAACGAGAAGTATCTCTCTTTTTTAAGGGAGTTTGTGCAATTAATTCTTCAGGTAAATGATAATCAAATTCACTTAATTTCATATTTAAAATGCCCTCTCATATACATCTCTACCATAATGATCTAAGAATTCTTCTTTAAAGTCTAATAAACGATCCTCTTGAATTGCATTTCTAATATCTTCACTTAATTGTAATAAGAATGCAACATTATGGATAGAGAGTAAACTCTTTCCAAATATTTCATCACATTTATGTAAATGTCTCAAATAAGCACGTGTATAGTTACGACAAGTATAACAATGGCATTTATCATCTATAGGCGTAAAGTCATATTTAAACTTCTCATTATTAATATTCATTCTTCCATAATGTGTCATTAATGCACCATGTCTCGCCACTCTGGTTGGTAAAACACAGTCAAACATATCAATGCCTCGCATAGCACCTTCTATGAGGTCAATGGGATTTCCTACTCCCATTAAGTAACGTGGTTTATCTACAGGTAGCCATTGAATCGCATCATCAATCATTTTATACATGACATCCTTAGGCTCACCAACACTGGTTCCTCCAATAGAATAACCTGGAAAATCCATTTTCACTAATTCTTTCGCACTGAATTCTCTTAAATCTTCAAATTCTCCACCTTGAACAATTCCAAACAACGCTTGATCATCTCTTTGGTGAGCATCTTTACCACGTTTTGCCCAACGAAGGGTTCTTTCAACACTGTTTTTCATATAGTCATGTGTACAAGGATAAGGAGCGCATTCATCAAAACTCATAATAATATCTGCACCTAAATCATTTTGAATTTGAATAGCTTTTTCAGGGGATAGAAATAATTTCTTTCCATCAACAATACTTTTAAAGGTAACACCTTCTTCTTCTATCTTTCTTGTTTTTCCTAAAGAAAAAACTTGAAAGCCTCCACTATCCGTTAAGATAGGTCCATCATAATTCATAAATTTATGTAAACCACCAGCCTGTTTGACAACATCTTCACCAGGTCTTAACCATAAATGATAAGTATTAGAAAGAATCACTTGTGAGTTCATTTCTTTTAATTGTTCAGGCGAGATACCTTTGACTGTAGCCAATGTTCCAACGGGCATAAACATAGGTGTTTCTACATCTCCATGAGGGGTATGCAAGATACCATATCTTGCTCCACTTTGCTTACATACATGTTTTAATTCATACCAAAAACCTTCCATTTTTTCACCTCTTTTTTAGCACTACTCATTATACATGAAAGTTGTTATAAGTTCAAATTTTATCTGTTATTTATATTTGCTTAAAACATATTCTATGGTGTATAACATTAGGTGATAGGATGACAGATTATTAAATGTTAATGATTATGAATAGTGTTGTTGAATGACTTCTTGAAATAATCAACAAGTCAAATAAATAACGAAACCTTAGGATACTGTTTATTAGCAATACCTTTTACATTTTAGGCAGAATCAATGTCAATAAGTTGTGTAAGAAAAAACATGAATTTATATGATAAAATAACTTGTTGAGTGAATATATAAATTATTATTTGTGAAAGCGCTTGACAAAGGATGAGATGATATTCTATACTAGGATTAGAAAGAAAACCTTGTAACAGGCTGTTACAAGAAAAGAGTATGTTACTGGAATGCAGGCAGAACTCAAATAACATGTTTTTGACATGTTGTTTGAGTTTTTTTTCTAGAAAGGAGGTCATTATATGAAAGTTAGCCAAATATTGAATAATAATGTGGCAGTTGTCAAACGTGGATCACAAGAGGTTATTGTTTATTCAAAAGGAATTTCTTTTAAAAAGCGACCAGGAGATTCCATTGAACTTAGTGAAATAGATAAGACATATGTATTAGATTCACATGATAAATTAGAACATTTTAGTTATTTATTAACAAATACAAAAGAAGAATATCTTCAGATTGTCAATCAAGTGATAGATTATGGTGAAACTCTTCTAGAAGAAAAAATGTCTGATTATCTTTATCTTACTCTCTTAGATCATGTTGATTTTACAATCAAGAGAATGAAAAAAGGTCAATTTATGAGAAGTCCACTATCTTATGAAGTAAAGAAGTTTTATCCAAAGCATTATCAGATAGGCATATATGGGATTAAACTCATTAAAGAAAAACTCAAACTAGATTGTCCAGAAGATGAAGCTGTAGCGATTACCTTACATTTCATTAATATTCAGACACATAATAACATGGAAGAATCGATGTTGATTATGGATACTGTTAAAGATCTATTAGCAATTATTAAATATCATTTCCATACAACGTTTGATGAAGATTCAATGAATTATATGCGATTAGTCACTCATATTCAATATTTTGCCCAAAGATTAGTACATAAAGATTTCTTTGTGGAGACAGATAATGAATTGTATAATCACATCTATAAAATGTATCCACAATCCTATCATTGTGTACAAAAGATGAAACAATATGTTTACAAGGTATTTCAATGTGAATTGTCACAAGATGAAGAAGCATATTTGATATTGCATATTCATCGTGTGACATACCGAGACAAATAGGAGGATTATTATGAATTATAAGAATTTATGTGAAAAGATTATCTATCTTGTTGGTGGAAAAGATAATATACAGAATGTTGTCCATTGTGTCACAAGACTCCGTTTCACTTTAACTGATCAAAGTCTTGCTGATATAGATAAAATTCTAGAATTAAAAGAAGTGATCGATGTTATAGCTAATGAAGCAGTCTTTCAAATTGTGATTGGTCCACAAGTTATGGATGTTTATAAAGATTTCATGAAATTATTAGGAGATGGTGTTTCTCAAGATGTAACTGTGAAAAAGAATATCTGGCGTTCTGTTTTAGATTTGATGTCAGAGTCTATGTCACCGATTCTACAGCCTTTAATGGCAGCTGGTATGTTAGCAGGTGTTTTATCTATTTTGAGTTTAACAGGTATTATATCAGCAGAAAGCTCAACTTATATGATTATAGATTCGTTACGTAATGCTATATTTTATTTCCTGCCTGTATTTATGGCAATGTCATGTGCTAAAAAACTCAATGCGAATCCTTACTTAGCAGTTGCATTAGCAGTTACACTTTTATCAACAGGTATTAATGGTGTGGAGGGGCTTAATCTCTTTGGTATTCCTTTGCCCACTATTACTTATTCTAATTCATTTTTTCCTATTATATTAGCAGTTTGGCTAATGGGAAATGTTGATAAAGTTTTATCTCGTATTATTCCTAATGCAATAACTTATTTCTTTAAACCTGTTTTAACATTATTAATATGCCTGCCAGTAACTCTATTGTTATTTGGACCAATGGGAACTTGGTTAGGTGATGGCATTAATCTCATTTGTCAATTTTTAATGAGTACAGTTGGTAATTGGATAGTTGTTGCATTATATGCTGCTTTACAACCATTCTTGATTATGTTTGGTGCTGCAAATTTTGTTATGCCAGTTTTAATGAATTTCTTAACAACTCAAGGTTATGATCCTATTTTCTTAGTCGGGTCTTTGATTTCTGATGCAGCAGTTGGTGGAGCGTTATTAGGTTATTTTTTAAGATCAAAGAATTCGCAACAAAAGCAACTTTTTGGAACAACAGCATTTAGTGCATTTATGAATATTACTGAACCAGGTATTTATGGTGTCTTTGTCAAGTTCCGTCGTCCATTTTTTGCAGTTATGATTGGTGGTGGACTAGGTGGAATGTTTGCAGGGCTTATGGGTGTAAAGGGTTATTCTTTTGCTGGATTAGTCTCTTTAACAGCGTGGATAGGAGATGGAGACTATCGTAATTTCTATTGTGCTATTATAGCAGTTGTGATTGCTATTATTGGAGCGGGGATTGCCTCTTATTTTTTAGGAATCCCAGATACAGATGAAGAGAATTCAGTTCAAAATAAAAAAAGAAATTTAGAAATACATGCACCTGTTGAAGGGAAAGTTATTTCTCTTACTGATGTTGAGGATAAAGCTTTTGCAAGTGAGGCACTTGGAAAAGGAATTGCATTCATGCCAGAAGAAGATATGATTTATGCACCAGTGAGTGGAGAGGTTGTGACTTTATTTCCAACACAACATGCAATTGGATTGAAGACCGATTATGGAATAGAAGTTCTTATTCATATAGGTATCGACACTGTAGAATTGAATGGAAAATATTTTAAATCTTTTATCAAACAGGGAGATCATGTTCATATTGGTCAGGAAATGATACATTTTGATCGTGAAGCTATTTCAAAAGAAGGATTTGATAATACAGTGATTATGGTCATTACAAATTCTCATGATTATTTAGATATTGTTCCTACAAATGAAAATCAGTTGAGTTTAAATCAATCATGTTTAACGGTGGTGCTATCATGAAAAAGTTTATGTGGGGTGGCAGCATTTCAGCTCATCAGAGTGAAGGCGGTTATCAGGAAGGTGGGAAAGGTCCAGCTATTATGGATTATGTCAGTTTTGGCAGCCATCAGCAAATGCGACAAGTCTATGATGAAATAAAAGAAGATGTGATTTATCCAAATCATACAGGTATAGATTTTTATCATAGATATAAAGAAGATATTGCTTTATTTGCTGAAATGGGATTTCAAGCATTAAGAATCTCGATAGACTGGTCAAGAATATATCCTCAAGGAGATGATGAATATCCTAATCAGGAAGGGTTGGATTTTTATCATTGTGTTATTGATGAATTATTAAAATATCATATAGAACCAATTGTAACTTTGTATCATTTTGAAATGCCATTGAATATTGTGAAAAAATATCAGTCATGGTATAATCGAAAAACTGTTGATTTATATGTTAGATTTTGTCAGACTGTGATAACATCTTTGAATAATAAGGTACATTATTGGATTACTTTTAATGAAACAAATCATTTAGATTTAAAAGGAAAATATTCTAATTTATTTACATATATCCTCACGGGATTAAAACCATCAGAATTTGATAATATTCACGAATTTGAGGCAAGACTTTCTTATCATATGTCGCTTGCAAGTACAAAAGTTGTTGAACTTGCACACCAGATTAATCCTCAAAATAAAGTTGGATGCGTCTTTGGAATAACCCCTTTTTATCCTAAAACTTGTCATCCTTTAGATGTTATGAGAGCATTTCAGGATATGAATCAAGACTTATACCAACTTGATGCTATGACAATGGGATACTTTCCTCAATATAAGTTAGCAGAATTTCAAGAGAAAGGTGTCTTTATTGAAATTTCAAGTGAAGATAAGTTAGCTTTTGCAAAAGGAAAGATCGATTTTATTGGGATTAACTATTATTGTACAGAAGTGAGTTCTCATATAGAAATTGATGAGGAAAAAGCATTATTTGGTGGATATAGTAATCCTTATTTAGAGAAAACAGCTTGGGATTTAACAATTGATCCAGTTGGGTTAAGATATCTTCTCAATTATTTAGATAGGAAATATCATTTACCAATATTGATTACAGAGAATGGGATTGGTTTAGAAGATGAGATAATTGATGGAAAAATCCATGACCAGGTGAGAGTCGATTATCTTCAAAAACATATTGACCAAATTCAAAAAGCAATAGAGAAAGATTATGTTGATTGTATTGGTTATTTGATGTGGGGACCAATAGATTTAGTAAGTGCAACAAGTGGAGAAATGAAAAAAAGATATGGATTTATTTATGTAGACAAAAATGATGATGGAACAGGTTCGTATCAGCGTATAAAAAAAGACTCTTTTTACTGGTTTAAAGAGTTCTTAAAGAGCAAGGAGTATGAATGAGGTTTACAATAAGATGTATTAATGATACAATAAACAAAGATAGTGAGGTGGAAGACATGCATATTAATAATCAACAATATTCAAATTCATATCATGATGCATGGCTTACACAGGAACAATATTAACCAGTTTTTCTTACAAGGGATGAGTGCGTCCAAAATAGGGGAACTGTCAATACAATAATAAACAAAGGTTCCATTTTTATTGTGGAATCTTTTTTTGTTCCCCAGAAGAGAAAAGGGGATTTATCATGAAAAAGAATTTATATTTAAATTATATATTTGAATTTTTACTTAATTTGAAACTCACAACATTACTTTGGCCAACATTTTTAATTATGAAAGGATTTACTCTTATTGATGTTGGAATATGTGAAAGTATTTTCCATATCACATCAATGTTAGGAGAAATGCCAACAGGAATTATTAGTGATTTATATGGAAGACGATTGAGTCGATTGCTAGGAAGACTTATTGATATTATATCCATTATTGTTTTAATTATAGGACAATCAGAATGGATGATGTATTTATCATTTATATTGTCTGCATTATCATATAATTTAGAATCAGGTACTGATAGTGCTTATGTTTATGATCTTTTAATGGAAACTCATGAACAAGATACTTTTCCTAAGATACAGGGAAGAAGAGAAATTGTGATTCAAATGGCAACCTTATTAGCAACAACAATTGGTGGAATCATTGCAGGATTGAGTTATCAATTGACATATGGCTTATCTATACTTGTTGTGATAATATCTATTTTTGTTTTGATGCAGATGAAAGAGATTCGAAATCAGCATTATGTCAAAACTCATATTCTAAATGATATGAAACAACAAGTCATTATGAGTTATCAGCTTATTAAAGAAGATCATCAAATCTTTTATTTGATTTTAAGTACATCACTTTTTTCAGCATCATTAACAACATGTTATTATTACTTAACAAATTACTGGACTGAGTTAGGTATAAAGATATCATCTATTTCTATCTTTTTATCATTAGAAAATGTTGCTGCTATGATTGCAGGAACGTTGGCTTATAGAATTCTAAAACATTATTCACAAAAAAAGTTACTCTTAATTCTACCATTAGGAATTGTTATTTCTATGATTGGAATACCTTTTTATCCTATTTCTATTTTAGCAATATGTGTGATGGCATTCTTTGAAACAATACTGTATATAGCTATGACGACTTTTTTAAATGAAAAGGTTGAAAGTCACTTAAGAGCAACACTCTTATCTGTCTTATCTTTAGGATTTAGTTTAGTTATGATTATTTATTTTCCATTAGTTGGATTGATTGGTGAATTTTTTGGATTAAAGATTGCTTATATCACTTTATTTGTTGTAGTTAGTGTTATTTATATAGTTTATCAATATGTTATTCGAAAGCAATATGAAAAAATTTCCTAAAGAAAATATTCTGGGAGATGAAAAATATTTTAGAGTTTAGATATTTGAGTTTTCATTTAAAATTCTTGTAAAATAAGAGTATGCAACTGTTAGGTGCGAAACTGACAAGTGAGCTATGTCGTATGCAACAACTCAATTTGATAAAATAAAGGAGTCAGGAGGATTAGAAAATGAAACTGAATGAGAAATTATTGCAATTAAGAAAAGAAAGAGGTCTATCTCAACAACAGCTAGCAGAACAATTAGATGTATCAAGACAATCTGTATCCAAATGGGAATTAAACGAAAGTATACCAGATATACAAAATATAGTGGCTATGAGTGAATTGTTTCATGTAAGTACTGATTATCTGTTAAAAGATGAAATGGAGAAGAATCAGGCTGATGATAATCGTATTGATATTATCCTCGTTGTTTCTACACTCATTATTTTTTTAGGACTTGTTTTAGCTTATACGTTATGGAATTATTATCAAAATTCAATATGTTTATACAGGTATTAGGTATTATACTCTTTGAGGTCTTTGCAATACCATTGCATAAACAATCATATCAGAAAACATTTTTTAGTATCAATATTTGGTTGTTAACACTTATACCTATTCGCTATTTTATTGAATATACAGTGACATTTCAGCATCTTTATAACATATTATATCAACTGATTGATAATAGAATAGGAACTATTCTAATCTTTTATCTACCAATAATTATTTCTCTAGTTATAAGTACACTCATCTTTTACTTTATAAGAACTTCATTTTTTGAAAATGATAAATAAAATCAATATCCTTCAAAGAAAAAAGGACAATAATTGTCCTCTAATCAAAAGTTACATATTCATTATCTAATGGTGGTACGACTTTTAAGTCGTCCACTTTTAATATACAAACTTCTCCACCAATATCCAAATCAAATTCTAGAACAATCTTTCCAGTGACTTGAATCCATTCATCAGGAATAAGTTGTTTTGCTGCTGGGTGTTCACAAACCATTCCAATAAGCGAAGTATCTTCTTCACAACAAACCATTGCCAATCGCCCAATAACGAAACCATCTTCAAGTTGTTTATCACGTCCAATAAATTTGCCTTTTAGCGTAACTGTTTTACCAGCATATTTATCAGGATGATCTAAAGCATCCATACAAAAGATACCAAAATCATGATCCAGGACAATAAGTTCATCACCAGAGATATCAAATGGCAATTCATCATCATCTAAAGTGTTCACTGTTCCGTCATCTTTCTCATAAATAATCTGACAAGTTGAGTTTATTGCCTTAATGTTGTTTCTCAAGAAAGATTTTTTAATAGAATTATCAATTCTATTAAATATTAATAAATCAGTATGTACAACATGTTGAAATAATAAAGAACGCATGTTTTGAATATATAAGCTAAATGTTTGTGCATTAATAGTTGTTAAAACTTGAACAACTTCCCACCCATCAGGAAGACTACAAGCCAATAAGCGATTCACATTAAACATTCCATTGAGTTCAATAAGAACTTGAGTTGGATTGTATTTGTTTCTTAAGTCTTCAAAATATTCATATGTCCATTGATCTTCATTCGTAACATAAACAATATCACAATTTAAAGTTTCAATTTCTTCTTGATTATATCCAACTTCACCTTGTTCACTTACAATTAATAATGATTTTTCACCCTCACAAAAATCAGTTGAAGTTATTGTATCATTGATAAAAGTTGTTTTTCCACTATCTAAAAATCCAGTAAATAAATATATACGTGTCTTCATTATTCAACTCCAAACAATTCACTAATTTTATCTTCCAATAAATCCTTACCAATGACACAAATACGTCCAGTGTAATCAGCAGGACCAACGCGAACTTCATATTCACCAGGCACTAAGTCAAAATGTAACCATGTTTTTTCAGGAGTTTGTAAAATTCCTTTTGCACGAAGAATACTTCCAAATTGAGATGAAGATGACAAAGTTTTCAAAATGGTTTCTAATTGATCTTGTGTGTATGTATGAATGGTTTCTCTACCCATGCTTGTAAAGACTTCATCAGCATGATGATGTCCATGTTCATGGTGGTGTCCACATTCACATTCATGACTATGTTCATGATGGTGGTCTTCATGACAGCATTCATGTTCATGATGGTGCTCTTCATCATGGTGATGTCCACATACTGGGCATATTTCTACTTCTTTGAGGAGAACTTGTTGTAAAGAATCTTTGTTTTCTAAGGCATTCATAATTGTATCTCCAGTTAAATCATCCCAAGGTGTTGTAATGATATTGGCTTTTGTGTTGAATGTCTTAATGATTTGAATATCTTCTTCTAGCTTATGCTGATCAACATCTTGAGTACGACTCAATATAATTGTTGAAGCATATTCAATTTGATTATTAAAGAATTCACCAAAGTTTAATGAATAGGTCTTGCATTTTTTCGCATCAATTACAGCAATAAAGCTGTTTAATTGCAGTTTATCATCATGGACATTGATAACTGCTTGAATAACATCAGATAATTTGCCAACACCAGATGGTTCAATAATAATGCGATCTGGATGATAATCTTTCACAACTTTTTCTAACGCTTCACTGAAATCTCCAACCAGAGAACAACAAATACATCCAGAGTTCATTTCAGTAATTTCAATACCAGCCTCTTTAAGAAAAGAGCCATCAATACCAATTTCACCAAACTCATTTTCAATTAACACAACTTTTTCATGGCTTAAGTTTTCTTTGATTAACTTTTTAATTAATGTTGTTTTTCCTGCACCAAGAAAACCAGATATAATATCAACTTTACTCATAATATGACCTTCTTTCTCTTCGTATTATAACACTCATATTTTTGACAAGCAAATAAAACGTATACAAGATAAATGTATGACATATCTTGACAATAGGTTCATATAGTATTATAGTTAGTATGCTAATTATTAGCATACTAACAAAAGAGGTGAATTTATGCAGATACCACTCTATATTTTATTATTTAAAACATTTCATGCTCAAAGAAAGAAAAATCGTGCTCAAATGTATGAAATGAATTTAGCACCTGGACAGCCAAAAGTCTTACGCTATATTTCTACAAATGATGATTGTAAATTAAAAGATATTGCTGAAGCTTGTGATGTAGAACCAGCTACAGTGAGTAAGATTTTAAATGGTCTAGAAGAAAAAAATATGTTAACACGTCAGATTAATCCACACAATAAACGTGCTTATCAATTAAGAATTACACCACTTGGACAAGAGGCTTTAAAAAAATGGGATATTCATTGTAGGGAAGTAGAGGCTATTTCTCTGCAAGGTTTTAGTGCTCAAGAAAAAGAACAATTTAAAGACTATTTGTCAAGAATGTATATGAATTTAGCAGGAAAAGAATTAGAATAGGGGGAATTTTTATGCTAAAACGTTTGTTTCCTTATGCACAAAAACATCGTAAATACTTGATGCTAGCATGTGCATGTGTCATTTTGGAGACAGTTTTTGAGTTGGTTATTCCAACATTAATGGCAGATATTATAGATATTGGTGTTGCAAATAGTGACAAAGGATATATTTTATGGAAAGGTGCCCAAATGATTATCTGTGCTTTATTAGCACTGATTTTAGGAATAATGTATGCTCGTTTTGCTGCAACAGCTGGACAAGGATTTGGAGCAGAACTTAGAAAAGATGAATTTGAAAGAGTTCAGAATTTCTCATTTGCAAATACTGATCATTTTTCAACGTCATCTTTAATTACTCGTTTAACAAGTGATGTGACAATTCTACAGACAGCAATTAGTAATGGAATTCGACCACTTGTACGTGCTCCAGTTATGTTATTAATGGCATTGTTTTTTACTTTTACAATTAATCCAGAATTGACTATGGTGTTTGTTGTAGTGACACCAATATTGGCTTGCGGACTTTTTGTGATTGTTAGGAAAGTAGGACCGTTATATCGATTAATGCAAGCAAGCATTGATCAAATCAATACAGTTGTGCAAGAAAATTTAAATGCTATAAGAGTCGTTAAATCTTATGTAAGAGAAGGGTATGAGGAAGAAAAATTTAAAAAAATGAATATTGCATTAAGAGATAACAGTGAACATGCATTTAGAACATCAGTTTGGAATATGCCACTATTTCAATATGTAATGTATACAACAATTATCTGCATTCTTTTCTTTGGAGGACAGATGATTTTTGAAGGAGTCATGAAAGTTGGAGAGTTAACAGGTTTTTTAAGTTATGTCATGCAAATTTTAAACTCTTTGATGATGATTTCAGCAGTTTTTTTAATGTTAACACGTTCTATTGCCAGTTGTGAACGTATTATAGAAGTATTGGATGAAGTTCCTGATATTCATGATCCGCAAAATAAAGATTTGATTGTTAATAGTGGTGATATTACATTTCACCATGTTTATTTTAAATATAAGACAACAGCTAAAGAATATGTTTTAAGTAATATTGATATGCATATTCCAGCAGGTTCAACAATTGGTATTTTAGGTGGAACTGGTTCAGCCAAAACGAGTCTTGTTCAACTTATTCCTAGACTATATGATGTTAGTGAAGGAGAAGTTCTCATAGATGGTCATAATGTAAAAGAGTATTCTATAGAACATTTAAGAGATAGTGTAGGAATGGTTTTACAAAAAAATGTTCTATTTAGTGGCACAATTAGAGAAAATCTTTTATGGGGTAATGAACATGCTACAGACGAAGATATTGATTGGGCTTGTCATGTCGCTAGTGTAGATGAATTTATTCATCAATTTCCAAAAGGGTATGAAACTGATTTAGGACAAGGAGGAGTCAATGTTTCAGGAGGACAAAAACAACGTTTATGTATTGCAAGAGCGTTATTAAAGCATCCAAAGGTTTTAATTTTAGATGATTCAACAAGTGCTGTAGATACAGCGACTGAAGCAAATATTCGTGAAGGTCTTGCAACTCTTAAAGAAACAACAAAGTTGATTATTGCCCAACGAGTATCCTCAATTCAACATGCTGATCAAATCATTATCCTTGATGATGGACATATCAATGCGATTGGAACACATGATGAACTTTTAAAGAATAATAGTATCTATCAAGATATTTACTATTCTCAAATGGAAGGAGCTGGTTTATAATGGCAAGACAAATAACGAACGCTAAGCCTAGAGATATGATGAAAACACTCAGTTCTTTTAAAAAATATATGGGGAATCACAAATATGCATTATTAAGTGTTTCATTATTAGTTATCATGAGTACTGGAGTTAATTTATGGGGAACCTTTCAAATTCGTACAATAGTTAATCATTATATTCTTCCTAGAGACTTTCAGGGGTTAATATCATTTCTTATTTTCATGGCTTGTATTTATGCAATAGGGGCAACTTCTACGGCAATATATAAACAACTCATGGTTCATACCTCTCAAAAAATAGTTGAAGAAATGAGACAGGATTTATTTTGTAAAATGCAAAAGTTACCATTACGATACTTTGATAGCAATGCACACGGGAACATTATGAGTCATTTTACAAATGACTTAGATACTGTTCAGGATGCTTTAAATAATTGTTTTGATAATTTGATTCAAAGTTTTATTATGATTGTTGGAACACTAATATTAATTTTTATTTTAAATTGGCAACTCTCATTAATTGTATTAGGTTGCATGATTGTTATGTATTTTATTATTCAATATTTAAGTCATCGTAGTAAGTATTATTTTACTCATCAACAGGCAGCTATGGGTCAACTTAATGGATTTATTGAAGAAATGGTTGATGGTGTTAAAGTGGTTAAAGTCTTTAATCATGAACAAAAAAATATAGATGAATTTAATAAGCGAAATCAAGCGTTGCAATATGCTTCAACAGAAGCATTAACTTACTCAGGAAGAACAATACCAACAGTTGTCAGTATTTCTTATTTTAACTATGCAGTTGTTGCTTGTGTGGGAGGTTTCTTTACTATAGCTGGTATGATGGACTTGGGAAGTTTATCATCATATTTGATTTTTGTAAGGCAGACTGCACAACCAGTTAATCAATTTACACAGCAGTTAAACTTTGTGTTAGCTGCTATGGCAGGTGCAGAGAGAATATTCGAAATGATGAATGAAATAGAAGAAGTTGATGAAGGACAAGTGACTTTAACACGTGTTAGAGAACGTAATGATGTTTTATATGAATGTCAGGAACATACTGGATTATGGGCATGGCGTCATCCTCGACCAGATGGTAGTGTAGAACTTGTTCCATTAAAAGGGGACGTCCGTTTTCATGATGTTGTGTTTGGCTATGATTCTGAGGTCACAATCTTAAAAGATATCAATCTTTTTGCGAAGCCCGGACAAAAGATTGCTTTTGTTGGAAGTACTGGAGCAGGAAAAACAACAATTACAAACCTAATTAATCGCTTTTATGATATTCATAGTGGGAGTATTACTTATGATGGAATTGACATTAAACTTATCAAGAAGAACGATTTAAGGAAATCTATTTCTATAGTGTTACAAGATACGCATTTATTTACAGGGACAATAGCTGATAATATTCGTTATGGAAAACTTGATGCAACTATGGATGAAGTTATAGAGGCAGCAAAGTTGGCGAATGCTCATAGTTTTATCAAACGTTTACCAAATGGCTATGAGACTATGTTAACAGGTGATGGAGCAAACTTATCACAAGGTCAACGTCAGTTATTAGCCATTGCACGTGCAGCTATTGCTAATCCACCAGTTCTCATCTTAGATGAAGCGACAAGTTCAATAGATACAAGAACTGAAAAGCTTATTGAAAAAGGTATGGACAGACTCATGGAAAACCGTACTGTTTTTGTAATTGCTCATCGATTATCAACAGTCAGAAACTCTAATGCTATTATGGTATTGGATCATGGTCAAATTATTGAACGTGGCAGTCATGATGAACTGATTGAACAAAGAGGAAGATATTATCAATTGTATACCGGTCAGTTTGAATTAGATTAAAAAGAACTGTAACGAAATAACTAGTAGTTATTTTGTTCAGTTTCTTTTTGTTTTGTAACTCTATAGACGAAAAAAATATATATTGGATGGATCATGGTCAGGATACTTTAGTATGCTGAAATATAATGTGGGGCAGTGTGAATCATCATCACAAAAGTGCCATAAATGTGGATATATGAATAAGAGGATAAAAGAATTAAGCAATAGGGAGTGGGGGTGTATGCAATGTCAGATAAGAGAGATGTTAATTCAATACTTTCATGTTCCTTGCTAACTTTTGTTTATTATTCATCACAAATTTGAATTTCTTAAAATTTCTTTAATTCAAGTATATAGATTTTTGAAAAGAAGTTAAGAGTAAAAAATGATTCATTTAAATCAAACAATGCTTCCTGATGATTTGACAAGTCATTTCCTTTTATTTTATATTATTCTTATTTTATCAACAGAAAATGATACAACCTATTAGTATACGTCACCAATATACCAGTTGTAAATGAGTATTGGAAAAATTATAATAAAATTGAATTTATAAAATGTTATGAAAGTGACTGAAGTATAATGGATAAACAAAAAATATTAATTGTAGATGATTCAGAAATGAATAGAGATCTACTCGTTGAAATTCTTAAAAATCAGTATGATATTGTAGAAGCAAATAATGGTGCTGAAGCAATTACAATTCTTTCACAGCAAAGAAAAGACTTTTCACTATTACTGTTAGATATTTTTATGCCTGAAATGGATGGATTTGAAGTTTTAACTTATATAAACAAATATCATTGGGATGATAACCTTGCTGTTATTATGATTTCTGCTGATAATTCTCCTTCTAATATTAAGCGTGCTTATGATTTGGGGGCATTTGATTATATCAGTCGACCCTTTGATTCAACAATTGTCCATCGTCGTATTTCAAATACAATGCTTCTATATGCGAGACAGCATTATCTTGAAAAGATTATAACACAACAGTTTCATGAACAGGAAAAAAATAACAAACTGATGATTTCAATTTTATCTCATATTGTTGAATTCCGTAATGGTGAAAGCGGTCTACACATATTACGTGTTAATGCCATTACTAATCTTTTATTAAAAAAGCTGATACAACAAACTGATCAATATGTTTTATCTGAGACAGATATTGCTTTAATTAGTACAGCATCATCTCTCCACGATATTGGAAAGATATCAATATCAAGTTCTATTTTGAATAAACCTGCTCGTTTGACTGATCAAGAGTTTGAAGTTATTAAAACCCATCCTATAATTGGAGCAAAAATGTTGCAGGACTTACCTACTGAACAACAAGAATCTCCCCTTGTTAGTGTTGCCTATGAAATATGTCGATGGCATCATGAGAGATATGATGGTAGTGGATATCCTGATGGATTAAAAGGAGATGAAATTCCAATAGCAGCACAAGTCGTTGCTTTAGCAGATGTTTATGATGCATTAACAACAGAAAGATGTTATAAAGAAGCTTATTCACATAATCAAGCACTAAAAATGATCTTAAGGGGTGAATGTGGGGCTTTTAATCCTATTCTTTTACAATGTTTAATAAATATTTCAGATATGCTTGAAACTGAATTGAAAAATGTAGCAAAGATTCAGCCAACACCTCAAAATATTAGAAATATGATTGAAAAGAAAAATATTAATGGAATCCTTGATAGAAATAAAGATCCCTTATCATACGAAAAAACATTGCATTTGTTATACACTGATCCTCTAACTGGAGTATACAATCGTCGATATTATGATGAACATTTTGTCAATCAACAAGATATTGAAAATATGGTTGTCATCGATATTGATAATTTCAAATCTATAAATGATTCTTATGGCCATTATGTTGGAGATTGTGTTATACAAAAAATAGCAAAAACAATAGTATCATGTGTCCGAAAGATAGATACTGTCATTCGCTATGGTGGAGATGAATTCATTATTATATTCTGTTGTATTCCATCTGATTTATTTAAGAAACGATTAAAGATTATACGTACTTCAGTAAATATGCTAGAATTTGATGAATGTCCAAACATTTGTGTATCAATAAGTATGGGTGGGATTTATAAAACGGATAATCCAATAAAACTATTTAAAATTGCTGATGATTTTATGTATAAAGCAAAAAATAAAAAAAATAAAGGAATCGTGGCTATTTATGATGACAAAAAAATTATGAGAGAAAGTGAGGAAATATAATATGAACCTAAGAGAATGTTATATGAAGCTTGATGGAAATTATGATGAGGTCGTTCAGAGATTACAAAATGAGTATATAGTGGAGAAATTTATGTTCAAGTTTTTAAAAGATAAAAGTTTTAATTTCTTAAAAATTTCTATCCAGAATGAAAACTATGAAGATGCACATCGCTATGTTCACACTATCAAAGGAATTTGTCAAAATCTTTCATTTTCTAAGTTATATGAAAGCAGTCATCAAATGACAAATGAATTCAAAAATAATAATTATAAAAAAGCCCTTGATTTAATGCCCCAATTATCAAAAGACTATTATCAAATAATTGATGCTATTAATGAATATCAAATGTTTAAGGAGAAGTAACAAGAATGGGTAGCATTAAAACAAATAATCATATAACTCGCTTTCTTACTCGTAGTTTTATTTTGCTTATTCTGTTTAGCACAATTATATTTTTCTTGTTAGGGGTATTCATGAACCAAAAAAGTAATGAAAGTATATATAAAATAGGCGAAATTTATATGTCTAGCATGAATAAAGAAATCTCTAAAAACTTTGAAAACGTTATTAAATTACGTTTTGAGCAAGTGGCAGGTATTGTTTCTACGGTTTCAAAAGAAAACAATGATTTACAAGAAATCTATGAAGAATTGGCTTATAGGGCAGAAATCAGAGGATTTGAACATTTATCAATATGTGCTAGCGATGGTACTTTTGAAACAATTTATGGAAAAGCAATATCTCCTAATAATCCATTGCCTTTCGTAGATGCCTTAAAAAATGGTCAGCAACGAGTTGCTGTTGGTACTGATGCTAATGGGAATGAACTTGTTTTGTTTGGGATTAATGCTGATTATCCTATGCAAAACAATAAAAAATGTACTGGTTTAGTGGTAGCTATTTCTTTGAAGTATATCACAGAATTTCTTTCTTTGGATAATGAAGGGGATGAGACATATTATCATATTATTAGATCCGATGGTAGTTTTGTTATTCGTAACTCTAACACTGACTTATGGGAGTCATTTGATGTAATCCAAAAGCAACACAATTTTGAAAAAGTTGATTCATCAAAAAAAACTCTTCTTGAAGGACTTGATAAAGCACTTCAAAATAATAAAGATTATACAAAAATGATTAAAATTAATGGTCAATATCATCAAGTTTATGTCACATCTTTACCTTATTCTGAATGGCATTTAGTCGCAGTTATGCCGTTTGAAATGTTAGGATTTATCATAGATGATCTAGGTATCCAACGTGTTGGCACGACAGTACTTGCTTGTGCTGCTATATTGATTCTTTTTATACTCATTTTCCAACGCTTTTTCGTTATGACAAAATTACAATTGCAAGAATTGGAGAAAGCACGTGAAACCGCTATAGAAGCGAATAAGGCCAAAAGTGAATTTTTAGCAAATATGAGTCATGATATCCGCACACCTATGAATGCTATTGTAGGAATGACAGCAATAGCAACAGCACATATAGATAATCAAGAACAAGTTAAAAACTGTTTGAAAAAAATCACACTATCAAGTAAGCATTTATTAGGACTCATAAATGATGTTTTAGACATGTCTAAAATTGAAAGTGGTAAGTTATCTTTAACTATGGAAGCAATTTCATTGAAAGAGGTTGTTGAAGGTATTATCATTATTATGCAACCGCAGGTAAAAGCAAAAAAACAGAAATTCGGTATACATATTGAGGATATTTCAACAGAAAATGTATGGTGTGATGGTGTCCGTTTAAATCAAGTCTTATTAAATCTTTTATCTAATGCAACTAAGTTTACACCAGATGGTGGTTCTATAGATTTCTCTCTTTTAGAAGAAGAATCTCCAAAAGGTGAGAACTATGCTCGTATTCATATCATTGTTAAGGATGACGGAATAGGTATGACTCCAGCATTTTTAGAAAAAATATATGAATCCTATAGTCGGGCAGATGGAAGGAGAATACATAAAACTGAAGGGGCCGGTTTAGGTATGGCAATCACAAAATATATTGTCGATGCAATGGAAGGAACTATTGATGTACAGAGTGAACTCGGAAAAGGAACGGAGTTTCATATCGTTTTAGATTTTGAAAAAGTATTGACGATGGAAATGGATATGGTTTTACCGCCTTGGAATATGTTGATTGTTGATGATGATAAATTATTCTGTGAGAGTGCTATAAAAACATTAGATTCTATTGGTATTAAAGCTGAATGGACATTAAGTGGAGAAGACGCTATAGATCTAGTTATTCAACATCATAAAAAAAGAAATGATTATCAAATTATCTTATTGGATTGGAAACTACCAGATATGGATGGTATTCAAATTGCTAGAGAAATTCGACATAATTTAGGAGGGGACATCCCTATTTTACTCATTTCTGCATATGATTGGAGCGAATTTGAGATAGAAGCTCGTGAAGCCGGTATTAATGGATTTATTTCAAAACCTCTATTTAAATCAACTTTATTTTATGGTTTACGCCAATATATGGGTATTGATTCAATGCAAGAGCAAGTATTGAATCAAAATATTGACATATCTGGACATCGTATCTTACTTGCCGAAGATAATGAACTTAACTGGGAAATTGCAAGAGAAATATTATCTGATATGGGTATGGAATTGGAATGGGCTGAAGATGGTGAAATATGTCTTCAGAAGTTCCAAGAATCACCAGAAGGATATTATGATGCTATTCTTATGGATATTCGTATGCCTCGTATGACAGGTTATGATGCGACTAAAGCAATTCGATCATTAGAGCGTTCAGATGCATCAGTTATTCCAATTATTGCAATGACAGCAGATGCTTTCTCTGAAGATATTGAAAAATGTTTAGAGTGCCAAATGAATGCTCATATAGCAAAACCTATTGATATTAAAGAACTCACTCGATTATTGAAGAAATATTTAATATGATGTCTGAGAAGGGATTTTATGGATTTAAACGATTAAGCTTATATATGTAATACTTACCCACTAGACAACATAAATGGAGATTTTAGATAAGTATAAAAGTTTATCATTAAAATTTAAATCTTTAACGGGGTAGTCATACCCCGTTTTATATTCATTAATAATTACAAATACATATTTTTGCAGTGAATGTCTATTATGCCAATATAATAAAGTATAATTTGCTTTTCATCAGCAATTCTATCCTGAGCTATATTCATCATATCAGCAACACTCATTTCATCATATAAGGCAAGAATTGATTGTGATTGCTAAATAATGTTTTGAATACAAATTAAATTTTTATTTTATCATTTTTATTTACAAATAGAATATATAAAAATATAATAAGCAAAAAGAAGGGGAATAAGGGGGAATAAACATGATAGATGGTCATATGCATTTAGAAAATGGTCCGCTTACAAAAGAATATGTATTAGAATTTGTTGAAGAAGCACATAAAAAAGGAATTGATAAAATTCAAATCTTAGATCATACACACCGCTTTATTGAGTTTGAACCTATTTATATGGAACTTAAGGATTATGAGGTCCAAAAAACATGGTTAGAAAATAAAAAGATGAAATTCAAGGACCATCTTGCTGATTTTGTTAATTTGATGGAAGATGTCAAGGCAATGGATTTGCCTATAAAAGTAACATATGGATTAGAAGTATGTTATGTTCCACAACATGAAGAATTCATTAGAAATATTTTATCACAATACCATTTTGATTTTCTAGTAGGGGCTATTCATTCTATCGATGGAATATTATATGATATGGGATTTTCAAAAGCTTTACTATGGGATAAATATGATGTTAATCATATTTATAAAAGATATTATGAATTGATATTTCAATTAATTGAATCTGATTTATTTACTCAACTTGCACATCCAGATACAATTAAATTATTTGAAATTTATCCAACATATGACTTAAAACCAACATATCAGAGATTATCTGAACTTTTAAATGAACATCATATGAAAGCAGAAAATAATACAGGTTGTTATTATAGGTATAATCATCCAGATAAAGGCTTGTCTGATGAACTTTTAGAAAACTTTAAAAAAAATCATGTACAATTAATTACTGCTTCTGATGCACATAAACCTGCTGATGTTGGAAGTTATATAAAGGATGCAGAAGAAAGAAATAAAATTTAGCATATATTTGATATATGCTTTTTTGTTTGCTTCAAAGTTGTTTTGCCTACAATAATGAAAGAAGGAGGTTAAAATAATGAAAGAAATGATTTATGGATATGTAAGAGTGTCTAGTAAAGATCAAAATGAAGAGAGACAAGTTATAGCAATGAGAAATTTTGGTATAGAAGATTCTCATATTATTATTGAAAAACAATCAGGTAAAGACTTTCTGAGACCAAAGTATTTAAAATTGACTAAAAAGCTAAAAACAGGAGATATATTGTTTATTAAAAGTATAGATCGTTTAGGTAGGAATTATGATGAAATTATTGAACAATGGAGAACTTTAACAAAAGAGAAACATATTAGTATAGTTGTATTGGATATGCCATTATTAGATACTAGGAAAGATCAAGATTTAATAGGAACGCTTATATCAGATATTGTTTTACAATTACTAAGTTATGTTGCACAGACAGAAAGAGAATTTATTCATCAACGGCAAGCAGAAGGTATTGCAGCAGCTAAAGCGAGAGGAGTTCATTTTGGACCAGATCGTATTCAATTGTCTCCAGAATTTATTGATTATGCATGTCTATGGCATCAAGGCCAGATTTCTTCAAGAAAAGCAGCTCAGAAATTAGGTATATCTTATCAAACGTTTTTACGGCGAGCAAAAGAAAGAGAATACCAAAAAATAATTTAATTTGTCACAAAATGTAGAATTTTTGTAACAGTAACTATAAAAACAAAATGAACCATTATATCCAAGAAAACTACTTAAATAAAGTATAACTCGCTTGTTACAGAATGTCTACAATCTGTAACAAAGGAGGTGTTTTATGAATATATATCAAAGATTTAAAGAAAGATTAATGTTCTTACTATTTCATTCTTGTCATATTTATTTATTAGAACACTTTCAAAATATTGTTATTTTCCAATATAATCCCCAGAATCACAATATATATGTTGTTCCAAGGTGTCAAAGGTATTTTAATATCACCAAACATAGATTAGAGACATCATATAATGATTTATTTGATAATATTCTTTCTGGACAAGGAGCTTGTTATGGGAGGGTTCAATTAAATCTAAATGGTTCATGGGTGATACTAGAATATCAATATATTTATAAGAATAAAAGGTTAGTACGGATAGATGGTTATATGACTGACATTGATGACATGAAACAATATGAAAGTTATCTATTAGATGTATCCCAAAAGGATGGGTTAACACATCTCTATAATAAAGTGACAGTTGAAAAAAGAATAGAGGAAAATATTCTTTTACATGGGAAAGGAACTTTATTGATGTTAGATATTGATTGCTTTAAAAAATTAAATGATCAATATGGACATTTAGAAGGTGATAAAATTCTCAAAGGATTTGCTGCTGAATTAACGAGCGTTTTTCAGAATGAAATTATAGGGAGAATTGGAGGAGATGAATTCATTGTTTATCTTAAAACAATGAAAAAAGATAATCTTATTGATAAGATAGATTATCTTTTAACTCAAGTTACATCTCAATATCAAATTATGCCTTTTTCAATAAGTATTGGTATTGTTAATTATAATGGTCAAGACACATATGAGGAATTTTTTCATAAAGCAGATATGGCTATGTATAAAGCAAAATCTATGTGTGATCAAAAATATTATTTTTATGAGTAAGATAGAACCACATGGTTCTTTTTTTTCTTATTTTGCATATTATATAAAGAATTGTTTGTAATTGTATACAATTCAAATAAAAAATAATAAAAATTTGTGTTTTTTAATAATATCACTGGACAAATTTGTTTTTATCAAATATAATAGCAACAACATTATAAAGGAGGACGTCAATATGACAGAAAAAAGAGTTTACAATTTCTCAGCAGGTCCATCAACACTACCTGTACCAGTATTAGAAAAAGTAGCTGCTCAAATGTTGAACTATAAAGATAGTGGAATGAGCGTTATGGAAATGAGCCATAGATCGTCGTCCTATTTAGAAATCTTTAATGAAACAAAGGCATTATTAAAAAAGGTATTAAATATACCAGATAACTATAAAATCTTATTTATACAAGGCGGAGCAACACAACAATTTTCAACTATTCCATTAAACTTAATGAAAAATGGAAAAGCTGATTATATTGTTACTGGAGCTTTCTCTAAAAAAAGTGCTCAAGAAGCTAAAAAATTTGGTGATATTCATATTGCTTACAATGGTGCTGATAATGGCTTTAAACATATTCCTACACAAGAGGAATTAGATTTAAGAGAAGATGCATCTTATGTTCATTTATGTTCTAATAACACAATTTTTGGAACAGAATGGAAATACGTACCAGATACAAAAGGGGTACCAGTTGTCGCTGATATGTCATCTAATATCTTGTCTAAACCAATCAATGTTGCTGATTATGGGATGATTTATGCAGGTGCACAAAAAAATATGGGTATCGCAGGATTAGGTGTAGTTATTGTAAGAGAAGATCTTATTAAGGACCATAAAGAGAATATTCCAGTTCTGATGGAATATAATACAATTGCAGATAATGATTCAATGTACAATACCCCACCAACTTTCTCAATCTATGTGCTTGGTTTAATGCTTGAATGGATTGATAGTTTAGGTGGATTAGAAGTTATGCAAAAAAGAAATGAAGAGAAAGCGAAATTATTATATGACTATTTAGATCAATCAGACTTCTATCATGTTCATAGTGATAAAGATAATCGTTCATTTATGAATGTGACATTTACTTGTCCTAATAAAGATTTGGATGCTAAATTTGTTAAAGAATCTATTGCAGCTGGAATGTCTAATTTAAAAGGACATCGTTCTGTAGGAGGAATTCGTGCATCTATCTATAATGCTATGCCATTGGATGGAGTTCAAACATTGCTTGATTTTATGAAAAAATTTGAAGAAGAGAATAAATAGGAGATATATATGTATAATATTAAATTATTAAATAAAATTTCTCCAGTTGGAGTCGGTCAATTTGATGACCAATATCTTGTTGGGGAAGATGTTGAAAAAGAAGATGGTGTATTGGTACGTTCTGCATCAATGCATGAATATGAATTGAATGATAATTTAAAAGCAATTGCAAGAGCTGGAGCAGGTGTTAATAATATACCACTTGAAAAGTGCAGCAATGAGGGGATTGTTGTCTTTAATACGCCAGGAGCGAATGCAAATGCAGTTAAAGAGTTAGTATTATGTGGACTTTTCTTATCATCACGTAAGGTAGTAGAGGGGATTGATTGGGTTAAAACTCTTAAGGGGAATGAGGATGCTGCAAAATTGGTGGAAAAGGGAAAAAGCCAGTTTGTAGGACCAGAGATAGAAGGTAGAAAATTAGGAATTATTGGTTTAGGTGCAATAGGGGTTCATGTTGCTAATGCTGCAATCAAATTGGGGATGGAAGTTTATGGATTTGATCCATATATTTCAGTTAATGCTGCATGGGGAATGAGTAAATGGGTTAAGAATGCTCAAAATGTAGAAACGATTTTTAGTGAATGTGATTATATTACATTACATGCACCTAGCACAAAAGAGACAAAAGGGATTATTAATCAAGAAAGTATTGCAATGATGAAAGATGGAGTTCGTATTTTGAACTTTGCAAGAGGGGATTTAGTCAATGCACAAGATGTTTTGACTGCTATTGATTCTGGAAAAGTTGCCAAGTATATTACTGACTTTGCAACACCAGATATCATTGATCATGAAAATGTGATTGTCATGCCACACTTGGGTGCTTCTACGCCAGAATCAGAAGATAATTGTGCCCGCATGGCAGTAAAAGAGATAAAGGATTATCTAGAAAGTGGTAATATTGTGAATTCAGTTAACTTCCCAACTATTAACGAACCACGCACGACAAAGTATCGTATTTGTTTGATTCATAAAAATGTACCAAACATGTTAGCACAATTTGCCACTCTTTTAGCTAATCAAGAAATTAACATTGAAAATATGGTAAATAAAGCTAAGGATGATTATGCTTATACAATTATTGATACAAACGATGTTGTAGGAACAAAAGAGTTTGAAAGTTTGGAAAATGTTATTAAAGTAAGAGTTGTTGAATAACGAAGTTGTGAGACAAAAGGATAGAATTTCTATCCTTTTTAAGTCTTATATGATTATTTATTTCTTTGTTCTTGGTTTAATGTTTGGTAGGAATTAATTGTAAAATATGCTAGAATAAAGAAAAAGGGGAATGATAATTGTGAAAAAAATAGGAATATTGCTAGGTATTGCTTGTTGCTTGATGGGTTGTCAAAAACAAACTGAAGTGGAGATATTGAAAGAAGCAAATTCATATACATATCAAGATCAGTTAGAATTTGAAGTTATGAAAACAGAAGTCAGTCAACAAATTGCACCCTCAAATAAAAATAAAACATATAAATATATTAAGTTATCAGATGAAAATAATATTTTTATAGATATGGTTGTTAAAACAGTTAATTTATCAAAAAATGAAATGAAGATGACAGATATATTTAATGGACAATTTGAAATCAATAAAGAATCATATCCAATGAAACATGCTATAGAAACAGTCAATTATAATCAAATGAGTACAACAGATACTTTAAAAACAAATGAAACAAGATATGTACATCTTTATTGTGAAGTTCCTAAGGAGCAAGTTAAAGAAGAAGCAAGTCTCCAATTTAAAGTTTTAGATGAGCATGAATTTCAATATACATTCACAACAGAACAACATATTGTTAATAATGATAGCAAATCATTGGGTGATATTTTAACTCTTAAGCAAACGCAAATTGCTTTAAATAATATAACACAATCGAATAAAATTGAGCCTTCTAATAAAGGTTTCTTCTACAGTTATATTCCAACTGATCATGAAGATGAAACATTTGTTATTTTACAAATTGATATTAAAAATACTACAGATAGTTCACTAGATCCAAGTGATTATATTTATTGTGAATATACAATAGGGCAAGAACAGATTAAGTCACAAATTATTATAGAAAGTGAAAATCATAAATCTGTATCAAAAACAGGAAAGATAGAGCCATTACAAACACGTACATTGTATTTGGCTATGCCTGTAAAGAATAGTGTTTTATCTGAAAAGGGGACAATACATTTATTTGTTGAAGGGAATACATTTGAGATACAGTTATAATATTGATGACTGTATCTCTTTTTTTATTTGTCATAAGATAGTTATCCTATCTTGGAGATTGATATTTTTATTGAAAAAAAGGATATAAAAAGATATAATGAACTTAAGTAAATAGGATTGTAAAGGGTGTGATTATTATAAGGATTTCATTTAGTCATGAAGTTCGTTTATCTGTACCTTTACGGACTGGACATTTATCATGAGATAAATGTCTTTTTTTACCTCAAAATATGAAAATTCTTATCATTTTTGAAGGTTCATTTAAGTACAAATTAATGAACAAGAATTTTATAAAAGGAGGATTTGAAAGTGAGAGGTATAAAAACAAATAGGTTTATAGGTATCATCGTTGCTGGAGCACTTACATTGGTGATGAGTAGTATACCAAGTCATGTAAATGCTGCTAACAGTCCAATATTGGATAGTAATGGGAAGACATTTTCTACATTAGATGATGCTATTCAAAATGGTAGTGGTCATATTATATTACAAGAAAACTTGACACAGCAACAAATGGTTGTCGAAAAGGGAAAGACTATCCAATTAGATTTAAATGGTAAAAAATTGACTTTACAGAAAGATAATGGTCCTGGTCTAACTGTACAAGGAAGTCTTGAAATTAAAGGGAATGGGACATTAACTAAAGAGGGATATGGTTATTTAATTGATAACTCAGGAACTCTGAATATTGTAAATGGAACATATACAGATGATATAAATAATGAAAAGGAACAAAATGGAACTAAGAATTCTGCTTTGATTCGTAACTTAGGAACAATGACAATTCATGATGGAACTTTTACAGATTCTGGGATTGTCATTAAGAATGATGATAGCAGTGCTCAAGTCTATGGGAATTTAACAATAAAAGGTGGTACATATCATTGTACTTCTGACAAAAGCTTTGCAAATATTCAAAATAGTGGTGTTGCAACAATTGAAGATGGTACATTTGATGGTGGTAATTATACAATTCTAACAAGATTTTGGAAAGGACCAGCAAAAACAACAATCACTGGTGGACATTTTAAGCAATCTTTAAAGGATAATTATGTGTTTGCTAATTATTTTGACACACAAGGTGGAACAACTGTTAATCATATTAGCGGTGGTACTTTTGAAGGGAATTTTGGAGCTGATAAAATAGGAGAAAATTCACCAACTGGTCAAGTTAATACGATAATATCAGGTGGTCAATTTGATAACGATGTCAATGCTTTTTTAGAGCAAGGTTATAGTTGTGTAAAAGTTAATAATGTATATAAGGTTGCTAAAAGTGCAACAGGTATCACACTTTCAGAAGCAAAGAAAACATTACTTGTAGGATCTGAATTAGCTTTAAAAGCTACTGTTACACCTTCTACAACACTTGACCAAGTCACTTGGAGTTCAAGTGATTCCAAAATTGCAACTGTTAATGCCAATGGAGTGATAACAGCAGTAAAAGAAGGAACTGCAATTATTACTGCAAAAGTAGGTTCTTTCAGTGCAAACTGTAAAGTTACAGTTCAAGCAATTAAGGCAGATATACCAAATGTTGATTTATCAAAACCAGATACAACAGTAAAAGTAGGAATTAGTGATAACAATTCACAAACAACAATTATCAATACAGTTAATGATATCGTTAAAGATATATTGAATGGGCAACAAGTTGCTGAAAATATTTTAAGTCATGAAACAGCTTATAAAGTTGAAAAAGCCATTTTAGATAATCAAACAATTACTGTAAAAGCTAAATCTCAAATACTACAAGAGAGTGCCATAAAACAAGAAGAACTTCAAAAAATAAAAGATGTTTTAAAAGTTTCTAATGGAACTACACAAACTTCACCAAAAATTGTACAATATATTGATTTGAGCATGATGTTGATTGCTAATAACAATGAGGAATTAGGAAGTTTATATCAATTAAATAAGCCTATCACTTATACATTAACTTTACCAAGCAATCTTAAGGCTGAGGGAAAAACATTCTATGTTATACGTCTTCATGATGGAAAAGCAGATAAATTAGCAACAACTCTAAACAGTGATGGAACATTGTCTTTTTCTACAGATAGGTTCTCAACATATGCTTTGGTATATGAGGAAAATGTTGAAATCAATTCAACAGATAATCTTGAAAAAAATCCAACAAATGTGAAAACGAGTGATGAAAATCAAACAATTTTATGGATATCTATAGCGAGTTTAGCATTAGTAAGTGGAATTGTCTTAATTTTAGATAAAAAAAGAAAAGATTTATTAAATAAATAATAAAAGCTTTAACGGAATAATGATTATTTTTATTTCGTTGAAGTTTTTTTATGTCTCTGTTATAAATAAAATTATATATTATAATATATAATTAAAAATTATTCTATTTTTATGCTTTCATATATTGACAAATTTAAGAAAGAGGAGTATTCTAAGTTTGAAGTTAGAGTTCGCTAACTTATATTTATAAATGTTTGGTTAGGTTTTGCTAACTTTGTTTGGAAAGTGATATCAGTTTTATACTGATAAGAAAGAGAGGTAGACATGATGCCATTAACATTTGCTGATTTAAATAAAGAAAATATTATAAAAAAAGTGGGTGGAGGAAATGAAACCAAACGTCATCTTGAAAATCTTGGTTTTGTTCCAGGAAGCTCTGTTTCAATTATCACAAAGAATAACGGAAATTTAATTGTAAATATAAAAGACTCTAGAGTCGCAATTAGTGAAGAACTTGCTAAAAAAATCATGATTTAAGGAGGGGGGGAAAGTTATGACATTAAAGGAAGTCAAAGTTGGAGATACAGTGACTGTCAAGAAGTTAAATGGTCAAGGTGCAACAAAACGAAGAATTATGGATATGGGTATAACTAAGGGCGTTGAAGTTTTCGTAAGAAAAGTAGCTCCATTAGGGGATCCGATAGAAGTGACTGTGAGAGGATATGAATTATCGTTAAGAAAAGCCGATGCTGCTATGATTGATGTAGATTAAGCAGCATTTAAAATGATACTAGAGTTAGTTATGGGTAACTAAAGAGGAGGAAAAATATGAGTATACAAGTTGCATTAGCTGGTAATCCAAACAGTGGAAAAACAACATTATTTAATGCTTTAACGGGTGCAAATCAATTTGTTGGAAATTGGCCAGGAGTTACAGTTGAGAAAAAAGAAGGAAAATATAAAGGAGATAAGGAAATCAAGATTACTGATTTACCAGGTATTTATTCGTTATCACCTTATACATTAGAGGAAGTTGTTTCTCGTGAATATTTATTAAATGAAAAAGTTGATGTTATATTAAATATTGTTGATGGTTCTAATTTAGAGCGTAACTTATATTTAACAACCCAACTCCTTGAATTGGGAATTCCAGTTGTGGTGGCAATCAACATGCTTGATGTTATTGAAAAGCGTGGAGATAAAGTGAATTACGTTCAATTGTCAAAAGAACTAGGATGTCCAGTTATGCCTATATCAGCTCTTAAAAATAAGGGTATAGATGAGGTTATGGCAAAGGTAAAAGAAAGTGCTCATCGTTCTTTTGAAGCTAAAAATATTTATGACAAAGAAATAAATTCAGTTTTAGATCAATTATCACACTTATTACCTAGAAGTATTGATCAACATATTACTTTATTCTATAGTATAAAATTATTTGAACGTGATGATAAAATCATTTCTTCATTAAATACAAAGGTTGAAGATGAAAGCCTTATACAAGCTATTGAAAAGAAGATGGATGATGATAGCGAAAGTATTATTACTGATGCGAGATATAGTTATATCACAAAGATTATTAAAGATTGTTATGTAAAAGCCAATCGTGAAAGTTTAACAACATCTGATAAGATTGATAGAATTGTTACTAATCGTATCTTAGCTTTACCAATCTTTGCATTGGTTATGTTTATTGTTTATTACGTCTCTGTAACATCAGTAGGAACATTTGTAACCGATTGGACAAATGATGTTCTCTTTGGTGAAATGATTCCACCAGCAATTGAAGGATTCCTAGTCTCAATTAATTGTGCAGCATGGCTTCAAAGCTTAATCCTTGATGGTATTGTGGCAGGAGTTGGTGCAGTGTTAGGATTTGTTCCACAAATGTTAGTGTTATTTATATTTTTAGCAATATTAGAAGATTGCGGATATATGGCACGTGTTGCATTTATCATGGATAGAATCTTTAGAAAATTTGGATTATCTGGAAAATCATTCATTCCAATGCTTATAGGTAGTGGATGTGGAGTACCTGGCATTATGGCTAGTCGTACGATTGAAAGTGATCGTGATCGTAAAATGACAATTATGACAACAACTTTCATTCCATGTGGTGCGAAATTACCTATTATTGCTTTGATTGCAGGAGCTTTGTTTGATGGAGCCTCTTGGGTATCGCCTAGTGCTTATTTCTTAGGTGTTGGAGCTATCATTGTTTCTGGAATTATTTTAAAGAAAACAAAATTATTTGTTGGAGATCCAGCACCTTTTGTAATGGAAATGCCAGCATATCATGCTCCTAGAGTATTAAACGTTTTAAGAAGTATGTGGGAAAGAGGATGGTCTTTTATTAAAAAGGCTGGAACTGTTATCTTATTATCTACAATTGTGATTTGGTTCTTACAATCATTTGGATTTGAAGATAGTGGATTTGCTATGGTTGATGATATTAACAATAGTTTGTTAGCTACAATTGGACAAACATTTGCTTGGATCTTTACACCACTTGGTTGGGGTGAATGGAAAGCAGCTGTTGCGAGTATTACTGGTTTGGTTGCTAAAGAGAATGTTGTTGCTACATTTGGGCAATTGTACGGATTTGCTGAAGTAGCAGAGGATGGTGTTGAGATTTGGGGAACACTTGCTGTGAGTTTCACAGCGCTATCTGCATATTCATTTTTAGCATTTAACTTATTGTGTGCACCTTGTTTTGCCGCAATGGGAGCTATGAAAAGAGAAATGAACAATGCAAAATGGACAGCTTTTGCAATTATATATCAATGTGTATTCGCATATGCGGTTGCCCTTATCATTTACCAACTTGGAAATCTTATTATCAATGGAGTTTTCGGTATTGGAACTATTGTTGCATTGATTGTTCTTGTAGGTATGATTTTCTTGCTTGTTAGAAAAGGAAAATCTTCAGAAAAATTAGAAGTTCAATATTCAGTTCATTAACAAAGGAGGTGGACATAATGAATCTATCAACATTATTGGTTTTATGTGTACTTATCTTGATTATATCGTTCTCTGTAAGAACGATTATTAAGGATAAAAAAAGTGGGAAATCATCATGTGGTGGTGATTGTGGCGCTTGTGGTAGCCATTCATTATGCCATGATTCCAAATCATTGTTTGAAGAATATAGAAAGCAAGAGCTACATCGCTAGCTCTGCTTTTTGTTAGGAGGTTATATATGTCTACGATTATTATTATTTTATTATTAATAGGAGTTGTTATTTTGGCAATTAAAAATTCATCTCAACACTTTAAGGGGGATGGTGGATGTTGTTCAGATCATTCAAAAATACCAGATAAAAAACTTCAGGAAGCAGTTATTGGCTATAAGACGATTCATATTTCTGGAATGCATTGTCCTCGTTGTGCTGTCAAAGTTGCTGAATCCATTAATAAAATTGAAGGTGCTAGTGCTAAAGTCAATGTTGAAGATCACATTGCTATTGTTTCATATGATAGAGAAATTGTGAATCAAAAATTGCATGATGCTATAGAAAAAGTAGGGTATCATATTATATCAATAAAAGAGTAAGTAATAAACTTATTTCATCATATCTACATACAATTTTAATTGTTATAAACTATGTATGGAATGATCATGTTAATGCCATTATATTTGATAAGATGCTAAAGAGGAACATGTTCTCATGAATGGGAGTTAAGTTCAATTAATGTAGTTAAATGAGAATAATGAGTGTTTTCATCTTAGAATAAGTACGAATCAATATATTATGAAGAAAACAAAATAAACTCAAGAACATTTTAGCCTGTGTTTGTATAATTATTCAAAACATATTGACAAGTGCAGGGAAAAGAGGTATTATAAATATAAGAGTTAGCAAAGACTAACTTATGTGATGAAACAATTCATAATTTAAGTGATTGATGTGAATTAATCATAAAAGATTATATTGTGTATAAGAACTTGGATCATGAATGATAACGAATAACTATAGTTGACCTCATACTCCTATTCATTGTTGTAATGATTATAAAAAGCCAAATAAAATCAGAACATACATTGGCTATGGTTGTTAGAATTGTTCAATGGCACGTAAATGCCATCCAAGCAATAAAAGAGTAATCTTCAGATTACTTTTTTTCTTTGGATAAAATAGGTTAGGATGAAATCATTTAGAGTTGCATTTGAAACTTTTATATGTTAAGGTAAAACAAGAAATGAGTGATATATATGGCAAAGATGTCAGAAAGACATACACAAATATTGGAATTATTGACTGAACAAAAAAGAGTAGAAGTCACTGAGTTATCAGAACTGCTTCATGTTTCACAGGTAACAATCCGTAAAGATTTAGACCAGTTAGAGAATGCTGGACTTATTTTAAGAGCTCATGGATTTGCCACATTAAATTCAAGTGATGATATGAATAACAGATTGGCTTATCATTATGATGTTAAACAAAAGATTGCCAAATTGGCCTGTGAATCCATTCGAGATGGTGAAACAATTATGATTGAATCTGGCTCATGCTGTGCTTTATTGGCATTGGAGATAGCCAAGACAAGAAAAGAAATAACAATAATTACAAATTCAGCTTTTATTGCTGATTATGTTAGAAAGACTGAAAAGATTCGAATTATCCTTCTAGGTGGAGAATATCAATTAGAATCTCAGGTCATGGTTGGACCGTTAACTCGTAAATGTGTGGAAGCATTCTTTGTAGATAAATTTTTTATTGGTACTGATGGCTTTTCAGAGGCATCAGGATTTACAGGAAATGATTATATGAGAAGTGAAACAGTAAGAGACATGTCTAAACAAGCAAAGCATGTCATTGTTGTGACAGAGTCTTCTAAATTTCAAAATATTGGTCTTGTTAATTTATTGCCAACACATGATGTCTCTTGTGTCGTCACTGATAGTGCTATTCCTATTCAATGTGAACAATATTTGTTGGAACAAAAGATTGAAGTTAAAAAAGTATCTTAAAGATATCTGAATAAATAAAAAGATTGAAAATTCAATTCTCAATCTTTTTATTTATTCTTTAATTCATTAAGCAGCCATTGGATTTGTGTGAAAGCAACAGATTCGAAGTCTAGTTGATATTTTGTTTGTATAGCTTCATTGCTTTTATATAAAAAATCAATAAGTGATGAAATAGCATAAACAAATGATACTGTTGATAATTTTGGATCAAGTGTAGATTTAACACTTCCATCATGAAAGTTTTTAGATAATAAAGCAACCATATCACCAGGTTTTACTTGATATTCATTGTAAGGATTATCCCATTGATAATCTTTTTTTGCACTTGCACTCATATAGATTGAACCGAATATATCCATGAAAATAGGATAGTATATATTTTCTTTATAGAGTGAAAGTGTTGTATATGCATAGGCCTGAAATTTTTCATATGTTGTAGAGGCTTGTTTGATTGCTGTTACACATTTTTCATACATAGATGACTGATGACGATAAAATATGGCCCAAAGAATATCTTCCTTACTGTCAAAATAGTTATATACTGTTGTACGTGTAATATGACAACTTCTTGCAATATCTACAATTGAAACGTTATCTATCCCTTTTTCAATACATAAGTTCTGAGTTTGATCTAAGATATTATTAATTTGAATTTGATAATGATTTTGATATTTATTCCCCATATCACTCACTCCTTGCATCTATACTATAGCATTTTTAAATGATTTCAAATACTCTTTTCTTGTAAATTTAAACATAATGTATATTTTACGAACACTTAATTAAATTTTAACACACTGTATAAATTTTGCTGTTATGATAAATGTGTCAAAAGACAGGGAGGAAATTTATAATGAAAAAATTAAAAAAAATAGTGACTTTATCACTAGCAATGGTATGTATATTAGGAAGTGCAGGTTGCTCTACATCAAATAAAGATACAGCCAATAAATGGCCAGAAAAAATTGTCTTGGCACAAATGCCAAATGAAAATAATCCCAATGCTGATTCACAACATGAAAAATTTGCAGCAGCATTATCAGAATATCTAGGAATTGAAGTAGGGTCTGTTGAAGGTACTGATTATACAGCTGGTATTGAAGGTATGGCAAGCAAAAATGTAGATGTTATGCTGGTTTCTCCAATGAGTTATTTCCAGGCAAAGGAAAGAGCAAATGCTGAGTTGTTAGTATCAACACCAACAGCTGCAGATTATAAGACAGCATTTATTACAAAAGCAGATCGAGATGATATTAATTCTTTAAAAGATTTAAAAGGGAAAACTTTTGCATTTGTAGATCAAGCATCTTCATCTGGTTATTTATATCCAAAAGCCAAATTAATCAAAGAACTTCAATTAGATACAGATAAATTAGAAGCTAATGATTATTTCTTTAGTACTGTTGCTTTTTCTGGCGGGCATCCAACTTCATTAACTGGTGTGACTATGGGCGATTATGATGCAGCAGCAG
This sequence comes from Coprobacillus cateniformis, assembly GCF_009767585.1. Taxonomy (NCBI): domain Bacteria; kingdom Bacillati; phylum Bacillota; class Erysipelotrichia; order Erysipelotrichales; family Coprobacillaceae; genus Coprobacillus; species Coprobacillus cateniformis. The sequence goes on from NZ_WSNW01000001.1 coordinate 1,824,958, forward strand.
TTGCAAAGGCAATTATCACTCAGATGGTGAAAGCAGGACAATTAAAAGAAAGTGATATTAAGGTAATTGGAGAAACTGATGTTATTCCAAATCCTTGTTATGTTGTAAGAGGTGATTTACCACAAGATTTAAAGGATAAGATTAAAGAATTTTTCATGACATATGATGATGAAAGTTATTTTGAAGCTGTTCATGAAAATAAAGATATTCGATTTGTGGAAGTTACTGATGAGACTTATACACCTGCAAAAGAAATGTTAGAATTATTGAAAATTGATATGGGAGATAAATAAGATGGGGAAACCAATTTTAGAAATTAAGAATTTAGAAAAGGTATATAATGAGACAACACATGCTTTACAAGGCATGAATGTTTCATTTCATGAAGGTGAATTTGTTGTCATTATTGGTCCATCTGGTGCAGGTAAATCAACATTTATCCGTTGTATTAACAGAATGATAGATCCATCTCAAGGAGAAATAGTTTTTGATGGTATTCATATGGAAAAAATGAGAGGCAAAAGTTTAAGAAAACAAAGAAGTATGATTGGAATGATTTTTCAACATTACAATCTTATTGGAAGAACAAATGTTATCAAAAATGTTCTTCATGGGCGTCTTGGACATATGAGTCTGATGAATAGCTTGTGTGGACGTTTTTCCAAAGAAGATATTCAAGAAGCGGCAACTCTTCTTAAACAGGTTGGGTTAGATGAACAAATGTATAAAAGAGCAGATGAACTTAGTGGGGGACAAATGCAAAGAGTTGGAATATGTAGAGCGATTATTCAACATCCCAAACTTCTATTGGCAGATGAACCAATTGCATCACTAGATCCTCATTCTGCAAATAAAGTTATGGATACACTTTATAAAATGACTTGTGAAAGGGGATTAACATGTATTGTTAATCTTCACCAAGTTGATTTTGCAAAAAAGTATGCAACAAGAATTATTGGAATTAAGGCAGGACGTATAGTTTATGATGGAACACCAAACGATTTAACTGATGAAATGATTCAAAACATATATCAAGGTAAAGAAGAACAGATTGTTTTAAAACAATCACATCAAAGTGTTTTTCTAAAAGAAGGTATGGCTAATGGGTAATCTTGCTCTTATTCCATCAAGAAACAGAAAAATTTATCTAGCATTTTTCATTAGTATTATATTTGCTTTAAGTTGTCTTTATTTAGAAATAGATTTATTAGAAATGATATTAGGATTTCCAACATTTGTATCTTTCTTTATTCATAAGTTTATTCCACCGGACTTTTCTAATATTGCTCAGTATGCTCCTGCTGTTGGTGAAACAATATTATTTGCAGTTGTAGGAACATATATTTCAACATTCTTCTCTTTATTATGTGGTATGTTGATGAGTGAGATGACAAATCCATATAAACCATTAAGAATGTTAGTAAGAGCATTTATATCTTTTTTAAGAAATATTCCTGTATTAATTTGGGCAAGTTTATTGGTTTATGCATTTGGAGTAGGTGAAATAGTGGGCTTACTTGCCTTGATTATTGCCACTCTTGGATTTTTATCACGTAGTTATTGTGACAGTCTTAATGAGATTCCCAATTCAAAATTAGAAGCTTTAAAAGCAAGTGGAGCAAGTGACTTACAAATACTTTGGCATGGCTTGTTACCATGTTTTGTACCAAGCTTAATCAATTGGACACTTTATTCTTTTGAAATTAATATTCGTGCATCTACAATATTAGGAATGGTAGGAGCTGGAGGAATAGGGGTTCTTATTCAAACAAATATTAAATTATTTAAGTACCATGAGGCTTGTGCCATTATTATCATTGTCGTAACAATTGTCTTATTAACAGAGTTTATCACAAACAAGATAAGATTATTGGTACATTAAGGAGAGAGTATGGATATTCTAAGAACAACAAAAAAAGGAACAGGACTTCGCTATTTTATCTCTATAATTATTGTTATTTTTGTATTTTTAATAAGTGTTCATTTATTAAATTTAGACTTTACAAAATTTTTAAATCGATTAACTAATATTGGAGAAGTTATCTCAAGAATGTTAGTATTTGATGCATCACTCATTCCAAGTATCCTATTAGAAGTTTTGGTTTCAATCTGTCTTGCTTTGACATCATTGGTTATTGGAACCATCATATCTTTTGTATTGGCTGCTTTAGCAGCAGATAATTTAGCCCCTAATCATTATATAGCATGCATAATCAAAGGAATTGTTGCTATTATTCGTGCCATTCCTGCTTTAGTCTGGATACTTATGGTTGTTGCCAGTGTTGGATTTGGAAATACGGGAGGAATGATTGGACTCATTTTTCCAACAGTTGGTTATTTAACAAAGAGTTTCGCTGCTTCTTTAGAAGAAGATGGTTATGAGAGAGTTGAAGCTTTAAAATCAACTGGTGCCAATTGGATTAACATTGTTGTTAGAGGTGTTGTAGTTGAAACAATGCCACAACTCATTTCATGGATTGCAATGAGATTTGAAAATAATATTGCTGAAGGAATATCACTTGGAATGGTGGGTGTTGGAGGTGTTGGGTATTTATTAAACAAAGCTATCATGAAATTTGATTATCCTGCCATTTCAACAATTATCGTTGTTATCTTTGTAACAATGTTTATCTTTGAAGTTATGACAGTAAATATAAAAAAACGTTTACACACAAAATAGGAGAATAAAAATGCAAAATATAATTCGTTTACCATTAGATAATGCTTACAATGTAAGAGAATTAGGTGGATATTATACAAAGGATAAGCAAATAACACAATGGCATCGTTTTTTAAGAAGTGATGATATTTCTCAACTTACAGATCAGGATATTGAGTTCTTATTAAATTATGGGGTCAATAGTGTCATTGATTTAAGATCACAATCAGAATGCCAAGCTCATCCAGATTCATTAATGAATATTGAAGGTATAGACTATTATCATTTACCATTTATGAGTGGGGATATTGACGATGTAACAAAAATTATGGATAATCTTGAACAATTTGATTTAGGTGATTTCTATGTTGAACTCTTGAAAGAAAAAGAATTGGTTGCTCAACTCTTATCTCTTATAACAGATGCAAAAGAGGGGTGCTTACTTTTTCATTGTTCAGCAGGAAAAGATAGAACAGGGATTCTCAGTATGTTATTGCTTATGATTGCTGGTGTCAGTAATGTAGATATTGAAGCAAACTACCAATTAACATATACTTATTTAAAAGAAAAACCAGGGTTATTAGATATGATGCCTTCTGATATGGATTTATCATGTATGTATTCAAAACCAGAAACAATACGTAAAGCTATTGATTATATATTAGATCATTATCAAGATATAGAAACATATTTGATGAATTGTGGACTATCTAGTCAATATATTAATAAATTAAAAAATAAGTTATTATAATCTTTTAAAGAATAAAATTTATGAAGAGTGTTAGAGAACAATAAACAAAGTGAATAATTAAATTATCATTTATGACATTGGTAAAAAGCCAAGAGGAGCTCTTGGTTTTATTTTCTTATAACAAATTGATTTGAAATGTTTTATACATGCTTAAAATCTACGGTTAGTAATCTTTTAGAGCATGTTTAAGATTATTCTTAAATTAGAATAAGTTGACATTGTTTGTTTTGGAGAATAGTATAAATATATAATGAAAATATCATTTGAAAAAGAAAGGTGGTCATATTATGGGAAGACAGAGATTTAATATACATACTCATACTGCAAGATGTGGTCATGCCGATGGTACAGATGTTCAATATGTTAATAGTGCTATTGAGGCAGGATTTCAGATACTAGGATTTAGTGAACATATTCCTTTTGAAGAAATTAGAATTAAAGGAGCACGTATGTTTATGGAACAAAAAGATGAGTATTTGTTGAGTATAAGAAAACTTCAACAACAATTTAAGGGCAAGATTGAAATAAAAGTTGGATTTGAAGTAGAATATTTAGAAGATCATCTAGACTATTTAAAACAAGTCAAAGAAGAATGTGATTATTTAATTCTTGGACAACATCTTAAATATGTACATTCCCAAAATGAATTTTATGATTATGACTGTTATTGTTCAGATGAGGACTTATTCATATATGTTGAACAGATTGAGGCTGCATTACAACATGACTTGGTTACATATGTTGCTCATCCAGATTATTTTATGCAAGGTCGTAGAATTTTTTCAAAAGCGTGTAAAGAAGTAGCACATCGTATTGCTAAAGCAAGTCTTGAATACGATATCCCTTTAGAGATTAATTTAAATGGATTTCGTTATGGAAAAAAAACATATGAATTTGATGAGAAACCAGATGTTTATGAGGAACGTTATCCCTATCCATTTAGAGAATTTTGGGAAATTATTTCTTCATATGGCTGTAAGGTTCTATATGGTTATGATGCGCATTCTCCTATTGCTTTTCTTGAGAGAAACAGAGAAATGTTAGCTAATGACATATTAAAAGATATTCCTCTACATTTTATTGATTCAGTTTTAATAAAATAAAAAAGGAGTCATAAACTCCTTCAAATCATATAATATTGATATATAAGGAGCGTTCTTTTAAAAGGACGCTTTTTCATTTAAAATGTCTTGATAATAAAAACTCTATCCAGATAAAAGGAACACATAAGAAGACAACTTGGATACTAAGTATTGTGATAATTAAACTACCATGATCCAAAGCAATACGCGGTAATAAAAATAAAGTCACACCTACCAAAACAATTCCAACAATAAACCAGCTTTTTCCCATACATGCCTGAGCATAATCCCAAGTTTCTTCATTCATCATACTGCGTTTTGTGCGATAACCATAAGATGTATTTCTACCTTTTGGTGGTGCAAACCACATAAGAATACCAAAAACAATCATAATAATGGGAATAAATAATGATAATACAGTTATAAATAGTGGCATATGAATTCCTTCTTTCTAAATATATTATACTCCTATTCTATTTAAAAAAGTCAAAAATGATAAATAATATATTTTATGTATGTTTTTATTCAAATTAACAATAATAAGTGAGAAAATAGTAGCTCTTTTACATAAACTTAACAAATTTTATACAAAACTTTGCTATTTAAGAAAAATAAAAAGAGATAAACTGTAATTGTCTTGAAGGACAGATGTTATATGAAAGAAGGATATAAAAAAATGAAAAAATTAGGAGCTTTATTATTGGCATGCGTATTAAGTTTTAGCTTAGTTGGGTGTGGCGGAGATGATAAAACACCAACAAGTAATGGAGATACTACAAATGTAAGTGGTAAAATTACATTAGATGGTTCAACTTCAATGGAGAAATTGGTTAAAGGTCTTGCAGAAGCAATTAAAGAAGATTATCCAAATTTAACATTAGAACCACAATTTACTGGTTCAGGTACTGGTATCAAATCTGTAATTGCTGGAACAGCAAATATTGGAAATTCATCTAGAGCATTAAAAGATGAAGAAAAAGCTGAAGGATTAGTAGAAAACATTGTTGCCTTAGATGGTATTGCAGTTATTGTTGATAAAAACAATAGTATCAAAAATTTAACAAAACAACAATTAGCTGATATCTATACTGGAAAAGTAAAAAATTGGAAAGAAGTCGGTGGGGCTGATCAAAATATCGTTGTGGTAGGACGTGAAGAAGGTTCAGGAACAAGAGACGGTTTTGAAGATATCTTAGGAATTAAAGAAAAATGTAAATATGCAAATACTTTAAATGAAACTGGAGCAGTCGTTGCTAAAGTAGAAGGAACACCTGGAGCTATTGGTTATGCATCTTTAGATGTTGCAGAAGATAGTAAGGATAAAGTGAATATTCTTTCTTTAGATAATATAGTGCCTAGTGAATCAACAATTTTAGATGGTACTTATACTTTACAAAGACCATTTGTTATGGCAACAAAGGGTGAAATCAATAAGCAATCAGAACAAGTTCAAGCAGTCTTCAAATTTATTGAAAGTGCAAAAGGACAAGAAGTGATTAAATCAGTTGGTTTGGTTGTACCAAATAAATAATAAGGACTAAAAAGTGTCTCTAGAGAATAGAGATTCTTTTTATTAATTCAAAGTTAACATTTGTCTCATTAAATTTACTTTTTAACACAATCTTAACAAACTTTATACAAAACATTGATATTTCATTCATAAGAAAAGATATAAACTGAAAATGATTTTTAGAGATGAAATATAAAAAGGAGTTTAGTATGGAAAAAGGAATAGTATCTATTTTAAGTAATAGAAAAACAAAATCAGCAGTTGAAAAAATAGCAGCATATATTTTTACTGCATGTGCAATTGTTTCTATTGTTGCTGTTATTTCTATTACAGGCTATATGATCATATCAGGAACACCAGCAATATTTAAAGTAGGACTTACAGATATTTTATTTAGTAATGTTTGGGAGCCAACTGCTTCAACACCTCAATTTGGTATTCTTAACATTATTTTAACATCCATTGTTGGAGTCTTTTTAGCTATCTGTATAGGAGTCCCAATAGGGATATTAACAGCTGTTAATCTATCTGAAATCGCAAATCCTAGAACAAGAAAAATTATTAAATCAGCAGTGGAATTATTAGCTGGAATACCATCAGTTGTATATGGGTTATTAGGAATTTTGATTATTACACCTATCATGTATCAATTAGAGTTATTTATATTTGCTTCTTCAACAACACATCAGTTTACAGGTGGGTCAAATTTAATATCTGCGATATTGGTTCTAGCTATAATGATTTTACCAACCCTTATTAATATTACAGAAACATCATTAAAAAGTGTTCCAGATGATTATCGTAAAAGTTCACTAGCATTAGGTGCAAGCCAAATGCAGACGATTTTTAAAGTTGTCTTACCAGCAGCAAAGAATGGAATCATGTCAGCAGTTGTCTTAGGTGTAGGACGTGCTATTGGAGAAGCTATGGCTATTTTACTTGTAGCTGGAAACTCTGTTAATGTTCCTTTACCATTTCATTCAGTTCGTTTTTTAACAACTGGAATTGTTTCTGAGATGGGGTATGCATCTGGATTACACAGAGAGGTCTTATTTACGATTGGACTTGTTTTGTTTATCTTTATTATTGTTATTAACCTTGTCTTAACATTTGTACTCAAGGGAGGAAATCAAGATGGAGAATAGTATTTATAATAAAAAAAGTCGTTTTAGTGATAATTTATTAAACTTCTTTATTCAATTTTCTACTCTTATTTCAATAGTGCTACTGGTTGTTATTATTGGATATATATGTTATCGAGGAATTCCTCATTTTTCATTTGATTACTTAATCAATACAACAAGTATTTTAAAGAAAACGGTAGGAATTTTACCTAATATTATAAACACATTATATATGATTGTTGTCACTTTATTAATTGCAGGACCTATCAGCATTGGTGGAGCAATTTATTTAAATGAGTATGCAACAAATAAAAAACTTGTTCATATTATTTCATTTACGACAGAAGTTCTTGCAGGAATTCCATCAATTATTTATGGATTATTTGGAATGTTATTCTTTGGTGGTGTTTTGAATTTAAGTTATTCAATTTTAACAGGAGCTTTCACTTTAGCCATTATGATTCTACCAATTGTTTCTCGTAATACACAGATTGCTTTACAGGCTGTTCCAAAAAGTTATCGTGAAGCTGCACTAGGAATAGGAGCAACAAAATGGTATATGATTCGTACAGTATTGTTGCCGAGTGCTATACCAGGAATCTTAACCGGAATTATTTTAGCAATGGGAAGAATTGTTGCAGAATCAGCAGCACTATTATTCACTGCTGGAAGTCTAAGTATATTACCTACAAATGTATTTTCACACTTATTCTCCAGTGGAGCAACTTTAACAATTCAATTATATTTAGAGATGGCTAAAGCAAATTATGAATCAGCATTTGTTATTGCATTAATTTTAGTTGTTATTGTTTTGTTATTAAATTTCACTGCAAAGTGGATTTCTAAAAAATTTGATGTAAATAAGGTGGATTAGAGTATGAATAAAAAAATTGAAGCTAAAAAATTAAATCTCTTTTATGGGGATAAACATGCTTTAAAAGATGTTGATTTGGCAATTGAAGAAAATAAAATTACTGCCTTTATTGGTCCTTCTGGATGTGGAAAGTCAACATTTTTAAAGACATTGAACAGAATGAATGATTATGTCAATAACGTTAAAATTACAGGTGAAGTTGTTTTAGATAATGAAGATATTTACGACCCACGTGTTGATACAACAGTTTTAAGAAAAAAAGTTGGAATGGTTTTTCAACAGCCAAATCCATTTCCAATGAGTATTTATGATAATGTTGCATATGGACCAAGAATTCATGGTATTAAAAATAAGAAGCAACTTGATGAGATTGTTGAAAAGAGTTTAAAAGCAGCTGCATTATATGATGAAGTGGCAGATCGACTCCACTCATCAGCATTAGGTTTATCAGGAGGTCAACAGCAACGTTTATGTATAGCAAGATGTTTAGCAGTTGAGCCAGAAGTTATTTTGTTAGATGAACCAACAAGTGCACTTGATCCTATCTCTACATTAAAGATTGAAGAACTTCTAATGGATCTAAAAAATAAATATACAATTGCAATTGTTACTCACAATATGCAGCAGGCATCACGTATTGCTGACTATACTGCTTTTTTCTTAGTTGGTGAGATGGTTGAATATGGAAAAACAAAAGATATATTTTCATTACCACAAGATAAACGTACTGAAGATTATATCACAGGACGTTTTGGTTAATATTGTGTTTTAAGCAAAAAACAAATATAATGGAGGTATAGAAAGATGATGAGAACTTTATTTGATGCAGAATTAAATAAATTAAATGTAGATTTAACAAAAATGGGACATTTAGTAGAGGTGTCTATTGAGAATATGATTGATGCTTTTAAGCATCAAGATAAAACATTAGCAAAAGAGATTATGGATAATGATAGATTGATTAACGATATGGAAAGAGCAATTGAATCTAGATCATTTAATTTAATTTTAAGGCAGCAACCCATTGCAAGTGATTTAAGAAATGTGACATCAGCATTAAAGATTGTTACAGACTTAGAAAGAATTGGAGATCAGGCTGCAGATATTGCTGAAATTATTTTGAATTTTGAAGGAGAACATGCTTATCGTACTGTTGAGCATATTCCAACAATGGCTAAAAAAGCAAAAATGATGGTTCATGAAGCTATTGATGCTTTCATTAAAAAAGATCTCTCTACAGCACAAATGGTTATCAAAATGGATGATGAAATTGATTCTTTATTTCAGGAAGTAAAACAAGAAGTTACTGAAATATTAAAAGAAAATAGTGAAAGAATTGATTATTGTATAGATTTTCTGATGATTGCTAAGTATTTAGAAAGAGTTGGTGATCATGCAGTGAATATATGCGAATGGTTAGAATTTAACCAGACAGGAACAATGAACGACCACAGACTTATCTAAGGGGGATAAAAAATGAACGCACGTATTTATGTTATTGAAGACGATGAAAACATTCAGGAAATTGTCAAATTATCATTAGAATCTAATGGATATCAAGTCACATTATTTGATAATGCAATTGATGCAATTATAGCTATTCATGAAGATGCACCAGATCTTGCAATCTTTGATGTTATGTTACCACAAATGGATGGTATTACAGCTGTCAAAAAGATTAGAGAAACAAATACACAAATGCCTATTCTTATTTTAAGTGCTAAAGATAGTGAAATAGATAAAATTCATGGATTAGATAGTGGTAGTGATGATTATATGACAAAACCATTTGGTGTCCTTGAATTATGTGCACGTGTTCGTACATTACTACGTAGAGTTCAGCCAAAATCCAAATCGATTCAAACGCCAACTTTATCAATTGATAAATCTACACATATTGTTCAGCAGAATAACCAAGGTATTGATTTAACACATAAAGAATATCAATTATTACTTTATTTAATTGAAAATAAAGAACGTGTTGTGGAACGAGATGAACTATTGAATAATATTTGGGGTTATGATTTTATAGGAGAATCAAGAGCTTTAGATGTCCATATAAGATCATTAAGAAAAAAGTTAGATGATAACGGAGAAAAATATATTAAAACAGTGCGTTCTGTAGGATATCGCTTTGTTGAAAAGGAGGATACACATGACTAAGTCTATCCTCCGTTATTTTATCATCATTTTAATTGCGACTCTCCTTAGCAGTTGTTTTATCTCTGCTACGTTAATTTCTAATAGTCTTTTGAGTACAACAAAACAGGATATGTTGTATTCTTTAAAGTTAATTGATTATGCAATTGATTATCAACAGCCATTAGAACAACAAATTGAAAAATTAAATCCATTAGCTTATTCTGATCAAACACGAATTAGTGTTATTGATAAAAGAGGGCATGTTGTTGCAGATACGGTATCTCAATCTGTATCTGAAAACCATTTGGATCGACAAGAAATTCAAGAGGCACTTCATAATACTGTTGGTTATGCAAGAAGGCGATCTGAAACAACAAATGAGAATATGTTATATGTTGCTTATTACCATCAGGATTATATATTGCGATTATCTATTCCATATAATGGATTATTAGATCATATTCCATCTTTAATTCCAGCATTATCTATAAGTGCTGTTGTTTCTTTTGTGATTGCATATATTCTATCTAGAAAACTTGCTTTTACAATATCTAAACCAATTATTGATATTAGTGATAGTTTAGATCAAATGACAGAAGATTTTCGATTTGAATTAAAACAATATGATTATCAGGAATTTAATGTTATTGTTAATACAATAGGAAACTTATCACATCGTTTACGTAAATCAATGCGTGAAGTAAAATTAGAACGTATAAAAATGGATGAAATTTTAAAACAAATGAATGAAGGCTTTGTTTTATTAGATGAAAATTATAAAATATTAAGTATTAATGCAAAAGCAACATCAATCTTAGGAAATATGAAGACTTATGATCAGTTTATGGATTACTTATATTATCCTGAAATTATTAATGCTTTAGAAAATAACATTCCTAAGCAAGAAATAGAAATTAAAATTAATCATAATATCTATGCATGTTATATTTCAAGAATTGATTTAGGAACAACTTTATTATTTGTTGATATTACAGTTGCTAAAAAGGCAGAAAAAATGCGCAGTGAATTTTTCTCTAATGTATCACATGAATTAAAGACACCAATGACATCTATTCGTGGTTATAGTGATTTATTGGTTCAAGGTTTGGTTCATGATGAAACACAAAAACATATGATGTTAGAAAAGATTCAAGAAGAGGTCAATAGTATGTCAACTCTAATAAATGATATCTTAATGCTATCTAGGATAGAAAATATGGATATTGAAGTAGAAATGATGCCTATGAAAATGAAAGGTCTTGTTGATGAAGTTCTAGAAAGTTATCAAGTAGAGTTATCTAAACATGATATTACAATGCATACTGATTTTACAGATCTTACGTATATTGGAAATCATCAACAAATATATACTTTACTTAATAATCTTATAGGAAATGCTATTAAGTATAATATTGATCATGGTCATGTTTTTGTCAATGTTGAAGATCAAGGTCAAGCAATGAAAGTGACTGTGAAAGATACTGGTATTGGAATCCCTTTAGCTGATCAATCTCGTATATTTGAAAGATTTTATCGTGTTGATAAAGGAAGAAGTAAACAAAGAGGTGGAACTGGATTAGGATTAGCAATTGTGAAACATATTGTTTCTCATTATAAAGGCGTTATTCATTTAACTAGTGAATTAGGGCAAGGAACAACAATAGAAATAATTTTACCACAACAAAGTATTAAGGAAGTTTAGAACTTCCTTTTTTTGTCGATACTTAATCTGGTGATAAAAATGAATCAGTCATATTGGCAAAAAACATCAAAGAAAAAAATAGGAAAAAAAATAGAAACAGATATAGCAACGGATATTGTCATTATTGGAGGCGGTTTATCAGGTGTTGCATTGGCATATCAATTAAAGGATAGTCCATATCAAGTCATAGTTGTTGATAAAGATGAACTCGGCAGTCATACAAGTGGTCATACTACTGCAAAGGTGACGACGTTGCATTCTACACTATATCGTGACATTACAAAACATTATGATATTCATCAAGCTTATCTTTATTATAAATCTAATCAACAGGCATTTGATGAAATTGAAAATATCATACAAAAAGAAAATATTGCTTGTGATTATCAAAAGAATAATTCTTTTATTTATACAGATGATCCTAATTATGTCAAAGACATACAGGAACAAACCGATATTTTCCATTCATTAAGAATTGAAACAATTCATGATGAAAATCATTTGGCTTCATTAGGTCTAAAAAATCAAGCTATTTTTCATCCCCTTAAATATCTATATAAACTCGTTGATATCTGTCAAAAAAGTGGCGTTTCTTTTTATGAACATAGTGAAGTCACACATATTGAAAGAAAAGATGATTCATTTATAATAGATATAAATGAACATCACATACAATGTCATTACCTAGTTCATGCAACAAGGTACCCATTTATTAGAAAAGGTTTATATTTCTTTAAACTCTTTCAAGAAAAAGAATACATTGATTATATAATCGAACAAAATGGTAAAGACAGTTATCTATGCGTAGATCAAACAAAAAGTTACCGTCCTTTAATAAATGATGATAGTTTACAAATTACCAGAGATTCTAAAGACTGGTTTGCTCAAGATAGTACACCTATTCGTGGAATTCCTTATATTGGAAGACTAAGTAAATATTCAAATGAATTTATAATCTATGGCTTTCAAAAATGGGGTATGACTTTGTCACAAGTTGCTGCAAGACTTATTAGTGATTTGATTTTAGATAAAGAAAATCCATATGAAGATTTATATGCATGTCATTATTTCTCTATGTCTTTTGCAAAAAAATATACAAATAAGGTGTGGAAAAATACTAAAAAAGGCATGATTATGAATCGTTTTCAAAACGATCCATTAATCACTTTAGAGAATCAAGATGGTATGGTAACAAAGGTCAATGGAAAGTTAACAGCAGTATATAAGGATAAAAAAGGTGAACTCCATTTTCTCACACCATATTGTCCTCATTTAAAATGTGTTGTAGATTTTTGTAAGAAGGATCAGACTTGGACATGTCCTTGCCATCAATCTGTTTATGATGCATATGGCCATCTTATGGAAGGACCAAGTCTTTATTCCTTAAAGAAAACGCAAGATAAATCATAGTAACCTCTCACTGAGAGGTTTTTTTACTAAAAGTGTATTTTTATCTTGACTACTCCCTAAGGGAGTAGCATATGATAAATATGCAATTAAAAAAGGGAGGATGCTAAATGCTTATAAAGGATGTTTGTAAACTTTGCCATGTCACAAAAAAAGCCCTTGTTTATTATGAAGACAAAGGACTTATTTCTCCACTTATAATGGAAAATGGTTATCGAGATTATAGTCAAAAAGATATCAAGATCATTAAAGAAATTTGTGTTTTAAGACATTGTGGAATAAGTGTGTCAGATATTAAAATTATTCTATTAGATACTAATAAAAAAACAGTGATAAAGAAATATCAAAAATTAAATAATTTACATATAGAAAGTTATTTAAAAATGAATGAGAGTCTTCAACGATTGACACAGAATTATGATATTGAAAAAGAATTTAATCATTTAGTTGAAAAGAATGATTGTCTTCTTACTGTAAGAGAAAAACTTATTTTAGCGTTTCCAGGTTGTTATGGACTTTTTTTGTCATTACATTTTGGAAGATTCTTAAATGAAAGTATTGATACTAAAGAAAAGCATAAAGCTTATGTTCAGATGATTCATTATTTAGACCATTTGGTTATTTCTCAAGAATTGGTTGATTATATGAAATCAATATTTAATGACAAGTATGATATCTTTGCTTTAGAACAACAAATCTATCTTGATACAACAAATGCTTTTCATGACTTTGAAAACTATTTCAAAGAGCACCAAGAGCAATTGGAAAATTATATTGAGTATAAACTATCAGATGAATACAAAGATTCATTGGTAAAAAAAGTTCAAGAAGAAATATTAATTTTTCAAAAGGAAACAGGATATCAAGATAACTTTATTGAGAACTTAAAGATTCTTAGTTCTTCTTATCGAGAGTATCTTCATCAGTTAGAAAAACTCAAAAAGCAATATATATATTTCCACAAGTCCAAGAATTCTCATCAAATGCTTTAAATACATATTTCTTGAAAAATTGAGCAATAACTTTCATTTTTTACGAAAACTACGTATAATGTAATTATACGAGGGGATGATTTTATGAAATGTGATGTCTGTGGAACAAAGATTCCAATAGCTGAGAGTACATGCCCAAATTGTGGATACCGAGTGAAAAAGGATGTTGTTCAATCTTTTGATGCATCCAATAAGACACATGAGCATATTCGTACACAATCAACAAAAACCTATGTCAAGCCAAATATACCAGATATGAGTATGTTTCAAACACCAAAATGGATTATAGGAATAGCAGTTGCTTTTGTTGTTGTAGTCATAATTATGACAGTTCTACCACTATTATCAAAGTCTTCTCGTTCTTCCAGTGACTGGTCTGAAATGACTTTCCAGGAAGTTATTGATTTGGGAGAGGGAGAAGGAACAATTGAGCTTGCACAAAGTTCACTTGAAAAAGTTCAAAATCTTATGAGCAATACACTTCACATAGAAGATATATATACCCATGAATATTGTAGTGATTATGATGATTCTGTAAACGCAAGTTTTTCTGTACAAGGGTATAGTCAAGATGTATATTATAGTGTTAATTACACATATGTAGATAGAGAATTGCTGTCATCTGAATTAACAATTTCTGGAACCAGCCAAAAAAGTATAAAAGATTTAGAAACTTTACCAATGAATAAGGATATAGTCACAAAACTTGGGGATTATATGGATATTCACAATGCATACGAGTATTTTGATCAAGGACGTTTAAAGCTTGTTAAGTTAAAAGATTATAATGATCAGTATGAATATGTTCATTCTCAAAATCCATATGTATTTATTCATGAAAAGGTTTATTCTCGTAATGAATTTGAATATTATTGTACCATTTCAAGTCGTTAGAAATAACGACTTTTCATATTGTCACAAAATTTGATACGAGATATGAAAGAATTCATTTTCGTATTCGTAGCAAAGTTATTAAAAAAGTATTATAATAAAATTATATATGAGGAGGAATCTTATGAAAAAAATTATGTCATTATTATTGATGATGAGTTTTATCTTGGCTGGATGTTCATCATCGAAAAGTGCAGATACAATGAAAGTATTAACGCCAAATGGAGCAACAGCCTTATCTTTAGTAGGTGTTTATGAAGAAATAACAAAGAATGGTGAAGTGAAAATTGTTGAAGGAAGTGAACTGATTAGCAGTGAACTTGTTAAAAAGGATAGTGAATTTGATGCTATTATTGCACCTATTAATTTAGGCTGTCAATTAATTGCAAAAGGTCAAACAGATTATAGATTAGCTGGCGTTTTGACATGGGGAAACCTTTATTTGGTACAAAATGAAGATGTAACTAATAATGAATTAGCAGCATTTGGTGAAAAGGCTGTTCCAGGAAAGATTTTTAATCTGGTAAAAGAATCATCGGATATTATGAAGAATTCTAAAGTTACTTATTATAATGCAGTGAGTGATGTACAAGCACAAGTCTTAGCAGGAAAATGTCAGTATGCATTAATGGCTGAACCTGCTGCAACTGCAACTATTGGAAAAGCAAAGCAAAATGGAACAACATTAAAAATAGTCGCTTCGCTACAAGAACTTTATCAAAAACAATCTGGGTCTATAGAGGCAGGCTATCCACAAGCGGCTATTTTTGTTAAAAATAAAGATGATGTGAAAGATTTATTATCAAAGATAGAAGCATTTACATCTGGTAAAAAAGATGAAGAATTATTAACAAAGTCAATTGATAAAATTGGTGCTGAAACATTTGGTATTCCAAGTGCAGCTATTGGAGCGAAGACATGGACAAATCAAAACATCAATTATAAAGATGCCGCAAGTGTTAAAGAAGATATTCAATCATTACTGAAACAATTTGGCATTGAATATAGTGATGATATGCTAATCAAATAATGAAGCATAAAATTAATCTTGTTGTTTATATTTTGTTGTTATGGCAACTGGTTGCTGTTATTGTCAATAAAGAGGTCATTGTTCCTTATCCTTTAGATGTTTTTCAAAGAATGATTGACATGCTTACTGATTTCAATTTTTATCAGACTCTATTTATAACCCTATCACATGTTATTATAGTGGTTGCAATAAGTGCACTTATTGCATTTGTGTTAGCTTATCTAGGATATCAAAAACCACTTATAGATGAATATGTTTCACCATTACTAACAATGATTCAAGCAATACCTAATATTTCATTTATTATACTTGTATTGGTTTGGGTATCATCATTACAAACTGTCTATATTGTGCTTTTTCTAGTTGTTTTTCCTCTATTGTATAATAATTTTATACAGGGTTTTAAAAGTATTGATCATGACTTGCGAGATGTTATATTATTATATCATCCAACATGTTTTGAAAAGTATTTCAAAGTATATTTACCTCTGATTCGTCCAAGCTTTTTATCAGGAATGAAGAGTTCATTAAGTCTTGGTGTAAAAGTTGCAGTGATGGCTGAGATACTAGCTGGACTCCCTTATGGTGTAGGAAGAGCAATCAATTATAGTCGAATTCAATTTGATATGGTTGGAGTTTTTGCATGGACCGTTTGGTTAGTTATTATGATATTGTTTATTGACTATATATTAAATAAAGTTATGCATGATCATGAATTTTAAGTACAAGATATTGTAGTGAACCCTAAAAGTGGAATTAAAATTTAATATTTATTGTAAGGCTTGATTCCTAACTTGTAAAGGAGTTAGGCCTTTTCATTTTTCATTGTGTCTTCCTTTTGGCTTATTATTAAGACCATCATAACCTCATTTTTCATAATTGTTAATCCATTGATTGATTTGTCCATCTGCAATATCGTATAAAATCATTAATAACATCTTAGACTCTCATGAGCGAAAATATAAGCTTACTATTTCTTTTTTATCTTTATATGTTAATTTTGAATGTTAAAAAAACCTCTTGTTCATAGTTCAACTTTTGAGGTTCAATTCAATTTAATATTCTTTTAATAACAAGGAAATCTAATTTTATTTTCATTTTTATCTCCCTTCTGTAATTGATATTACAAAACGGAAATTATATAAAAAAGCCAAGAATTATACTTCTTGGCAAAATAAGATATTTTATTATTTAATAATAAGTATAGTAATACGATTTCATTTCTTTAATTGTATTTTCTTTAGCTATTCCCTTTTTTTGTGGAGAAGGAGAACACCCAGAAATTATTAAGGCAACGAGAATTAATATTGTCTTCATTTTCAATTGCTCTTTTCACAATCATTATTAGCACATATATATTAAAGTTTATACTTGTATTTATTTTAGTTAGAATATGAAGTTATTCTATTTTTTATATCTTAATTCAAATTTTTAAGAGATAATGCAGTATGACATTGAATCAATCAAACTGGTTAACTGAATTACTACTTCATTAACGTATTTTTCTTCAGTTCATAAGATGGATGATACAGCCCTGTTGGTTCATAAAATTCATCACCAATATAACTGAAACCTAATTTAAGTAATAATTTTGATGATGCTATATTATTAGGATTATGACCTGCAAACAACTCTTCTGCCTTCAAAACAGTAAATGCATAATTTATTACTGTTTTTGCTGCTTCCATTGCATATCCTTGTCCCCAAAACTTTGGACGCAGATGAAAACCTATTTCATATTTACCTTTGCTATATGGTTTTAATCCACAGCAACCAATCAATTCGTTTGAGTCAAGTTTAAAAATAGGCCAGTATTGAATATTATACATCGATTTATTTTTTATTTCTTTTTCTAATCGTGTTCTAATATCATTCGTACTGAATTTACCGCTAGCACAAATGAATCTTGTGACATCAGGATCTCCCCATAATAATTCTGCCAGTTTGATATCATCTTTTTCCCATTCAGAAAA
Source organism: Coprobacillus cateniformis (assembly GCF_009767585.1). Taxonomy (NCBI): domain Bacteria; kingdom Bacillati; phylum Bacillota; class Erysipelotrichia; order Erysipelotrichales; family Coprobacillaceae; genus Coprobacillus; species Coprobacillus cateniformis. The sequence goes on from NZ_WSNW01000001.1 coordinate 1,843,095, forward strand.
TCCTATTCTATTTGTAGTTAAGAAAAAATCTCTATCCATTTGTATACCTCCTAAAATTCTAATTTGTTGAATCGAATAATTCTTATTATTTACTGAATTCACATTCATATGTTACATATGAATGTGAAAGATGATAGCCTAGCTTTTCTGCCAAATGTACTGACCTTAAATCGTGAGCATCCCAACTAGGATAGATATTATTTGCAAGGCATTCCAAAATCAGCTTTGCTCCACAAACTGTAGCCAGACCTTTTTTTCTGTATTCTGGTTTTGTATCAATCTCGATTTCTATTCCATTCTTATATATGGCATAAGGAGAAGCACCAGAAACCAACTGTCCTTTATGAAGTATTGCTACTCCAAGTGCACGCTCTTTATAATCTTGATAATTCTCAAATTGGGAGCATAAATCAACTGACCAATTTTCTTTCTTTGCTAGTTCAAAAACTTCACAGTCAAATTGCCTGATTTCATAGTCATCATCAAGAGATTCTACTATTGATTTAAGATATTCTTTATCAAAAATATCAGGTTCTTTTTTAATTGCATATCGTAATGTTTTTTTTGCTTTTTTTCCAAAAGTGTGTTCAATCATTGGATACCAATCTTCATTATTAGCTGCAATAAGCATAAAGTCACGGACTGGAATTGACTTTAATAAATTTTCATTTGGAATTCCAGCACAAAAACTGAAATCACCATTTATTACAATGGCAGATTCAGGAGTCATTTCATCATCCGTAATCAGTGTCCCCATATACCCTTGCAGACAAGACCAGATTAACGCTTCTTCCCAATTTTGGAATAGCGCAATTGCTTTCTCATTATACATAAACTCACCTTATCCCCCCCACTAGACAAACTCTATTTTATGAAACGCTTTCTGCTTTGATTGTATCATAGAAGCTTTATAACCACAAATCTTTATGAAAAAAAGAAAGTCTATTATCCTTTAGACTTTCCTTTTCTTATTATTTCTTTTCATACTGTAAACTATAGCTCCCGCAGATATCAGCAGTATTCCGATATTGAATCCAATAGAATTCATATCTCCTGTTGGTGGTACTTCATGGGGAACTGCTGTTCCTACTTCTGTAATCTCAAATTCCTTCACTATCTCTGCTGAATGATAGTATTCATCTTCCCCTACACTAATCTTCACCCTATATGTTCCCACTTCTCTTGGTGCTGAATTCAATTTCACCCAGCTGTCTTCTCTTTTTTCTTCATACAGGATTGTGATAGGCTTTGATGAGCCTTTGACTGTAAGATCTGTTTCATTTAATTCTATTGGCTGACCATCATATGTCTTGCTTAGCTCCTTATTAAGAGTAATGAGACTATCTCCCTTTTTCACATTTAAATGAAGCGTCACCTGCATCGTTTCTTTTCCATTGCCTGATGTTCCACAATCATACTTATATACAATAGGTGTTCCCACCTGATAGTGACTTACAATCCCTGTTTCCTTATCCAAGTCTCCTCCACTTATCATCGTCATGTTATTTGGATCGATTCCTTTGTATGCTTCCTTTATATTAAAGCTGCTTCCTACGACATCCAAATTGACTGTAGAATCTGTTTTATTTAATTCAGTCAGATTTTCATTATTCCCAAGGTTGAGATAAGCTAATGGGCTATTCTCACACCTCAGGATATTTAAATTCTTATGCTGACTTACATCCAGTATATTTAGATGGGTATTATTACAAATTAAATTCCTTAAAGCTAGATTAGCACTGATATCCAGTTCCCTAATATCAGTATCACTAACACCTAACCCCATTAATGCTTTATTTTGACTATGTAATCTTTGTACCTGAACAATACAAAAACCACAATTCTGAATTACCGCTGACATCCAGATGCCCAATCTCTGTATTATCCACGTACAGTGCTAGTAATCTCTTATTGCTTTTGACCTTTAAATCTTTAATACCTGTAGAGCTTAAATCCAAGTATTCCAATTCTTCAAGCCCCATTATATTTAATGAGAATAGATTTTGATTATCCGCACAGTTGATCAATCTGAGTCTCTTATTGCTCGTTAAATCAAGACTTTCTATGCTTGTTCTCCAGCATTTTAGTTCCAGAAGCGATGTGAAATATTCGATTCCTTTTACACTTTTTATCTGTGTATTTCCACCAATACTTATTCTAGTTGCTGCTTCAAGTTCGGCTACAGACAGCACATCATTGCCATTTTTATCAAATTCCGTTTTAACATATTCTCTGAATGCTGAATCTGGGAAGTTTTTGACATTAATCGAAACTTCTCCTTCCTTTGGCAGTTGTGGAATAGGAACGGGTACCTGATATATTCCCAATAAAGTAAAGTCTAGATTTATCCACAATTCCCCACTGCTGATGGATGTAGCTTCTTGTATAATTCTCATTGTTATATCGAGAAGCTCACATTCTATTCCACCCTTTGTAATGGTTTTACCCTCAAGAGCTTCCTTTACAATTTCATATATTTCCTGTTCTGTAATCTCATTGCTTACCTTTCCATCTAGTGCCTTCTCTATAAGCTCCAAAGCTTCATCTGTTGTAATAGTGCTTTGCCCTGTTGCCTTGACACTGGTCAATGGCATTGTGCCTAATAGGATTGCTATTGTAAATAGACATATCCCTATTTTCTTCATTATTCTTTTCATTCTCTTCATCTCCTTTTCATCCTGTTTCTAAACATATACCTTTGCGAATATCTATTATTATATCATAAGTACCTCATAAATTTACATTCTACAATAAAATCAGCTAAATATTGTTGGTTTTTTTATTTTTCTCAACTTTTTATGCTGTCCGTTAAGGTATGCTATTGTGAATAGATGTCATAAATTCTATCAACTTTCTTCAATCATCTTTAGGGCATGATAAACTTTCTCATGAGTAATTGGCTTCATATTGAAGTAGGGGATACCCAGTTGATATGCCTGTACCCCAAAGTCCAGATCTGAGAACCATATCAGCCTTCCGAGTGAAACTTTCAGTCCTGTGATGATATCAAGTCCAGCCACGCCAGCCTTTGCTACAATGACGGGATTGGCTGGCTTTTCTTTGAGCAGACAGGTGAGTTCCTGCCAGTTGGTACAGCAGCGTATCAGCACTTGAACATTCCTGCCTTTACAGTAGTCAATGACAGACTTTTCAATCACAAGAGTCTCTACAATGTCATGGTCACAAATAATTAATTCCATACATACTCGCTCCTTTCTGTGCGTGGTCTTTCCTACTCTTACCATATCAAAAATAAGGAACATTTCAATAGGTTGGCTGCAAATTGCAGATTTTGGCATAAATTTGCATGGAATTGATTCACTTTTTATATAAAATAGGGTTGACAAATTCTTTTTACTCGTTCACTTCCTGTTAAGGGAATATTAAAAATCATAGATGTAGCAGTTGATTATAAGACATTCAAAAGAGGTTATGGGTTCTTGTATGCATGTAATTAAAGATAAATTTTGACATTAGACAGTCAAAAAACTATACCATTAATGCATACTGGAGTTATATGAAAGATGTGATAGTTAAGTCTGAATTTTCTATTAGATTACTTAATGATGGTTCTTTCTTAGATGTTTATGCAATGCCAAAAGATAATACACCATTTGATATGCGTGATATTATTAAAAAAAGAAACAGTAAAAAAGATTGAAATTCAATTTCAATCTTTTCTAAACTTCATTTTTCTTAATATTATCAAAACGTTTTGTTGTGACTATAATAACCAAAGCAATTACAACAATTATAGCACTAATTAAGAAGATTTTATATGATCCAAAATATTGATAAATACTTCCAAAAATGTAACCATAGATAGCTTTAGCAATACTCATTGCAGCATTTAACAATGTAATTGCAGTGCCAAATACAGCAGGATTTACAACCTCTCTGATATAGGCTAAACTTGCTACTGTTGAACATGCAACACCTAAACAGTGAACAATGCTTATTAAAACAAAGACATATGAATTAGGAATAAAAGCATAAACGAATAAACGTATAGCCATTAAGGCTGTTGCAATAGTAAAAAATTTTTTATAACCAAGTCTTTTTATAATCTGTGAGGCAACCATAAGAAATAAGAATTCAGGTAAAACTTGGACAAATGTTAACCAACTGATTAAAGAATTATCTCCTTTAAGAGTAGAAATCAAGTGGTTACCAGCATAAGCACCAGAACTGTCTACAACAATTTGTGTAATCATAATTAAAACTAAGATAAAAATAAAGTTTTTATTTGTGAGCAGTTCTTTAAAGTTACCTTTTTGAGGTTTCTCTTTCTCTTCTTCTTTTGGATCTGCTTTTGGAAAGGTAAAGCAGATGAATAAGGCAATACCCAATAAGAGTATATAAGATGTAAATAGAGGTCCATCTAATCCATACATATCAGCTAGAAAACCAACTGCCATACTTCCTAACATGTATCCTAAAGAGCCCATTCCTCTTATAGAACCATAGTTACCACCAATTTTAGCAGTATAATTCATCGTGATAGTGTCAGCCATAGGTGTAGAACCCAATCTTGCAACTTCCAACATAAGTGCAAAGACAATGACACCAATATAAACTGTTTGTTTAGAGTAAAAATATAAGACAACAATGCTTGCTGCTAGTGAAATCATCAACATTAAATTATATTTCCTTGTTTTATCACCAATGATTCCCCATAAAGGAATAACACAAACTCCAAGTATTAATGAAATAGCAGTAATGAGACCAATTTGTGACCCATTTAATCCAATGCTTTGTTCTAAATAAACATTAATATAAGGAGTAAAACAACCAACTGCCCCAATCAATAAAAAATAGAAGACTTGAAACTTCAATATATTTTTATCCTTCATATAAAAAATCCTCCCGTAATCTTTATTATACATAAAATATATTTCAACAGACTCAATCTTTCATAAATAGAAAATAATAGATTTCATTCTTCTATGTCAAATCATAAAAATACACTGTATAATGTATTTGAGAGGAGTGGCTTTATGAAATTTAAATCTTCCATTAAGAGAGTAGATATTCAAGCATCTTTCATTTGTGTTATTTTAGTTATTTGTTCGAGTTTATCTATCTTCTATATTAATTATCAAATTACATATAATAATATTATAGAAACTTTACATACTAGAACAGATGCTATTTATAATGTAGTAGATTCATTATTATATTCTGAATTGTTTGATCAAATCAATTCTGAGGATGATTTCAATAGTGACATCTATAAAGAATATCAAAATAGATTATTACAAATGCGAGAAGTAGCCAATGTTCGTTATCTTTATACTGCTAAGAAAAATGCTGATGGAGAATATATTTATTTAATTGATGGACTACCACTGGATTCAGAGGATTTTAGAAAACCAGGAGAACTGATTGAATCAGATATCATTGATGATATTGCTAGAGTTTATCAAGGTGAAATTGTCTTACCTAATGATATTTTAGATACATCTTGGGGAAAAATATTTTTAGCATATTACCCTATTCATGGAGGACCTGGTCATACGGAGGAAATTGTTGGTGTTGTTGGTATAGAAATAGATGCTGAAACACAATATAATACATATCATGATCTTCTTAATGTTACACCTGTTATTATTATTACTGTATGTATCTTGGCGTTTCTCATATTTAGATGGTGTTTTAGATACATTTCCAATCCAAGACGAAAGGACTTGTATAATGTTGATGGATTGACTGGGCTTAAGAATAGAGCTTCTTTAGAATATGATTATATGAATTTCTATATCAAAGATAAAGTTTTAAGTATTATCATGATAGACTTAGATAGATTAAAAAAAGTAAATGATAATTATGGGCACAGTTATGGTGATGAATATATTCGCTTGGCTACTGAGGCTATCAAGAAGGCAGTTGGCAAATTGGGGATCAGCTATCGGCTTGGTGGTGATGAATTTGTTGTTATTATGAATTGTGTAAATAGGCAAAAAGTAGAGACTATGGTTGAATGTATTTATAATGAGTTTCATAAACGTACTATTGATTTTCTAGAAAATCCAGATTTATCAATTGGTTTTGCTATTTATGATGAGAGTAAAGATAGTGATTTTTATGACGTATTGAAACGTGCTGATGAAATCATGTATAAACATAAAAAAGAGAAATATATGAGAGAAGATGATTAATCTCTCCTTTTTTTATAATTAAATGTAAAATGAACTTTACATTTAATGTAAAGTGTACTATACTATTTATAAGGAGTGATAGTGTGAAAACCAAAATAAAAGAGTTAAGAAAAATAAATAAAGTCTCGCAAGATGAATTGGCTTTAGCAGTAGGTGTAACAAGACAAACAATTATATCACTAGAAAAAGAAAAATATATAGCATCTTTAGTTTTGGCTTATAAGATAGCAAAATATTTTCATTTAAGTATAGAAGAAGTATTCGATTTTTCAGATATGGAGGGAATGATTTAATGGAAGATTTTAAAAGAGTTATTCAAAGAAGAAATTTTATATTAAAATGTCTAATACTTTTGGCAGTTATATTAGATATTGTTTTAAATATTATTCCTATTGATCCTCAATTAGATATAGCTACTAGTTTTCAAATAGGACTTCTTATTGGATTGTCATTGTTAGGATGTATAGGTGTTTATAAGTATTCACGCATACTTAAAGATGATAATGAATTAAAGAAACTTGAAATTTCTGAACATGATGAAAGAAAAAAGATGATTAAGCAAAAGACAAGTCAATCTACACTTATAACAGTTGTTATCACTTTATTAATGGTAACTTGTGTTATAATTTATTTCAATCAATTGATTGCTTTTACATTGTTATGTGTTATTTATAGTATTCTTCTTATTACAATTGCTTTCAAAATTTATTATTCTAAAAAATACTGAGGAGGAATAAATATGTGTAAAAGAGGGTGTAAACCAAATTATTATATTTCTATTGGGATGCTGTTGAGTACAGCAACATATTTTCTTTATGATGCACATTGGATAACGCATGAAATAAGATTTATAAGTTTGGTTATATCAGTTATATTGATGATGTATGGTTTGTTTAAAACAAAAAGTCAATCAAAGAATTAAGGATAATTAGAAATAATTATCTTTTTTGTTTCATATTTAGAAAAAATAACACTGAAAAATGACTTATAATATAAATATATATGATATAATAAGAGAAAGCAAAGGGGGAGTTATTGTGAATTTTGTTTATATATCACCAAGTTTTCCAAAAAATTTCTTTCATTTTTGTGATCGTTTAAAGAAAAAGGGTGTGACAGTTTTAGCTATTGGAGATACCCCATATGGAGATTTAACAGAAGATTTAAGAAATGCTATAGATGATTATTATCAAGTTTATTCTATGGAAGACTATCAAGCAATGGTAAAAGCTATGGGTTATTTTGTATTTCATTATGGCCATATCGATTGGTTAGAATCTAATAATGAGTATTGGTTAGAACAAGATGCAAGATTAAGAACTGATTTTAATATAACAACTGGAATTCATACAAATCATATTGATGATATAAAATGCAAATCAAAGATGAAAGCATTTTATCAGAAAGCAGGAGTCAAAACAGCTAGATATCATTTGGTTAGTGATTTACAGGATGGTTTAAAATTTATTAAAGAGGTTGGATATCCTGTAGTTGTCAAACCGGATAATGGAGTAGGAGCAGCTAAGACATACAAAATAACTAATCAACAGGAGTTGGAATTGTTTTATCAGGAAGAACATATCACACAATATATTATGGAGGAGTATGTTAATGGATTAATTATTTCTTATGATGGTATTGCAAATTTAAATAAGGATATTCTTTTTGAAACATCTCATGTTTTTCCAAATCCAATTATGGATGTTGTGAATAATGCAAGTAGTATGTATTACTATTCTTTAAGAGATATTCCATATGATTTAAAGATGGCTGGTCAGGCATGTGTGAAAGCATTTTATACAGCTGGAAGATGTTTTCATATGGAGTTCTTTAGATTATTAGAAGATAAGCAAGGATTAGGCAAAAAAGGTGATCTCATTGGATTGGAAGTTAATTTAAGAACGCCAGGAGGATATACACCAGATATGATGAATTTTGCAAATAATATTGATGTTTATGATATCTATGCTGACATGGTTACGAAAGGCTTTAGTGAATATAATCATGAAAGACCATATTATTGTGTATATTGTGGAAGGCGAGATCTGTTGAGTTATACTCACAGTCATAATCAAATTATGAATAAATATCAATTTGATTTGGTTACAGCTGAAAGAATGCCAGATATTTTAAGTGGTGCGATGGGGAATTTTACATATACAGCAAGGTTTGCAACGATGGATGAAGTCAATGCTTTTGTTGAATATGTTCTAGAGTAGGAGGAATCAATATGAAAAAAGAATGGTTTAAAGAATATAGTGAATGTTTAAATAGAGATATGGAGTTTATGGTTTATGGTCATGCTGGACAACCCATGCTAGTTTTTCCGTCGCAAGATGGACGTTATTTTGATTTTGAAAATAATGGAATGATTGCAACAATAGAACATTTAATTGATCAAGGAAGAATTCAATTATTCTGTTGTGATAGCATTGATCAAGAGTCATGGTCAGCTAAAGGAGCAGATAATCGCCATAGAACTTATATACATGAGCAATGGTTTTATTATATCGTTAATGAATTGGTACCTAGAATTTTTGAAATCAATTATTATGGAAATGGTGAAAGTTATGCAAGAGGTATTTATACAACTGGATGTTCAATGGGAGCTTCACATGCTTTGAATTTTATGTTAAGAAAACCTGATATATTTATTGGAACAATTGCATTAAGTGGATATTATGATAGTGATTTATTCTTTGATAATTATCATGATGAAATTCTCTATCGTAATTCTCCAATCCAATATCTTCATGGCATGAATTATGATCATCCTTATGTAGAAATGTATCGTCACAGTCATATTGTTTTATGTACTGGTCAGGGAGCCTGGGAAGATGATATGATAAGAAGTACGGCAAGAATGAAAGAGTTATTTGAATATAAAGATATTCCAGCATGGGTAGATTTTTGGGGTTATGATGTGGATCATGATTGGCCATGGTGGAGAATCCAATTTCCATACTTTGTAGAAAGGGTGGTGTAGTATGAATCTTATTTTTATATCACCACATTTCCCTCTTTATTTTTATAATTTTTGTGATCGATTAAAAGCACGAGGTGTGAATGTCTTAGGGATTGGTGATGCAAGTTATGAGAGTTTGCCATTTTATACTAAGATTGCCTTGACTGAATACTATAAAGTTAATAGTTTAGAGGATTATGAAGAGGTTTATCGTGCTTGTGCATATTTTACTTGGCATTATGGAAAACTTGACTGGATTGAATCTCAAAATGAATATTGGCTTGAATTAGAAGCAACTTTACGTAATGATTTTAATGTCACAACTGGAACAAAAATTCAAAATATGGTACCAATGAAATATAAATCAAAAATGAAAGATGTTTATAGGCAGGTTGGAATTCCAACAGCCAGATTTAGAATGGTAGATGATTATCAAGCTACAAAAGCTTTTGCCAATAAAGTTGGCTATCCAGTTATTGTTAAACCTGATAATGGGGTGGGAGCGAGTTCTACTTATAAACTTAAAAGTGATGATGAATTAGATTATTTCTTTGCGACAAAACAACCATATATATCATTTATTATTGAAGAAATGGTGCCTGGTCATGTTGAAACATTTGATGGTATTACTGATAAAGATAAAAATATTTTGATAGCAACAAGTCATGTGATGCTTAATTCTATTATGGATAATGTCAATGAAGCAAGTGATACAGCTTTTTATTCACAACCCATAGAAGGATTAGATTTATATGAAGTAGGAAAAAAGGCAGTTGAAGCATTTGATACAAGAAGTCGTTTTTTCCATTTTGAATTTTTTAGACTAGATGAAGATCGTGATGGTCTTGGTAAAAAAGGAGACATAGTTGGGTTAGAAGTCAATATGCGTGCTCCAGGAGCATATATGCCTGATATGATGAACTTTGCGTATAATGTTGATGTTTATACAATTTGGGCTGATATGGTCAAATACAACCAATGTTTTTATGATATAAAGAGAGAATATTGGGTTGCATATACTGGTCGTAGAGAAGGTTTTGGTTATGCACACAACTATGATCAAATTCGTGAAATCTATGGTCAAAATATTGCTTTAGAAACTGATGTTCCTGAAGTATTGGCAGCAGCTATGGGAAACTATGTATTTATTGTAAAATCTCGAACACAAGAAGAACTATTTAAAATGATTCGTTATATTTTAAAACGTGAGGATGGAACTGAGTGGATGTAGAATCTCATATTTAACTGTATTTAAACTTTTCATAAACAATATGTTATTGATATGAAAAATACAAGATAGTAAAAAGGAAGATAGAAACTATTAAAAATAAATAGTATCTACTTCCTTTTTATAAAATGTTGTTTTAAATTAAATATGGTAAAAATAAATTGGCAAGGCTTAGAAAAATGAAGAATCCTAAGACATCAGTTGCAGTTGTTAAAAAAATAGACGAAGCCAATGCTGGGTCAGCATGTAAAGCTTTTAATGCAACAGGTATAACAAATCCAAAAAAACCAGAAACTACAAGATTTCCAATCATAGCAATACAAATAATAATACCTAAATAAAAATTACCATATAAAACATAAACAATAACACCTGTCACTGCACCTGTCACTAATCCATTAATTATACCAAGAAATATCTCCTTTATAAAAGCTGGAAAGCAATCTTTAAAATGAACTTCTCCTAAAGCAATACTTCGAATCATAATAGAAAGTGTCTGACTTCCAGCATTTCCACCCATTCCAGTTACAATCGTCATTGTTGCTGATAAAGCAACAATTTGTTCAATAGTACTTTCAAACATTTTAACTGTAAAAGATGCTAAAAACGCAGTAACAAGATTCACAATCAACCAAGGTAAACGCATCTTGATAGATTCTAATAAAGTTGAATCCAAAGATTCTTCTTTATTAACCCCATGCATTTGTAACATATCTTCAGTATGCTCTTCTTGAATAACATCAATGATATCATCAACAGTAATAATTCCAAGCAATCCATTATTTTTATTAACAACAGGAATCGTTGTTAAGTCATATTTAGAAACGAGTAAAGAAACATCTTCCTGATCTGTTTCAGGAGCAACAGAAATAACTTGATCATCCATAATAGAGCCTAATGTTACATTATCATTAGCAACCAATATATCTCTTAAATCAGCTGTTCCAATTAATTGCTTTTTATCATTGAGAACAAATATAGTCTCAATAACTTCTGTCTTTGGACCAATCTCCTTAATCTTCTTCAATGCATTAATCATTGTAAGATTTTGAGAGAGAGCAATATATTCAGTAGTCATTAAACCACCAGCACTATCTTCTTCATAGCCTAGTAATTGTTCAATAACTTTTTTATCTCCAGCTTTCATTAAATTAATAAGTTGTTTTCTTTTTCCCATAGGGAGTTCCCCTAAGATATCAACAATTGTATCCTTTGGAATAAGATTAAATAAATCTAATATACGTTTATTATTTAAGCAATCAATAATATCAACTTGTAAATCTTCATCTGATTCTTCAAGAATCTCAGCTAATTTTTCATCATCAATATGATTACATAGATATTCTAATTGATTGTCTTCAAGATCTTCAATCTCTTTTGCTAAGTCAATGGTTTGAACATGTTCATAGATATCATCAATCTGTTGAGTATCATGCTTAACCAATGCTTGTAATAATTTTTCTAATTGAATCTGTGTTTTGTTTTCCATATTTGACCTCCATTCTTTATGTTGGTCTCATCATTGTGAGATCATAACTACTCGGTTTCGGTTTGCCTTCATCCATAATCCCACATCCTTTCTTTTTCTATTCAAAGTATGATGAAAATGTAGTGTAAAGTCAAGTAAAAATCTGTTAGATTTTGTATAAGTTTAAGATAATTTTGAGAATAAAAATATCTATCTCTATGAAGTGTTACCATTGATTATCATAATATAATATATGTGATATAAATTTTGTCGTGTATATCAAATAAGTCATCCATATAGAAAGAAAATGTAAAACTGTTTCAGTTTTTGAAAAAATAACTAACTTTTAAGGTAGAATATTATAATGGGAGTAAATATAAGGGATGTGTTTATTTTAGTATAAGAAGTCAGTGAATACATTTTCTTTTGAAAGGAGAAAGACATGGTAGAATTTAAATTTGATACACAATTATTGATTGAAGGACAGAATCTAAATGAAGATCAGATTAATGATTATATAACTAATCATTTTAAAGGAGATTGCTTATTAGCAGTTGGTGATGAGGAATTAATTAAAATTCATTATCATACTAATGAACCTTGGCTAATTCTGGAATATGCAGCAACACTTGGAGAGATCTATGATGTTGTCGTGGAAAATATGGAAAGACAGGCTAATGGTTTAAAAGGTTAGGGGGAATAAGTTGTGGATATTCAAGTTATATTAATGCAGATGATTCAGTTATTTTTGGTTATAGCGTTAGGATATTTTTTATTTAAAATGAAATTATTTGATGTTGATTTGAATAAGAAGTTAACATCAATATTATTAACAGTGACAACACCGGCTATGATTGTGTCATCTGTTTTATCTACAACTGTTACTCAAGGGTTAAGTGATATATTTTTTGTTTTTATATTAGGCTTTGCTATTTATTTCATTATGCCTATTTTGGGCTTTTTCATTGTTAAAGTTTTAAGAATTCCTTTGCCACAACAGGGACTCTATATCTTTATGACAGTTTTTTCAAATATTGGTTTTATGGGATTTCCAGTTATGAAAGCGATATTTGGTTATGAAGCAGTGTTTTTTACAGCTATCTTCAATATGATTTTTAATTTATTTATTTTTACAGTAGGCGTTGTGATTATGAATTATGGGACAGGCCATAAAGTGAAATTGAATCCTAAGAACTTATTGTCTCCTGGTGTTATAGCTTCACTGGTTGCCTTATTCATTTATTTTACAGGCATAAAGTTACCTGATGTTTTATCTTCAACAATTACAATGATTGGAGATATTACAACCCCAATGGCAATGCTATTAATTGGGTCAACACTTGCTACAATTCCAATTAAGGAAGTGTTTACTGAATTTAAGATATATCCTTATACAATGATTAAACAAATTATTGTTCCAGTTATTGCTTATCCTCTTTTAAAATTGGTTGTTGGAGATCCACTTATTTTGGGAATTGCTTTAATTATGATATCTATGCCAGTTGCTAATAGTGCAGTTTTGTTTGCTACAGAATATGATGGAGATATTTCTCTTGCTGCTAAAACAGTTTTTATGACGACTTTATTGTCAGTTGTGACTATACCATTGATAGTTGCTTTATTTCTTGTGTGATAAGTCAATGCTGTTTTTCATTGAAAGGAATGTTTGAAGTTATTATTTCATAGATAAAAACAAGTTATCAAAACTCAAAACTTGTTTTCGTTGACAATTTATTGAAAATATGGATATAATAATTGAGGATAATTCATTTTATGCCCAGAAATGAGGCGTTTTTTTATGCAAAAAAATTATGATGTTATCATTGTTGGTGCTGGACCAGCAGGAATTATGACAAGTTATGAATTGTATTTAAAGAATCCAGAATTAAAAGTTCTTTTGATTGATAAAGGTCATGATGTTATGTATCGCCATTGTCCAATCAAAGATAAGAAAATCAAGAGCTGTCCACAAATCAAAGAACATGAGCCTGGGTGTTTACCAGCATGTTCAATTACTTCAGGATTTGGTGGAGCGGGGGCTTATTCTGATGGAAAATTTAATATTACAAGTGAATTTGGTGGTTGGCTGACTGACTATTTAGATAATCAGGAAGTTGAAAATGTTATTCATTATGTTGATGAATTGTATTTAAAACATGGGGCAACTCATGACATTACTGATCCAACAACTGATAAAATTAAGGATATTGAAAGAAGAGGTTATGCAGTAGGATTAAAGCTTCTTCGTGCAAAAGTCAGACATCTTGGAACAGAAGAGAATTTAAGAATTATGACTGAAATGTCAAATGAATTAAAAGAACATATAGATACAGCTTATAAAACTGCTGTGAAGGATATTATTGTAGAAAATAATCGTGCCAAAGGTATTGTTTTAGAAAATGGTGAAGAAATTACTGCATCTTATATTGTATTAGCACCAGGTAGAGATGGTTCAACATGGTTATCAAAAGTTTTGAAAAACCAAGGGCTGGAGTTATATAATAACCAAGTTGATATTGGTGTTCGTGTAGAAACAAATAATATTGTTATGGATGAAATTAATAAAAACTTATATGAAGGTAAATTTGTTTATAATGCATCAGTTGGTACAAAAGTGCGTACTTTCTGTTCAAATCCAAGTGGACATGTTGTTGTTGAAAATCATTCAGGAACAATGTTAGCAAACGGACATGCTTATCATGATCCTAAATTGGGAAGTCCTAATACAAATTTTGCATTGTTGGTTTCCCATGTATTCAGTGAACCATTTAATGAACCCAATGAATTTGCACATGAAGTAGCAAGATTAGCAAATATGCTATCTCATGGAAGTATTATTGTGCAAAGATATGGTGATATTAAAAGAGGGAGACGTACGACTGAGAAACGTTTAAAAGAAGGATACACAGTACCAACACTTCCAGAAGCTGTGCCTGGTGATTTAGGACTCGTTTTACCATATAATACTATGAAATCAATTATTGAAATGATTGAAGCTTTAGATCATGTTACACCTGGAATTGCAAATGAACATACACTGCTTTATGGTGTTGAAGCTAAATTTTATTCAGCAAGACCAAAAGTAAGGGAAGGCTTTGAAAGTGAAATTGATGGCTTGTATGTTGGTGGAGATGGTGCAGGTTTAACAAGAGGGCTTGCACAAGCTGGTGCGAATGGAATATTGATTGCCAGAGATATTATGAAAAGAATAAAATAGATAAGAAGAAACATATTTGTTTTTGCTCTTCTTCTTAACATAATTGATATAGAAATAGTGTTTACAA
Organism: Coprobacillus cateniformis; assembly: GCF_009767585.1. Taxonomy (NCBI): domain Bacteria; kingdom Bacillati; phylum Bacillota; class Erysipelotrichia; order Erysipelotrichales; family Coprobacillaceae; genus Coprobacillus; species Coprobacillus cateniformis. The sequence continues at coordinate 1,858,198 of NZ_WSNW01000001.1, forward strand.
TTCAATATTATTCTTGGTTAATTTGTATATAATGCTAAAAAACATGTTATAAGTTTCATAACATGTTTTTTTATTACCCTCATCTCTTATCATAGTATGTCGATGTTTGTATAATGGCATTGTGATATTAATTGAATACAAGAGTCTCAAAAGCAATGATTGTTTCACCAAAAAATGTATTTGCTTGATTTAAATCATGAGAAAATGAATCATAATTTCCTATAATTAATGGTAATGTCGAATATTTAAAAATAGAAGAATCCTGATTGCCTAGGAAACTGATAATTGGAACATGATTTGAAGCAGCAGTTTCAACAATCTCATTGAGACGTGGTGTTTTTCCTGAATAAGAAATAACAATTAGAATTGTATCATCATTAAACCATTGACTGAACATTTCCATATGGACAACACATAAGGCTTGATAACCAAGTAAAGTTAAACGTTGTTGCATGTATTCAGCAATAGGTGCAGAGAAACCTAATCCAAAGACAATAATTCGTTTAGATTTGTCATGAATTATGTAAGAGAATTGTTCGTGGTATTCATTATATTTCGATTGTAAGTCGATAGCATTATCCTTGGTAGATGTCAGGTGATAAATCATATCGCTATATCCGTCAAATCCAAATTTATCACATAACTTATAAATAGTGGATGTACTTGTATAGTTATCTTTTGCCATTTGACGTATACCAATTGACTTCAATTCCTTCATATGTTCTTGGATATATATGATAATTTGTTTTTCAAGATCATTTAATTCATATTTCTCTGATAAATGGACAATATTCATAAAGACACCTCCTGATATTATTATGTCATAGAAAAAAGAAAGGAGCAAGACGAATGGCTAAAACTATGTATGACCCATGGTCAAAAATTACAACAAGAAATGGATATGCTGGAGATGAAGTGATTTCAGCATTACAAAAATCAATAAGAAGAGGTTTAGAAGAACAAGCATGTATGTTTGCATATGAGATGTATATTTCATCACCTCAATTAGAGGAAAAGTTATGGAGGAGACTTCTAACAATATCAGTTGAAGATATTGGTATGGGAAATCCTATGGCTGCAATTATGGTGAATAATCTTTATCAGATGAGTAAACAATTTGATTATGCTGATGGTGATAAGCCAATGTATTTTATTCATGCAATCCGTTATTTATGTTCATCAGAAAAGGATCGCTCTAGTGACTTATTAAAGAATATCTGTATTAAGTCTTTTGCAATGGGTAAGTTTCCAGAAATTCCTGATTATGCATTAGATAAACACACACAAAGAGGACAGGCAATGGGAAGAGATTCATTTCACTTCTTAAATGAAGCTAGTAAAGTATATCCTCAAAAAGAGGTTGATAATGACTATAAAGAGAGATATGCAAAAATCTTAGAAGAATATGATCCAGAGAATGTTGTAGATTCTGCATTCAAATTCAATGGATGGCAATTTTAAATAAGGGAGAGCAAAAATGATTAGTTGTTTAGAAAGAATGTTAGCACCGTTAGCAAACAAACTCGGTAATCAAAGACATTTACAAGCAATTTCTAACGGAATGATGATGTCACTAGCATTAATTGTTGTGGGATCTATCTTTTTAATTATCGCCAATCCACCAATTAATTTAGATATTGTTGATTTGAATACAAGCAATATCTTTATGAAAATGATGATTGGATGGAAACAATGGGCAGTTGCAAACTATAATACAATTACAATTCCATATACGATGACAATGGGACTCATTGGATTAGTTACTGCTTTTGGAGTCAGTTATTCTTTAGCTGAAAGTTATAAAATGAAATCAGCAATTAATGGTATTATTGCAATGTGTGTATTCTTAATGATTAGTGCACCAGTGACTGATGGGCAATTGTCAATGACATATTTAGGTGCTGATGGATTATTTGTTGCCTTAATTGTTGGTTTGTTATCGGTTGAAATCTGTCGTATTGTAGGTCATAAAATTGTTTTCACTTTTCCTGAAAGTGTGCCTACTGCTGTAACAAACTTCGTCAATTCATTATTACCATTAGCAGCAAATATTATTATATTATATGGATTAAATTTAATTTTAATAGCAATAACTTCAAAAGCTTTGCCAGAATTAATCATGAGTTTATTGACTCCAGCAATTTCAAGCGTTGATAATATTTGGGCTTATATGGCAATCTTTGCGTTTTCTAATATTTTGTGGTTATTTGGTATTAATGGATCATCTATTATTTTTCCAATTGTCTTTGTATTGGGATTAACAAATTCAGGGATTAATGCTGAACTCGTTAATGCTGGTAAAGGTCCAACTCAAATTATGAACTTACAGATGTATCGTTATGCTGTCCTTGGTGGTGGAGGAAATACATTAGGACTTGTTTTATTAATGTGTTTCTCAAGAGTAAAGCATTTAAAATCAATTGGACGTTTAAGTGTTGTTCCAGGTATTTGTGGTATTAATGAACCTGTTATTTTTGGAGGACCTATTGTCTTAAATCCAATTTTAGCAATTCCATTTGTAGTGATGCCATGTATTTCTATTGGATTAGGCTTTATAGTACAAAAAGTTGGATTGGTTAGTATGGGATATATCATTGACCCATCATTTACTCCATTCTTTGCGCAAGGTTTCCTATCAGCACTTGATTTTAGAAATATTATATTTATGTTTATTTTATTAGCAATCAGTGTTGCAGTATACTATCCGTTCTTTAAAGTATATGAAAGATCATTAATAGAAAAAGAAGGAATTGAAGGATAATGAGAAAACCAGAAAATCAGTTTGATTTCTGGTTTTTTTATCATAACGAAAAATATTATGATGAGGATTTTGATAGTGGCTTAAATCATTGAACTGGTAATAAGTCCAATTAAAAATGATATAACATTGGCAGTCATTGTGTATACTTGTATTTTTCTATGAGAAGGTTTAGGAAGTCCACATTTTTTAATACATTGTATATAAATAACCATCTCAATACCAATAACAAGTAATTCTATCCATAAATAATGAAAGATCAATAAAATAGTGCTTTGTTGAAGTGGAAGAAGATTAAATAAGGCATTTAATAGCAATTGTGTAAAAATATTCGTAACAATAATCAGTCCCCGTTGTTTAGGATTCTTGATATGAAACATATTAGCAACCATAAGTTCGATAATAATAGTGAGTAAGATTCTGATAAATAAAGAAGTTTGTATCCATCCAAATGCTATATTCTGTTCAACTTTTATTTGTCTATCCCATTCTTGAGAAGTCACATTAAGTTGTTGGGACTGACTATCTATTGTCACTTTATAATAACTATCAAAAGCATATCTTTTATAGGTTTTACTAGATATAAATTGATGAGAATCTGGAAAGAATAACAGTATTTTAAATTCTTCTGGTGGATGATATCCCCAGGTTACTCTTTGATTATTAGTGCATTCATCAAAAAACTGGAGAAAATAATAACCATCATTATCTTTATAATTCACAAAGGATTGCCAAATGTTTTCATCCATATTTTCCATAAGACGCTTAGAATCTTCTGTGTTTTTATATACAGACCAAGGACCAGATGAATCCTCTTTTGATAGAAGGGTAACATAACACTTTTCATTGTTTAAACCATAAAAGTTAAGAACAACACTTGGCTTTGGACCCATATCTGCATAGACATTTGTGGGAAGAAGAATGAAAATGAGGATACAAATAATAGCAGTTATTTTACGCATAATAGCATTCTCCTATCTTTTATTTTTGTTGAATATCGATTATATAATAGGCTTGATTATTGTTAATAGTATCTTGATTAAGGAGATCATTATAAGCATACAGTGTATTTTCATATATACCAAGAGACTTAAACTCCTGTTTTGTAATCTTTGAATCTACTCCATATTTGTCCCTAGTTGCATCATAAAAAATAGTGACTTTATTATTTTGATATTGTACATCTAGCAAAATCGGATCACCTTCAATCGTATATTGTACAATAATAAGAGAAGCCTTTTCTTGATTTTCAATATGATTAAGAAATTGTGTTAACAGTTCTTGATGATAGTCATCTTGATGGACTCTTATATAGAATGGATATGTTTTCATATCTTCTAAGGAGATTTCTGAAGGTAATGAGTAAAGTTCAGAATTTGTGTTTGTCTGATTTTGTTTTGAAGGTTGTGTTGATGGGTTTGCAGTGTTTGGCTTTTTTGGCATAAACAAGATAAAACATATAAATGCAATACATATACAGCAACTTAATGTTATCATTTTATAACGGTCATTTATTCTTTTTGGTTTTGGATGAGAAGATAAGATGTCTTGAAGCACTTCTTTTTTTGATTGATTGTCCATTTGTATGTGTTGGTAAGCTTTTTGAATAGGATTCATAATGTTAAATCACCTAACTTTCTTTTTAATATTTTTTTAGCTCTTGCTAATTGATTACGAATTGTAGAAGATGGTTTGTGCAAGATTTCTGCAATTTCCTCACTATTATACCCTTCATAGTAATACATATAGATAACTGTTTTATAACGAGCTGGTAATTTAAGAATGGCTTCCAATGTTTGATCAATTTGAAAAGTTTCCAATTTTACAATATGATTTTCATCAAAAGAGATATGTCTTCGCCATCTTTGTTTAAGCATATCTTTACAAACGTGTGTACAGGTGACAATGAACCACGCTTTTTCATGTTCAATAGAATGAAACACAATATCATTATTCATATATTTTATAAAGGTCATTGATACAGCGTCTTCACTATCGGCTATATTTTTCAAATATGAATAAGAAATTCTGAATACCATATCTATATGTCTTTGATAGACGGCAATAATTTCCTCATCACTATGGATTCTTGGTTGATGCATAATATCCCTCCTTCATTTATAACACGATTCAAATCAATAGAATGTCTCATTTTTTTTATTTTACCATATTATTTTAAGGTATTAAAAAGTTCTGCATGACTGAGCAGAACTTTTAAAGATGTGGATTAATATGAATCATACAATGTTTGATATCTGGAAATTCCTTTTCCAAGGCATCATGAACTTTATGAGCAATAAGATGGGCTTCTTTTAAGGATAAATCTTCTTGAACACCAATTTCTAAATCTACATAGTATTTTTCACCAAACATTCTGGTTTTTAATGAGTCTATACACTCAACATTTTGTTGTTGTAAGATAAAAAGTCTTAATTGATGGGTGATTTCATTTGAACAGCTATGATCTATCATTTTGGTAGTCGCATCATAAAAGATAGTGACTCCAGGCTTTAAAATAAAAACACAAATAACTATACCTGCCAAAGGATCTAAAAATGTATATCCTAGCATTGCTCCTGCAATTCCTACCAAACTTCCAATAGATGATAACGCGTCACTGCGATGATGATAAGCATCTGCCATAAGTGCTGATGAATGAATTTTTTTGGCATGAAATCGAGTATACCAATACATCATTTCCTTTGTGAGAATAGAAACTACTGAGGCAATAAGCGCAATCATAGAAGGAATCATAATCGTTTGAGTATCAAATAATGATAATAAGCTGTTATAGCCAATTTGTAATCCTGTGAAGACTAATAATACTGATAATATCATAGCAGCAATGCATTCCATTCGTTCATGCCCATATGGGTGCTCATTATCTTCCTTCATACTTGAAAAATGGACACCAATCATGACTATGACAGTACTTATAACATCACTCATAGAATGAATAGAATCACTTAACATTGCATGCGAATGACCATAAATACCAGCTAAGAATTTAAAAATGGAGAGGATTAAATTTTCAATCATTGTTAAAACAGAAACATGATAAACTGTTTCTTTATATATATTTTCGATAAAATCACTTCCTTTTCATATTTTATGAAAATAAATCTATTTTGTGATTAGATGTGGGCAATTGATTTATAATTTTTGTTATTAACAAAATACTTTAAAATAAATAATAATAGAAATTGATAATAAAGTAATTATATAACATATATGTAGTTCATTTCTTTTTTCTTGTTTAAGTTTACATGAAGCTAAAATTCAATTATAATAAAAACAATTATAGGGGGGATTTTTATGATTATAGATGGGAAAGCAATTTCTTTAAAAAGAAAAGATGAATTAAAAAAGAAAATTGATTTATTAAGAAGTGAAGGAAAAAGAATTCCTAAATTAACTGTTGTTTTGGTGGGGGATAACCAAGCAAGTCAAACATATGTAAGAAACAAAGAAAAGGCATGTGCATATGTAGGCATGTTATCAGAAATTATACGTTTAGATGATACAATAAATGAACAAGAACTTATCCAAGTTATAACTGGTTTAAATCAAGATCAGTCAGTTGATGGAATACTTGTTCAATTACCATTGCCTTCACATATACATGAAGAGAGAATTTTAGATTTAATTGATCCTAGTAAAGATGTTGATGGCTTTCATCCATCAAATGTTGCAAAACTTTTATTAGGTCAAAAAGGCCTTGTTCCTTGTACACCACAAGGGATGATGGTTTTATTAGATGAAATTGGCTTTGATCTAACTGGAAAAGAAGTTGTTGTAGTAGGAAGAAGTAATATAGTTGGGAAACCTGTTGCATTATTATGTCTACAAAAAAATGCCACTGTAACAATTGCCCATTCTCGGACTCAAAACTTAAAAAATGTATGTCAAAGAGCAGATGTTCTGATTGCGGCTATTGGACAGACAAAATTCTTTAATAAGGATTATATAAAAAAAGGTGCAGTGGTATTAGATGTTGGAATGAATCGTGATGAGAATAAAAAACTATGTGGTGATGTTGATTTTAAAGATGTTGAAGATATTGCATCATATATAACTCCAGTTCCTGGTGGAGTAGGGCCAATGACTATTGCAATGTTATTAGAAAATACTTTATTAGCTTATAATCAAAGAGAGGGATAGAACATGGAATATAATTTAAATGATATTGTTGAAATGAAAAAACAGCATCCATGTAAAAAATCTAATCAATGGCAGATTATTAGAATGGGTGCAGATATTAAAATTAAATGTTTGGGTTGTGGAGCCATAATTATGTTTTCTAGAAGGGATTTTGAAAAGCGTTTAAAAAAGGTCATTCCGCATGCTGATTAGACTGATTGAGGAAAAAGATAATCAAGAGGTTGAGCAATTGATTCGCACCTGTCTTCTTGAATTCAATGCTAATAAACCTGGTTGCGCTTGGGAAGATCCAAATCTTGGACAATTCTTTCAGGTTTATCAACCTATGAATATGCAGTATCTTGTTGTTGAGAATGAAGGTCACATTGTTGGGGGTTGTGGAATTGGACCTGTTGAGGGAAAAGATGATGTTTGTGAACTTCAGAAAATGTATTGTCTTTTGGAAACAAGAGGAACTGGAATCGCACAACAGCTTTTAGATTTATCTTTAGATTTTGCTAAAAAGCATTATTCAAAATGTTATCTAGAAACATTTGAAAACATGGTAGCTGCTAATAAGTTTTATATAAAAAATGGCTTCCAATTATTAGATAAGCCAATTGTAGATGGACCACACTTTGCATGTGATAAGTGGTATATAAAAGATTTATAGTTAACTGTGAGAAATCACAGTTTTTTAATAAAAAAACTTAAAGATGTGTCTAATGATTTTGAGGTAATGGAGATGCATAAGTTTTTGAGGAGAAAATATGCATACGAAATGTATTTGACTTTTATCCTCTCTTTTATTTATGAAATGATGTGTGACTGTGCCTAAGATAACTATATATCTTTATCTATATTTCATAAACCTTATAGTCAACTCTATCATCATACTATCAATTGATAGTTTTTACTTCGTAAAATGAGATAAATTAGGTATCTTGACAAATAAAGACAAGAAGTTTATGATATATTCGTTAGGTACCTAAAGGGAGAAGTTATGTATGAATAAAGAGAAGATGGAAACTGGCAAAATTTTGCCACTATTAGTAGAACTTTCAGTTCCAGCTATGATTGGAATGATTGTTAATGCAATATATAATATTGTTGATAGAATGTTTATTGGAAATGCACCACATCTAGGTTCGATTGGATTGGCAGGAATTACGATATCATATCCAGTAACACTTGTATTAATGGCGTTAAGTTTAATGGCAGGAGTTGGTGGTGCAACTCGATTTTCAATTGCTTTGGGTGCAAAGCAAGATGAAGATGCAAAATTTTATCAAGGTAATTCCTTAATGATTACTGTTATTTTTGGATTGGTGTTTATGATTTTTGGGAACTTATTTATGGATCCTATACTTACAGTCTTGGGCGCAAGTGAAAGTGTTTTACCGCATGCAAGGGCATATTTAAGTATTATTTTGTATGGAGCAGTTTTTCAATGTGTTGCAATGTGTGGCAATAACTTTTCAAGAGCACAGGGCAATGCAAGAAATGCAATGGTTTCACAATTATTAGGTGCAGGATTTAATATTGTTTTTGATTATATATTCATTGTTCAATTTCATATGGGAATGGAAGGTGCAGCACTTGCAACAATTGGTGGGCAATTTTTAAGTATGGTATGGCAACTTGCTTTCTTATTTGGAAAGAGAGGGCTTATTCAATGTAAATTAGTTCATATGAAGTTGAAAAAACGTTTTACATATATGATTTTGAAAACAGGATTACCAGCATTTTTAATGCAGATGTCAGCCAGCGTTTTAAATATTGTTATTAATGGAACATTAGGGACATATGGTGGAGACACTGCTATATCTACAGTGGGTATTATTACCAGTGTACAGACACTTATGTTAATGCCATTGACAGGAATGGTACAAGGACAACAACCTATTATTAGTTATAATTATGGAGCTAAGCGATATGATCGTGTCAAAGAGACATTGAAATATACAGTCATTGGCTCAACAATAATAGCATTTATTGGTTTTTTAATTATTGAAATATTCCCTGCGATGATAATCTCTATGTTTAATCAAGAAGCAGAAATTATTAATTTAGGAAGTATATCATTGAGAATATGGTTTATCTGTTTACCACTTATTGGTTGTCAAACAATGTGTGCAAACTTTTTCCAAGCCATTGGAATGGTTAAACAATCAAGTTTTTTAAATTTATTAAGACAATGCTTGTTGTTAATACCGCTAATACTTATATTGGCCATGATATTTAAATTATATGGTGTTTTTATAGCGGTACCAATTGCAGATTTAATAGCATTTCTTATAACTATGTATCTTATAAGAAGAGAAATGAAGACATTTGTTGTAGAAGAGGTGTCATAGTGGAAGAAGAAGGAAGATTTGCTCAAGAAAATCAATGCTCTAAGCAAAACAGTGATTTGCAACAGGTATGTCAATTCAATGATTTGACAAGTCAATTGATAAAGTGTGGACAAATTCTTATGCATAAGACAGGTAAGAAAAGAGGACAAGAAAATATTTTAGAAATATTATTTCAATATGAATCCATGTCCCAAAAGCAGTTACAAGAAGTTTTAGGAATTGAAGCAGGATCGTTGAGTGAAATATTATCGAAACTGGAACAAAGACAATTCATTGAAAGATATAAAGATATAAATGATAAAAGAAAATCAATTATACATTTAACATCATTAGGAAAAGAAAAGATTAAACATAAAAAATCAAATGATGAAGATATGTTTGATATGTTAACATCTATTGAACAACAGCAGTTAAATGATATGTTAAATAAAGTTTTAAAAGAATGGTATAGAAGACATATGAAATATCATAAAACAAAATAATACGAAAATATGTAGGCTACTTTCCATAAAAAGTAGCCTACAATCTTTTATAATATAGCAGATTCAGATGTTATCTAGTTGTTATTATATACAAATCATATAGTAAATATTATAATAAAATAAAAGGGGTTGATGGGGATGCAACGTATACTTATTGTTGAGGATGATAGTGAAATTAATAATATGATTAAAGAATTTCTAGAAGGCTATGACTATAATTGTCATCAGGCGTTTTCTGGAAGTGAGTGTAAACTTTTAACACATATGGAAAGTTATGACCTCATATTATTAGATTTAATGTTGCCAGGTATTTCAGGAGAAGAGCTTATTCAAGAACTAGCGAAGACATCTAAAGTAATTGTGTTATCAGCAAAAAGTGGTATTGAGAGTAAAGTGAATCTTTTAGAATTAGGTGCGAATGATTATATTTGTAAGCCATTCGATATTCATGAATTGCTTGCTAGAATTAAAGTTCAATTGCGTCAATATGAACCTAAACAAAGACAATTGATCTATAAAGATTGGACAATTGATTTAGATTTAATGACCTTAAATGCAGCAGGTCAATCCATAGATTTGACATCTCTAGAATTCAAAATTATTGAATTATTCATGCGTTATCCACAAAAGGTCTTTACAAAAGAGAATATCTATGAGTATGTTTGGGAAGATGATTATGTAGTTGGAGACAAAACAATTCATGTCCACATCAGTAATATACGAACAAAACTGAAATCAACAGGAACAGATCATTATATTCAGACTGTTTGGGGGATGGGATTTAAGCTTATAGATTAAAAACTTAAACTTTTCTTAAACATTCCTTTACGTTTATTGAAACTTAATATTCTATTCTATATTTAGAAAAGAAAGGGGTGTTGATATGAACACACAATATGTTGTGGAAACACATCAGTTATGCAAGCAATATGGTAAACAGTATGCTGTTAACCATATGGATATGCATATTAAGAAAGGTGATATTTATGGTTTTATTGGTAGAAATGGGGCTGGGAAGTCAACGACATTAAAGATGATAGCAGGGCTCATACATTCAAGTTTTGGGGAAATTAAACTTTTTGGTGGACCATCTGATAATCAGATCGCACATCAGCGTATAGGAATATTAATAGAAGAAGCAGGTTTATATCCTCATTTGAATGCTTATGATAATTTGGAATTACAAGCATTGTCTCTTGGAATCGTAGATAAGCAAGTTATTAATGATGTTTTAAAACTTATGAATTTAGAGCATGTAGGCTCAAAAAAGGTTAAGAATTTTTCTATGGGAATGAAACAAAGATTAGGTATTGCAATGGCAATGCTTGGAAATCCTGATTTCTTAATTTTAGATGAACCTATTAATGGTTTAGATCCAGAAGGTATTCGTGAAATGCGAGAAACTTTATTAAAATTAAATAAAGAACAAGGTATGACAATGATTATTAGTTCACATATTCTTGGTGAATTAAATAAATTAGCAACAACTTTTGGAATTATTAAAGATGGTGTTTTGATTCAAGAAATATCAAAAGATCAATTAGATGAAAAATGTAAAGAGTATTTATCAATTGAAGTTGATAATACTGAAAAAGCATGTTTTGTATTAGAAGAAATGACAGAAGAAATAGAATATGAAGTTAAAGATCAAACAGCATTACATATTTACAATTATACTGATTCATCAAAATTAATATCAGAATTTGTAAATGAAGGAATTGCTGTGCAATCTGCCACTTTCCATAACCAAGATTTAGAAGAATATTTCTTATCTTTAATGGAAGGAGGAGAAAGTCATGTTTAATATGCTGAGAATGGATTTAAAGAGATTACAGAAATCAAAATCATCCTATGTTATTTTCATATTATCTATATTCTTATTATTTATTTTCTTTGTTGCTATGTATATTGCATTAAATCCAGATTTGCAAAGTTGGATGAAAGCACGTGGATTCATTTTTCAAATGGATGGTATGGATTCTACTCAAACTTTATCTTTCATAGATTTATTTCATCTCACATATACTCAAAACTTTATAGCTATTCTTATAGGAATAGTCGTTGTTTTGTTTAACTGTCATGAAAATGAATGTGGTTTTTCTAAAAATATTTTAAGTACACATGTTAATCGTTTTTATTATGTTGTGAGTAAAATTATAGCTTTAAGTTTATATGCACTTCTTCTTATACTTGTGTGCTGTGGGGAACTTGTGTTATTAAATATTTGTGTTTCTTCATTCTTTATATGGAATACAATTAGTGAGATATTCCTTTATATTGCACTATTATGGTTTATTGCGATTGCATATGTTTGTATGTATACAACTTTGACAGTATGGCTTAAGAGTAAGTCTGGCTGTATAGGAACTGTTATTGTTTATGCAACAGGTCTTTGGATGGCAATCGCAAGTCCGTTATTAAATTTTGTTGGTTGGCAAAAAATACTTGATTATACATTGATGAGCCATTTAGGGCTATTAAGTAGGCAAGTACAGAATATTGATATCAATGTTATTTTGTTAATGTTAGTGAATGTACTTATCTTTATATTTCTTTATATATTATTAAGTACCTTAAAGTTAAATAGAAAAGATATCTAAAGGTGGTGGAATGATATGGTTTACTTCATTGTATTATCAATAATGCTAAATGTTTTTTTAATTGGATATATAATACGTAGTCATAATGAGATGAAACATCTGACTAAGCAATTGAAGACAGTCAAAACAGGTAGCCATATTCATTTGACATCACAGATTCATACCCAAGAATTTCATAACTTATATTTACAATTAAATCTTTTGATGGATAACTACAAAGAAAAACAGTATATCAATCAAAAAGCTGAACAACAACTCAAAATGACAATACAAAATATGGCACATGATTTAAGAACACCATTAACAAGTTCGATTGGATATATGCAGATGATAAAAGATAGTTATAATCAAGACAAAAATGAACGTTATCTTCATATTTCTTTATGTAAAATGGAAGAACTTAAAGATATGTTAGAAGAATTATTTCTATATACCAAATTAACATCTGAAAGTTATCAATTAGACAGAGAAGAAATTCCCATTTATCCAATCTTTGCAAATATTTTATTAAGCTTTTATGGACTTTTTCAAAATAATCATCAAGAGCCAATAGTTCATTTTGAAGATGAAGCTATTCAATGTCTAGTGAATCAGGAAGCTATTGAACGTGTATTTCAAAACATCATTAATAATGCCATTATACATGGAAAAGGTGATTTAAGAGTTTATCAAAAGGGACATCAAATAGAATTTATAAATACGATAAAAGAAACTTGTCCTCCTAATATTGAACATGTTTTTGATCGTTTTTATAAAGCTGATGTTTCAAGAAATAAGACATCATCTGGTCTTGGTTTAGCAATTGTAAAAGAATTTGTTGAGAAAATGGGTGGAACAGTACAAGCGAGAATTGAGGGAAATCAATTTATTATAGAATTATTATTAGATGAAACTAGGATTTATGAATCTTAGTTTTTTTGTTGACATGGAAACAAATATAAATTATATTGTATCTAAGGAAACAAAAAAAGGAGGGTGAATTATGTTTGTTGATTTCACTTTAAAAATTACACCAGAACTTATAATAGATGCACAAGGAAATGAGAAAAAATCATTAGTAGGGCATTTAGGGACACATTTTGATGTCATGAATAAGGAATTTCCATTGGAATATCTGCGTTTGCCTTCGGTTATATTTAATGTCCATAATAAACAAGAAATTCAATTCAATGACATTGATTTTAGTCAAATTAAGGAAGGAATGTTTGTTGGTTTTGCAACAGGCTTTATAGAGAATGTTGGCTATGGAAATAAAGAGTATTTTACTCAACATCCACAATTATCAAATGAGTTAATAGAAAAACTTATTGCCAAAAGAGTCGCTATTATAGGAATAGATTGTGCTGGTATTCGCAGAGGTAAAGAACATACGCCTATTGATCAGTATTGTGCTGATCATAATGTCTTTGTTATAGAAAATTTATGTAATCTACAAACCTTTCTTCATTCAAAGGATCACATGACCTGCTATATAAATACATATCCTGTTCATTATAGTGATATGACAGGATTACCATGTCGTGTTGTAGCAGAGGTATAATATGCATCAGGATTTATTAGATCTATTTGCTGAACAATTAGAAAAGCAGGATCAACTTTCTAAACTTACAGAAAGTGAATTTTTACATCAATATGGTTATTCTGATGTTCATAGCATCGATTTTATTGGTAATCATAAAGATGCTAATATTACACAGTTATCTTTACATCTTAAAATGACGAGAGGTGCAGCAAGCAAAATTGTCAAACGTTTATTAAAGCAAGAACTCATAGAAATGTATACAAAAGAAACCAATAAAAAAGAAAAATATTATTGTTTAACAAGAAAAGGTAAAAAGATCTTTAAAGAACATCAAAAACGTCATAAATTATGGGTGAAACGTGATACTGAATTTTTTAAAAGATATCCAGTCATTGAACTTCAATATGTGAAAGAATTTATGAAAGATTATAATCAGTATCTAGAAGAACAAATCAAAAGTATAGAAAAATAGTGACTATATAATATTTTATATTAACAATCCTTCCAATGGTAGTATGGAATGAACTATCATTGGAAGGATTTTCTTTCTTTAAGGAGATATATTAATTATTACATAAGATTTAAATTTTTATATCTTTATATATTTAAGTGTAAATATTAGTGATTAAATCATGTTTTTTTTACGCTATCTCTTTCAACAATTTTTGTTGCCACAAGTATTTTTAAATGACTTATATCACCATTGATTTTATTTATTAATCTTGATACTGCGATTTTTCCTAATTGCTTTTTGTCAACTTGTACAGTTGTTAAAGGTGGATTGAATAATTTACTAATAGGCAAATCATCAAATCCACATATTGAAATATCTATATTTAATTCTTGAAATGCACGTACTGCCCCAATTGCAATATTATCATTTACGGCATAAAAAGCTGTTGGAAGTTCATCCAAACTTAATTCGTTTAGAAAAGCCTTTAAATATGTTGCTGTATCCCTATATGATCCTTCAGGACTAGGATCGACTAATATTTCATTCTCTGGTCTAAAAGGTAAATTGTAATCATCCAAAGCATTTCTATAACCCATTTTCCTTTTCTTAAAGTTGTTAATTTGATAAGAAGAATTGATAAGTCCAATATTTTTATGCCCATTATCAATCAGTAGTTTTGTAATAGCATAACTGCCATCAGAATTGTTGATCGCAACATAGTCATATAACATATCATCATATTCATTATCTAATACAACAAGAGGTGTACAAACATTATCAAAGAGTTTTAAATCATCTATATCCATTTCTGTTCCTAACAAAAGTACTCCTTTTGTTTGATTTGATTTTAAACTTTTAGTAATTTCTGTATGTAGTGAATCAGAGTTAACATGGTGAATAATTAATTCGTATCCTTGGAGACTACATTCATTTTCGATTCCTCTAATCAGTTCTGAGAAAAATGGGGTATCTCCTATAATATGGGCATCTTTATAAATGATAATTAAACGAATGGTATTGTTATTACTACTGCTATTGTTTTTAAAATATCCCATCTCTCTAGCAATTTTTAATATATATTCACGTTTTTCTTCACTAATTCCTTTTCTGTTGTTCAATGCATTAGAAACAGTTCCATCAGAAACACCTGCTTTCAAAGCAATATCTCTAACTTTAACTTTCATGAAAACCCTCCTTTCTAAAGTAGGTATATGAAATATTATATATTATATTTTATTGTTTCTCAAATTATTTAGTTGAAAATTTATTTTTATTTAGTATATTACCTTGATTAATTGTTTTATCAAGCTCAAATACTAATTATTTAGTAAATGTTTAGTATATAAATTAAAAATATTTAGTTTTTGTATTGACTTAATTTAGTTGTGAAGTATATAATAAAGTCGAAGTAAGGGGTTTCAAGTAGGTTTGCAACAAAACAAAATGATATTGTATGAGGAGGAAATTAAAAAATGAACAAAGATGAATTGATGGTAAAGGTTTTGGGATTTGCAGGTAAAGTTCAGGGTAATAAATACTTAACAGCCATTTCCCAAGGATTAATGCAAACATTACCAATATTGATGATAGGATCAATTGCGTTACTATTAGCAGTGTTACCAATTGATGCATGGCAAGGTTTGATAACTGATTTGGGAATTAAAGCAAAGCTATTAGCGGGTTCAACATTAACAACGAGTTTAATTGCTTTATATTCATGTTTCTGTATTGGATATCAATTAGCAATTCAATATAAGCAAGATGGAATTGCAGCAGGATTGATTTCTGTATTTTCATTCTTGGTTTTAACGCCATTAAATGAGGGGGCTCTAGATACTTCATGGTTATCTGCTCAAGGCTTATTTGCAGCAATGATTGCTTCATTAGTGTGTACAAGAATTTATGTTTTATGTATTGAGAAAAATTTAACAATTAAAATGCCTGAAGGTGTTCCTGGGTTTGTTCAAAGAAGTTTTCAAACATTATTTCCTGCAATTATTTCAGGAGCAGTTGCTATGGTTGCCAGTTTCTTATTTGGTTTAACTAGCTATGGTTCATTTGCACAAATGATTTACTCAGTTGTCGCAATACCTTTACAAGGTTTAAGTGGAAATGTCTGGTCATTAGTATTTATAGTATTTATTCAGATGATTTTATGGTTCTTTGGTATCCATGGTTCTTTAGTAGTTGGAAGTTTTATTACAGCATTATATTTACCAATGGATACTGCAAATATGGATGCATTGGCAGCAGGTTTATCAAATAGCGAATTGCCACATATTCTAGGTAAGACATTCTATGGTTTATATGCAGGTATTGGTGGAGCAGGTGGAACTTTATCATTATTAATTGTTATCTTAATATTTGCTAAAGCGAAAAAGAATAAAACATTAGGTAAATTGGCTATTGTACCAGGCTGTTTTACAATTAATGAACCAGTAGTATTTGGTTATCCATTGATATTAAATCCAATTATGGCTATTCCATTTATTATAACACCATTAGTTCAAATTTTAGTGGCATATGCAGCCATTGCAGTTGGTCTTGTTCCAAGATTAACAGGTATTCAGGTTCCATTTGGCATGCCAATATTACTTAATGGATTCATGGCTGGTGGATGGCAACACGCTATATTGCAAATTATATGTATTGCAATAGGAGTAGCTATTTGGTTCCCATTCTTTAAGTTATCTGATAAAAAAGATTATGAACTAGAGCTCTCTGGAGAAGTTACGGGAGAATAAGTATGATAAGTGAAAAAATACAATTGAATAAAACAGCTTATTTAGAGACTTATTTATTAAATAATTCCCAAGAATATAACGTTGGTAAAAAGCGACCATTTGTTCTAGTTATACCTGGTGGTGGTTATGCCTTTACGAGTGATCGGGAAGCAGAACCAATTGCCCTAAAATTTAATAGTATTGGATTCAATAGTGGAGTTTTATGGTATACAGTCATGGACCAAGTTACAAATGTTCCCCATAATGCTTTAATAGAGGGGGCTATGGCTATTAAATATATAAGAGAACATGGAGAAGAATGGTTGATTGATACAGATAATATTATTGTATGTGGATTTTCTGCTGGTGGACATCTTACTGTTCAGTTGGCAACAAGATGGCATCAAGAATGGTTGGCTAAAGAATTAAATACGACAAGTGATATGTTAAAGGTTAATTTGGCTATTCCTTGTTATGCGGCTGCTAAAAGTAAAAAGTTTGCAGTAGATGATTTAGGGTTTGCACATCAGTTGATTGAAAATCCTAATACTGCAAATGTTCGTTTCTTTGGAGTGGAGGACCCTACGGATGAAGAGGTTGAAGCATATAATATATTAAATTATATTGATAAGCATACACCACCTATGTTTATTTGGCATACATTTGAAGATGTGTTGGTTGATGTATCAGCATCTATTGAATTAGCAGCAAAATTAAAAGAAAAAAATGTTCCATTTGAATTACATATATTTGAAAAAGGAGAACATGGTTTAGCATTATGTGATAGAACAACTTCACGAAAAGCCAGTCATCATAATAACCATGTTATTCATTGGTTTGAACTATGTGAGGAATGGTTATCTGATTATATAGATTAGGTATAAGAATATAGTCTAGGAATAGTTTGAATTCTTAGACTTTCTTAGTAAGGAGGGTAAAATGGATTTGCAGATTCTAAAAAATCAATCTTATGATTTACGAAAAGATATTATTGATTTATGTTATCAATCACAATCAGGACATGTTGGTGGCTCTTTATCTTCAATAGATCTTTTAAATGTTTTGTATTTCCATGTTATGAATGTTAGCCCAGTTCATTTTAATGAAGAAAATAGAGATCGTTTTATATTGAGTAAAGGTCATATTGCTGAAGCATTATATGTCGTACTTGCTAAAAAAGGATATTTTGACTTTAATGAATTAAATCAATATTGTAAATATGGTTCAAAATATTTTGGGCATCCCTCTTCTAAAGTAAAGGGAGTTGAACTGAACAGTGGGGCATTAGGACATGGTTTGGCTTTAGGTGTTGGGATAGCCATTGCAGCCAAAAAAATGAATAGAGATTATCGCACATATGTATTAATGGGCGATGGTGAATTGGCAGAGGGTTCAGTTTGGGAATCAGCAATGGCAGCAGCATTTTATCAATTAGATAATTTATGTACGATTGTTGATAGAAACCGGCTTCAAATTAGTGGTAATACTGAAGATATAATGGCGTTAGAGAATTTAAAAGAAAAATGGCAATCATTTGGTTTTGAAGTATTAGAGATTGATGGAAATAATTATCACCAAATTATAGATTCTTTTGAAAAAGCAAAAGAGATTAAAAATAAACCAACTCTTATTCTAGCAAATACAATAAAAGGTAAAGGGATATCTTTTATGGAAAACAAGGCAAGTTGGCATCATGGTGTTATTACTGATGAACAATATCAAACATGCTTAAAAGAATTGGAGGAAGCTAAAAATGAGCAGAATATCTAATAGAGCAGTTATCTGTGAAAAATTATTAGAATATGCAAAAAAAGATTCTCAAATCTGTATAGTGACAAGTGATTCAAGAGGGTCAGCTTCTTTAACTCCATTTGCTAATCAATATCCAGATAGAATTATTGAAGTTGGAATTGCTGAACAAAATTTAGTTGGTGTTAGTGCAGGACTAGCTTATGCAGGATTGAAACCATATGCAGCTTCGCCAGCTTGCTTTTTAACAATGCGTTCAATTGAACAAATTAAGGTTGATGTTGCCTATTCAAAAACAAATGTTAAATTAATTGGAATTAGTGCAGGTGTAAGTTATGGAGCATTAGGAATGACACATCATTCATTGCAAGATATTGCAGTCCTTGCAGCAATTCCAAACATGACAATTATAGCACCTGCTGATAGATATGAGACCGCAAAAATGATGGATGCATTACAAAAATTTGAAGGACCCGTATATATAAGAGTAAGTCGTAATCCAGTTGATGATGTTTATAGTCATACTGATTTTGATTATCAAATTGGGAAAGCGAATATTTTAAAACAGGGTGATGATATAACTCTGATTGCCTATGGGGATATGGTAAATGTGATTGATAAAGCAGGCCAGATTTTAGAAACTCAAGGAATACATGCTAGAGTTATTAATATGCATACTATTAAGCCATTAGATAAAGAAGTTATTATTAAGGCTGCTAATGAAACAAAAGGAATCATAGTTGTTGAAGAACATAGTATTTATAACGGTTTAGGAAGCTTAGTTAGCCAAATTGTTTGTGCAAATCATCCATGTCCAGTGAAAACAGTAGCATTACCAGATGATACATTAGTAACTGGCGAAGCACAAGAATTGTTTGATCATTATGATTTAACAAAAGAAAATATAGCATGTATGGCTAAGGAAATGTTAGAGGGTTAAAACATGAAATATATCTTAACTGTTGATCAAAGCACATTCTCAACAAAAGTATTTTTAATAGATGAAATGGGCCAGATCCATGCTTCAAAATCAATTAAACATAAACAAAACTACCCTGAAAATAACTGGGTAGAGCATGATGCTAGTGAAATTTATCATAACTTAGTTACAGCAACAGAAAATATTAAGCAGCAACATTCTAAATTATTTCAAGACATAGTAGGTATTGCAATTACAAATCAAAGAGAAACAACTGTATTGTGGGATAAAATCACACAAGAACCTGTTACAAATGCTATTGTCTGGCAATGTCGAAGAACTTTAAAAATATGTGATGAATTATCAAAATATGATGAAAGAGTAGAAGAGTTAACAGGTTTAAAAATCAATCCATATTTTTCAGCAACAAAATTAAAATGGCTTTTAGAGCATTATCCAGATAAAAATCGTTCATATGCTTTTGGAACAATAGAATCATGGTTAATTTATAAATTAACTCATGGCAAAAAACATGTTAGCGATGTTACAAATGCTTCAAGAACTTTATTGATGAATATTGAAACGTTAAAATGGGATGATGAGTTGTGCCAAATATTTGATATTCCCCAATATCTATTACCAGAAATATTAAATAATGACGATATATTTGGTTATTCAGATATTGAAGGGTTATTGCCATATAGAGTTCCAATATGCGGTATTATTGGCGATTCTCAAGCATCATTGTATGCCCAACATTGTTTTGAAAGTGGGGCAATGAAAGTTACATTAGGTACGGGTTCAAGTTTGTTAATGAATAGCGGGCATGAAAAACCAGAGAAAATGATAGGTATTGTTTCAGCTATAGCCTGGTGTTTAGATAAAGAAGTGACTTATGCTAGAGAAGCCATTATTAATTGTAGTTGTGATACTTTAAACTGGTTAAAAGATCAAATGCATTTGTTTAAAAAAGAGGATGAATTAAATGATATTTGGGATAAAGTTCCAAATAATGATGGCGTTTATTTAGTTCCAGCCTTTGTTGGTTTATCAGTTCCTTGGTGGTCTAATCATGCTAAAGCAAGTATCAGCGGATTATCTAGAAGCCACACTTATAATCATGTACTCAGAGCGGGATTGGAGTCAATTGTTTATCAGATTTTTGATGCTGCTGCGACATTAATGTATGATTCCCAACAAAAATTAAATGTTGATGGTGGGGCAGTATTTAATGAAGGATTATTACAATTTTTATCTGATATTTTAAATATGGAAGTTGGTGTAAGTCTTCATTGTGATTTATCAGCAATGGGAGCTTATGAAATTGCCAGAACCCGTTTATTAAGTAAAGAGAAATTGATAAATGTTCAAAAAACATATTATCCAAATATGTCTAAAGAAGATAGAATTAAAAATATTGAAGGGTGGCATTATGCTGTTGAAGGTGTTCTTGCTATGAGTGAGAAAGAAAGGTGACAAAATGAATAAAGTAAGATTAGGGTATATTCCTACAAGGAGAGATATTTTTAGTAAAGAAGATGCTATTAAATATAAAGAGTTAATTCTTGAAAAACTAAAAAGTTGGAATATTGATATTGTTGATATTGAAGATATCAATGAAGAAGGTCTATTATTTGATGATAATGATATAGATAAAATTGTTGATAAAATGGTAGAGAATAAAGTAGATGCGTTATTCTTCCCACATTGTAATTTTGGTACAGAATATTTGGTAGCTATGGTTGCGAAAAGACTGAATTTACCGACTTTAATATGGGGTCCAAGAGATGAAGAACCATTATCTGATGGTGCACGTTTAAGAGATTCTCAATGTGGTTTGTTTGCAACTGGTAAAGTTCTAAGGAGGTTTTCGGTCAAATTTACTTATTTAACAATGTGTCGTTTAAAAGATAAACAATTTAAAGAGGGGGTATTTAGATTTCTAGCAACTGCTAATATTGTTAAAGAAATGAGAGATCTGACTATCTTACAAATCTCTACAAGACCAGCAGGATTCTGGACGATGATGGTTAATGAAGGTGAATTATTAGAAAGATTTAATGTTAAAATTCATCCAATAGATTTATCTGAAATCAAAGAGGAAATGGATCGTATAAAAAAAGAAGATGGAGATGCTTTGCATAAAACTATGGTATATTTGAAAGAAAATACAGTTGTAGGAATTAATGATCAAGCGGTTAAAGATGTTTCCGCATTAAAATGTGCAATTAAAAATTTAGCAGATAGATATCATTGTAAAGCGGCGGCTATTCAATGCTGGAATGCCATGCAAGGTGTTTTAGGAATTTTCCCATGTGCAGCAAATGCTTTGTTAACAGATGAAAGATTTCCAGTGACTTGTGAAACAGATATCCATGGGGCTATTACGGCAATCATGGCACAAGCAGCATCATTAGAGAATAACGTGACATTCTTTGCTGATTGGACAGTTCCACATCCAACAAATGATAATGCTGAATTATTACAACATTGTGGACCTTGGCCAATTTCATTAATGAAAGAAAAACCAAAATTAGGAGCTCCATTTGCTTTTCATCATTCTCATCCTGGATCATTACATGGTGAAATGAAAGAAGGTCAAGTGAGTATCTTAAGATTTGATGGTGATAATGGAGAATATTCTATGCTTATGGGAGAAGCTCATACTGTAGAAGGACCATTTAATCAAGGAACATATGTATGGATTGAAGTAAACAATTTAAAGAAACTTGAAGATAAACTTGTAAAAGGACCATATGTACATCATTGTGTAGGTATTTATGAAAATATATTGCCACAAATCTATGATGCATGTCATTATATAGATGGATTAATTCCTGATCTTTATGATCGAGATGAAGAATCATTAGCAGCAATTATAAGGGGTGAATAATATGACATTAACAATTCATAAGAAAAATTTTATTAAAGATGGAAAACCATTCTTTTACCTAGCAGATACATGTTGGTCGGCTTTTACGAACATTCCTGAAAATGATTGGCATTACTATTTACAATATCGTAAAAGACAGGGATATAATGTATTACAAATTAACATACTTCCCCAATGGGATGCTAGTGGCACAGATTTAAATTATGTACCATATGTATTAAAAGAAGATGGAGGGTATGACTTTACAAAAATTAATGATGATTATTTTCAACATGCGAAAAGAATGTGTGAAATTGCTAAAGAGTATAATTTTGAATTAGCATTAGTTGCATTATGGTGTAACTATGTACCAAAAACATGGGCAAACAATATGTTACCATTAAATACAATGCCATTTGATTGTGTTGATAGATATATTGAAAAAGTTGATGAAACATTTACACAATTTAATCCCATCTATATTATTAGTGGAGATACTGATTTAAATGAAGAAATAACAAGAAACTATTATAATAAAGCAAGTGACCTATTAAGGGAAGCTGCTCCTCAATGTATACAGACATTACATGTAAGAGGACGCTTAATGGAAATACCTGAAGAAATGATTAATAGAATGGATTTCTATATGTTTCAATCTGGCCATAATGCAAAAACAGAAAATTTATGTATGACATATCGTTTACCTGAATATTTTGTTGAAAATTATCCAGGAAAACCATTAATTAATTCAGAACCTTGTTATGAACAAATGGGTTCTTCAGGAAGAATTTATGGTAGACATCATCGTTTCAATATTAGACGTGCAGCTTGGCAAAGTTTACTTTCAGGAGCTTGTTCAGGTATAACATATGGCGCAGCTGGTATCTATAGTTGGCATATTTATGGTAAGAACTTTGGTTCAGCAATAGGTGAGGGATTTGATATGCCTAATCCATGGCAACAGGCAATTCATTACCCAGGGGCATGGGAATATGGGGATATTAAACATATTTTTAATGAATTCCAGGTTACTGAATTAATTTCAAAGCAGAAGGTTTTGTTGAATAATACAGAAGAAATTAGGGTAGCTTGTACTCCAGATGAAAAATTGATGATGATCTACCTTCCAGAAAATACAACAATTAAATTGAATTATCATTTTTCAGAAGATGATGAATGCACAATCATTGATTTAAATACACTACATAGAGAATGTGGAAGAATATACAATCACAAGGATATTTGTTATTTGGATATGCACGTTTTTGAACATGATGTGCTTTATATTATTAGGAGAAAATAATGAGTAATATTTTATTGTTATGTGCTAGTGGAGTAACATCATCATTATTAGCACAAAAGTTAAATAGAATAGTTGAAAATGATTTGAATGGCTATAATTTAATAACTTGTTCAATTTGTGATGTGGCAAGGTATGCAGATGATACATCAATTATGTTACTCACACCACAGGTGAGATTTAATTATGATAAAATACAACAAATGTATTCAGATAAACATGTTTTAAAAATAGATAATAAAGATTATAAACAATTAAATATTGATAATATTCTTGAGATGATTAAAAATCAAATATACTAGTATAAAAAAGGATTATAAGTTTTCTTCTATATGATTTTCTTCCCTTAAAGCAAAGAGAACGCATAATCCTATTTTTGGAGGTTCATATGAAATTATTTTTAGATAGTGCAAATATAGAGGAAATAAAAAGGGCTAATGAATTTGGAATTATTTGCGGAGTGACAACAAATCCATCTATAATTGCAAAAGAAGGAAAAGATTTTAAAGAAATGATTCAACAAATGACACAAATTATTGATGGTCCAATAAGTGGAGAAGTCAAGCCGACAACAGAAGAGGCCAAAGATATGATCAGAGAAGGTCGTAGTATTGCTAGTTTACATCCCAATATGGTTGTTAAATTGCCAACAACACCAGAAGGATTAAAAGCCTGTCATGTATTATCGAAGGAAGGTATTAAAACAAATTTAACACTTGTTTTCTCAGTCCCTCAAGCCTTACTTGCTGCCAGAGCAGGAGCTACTTATGTTTCACCATTTATTGGTAGAATAGATGATATTTCTATGGATGGGTTACAATTAATAAAAGATATTGCTCAAATATTTAAAATTTACAATTTATCAACGCAAATCATTTGTGCTAGCATAAGAAATGCATATCATATTATTGGATGTGCAAAAACTGGTGCTGATATAGCAACTGTTCCATATAGCATTATTGAACAAATGGTTAAACATCCTTTGACAGACAAAGGATTAGAAAAGTTCAAAAATGATTATATTGCTGTATTTGGAGAATAAAATTAGGTAATAGAAGATATAAGAGTATTGCTTTTAATTTGTATAGAGTTAAACTTTCTCTACTATGTAATAAGATGATTGACTGCATCATTATATTCAAAGAAAACTTATTTAATAATAAATCTATGTGAAGAGCAATATGAGATATAAAATACCATAAAAGATGAGAAGATATGATTTTTAGATTGATTTTAAAAAAGTATTTGATAGCATAAGAAATTCCATAAAGTAAAAAGGCAGAAATCTGCCTGCAAATGGTTCATAGGTTAATTTAAATTGGTACTTTGACAAATAGAACTAAAAAAGAAAAATTGAATTAAAAATCGTTTTATAATTTATTAAAAATGCAGTTTAAATACTGTGTTTTTTAGAAAATAAAACTAGAAGCAGATCCTTATTGTATTCTCTTACTTCCAGTTACATTCCTTCACTATTTTTTTACATATGCAATTAGACGAGCTCCTGGACCTGCATGTGTTCCAATGACTGGACCAACAAAACCATGAAGAACATCCTCAAACTTAAATTCATCACGCAATGCTTGCTCAAATTTTTCTAAGCCCTCATCATTACCTGTATATCCTATACAAATAGGTTCTTTGAAATCAATTTCACCATCTTCATGTATTAATTCAATGATTTTTGCAGTGGCTTTCACAGCCCCTCTTGCTTTAGAGAACATTTCTAGTTTTCCATCACGTAATCCAATAATTGGTTTTACTTTTAGAAGTGTTCCAGCTGCGGCAACTGTCTTAGACATTCTTCCACCTTTACAAAGATATTCTAAAGTGTCAACAAATGCGACAATACGTACACGTTCTTTATAAGCTTGTAATTCGTTGAAAATAGTTTCTGCGTCTTTTCCTTCTTCACGTAAAGCAACGGCTTTTAATACCAAAAGTCTTAAAGCTTGAGTTGCATTTAAACTATCAATAACATAAATATTTTCATATTCAGCTAAATCTTTTGCTATATTAGCACTTTGATAAGTTCCGCTAATAGTACCAGAAAGTGTCATAACAATGACACTATCACCTTTTTCTTTGGCTTCTTCATAGTAGTTTAGGAATTCTTGTGGTGAAGGTTGCGATGTTGTTGGCAGAACTTCACTTTTTTCTAATAAACTATAGAACTGATCAGGCTGTAAATCAACTCGGTCTTTATATTCTTTACCATCAATAATCACTTTTAATGGAACAATGTCAATATTTAATTCTTTTGCATAAGTAACATCTATATCAGATGTTGAATCAGTTATAATTTTAATCATTTTATTCTCCTTGTGTCATATTCTCTTGAACTGTTCTTAACATTTTTTCAAGAAGTTCAACTTCTTCGCGACTAAACATATTTTCAATATCACCAAGGGTCTTTTTAATATAGCGATCGTTATCACGATAACAAGATAAGAATTTCTTTGTGACTTTTAAACGAAAAGCTCTTTTATCTTCTTTGCAGACTGTTTTTGTTAAATAACCTTTATCAATCATTTGATTGATTTTATAAGTTGCATTAGGTTGAGAAATGCCCATATATTTTGCATAATCTAAAATAGTAGGGTTATCTAACATATATATAATGTCTAAACTAAATGCTTCTTGCATAGTTAATTCTTTTGAATTCGCACACATAGATGCATAGAAATTCATTTTGAAGATGTTATAAACTGCTTGGAATTCTTTACTTAACATAGTACACCTCCTTTGATGATACTTAAAATATTTTAAGTACAGTATAATAGATTTTTTATGATTGTCAATAAAATAATTAAAATATTTGAATTAAATAAAATAAAAAAGTGTAGCAATAATCACAGAAACCAAAACATCACTAATAAAGTGAACACCTGCAAGAATGCGGCATATACTCATTATCATAGCCACAATAAGCGCAAATATACCTAAATAGATATTCACATGAAAGCATACCAAAGCAATAATCACTGCACTTACAGTATGACGACTAGGAAAAGACTCACCATGTTTATGCCTTACTAAAGGTTTAATATCCATTGTCTCATAAGGACGAGGACGATTCACAATTTTCCTGAATACTGTTACAACAAGAAAAGCAGCAAAGGGTTTCCATATCGTTTCAAAGAGGAAAGGACTCTTTGAAATAAATAAATACAAGAGAACACAAGGATAGAGAATAAAAGTAATCATTGGAAAATAGCGAGTAATCGCAATGATTGTTCTTTGTAAAAAAGCTGATTTACGTATATATTGTAACATTGCAACATAGAATTTTTCCATAATCCCACCCTTTCTTTCTTATTATAACCAAAACGACAGATGATGACAAATAGAAATCACTTGTATTTTAGAGTGTTTTTAGATAAAATGTATAGGAAGTTAAGGAGTGATAATTTATGGCATTAACAGCCGGTATTGTAGGATTACCAAACGTAGGAAAATCAACATTATTTAATGCAATTACAAACGCACAAGTGGAAGCTGCAAACTATCCATTTGCAACTATTGATCCAAATGTAGGTGTTGTTGAAGTTCCTGATCATCGTTTAGAAGAATTAACAAAGATTTGTAAGCCTAAAAAGACAGTTCCAACAACATTTGAATTTACAGATATTGCTGGACTTGTTAAAGGAGCATCACGAGGAGAAGGTTTAGGAAATAAGTTTTTAGCGAATATTAGAGAAACAGATGCTATTTGTGAAGTTGTTCGTTGTTTCCGAGATAAAGACATTACACATGTTGATGGTGATGTAGATCCAATTAGAGATGTTGAAACAATTAATTTAGAATTAATCTTTGCAGATTTAGAAACTGTTGAAAAAAGAATAGGTAAGATTGAAAAGAAAGCAAAATCAGGAGATAAAGAATCAAAGGCAGAATTAGATATTTTAGTTCCCCTTAAAGACATTCTAGAAGCTGGAAAACCGGCACGCACTATGGAATATAGTAAAGATGAAATGGATATTGTTAAGCAATTTACATTGTTAACAATGAAACCTTTAATCTATGTTGCAAATTTAGGTGAAGAAGATTTAGAAAATCCAGATGCCAATCCATATTATGTAGAGTTGAAAGATTATGCATCAAAAGAAGGATGCGATGTTGTTCCAATTTGTGCAAAAATTGAAAGTGAATTGGTAGGGCTGGATAAAGAAGAAAAAGATATGTTTTTACAAGATCTTGGAATTGATGAAAGTGGTTTAGATAAGTTAATTAAAGAAGCTTATGCATTGTTAGGTTTAAATACATTCTTTACTGTAGGTGTAGATGAGGTTCGTGCATGGACATTCAAACAGGGCATGTTAGCACCTGAAATGGCTGGTGTTATTCATACAGATTTCCAAAAAGGATTCATTAAGGCTGAAACTTATGCTTATGATGATTTGATAAAATATGGTAGTGAACAAGCTTTAAGAGAAGCAGGAAAAATTCGTCAAGAAGGTAAACAATATGTAGGGAAAGATGGAGACATTATGTTCTTCAAGTTTAATGTTTAATGAAAGAAAAAATACGAAAAGTTATTCTTGTTATTAGTGTTTGTGTCTTTGTTTTTTCTGCTTTTCAATTAGGTAAGATTTTCTATGATTATTATATGATAGAAAAAGAAACAAATGATATTGTTGATACTTATGTAGAAGAACCTCAAGATGATAAAGATCCCCTTCATAGAGTTATTCATTTTAAAGAATTACAAAAAAACAATAGTGATGTTATTGGCTGGTTATATATTCCTGATACAAAGATAGATGAACCTATTTTAAAAGGAAAAGATAATGACAGTTATCTTTATACTGATATATATAAGAAAAGCAATAAAGCTGGGGCTATTTTTATAGATAAAATCAATGAAAAAGATTTTAAAGATGATAATACAATTATTTATGGCCATAATATGAAAAATGGTTCTCGTTTTCATGATTTAAGATATTTTGTAGAGAATGATTATTTTCAGGAACATTCATTGATCTATATATACTTACCTGATGGAACTGTTAATATTTATGATGCATTTGCTTCTACAATTATTGATGCAAATAGTGATTTATATGCTAAAGGAATCAATTATAAAAAATATATAGAAAGTATTCAGGATGTTGCTAAAGTGTATAAAGAAGTGAGTGATAAAGAAGCTCCTTTAGCAATGCTAAGTACATGCTATAATGGCACTGACAATCGTTATGTTGTCTATGGAAGATTAAAAGAAAATGTAAAGACTGATGTTTCTGTGTCAAGAGTGGGAGGCAAGTAATTAAATTGGTTTTTACTCACTTTTGGGTAAAAGGAATATCTGAACAGTACAAAAAACTGTACTGTTTTTTTCTGGATATCTATTTCTTATATTTGGGTATTTTGATATAATAGATATATAGGATGGTGTTATTCATGAAATATAATGAAATTGATTTAAATGAAAAGTTGTTTGGTGATGACTTTATTGTCTATGACTGGAAAGAAGATACCGATAAAATAATTATCTATGTCAAGGCGACTTCTCATGATGATGTATGTCCTGTTTGTGGTGCTCCTACATATACACTTCATAATACTTATCACAGAGTCATACAGACTTACCCTATTCGAGGCAAAAAAACTTGTTTGGATGTCATTACCTATAAGTACAACTGTACGAATATTGAATGTGATAGGAAGGTCATTATGCAGAATCTCCCATTCGTGACTTCCTATCAAAGAAGAACCGATGAACTTAACTGCCTGATATTGGCTGTTTCCATGTTTGTGAGCAATGAAGGTGCAAGCAAAGTATTAGGACTGCTAGGGGTAACAATCAGTAATGATTCCATCAAAAGAGTACTGGATAAGATTGTCATTGAAGATCATTATGATGTTGAGCAGGTAGGTATTGATGATGTGGCTATAAGAAAGGGACAAACATATGCAACTGCAGTCTATGATATGGAGGAACATCATCTGATTGCACTTCTTGATGGAAGAGACAAGGAAACGGTAACAAAATGGCTAGAAAGTCATAAGAAGATAAAAATAGCGACTCGTGACAGAGCCAGTGCCTACGCTTCTGCAATTAATGAGATTCTGCCAGAATGTATACAGATAGCTAACCGTTTTCATCTTCTTCAGAACCTTATTGATAGAATGAAAGAAATATTCAAGGAAGAAATACCAGAAATGATATTCATAAAAGATGGAAAAATCATGGATGAGATGCCAAAAAAAGAAGCAGTACTGAAAATTGCTCCTAGTTCTGATGAACTGAATAAATTGAATTATGATAACAGTGAACCAGTTGATGAAAGCGGAAATATCATAGACTTTGATAAAAGCTGTACTGACAAGAATGATAAGTCCCATCAAAGACATGCAGAAAGCCATAAAAAAACAAAGATTAATTAGAGATATACAGAGAAGATGAACCGACCTGAATAAAAAGAGATACAAGACAATAATGGTTGAATTTGAAGTGTCGCAGCTAACTGTCAAGAAATATATTCAAAGGAGATCAAATGTTAAGATGTCAAATGCCACAGTCAGCGATATTAGATTCTATCCTGATAGAGAAATAGATAAAGTTATGACAGCGAAACTAGCATCGTGTGATTATATTCATGATCATCTTAATATTATTGTGATTGGAGCAACAGGTGCCGGAAAAACATTTTACGTCTCTGCCCTGGGCAATGAAGCATACAAGAAAGCAATCAATGTTAGATATATAAGACTTCCTGATCTGCTGTATGATTTAGATCAGGCAAGAAATAAAGATAACTATAAAAAGAAGCTAAGAGCATTGTCAAGAATTGAACTGCTTATCATTGATGAATTTTTATTGACACCAACAACGACTGCTCAGCAGTCAGATATACTGGAATTACTTGAATTGAGATATAATACTCATTCAACAATATTTGCATCACAGTTTCTGCCACAGGGATGGCATTAGAATTTAGGTGGTGGTGCAGTAGCCGATGTCATTCTCGATAGAATAATTGCAAACTCCTATCTGATTCATATAAAAGGCTCTAAATCGATGAGAGTAAGAGAAAATGAGTAATTAGAATATTTAAAGATAATCATAGTGCATATTCGCCCATGATTTAAACTAATTACAAAAAAAGAGAATTCAAAATCATTGTATTAACTAATGAAATTTGAATCCTCACTTTTATATACTTGAAAACAAATTTAAACATTCTTTTTCAATGAAATATAATTTTGTCACTTTAATTAACACACTATCATCATTTGATTAACATAGTGCATGCAATAGACTGAAATATTCATAGGAAATGTTATGTCCCATTTTTAATGAATAATATTGATTTTAATTTATCAGATTTATTAAAAAGATAAAAACAGTACAATTGCTTGTACTGTTCAGATATTCCTTTTACCCAAAAACGAGTAAGAACCAATTATTTTCCTATCCAGTTTTAGTATAGAACAAAGACTGGTGAATTATTCTTATTTAATTCATTTTTATTTCGTTTTAGTAGGTTCACTAGAATTTTTTTTAAAAAAACCTATTAACAGAATAATTATACCAACAATTTCCATAAAAAGTCCTAAAAACATATACATATTTGCATCGGTTGTATAACCAACTATATAGTTGCAAATAGAGAAGAGTAAAATTCCAATCCCTAAAAGCAATATTTTTATTTGTTCCATAATTTAGCTCACCTTGTGTCCGTCATATCTGTATCGTACAGAGTATGTTTCCTCATTTTGGGTTGTCCATCCAAAACTCATACCAATACTTGGTCCTGATCCAGAAAAAGAAACAGATGGAGTTCCAGTTACTACACTATGACCATATCCAAATTTAAGGTAAACTTCATAAATTGTATTGGATACAACTGCATCTAATACTAGCTTTCCAGATCCATAATATGTCCAATATGACATACCACTTCCCATATTATACCCCATATCGAATTGGATTTTTGCAGCTCTATATTCGTGAATAGGATTCCATTTATAAGTAGTGTCTTTCATATTTGGTGCTCCACCTGTGGATTTATATTTTACAGTAAGAAATGATGATGATTTATTGATTGCGACATTTACAGGACTTCCATTAGAACCAGTTGCTGACCAAGTTGCTGCTAAAAGATCATCTTGGATAAAAATTGGACATGATGACCATCTAAATGAATAATTAAATGTGTATTTAGATTTAGATGCTATTGCACTTCCTAATACTAGATTAAGGGTCGCTCCACGGATTTCTTTAATTATTTCATCTTCGTTTATATTTTTTTTGCTTAAACTAACTCTTAATTGTTTAATATCGTTATCACTATAACCCATATCTTTTAATTGTTCATTACTAAGTTTTGCTCTTTCTTGTAGTTCGCTAATTAAATCAAAATTTTTAATATATTTTATTTGATCAGGAGTCATTCCTTTTGAAATTAATTCCTCATTTGTTTGAGATTTTAATTCCTTGAAATATTCTAATTCTGATATTTCATACTCTAGTAACTCTTCATTGGTTTTTGCATTTACTGATGAGATAGGACTTATCATTAAACAAATAGTACAAACAATACTTAAATATTTTCCTAATTTTTTCATTTGTGATCCCTATATATCAATATGAAATATTGATATAATACCTTTCCCTAACTAT
Organism: Coprobacillus cateniformis; assembly: GCF_009767585.1. Lineage (NCBI taxonomy): Bacteria > Bacillati > Bacillota > Erysipelotrichia > Erysipelotrichales > Coprobacillaceae > Coprobacillus > Coprobacillus cateniformis. Next base: position 1,890,700 of record NZ_WSNW01000001.1, read on the forward strand.
TAGAAGATAGTATTAAATTGTATTTCAGCTCCTCTCCATACATCATTTATCTCTATATATAAACTATATCAAATTTTCTTGTTTTTTAAAAGTACTTTTTATTAAAAAGTACTTTTAAAAATATAATTTCTCTATCTGTATAGAGAAATTTATTAAAAAATTAAAGATTAAAGTTTACTGTATATGATTTATTATTAGCAATACCTGTTGTTGTAATTACTCGTCCTTTTGCAATAACCCTATATGTCTTGTTAGAATTCAAAAATTGCCCAGAATAACTACTCATTTCAAAAAACATTATACTACTTACTCGTGATACAGTAACGATTGGTTTATAACTTGTATCGAATTTAGAACCACTATATTTATATTTTAATGTCATTTTATTATTTCCATTAAAGAACAACATTGTTTTTGATCCAATAGTAGAACGTGAATTAATCCATATTTTTGTATTAATAACATTCTCTGATGTATATACTAATTCATCAATCAATGATTTTTTAAATGATCCAATATCTTGTGTAGTAATAAACTTAATATACTGTTTATAATTTGAGCTAAATTTTTCTTTTAGTTCACTATTGAGAAAATCATTTTCATCTAAAATATAGTAGTTTGTATTATATTTTTGATTGATTTTTTCAATTTCTTGAGTATAGAGATTAAGTTCACATTTGTATTCTCTTGAGTATGCACTTACATAATTGAGATTAAATAAAATGGAAATAAATAGAAAAGCTATAGTAATAATTTTTTTCATATCTTATCCTCCTGGTTGACTACATTATTTAATAATTTTATATAATTTACAAATTCTTCTCTCCCTTTTTCAGTTAAACTGTAAGTGGTTTGAGGTTTGTTATTGACAAATTCCTTATTTGTTAATATAAAGCCTTCACTCAATAATTTTTTTGTATGCGTTGCCATATTACCATCACTACAGTTGCATACTTCTTTTAATTCATTATAGGTAAGGCTTGAAATATATAAACTAGATATCATTTGCACTCTAATTATTGATTCAAATACTTTAGAATAATTTATGATTTTATTTTTCATTATTAATATTACTCTTTCTTTTTTATAACAATAATTGATATTAATAAAGAGAGAATTTCAATGATTCTATATGATTGAATATTATTTAATATCATAAAAAGGTTTGTTTGAATCAAACTAGCATCTATTAAATTCAAATAAATTGATAAATAATAAAACGAAAAGCCACAATATATTATATACATTATAATCAATACTGAAATACCTTTATATTTGAAATAAGAATATAAATACAATAAAAATACTATATTAATAATTCCAGATATTGGAAATGATTGATAAAAAGAAATCATTGTTTCAGCATTCAAAAGAGAGGAAAAACTTGAAAGGCAATTATCCAAACAAAAAAATATAGGAAAGATTAGCCATATTTTCAAATACCTTCTTTCTTTTACTGAAATTTCAGATTTTAACACACAAAATAATAATAGAGTAGGAATAGCAATACAAATTATTATCCTATACACATTATATATGGTGTAAAATGAGGAATAATTGTATAGTTCATAATACATATTTATTTTATCAATACAAAAAAAAGATAGAATACTTAAAAAATATAGTATAAACCAATATTTTAGTATTTTTATAATACCAAAAGTAGGCTGATATGAATCTTTAATATATTTTGTATCATTCATAGTTTGTTCAATGATATTTAAATATTTTTTATATTCATCCATAGATTAACATTACTCCTTTTTTAGTAAACTTTTTATTGTAAATATTATAATATAATAATTCTTATTTTTCTATAATAAAATAAGAATCTTGATATCATTATGTATATGAAATATTAAGTTTATATATTTTTTACTATTACTTATAAATTAGAATCCACCATTTGTGCTCTTAAATAAACGCTTGTTATGAGTGTACTGCGAATAATATAAACCATCAATAGTTAGTTTTTTACTTATAAATAAAATAATATAGAAGCTTGGGAATTACCTGTAGAAGTAGATTTACAATTAGTTATATTTGTTACAAAAATAGTGTTCCACCATCCTTCTCTTCATATACTATTTTTGATGATTCTATCAAAACCAGTTATTTTCTTCTTGATAAGTGTTATCACTAATTCACCATTATTATATAAGTAGAATATTTTTTTTGTTTTCACTATTTAAATTATAGTTAAATGTTTTAAATTTCTCTTTTTTAGCAAAAATGTCATTAACGTTTATAAGAAATATTGATACAATAACTGCCTTTGTAATTATTCTTTTAATCATTTTATTCTTCACACATAGTATGTACGTAATTAGAAAGTAAAGAATTTATTCATTTACTCATGATTGCATATTCTCATTTTCAGATAATATAGTTTGTTTTGAATCAAGTGTTCATTCTTTCTCCTTGTGATTACTCCATATTTATATTCACAACGACTTATTCTTTTTGATTAAGATGGTATTTTATACCTGAATGAGTTTGATATAGCAATGTTCCTACACTTGTCTCCGTATTTACAAGGCAGTGTTTATCTTGATTTAGAGGTGTAATTTAAAACAGATTTACATTCAGAAAAGAAGTCCATTAGAGTTAATAGGTGGAACGAATTCACAGAAATGTCATATATGTGGATAAATTAATGAGGGAATCAAAGACCTAAACATAAGAGAGTGAGCCAAAATACGAAATATTGCATAATTGTGATATTAATGTAGTAATAAATATCAAAAAAGTAACTAATATAATAATATCATAAAAAAACAATGGGGTAGGAAACAGTCTATGTAGTATTCTTGCAAGTTACACTTAACATAAAAATGTGATTACATGAAACATAGAGATTGAAGATAACATGTTTTGCTAATGAGTAGTGTTATAAAATAGGTATTGCTATCTATGCATTAGGTTAGATAAGAAAATATAAAAATTTTATGTTCAACAGCGAAGATTATTAATTTTTTAGATACTTGTGATTCCATTATTATGATTCAATGTGTATTAGTAATCTTAGAGAAATTTCATTGTATATCAAGTATAAGTGCAATGTTTGCATTTAAGGTGAGTTTTATGTTTATAATTATAGGATTTTTCATGTATTTAGAAAAAATCATATAAAATAAAAAGATGTTTTGTTCATTGAGGAATAGAAACATTCTTTGTTGAAGAAAATTTTCGGAAGAGACAAATCGTTATGAAATTGATTAAATATAAGAAATGGTGTTAATAATTTCAAAGAGAGTTCATATGATAGAAAGGAAAAGAGGTGTAGTATGCTCACACAATTTCATGAGAAAGCGCAAAAAGCAATTGTCATTGCAGAGAGTATTGCTTTTGATTTAGGACATAGTAGTGTAGGAAGTGAACATCTTCTCTTATCTCTTTTGAAGATAAAAGATTGTCCTTTTTCTAAGATATTAAAGACGTATCATGTTGATGATGAAATGATATATGAGGATGTTGTAAGGTTGTTTGGTGAAAAAGATATTCAACCTTTTTATATGGAGTACAGTGAAGTCGTAAAGAAGATTTTAGAAGATGCTATGAGTATGAGTGAAGCGAAAAAAGAAAGTAAAGTTTCTTTGAATACTTTATCAATTGCTATGTTACTACAAAAAGAAAGTGTAGCAGTAGAATTACTCAACAAATATCATGTTCCCTTTGATGAAATCAAAAAGGAACTTAGTGAAGAAAAATCTTTACTCCATGAATTAGATCTCATTCATGAATTAACGAATTTTAATCATCTTGTTCAAAAACAAGAAAGATTAATGATTGGAAGAGACAAGGAGTTAGAACAACTTTTTTTAACTCTTTGTAAGAAAGAAAAAAATAATGCTTTACTTATTGGTAAAGCGGGTGTTGGTAAAACAGCTTTAGTTGAAAAACTTGCATTAAAGATTAATAGTCATGAAGTTCCTGCTATTTTAAAGGATAAAGTTATTTATGAATTAAGTTTATCAAGTATTGTTGCAGGCACAAAATATCGTGGTGAATTTGAAGAAAAATTCAAGAAGATTATTGATAAAGTAATACAGGCTAAGGATGCTATCTTATTTATTGATGAGATTCATAATTTGATTGGTGCAGGTGGAGCTGAAGGAGCTATTGATGCTTCTAATATTCTCAAGCCGTACTTAGCAAGAAAAGATTTAACGATTATTGGAGCAACAACGATTGAAGAATACTACAAGTATTTTGAAAAAGATCAGGCCATGAATCGGAGATTTGCAGTTATTAAATTAAATGAAAATTCTAAAGAGGAAACAAGACGTATCTTATTAGGATTAAAAGCTCAGTATGAAAATTATCATCAAGTTCAAATCAGTGAACAAAATATAGATGATGTTATTGAGTTATGTGATCAATATTTAATTCAACGTGTTTTTCCTGATAAAGCTTTAGATGTATTAGACTTGTCATGTGTCAAAGCTCTTTTCTTAAAAGAAAAAAGTTTACAGAAAAAACATATTGAAAAAGTTATAGAAGAGATGACAGGAATGTCACTGACAACTTCTTTTTCATACCAAAATCTTGAAGAACAAATGAAACAAGAAATTATTGGACAGGATAAAGCGATTCATACAATTGTTGAATCATTAGAATCATTATTTCAATATCCTCATCCTCAAAAACCAAGTGGAATATATTTGTTGGTAGGCGGAAGTGGAATTGGTAAAACACAAACTGCTAAGTCTTTAGCAAAATTATTAAATCGTAATTTTGTAAAATTAGATATGTCTGAATATAGTGAACCAAGTAGTGTCTCTAAAATCATTGGGTCTCCACCTGGATATGTAGGATATGATGACCATTCATCAGTTTTGCACGAAATCATCTTAAAACCTAATACAATTTTGTTATTAGATGAAATAGAAAAAGCTCATCCTACTGTGATGAACTTATTTTTACAGGTCTTTGATGAGGGTGTAATAAAAGACAATCATCATCATAAGATTTCATTTAAAGATAGTTTAATTATAATGACATCAAATGTTTCCTCTCATAATCAACCAAGTGTAGGGTTTAAGAAGAAGACATTCTCACAAGAAAGTCTTAAAGATGTCTTTTCTCAAGAATTTATGAATCGTATTGATGAGATTGTTCCTTATCAGATGTTAAAGAAAAAAGATTTAAAAGAAATCTTAAAAAAGAATGCACCTGTTGAGTTATCTGATGAAATGATTCATGATATCTTGCTTGATTATGATACAACTTTAGGTGCCAGACATCTGCTTTCAAAGATGAAGAAGTATCTTGTATCAAATAGTCGTTAAACAATACTCTTCTATGATTTGAAAACGTTGTGTGTCTATTAAGATTAAATAAATTTTAAATGATAAATGTTGAAGTTGAAGGGAAGCCATTTTATAGTAAATGTCTCTTTGGCTAGTTTTAAAAACAATAGTATAAGTTTTAATAGAGACATCTTGGAGTTTTGTGATTTTGAAAATAGCTTTCGCAAGAGTATCCTGAATGTCTTCCTGTTTGGTTAAAAGAGAATCTATCTGGTCAACAACCATGATATTTTGAGGTTCTCTTTTTTTTGTTGCTTTGATAGCAAATTGTAATTTTTCACCATTGGGATTTATGTGACTATATAGATTTTGGATAAACCATCCCTGTATATATAAATAATTTCCATAAAGAAAAGCAGTCTGATTTTCAAAGAAAGGTTGACTTTGGATATCTTGTAAGATTTCAACTTCACTTTTTTGAAGATAATAAGCGAGTTTAGAAATTAAATTTTTTGATGGTGAAACTGTTATACCATTTTCAATTCTCACAATTGTGGCTGCTGAAATACCCAGTTGTTTTGCAAATTCACGTTTGGAAAGATTATGTTGTTTTCTGATATTCTTCATGTATTGGTCTAGACTCATATTTTCACCTTCTTTTCAATTATATGATATATTTTACTTTTTTGCAATGAATGAGTTGCAAAAATGAAACACAAGTGATAAACTGAAAATGTGTTACAAAAATGTATTGAATTATAAACAAAAATGAAACGGAGGGATGACGATGAGCCAATATATACTAGAAGCCAAAAAACTGACTAAGATATATGGGATACATAGTCAAAATGAATTTGAGGCATTACATGCACTTGATTTTCAGGTAGAACCAGGTGAGTTTATATGTATCATGGGACCGAGTGGGAGCGGAAAGTCAACATTTATTAATAATATTTCAACTATTGATATTCCAACCAAAGGGAGTGTTCGTATCCAAGGGGTAGACGTAAGAGAAATGTCCGCTCAAGAAATAGGACGTTTCCGATATCAAAATTTAGGATTTGTTTTTCAGGATTTTAATCTGCTAGATACTCATACACTGTTTGAAAATATCTCAATGCCATTATCACTTGCCAAGATATCTAAAGAAGATATTTTTGAGCGTGTCCATGATATGGCTAAGAATATGGGGATAGAACATTTATTAAAGAAGTATCCTTATGAATGTTCAGGAGGACAAAGACAACGTGCAGCTATATGTAGAGCATTAATTGCGCAGCCAAAAATAATTATTGCTGATGAACCAACAGGAAACTTAGATAGTGTCAACTCTCATGAGCTTTTAATGACATTGAAAAGTTTAAATGAACAAGATGGAGTGACTATTATTATGGTTTCACATGATCCTATGATTGCTTCTTATTCTTCGCGATTTGTTTACATTAAAGATGGACATATTGCTGAAACGCTTCAACGCCAAGAATTATCTCAAGATGAATACTTCCAGAAAATTGTAGATATCAATTCATTAGAATCAAGAAAGTTATTTGAGAAGCATCATGATTAAACTTGCATGGCGTGGTATTCATGAGAATTTTTCAAGGTCATTATTTTATTGGATAACTTTTGTTTTAACGACAATGTTTATTTTTATTTTTTTTAATGTCGCTTGTTCTGAAGCAGTTGGAATGACTTTTATCAATAGTAGAAATGATGTCATTACGTATTTATGTGTCTTTGTCATGACAATATGTATGATTGTTATCTTTTTTGCAAATGATTTCTATGTGAAGAAAAAGTCGAAACAAATGGCTATACGTTTGGTTAGTGGCGCAACATTTTTACAAATTACAGGATATTTACTTTCATCAACATTGTTTATTTTTTTCTGTGCTGTACCAATTGGTATTGCTTTGGCAATATTATCTATGATGTTTATTAATAATTTTATATTAGATATGTTACAAATCACAACAATTTTGAGTTTTAATCAACAGGGTATTCTTGTGACGATTGTTATTCTTTTATTTGTTGTGATATGGTGTACAATTCTCAATGTTGGATATGCATATCGAAGTTCAATACGAAATCTCTTGGTAGGAGATGTTATGGTCGATGGCTTAAAACCTGCCTTTCCTTTTCATTTTGATATCAAATTTACAAAATATCTCTATTCAATCATGTTTTTATTACCTATTTGTTTGTTTTATATCTATGGAAATGAACCAACAGCAATGATTCTTTTCTCTGTTATAGGAATGATTGGTCTTTATGGTTTGTGGAGTAAAATGCTGGTTCCATTTTTAGATCAATACATTATGAATCATATTGATTATTCAGAAAAAACAGTTTACATTGGTTTTATGAGAAGAGATCTTGTTTTCATGAAGAAGAATTTGATTCTTTTTATCATGAGTACAATTCTTATAATTACATTGCTCGTTTCCAATTTATCTGATTCTATGACTGTTGTTTTATGTTTTGTATCTTATGTTGTTATTCATTGTTTATTATCATTAACAGTAGTTTTTAGATTTTTAGTAGAAATACTTGGAAGAAAGAATGTTTTTTTAACATTATCTCGGATTGGTTATGAACGAAAACCTCTTCTTTCTATTATTAGAAAAGAAGTTATTGTTTTTTTTGGAATATTGATGGCTGTTTGTTTGATTTATATTGGAAATATATTGTTTTCACTATATATTCATAATCTGATGAAATTTGATTTTATTATAATGTTGATAACTTTTTTTGTTGGACCATTATTGATATGTGGATGTATTGTCTTTTTTACATATCAAAAAAATATTCTTTAGAATTTAGATAAGGTAATATTTATTATTTTGGCTATCTTTTTAAGAAATGGGATTGTATAATATAAAAAAGGTGGGTGGAATATATGTATAGTGTCATTATTTTATGTGCTGGAAAAGGCACAAGAACAGGTTTAGATTATAATAAAATGCTTTATGAGTTTAATGGAAAAACAGTTTATGAAATGACTTTGGAGAATTTTATTCATGATTCAAAATGTGGTCAAATTATTGTTGTTACACAGCCTTTTGAAAGAAAACTGTTTGAGAGACTATCAAAAGATTCACGTATTGAATTTGCTGATGGAGGACAGGAAAGACAAGATAGTGTGTATGAAGGATTGAAGAAGACAAAAGGTGATTATGTTCTTATACATGATGGGGCAAGACCATTTGTAAAAAGAAAACATATTGATGCTTTATTAGAATGTTTAAAAGTGCACAGTGCCTGTTTACTTATGGTTCCTTGTAAAGATACAATTAAAAAAGTTGTCAATGGGAAAGTTGTTGAGACTTTAAAGCGTTCTGAATTAATGCAGGCGCAAACGCCTCAAGCTTTTCATAGAGATGTGATTGTTGATGCATATTCACAAGGAATTCTAGAAGAATATCAAGCAACTGATGATGCTCAAATGGTTGAAAAATTTAGTGATGTTAAGGTATATGCCATTGTTAGTGATTATGAAAATATAAAAATTACCACTCCTGAGGACTTAAGAGATATTTAATGAATATGATTAAAGGGGTGATGTTGTGAAGAAAAATACAAAACATAGTTTTTTAGTCATTGTTGTTTTGCTATGTGTATGTTTTATTGTTTACTTTTTGTTTCCTAGACCAACATGTTCATTATCCTCTTTAGATAAACGAGCAGTTTGGTTTTCTTATTCTGATCTAGCTAAGTTTTCATATGAATCAAGAGATGCTTTTATAGAAGATTTCTCAGAAGCATTAAGGGTTGTAGATAACTATAAAAATAATACAATTATTGTTCAGGTCAGGCCATTTGCTGATGCATTATATCAATCTAAAATTTATCCAATATCAAAAGTCATTTGTCATCGCTCTTCATTGTCTTTTGACCCTCTAGAAGAAATGATTAAATTAGCACATAAAAAAGGGATATCAATTGAAGCTTGGATAAATCCCTATCGTATATCTTTAAATAAAAATACTTATCAAAATTTCATGGAATTGTCATCAAAAAAATCATGGTTAGAAGATACCAAACAAAGTATTGGGTATGCAACGTATAAATATATATTTAATCCTGAAAGTCAGGACGTTAGAGATTATATAGTTGCTGGTGTGAAAGAGATTGTTGAAAACTATGAAGTAGATGGTATTCATTTTGATGATTACTTTTATATTGAAGGTACACATGGTGAAACGACACAAGGGCAACGTATGGATAACGTAAACATGCTTATACAAGATGTCTATCAAAGTATTAAGTCTATTAATTCAAATATTGTTTTTGGTATTAGCCCACAAGGAAATTATGAGAATTGTGTTAATGAAGGGGCAGATGTAGATACATGGCTCAAGGAAGATGGATATGTTGATTATATAATGCCTCAGGTTTACTGGAGTGATCAGTATGGACCAGATGGAAAAACAAGGATGTTTACAGATCGTATTGAACTGTATGCTGGATTAAAACGTCAAAAGACGGTTATGTTATATGCAGGATTGGCACTCTATCAATCTGGAGAAGAATTGGATTTGGATAAAGGCTGGACTTTGTCATCATCAAATATATCTGAACAAGTTCAAATATTGTCTAATAATGGATATAAAGGTTATAGTTTGTTTAATTATTCATCTTTATTAAAAGAAGATGGGGAAAAAGAAATGAGAGAACTTTTAAGGGCTCATCCATATAATTAAAGATTGACAATTATTTGATTTCTGTTATGATTACGTAGAGCCGACATAAAACTTATTTCGCCCAAATTGGGTGTCGAGAAATAAGTGGATGTTTGAAAAGAAGACGATTCGTCTTCTTTTCTTTTACAATGAGTTTAAAAATATTTGCCACGCATCTTCATGATCTACAAAATATTTTGGGCATATTTTTCCTGTAACATCATAATGCCTAATGACGTCTTCTTTATCTAAATCATAAGTATCCATTAATGATCTCACAAGTTTTTGAAGTGACTGATATGTTTCTTGGTTGAACTTTCCAGATTCATCAGGGTGGCAAGTCTCAATTGAAATTGTATCTTTATTGCGATTATTAGAAGCATATGCAATTTCATTTAATGGAATACATTGAATAATTTCTCCTTTTAAACCAACAATAAAGTGACTTGAAACAGATGTTGTATGTTTGTCTTTGAGAGCTTCAAAATAATTTCTATTTCCTTTTGCAGTTGATCCAGGATTCCCTGTATAATGAATAACAATTCCTTTAACTCTTCCTAATGATTTTCCACTTCTTGAATAAGGGTTGACTGTTAAGAAATCATGTTGAATAGATAATCCATCTGCAGTATATGTTTCTATATCATTATGATTGTATATGAATTTATAATAGCCAAATCCTAATCCACAGAATAAGATAAGAACTATACAAAAAATAACACCCTTTTTTAAACGTTTTCTCTTTCTTGCCATTGATTTCACCCCATTTGTTGTATTCTTATTATGACATAATATCAAATAAATGTATTAACAAATGTGTAATAAGTTTTTAAGAAATTATTAATATTTTGTAGAATAATGGCAATTTAACATGATTTCAATTCACTGAGTTGTTTTTTCATTTCAGAAATACCTTTTTCCTGACTGGTAATAATTGCTTCAAGAATGGGGATGAGTTGTGGACAGATACAATGCTCTAAAGCATTCTTTGATAATCTCACAGCCCCCTCATGATGAGGAATCATTTCATTCATAAAACTTATGTTAATATCATTGTTTGTTGGTGCATTTTGCATGCTTTCAAACATTGTCCATGTGATACTATTATACTTATTAAAGTATGAATTAATCTGGTCTTGAGAATTGTGTAGTGATAAACAGCAATTTTGAATATCTTGCATATTTCTGATACTTTGAGTTTGTTCTTTTATGATATTTTGTGCAATGTTTTGAAGAGGAATATTTGTTGTGTACATCAAAAGGTTTCTTGACATATGAATAGCAGCTCTATGGTGGGGTATCATTTGATTAATAAAATCTGATGAGAGACTACATGAAAGAGATGCATTGGTCATGTCAGCAATCATTTGATTGAGTATTTCATAAAAGCAGATAAGATATTGTTGGGTATTATCGCTATATTGTTGACAGTTCATAAAGACCTCCTTTCATGATAAAATATGAAAAAGGTTCAAGAGTGTGAAAGGAGATGTAAATGAATGAAAATTGGAATTATATCTGATACACACAATGTTCTAAGAAATGATGTCTTAGAAGAATTGCAGACATGTGATTATATTTTGCATGCAGGTGATATTATGAAGGAAGAGATTTTAGAAAAGTTAAAGAAAACTGCTCCTCTCATTGTTGTTAAAGGTAATAATGATTATCTTATGCTCAATGAGGAAGAGTACTTTACATTAGCAGGTTATCGTTTCTATATGGTTCATCAGATTGGTGAAAAGAAAGATGTGGACTTTTATATCTATGGTCATTCTCATCGATATGAATGTTATATTCAAAATGGTGTTCAATACTTAAATCCTGGGAGTTGTGGACGTAAACGTTTTTCTTTACCTTTAACATATATAATATTAATATTAAATCCGAATGGTTATGAAATTATTCAAAAAGATGTTCAATAAAAACGGTTCAATAAAAACTTGAATTTCAGTGATAAAATCGTTGTATTTTTAATTCTATTGTGCTATAATGCATGAGCATGTAAAAATATTTACTGCCTGTCTGTATGAAAGTGTGCAGACCATTAGACCATAGGAGGAGGTAAAAAGATGAACAAATATGAAATTATGTTTATTGTAAAACCAGACGTTGAAGAAGATGCAAGAAACGCTATTATTGAAAACTTCAAAAAAGTATTAACAAATACTGAAGGAACTGTAGATAATGTAAACGAATGGGGATTACGTGACTTAGCTTACGAAATCAAAGATTATACAAAAGGATATTATGTTGTTTTAGATACAACAACAACTCCTGCAAATATTGCTGAGTTCGAACGTTTATCACGTATTAATGCAAACATGTTACGTCATTTAACTCTTAGAAGAGATTAAGAAGGTGTAATATATGATTAATCGTGTCGTACTCGTTGGAAGAATGACAAGGGATCCTGAGTTAAGAAGAACAAATACGGGAGCAGCAGTGACAAGTTTCACATTAGCATTAAACCGTAATTACAATTCAGCTGATGGACAGCAAGCTGATTATATCAATTGTGTTGTTTGGAATAAAGGCGCTGAAAATGTTGAAAGATATTGTTCAAAAGGATCATTAGTTGGTGTTGAAGGTCGACTACGTTCTCGTAGTTATGACAATGCACAAGGGCAAAAGGTTTATGTTGTTGAAGTTGTCTGTGACAGTGTACAGTTTTTAGAAACAAAAGCTGCCAGAGAAAAAGCTCAGCAACAGCAACCTCAAGTAGAACAAGATAACTTCTATGATATGAAAACAGTGGATTTAGAAAAAGATTTCGATAATTCATTTAATTCATTTGATATTATGGAAGATGATATTCAATTTTAAGGAGGAATAGACTTATGGCATTCAAAAGACAAAGAATGGGTAGAAAGAAAGTTTGCTTTTTTACAAAAAATAAGATTGATTACATCGATTATAAAGATGTTGAATTATTAAAAAGATTCGTTTCTGCAAATGGAAAAATCATTCCTAGACGTGTAACTGGAACAAGCGCTAAATACCAAAGACAATTAGCTGCAGCTATTAAACGTGCTAGACAAATGGCATTATTACCATACGTTGGTGAATAATTAGGACTTAAACTCTTGAGAAATCAGGAGTTTTTTCTTTTCTTATCATAATTAATATTTTAAAGATGGACATGAAGGATAAAATATTTCATTTTATTCCTTATAAATATGATATAATAGGCTATATTTTTTAGGATGGAAAGGAGTTACTATGGGAAAGACAAATACGAAAAAGATGGTTCAAGGAGCCATGATAGCAGCTATGTTTGGAGTGTTATCACTCTTAAATACATATACTGGAAGTATGTTTGATGTTTTTATATGTTATGTTATGGTTATTCCACTGGTTTGGTATGGTTATACTTATACTTTAAAAGATAATATTGTGGTTTCTTTTGTTGCAATGGTTGTTATTGCAATGGTAGGGTTACCATTTTTTGTGATTTCATCTATTTCTTCTTGCTTGGCTGGTTTATTTATAGGCGAAGCACTGAAAAGAAAAGTAAAGAAAGAAACAATTTTAATGGGAACATTGTTAGTGACTTTCCTTAATAATATTTTACTCTATGAAGTTTTTTCAGGTCTTCTAGGTATGAATCTAGTAGCTGAGATGAGAGAGATGTATCAGATGTTAATAGAAATAATGCCATCATTAGCAAGCCAGTTGACTGTTGAAACTGTGATATTAATGATTCCTATTGTTTTAATTATCATGTCAGTTTTAGAAATGTATGTAATTATCTTGCTGTGTCAGATTGTTTTATCTAGATTTAAGATAAAATTTCCAGGTTCGTTTCATATTGCTATGCTACATTTTGGTTATAAAACAGGAGTTTTTTTAGCTATTATTATGTTTGGCTCTTATCTGCTCAAAAGTTTTACTGATATAGAAAGTGTGTATTTATCATATGCATATACATTAACAACACTGGCTTTTGCGGTAGAGGGATTGGCTTTTTTTACATGGCTAACAATTTTAAAGAAAAAGCCAAAGTTAATGATATTGGTATTTATAGGGATTTTTATCCCATTGGTAAATACATTCTATGTTATTGTGGGAATCGTAGATATATTTAGTGATTTAAGAGGGAATTTATTGTATAATGGTCATGATAATAATTAAGGAGGGATATTTATGATAAGAAAGATTGCACAGTTGAGAAATCTTATTATAATACTTCTCGTAGCTGAATGTATTTTATTATTTGGGTTATATCTTTTGCTTGATAGTTCTTTATTATTTGCTTTTTCAGTCTATGCATTGATTAAAAATATTATTTTGTTCTTTGTGTTATCTTATATAACTTATTTGGTTGATACAAATAGTATGAGTGTATCTGAGGCGTTGGATGTTGATGCTAAAAATGCTTTTATATTTGGTGGTTTAGGTTTGATTCAATATGATGAAACAAGAAATGTTGTATGGACAAGTGATTTGTTTAAAGAAATGAATATTAATATTGTTGGTGTAAAACTTTTAGAATGGCAGCCACATCTTGCTTCATTGTTTGAAGATGAGGATATTAAGATTGTTGATATTAAAGGTAAGAAGTTTGAAGCATATAATAGTCAAGAAACAAAGTTAATTTATTTAAAAGATGTGACTCAGTTTTTGTCATTGCAACAAGATTATCTTGATCAGCAGGTTTGTATGGCTTATATTACTATTGATAATTATGAGGAAACGTTAGAAAATGCTGATGAACCAAAAATGGCTTTGATACAATCAAAGTCAAGACAAGTTATTGTTGATTGGGCTTATTCCAATGGGATTATTATCCGTAGATTTAAGTCTGGAGGATATTTGGCATTTTTTAATGAAAGAATTTATCGTAAACAAGTTGAAAATAAATTTGCTATTTTAGATACATTTAAAGAGATGTCAAAAGAATTAGATGAAGTTATGACTTTAAGTATTGGAATTGGTCGTGATTCTAGAGTTTTAAGGGAACTTGATGATATGGCCTCAAATGCTTTGAATTTGACTTATTCTCGTGGAGGAGATCAAGTTGCTGTGAAATCAGGAGATGATAATGTTAAATTCTTTGGCGGTAATAGTGATACTTTTGAAAAAAGCAGTAAGGTACGTGCTAGAGTTATTGCGCAATCATTGGCTGGTTTAATTAAAAATTCGAGTCATGTACTGGTAATGGGGCATAAGAATTCAGATTTGGATTCGTTTGGAGCATCATTGGGGGTCGCTAAGATTGCTATTGCATATGGAAAGAAAGCGAACATTGTGGTCGATTTTGAATCTATTGAGAAGAAAACAAAAGATGTTGCAACAATGATTAAGAATCATGATAAATATAAAGGAATGATTATTTCCTATACAGAGGCAATGGAGCATATTAATAAGAATACATTATTAATTGTAGTAGATAATCATAAACCAAGTTTGGCTATCTCAAATGCACTATTAGAACGTGTGAGAAATAAGGTGATTATTGATCATCATCGACGTGGTGAAGAATTCATTGAAGCACCGGTTCTTACTTATCTGGAGCCAGCCGCATCTAGTACAGTTGAACTTGTTGTTGAATTGTGTGATTATCAAAATGTAGAATTAAATATCAATGAATTGGATGCAACAATAATGTATGCAGGTATGCTAGTTGATACAAATAACTTTAAACAAAGAGTGGGTGTGCGTACATTTCAGTCAGCTGCTTATTTAAAGGAATTACAGGCAAATATGACATTGGCTTATGAATTCTTAGAAGATTCTTATGAAGAAACGTTGCAAAGATTATCAATTACTCAAACTGCTTATCGGTATAATCCATATATATTGATTGCTTGTGCCCATGAGAATGAAGAGTATACGCGTACAATGTTAGCAAAAGCAAGTAATTCATTGTTAGAAGTGAGTACGATTAAGGCGACATTTACAATTGGACGAATATCTAAAACAATGGTTGCAATAAGTGCGAGAAGTACACGTGATATTAACGTCCAGATTATTATGGAAAATATGGGTGGTGGTGGCCATTTTAGTATGGCTGCAGCTCAGTTTGAAAATCGAAGTATAGAAGATGTTCGTCTTTTATTAGAAGAAAAAATTAAAGAATATTTAGATGATAGAGGTGAAGTGTGATGAAAGTTATTTTAACTCAAGATGTAAAGAAAGTGGGAAAGAAAGGTGATATTGTTAATGTTGCTGATGGATATGGTCAAAACTTTTTAATTAAGAATAAACTTGCAGTTTTGGCTACAGAGCATGGGAAAGAGATTGTTGCTCACAATAAGGAACAAGAACGTTTGCAAGATTTAGAAAATAAGAAGAAAGCTGAAGAATTAAAGGAAACATTAGAAAACATTACTTTAGAATTTGCTTTGTCTTCAGGGAAAGATGGAAAAACATTTGGAAGTGTGTCTACAAAAAATGTTGCAGAAGAATTATTGAAAACACATGATATTAAAATTGATAAAAGAAAGTTTATTAATGCAAGACC
The DNA here is from genome assembly GCF_009767585.1 of Coprobacillus cateniformis. NCBI lineage: Bacteria > Bacillati > Bacillota > Erysipelotrichia > Erysipelotrichales > Coprobacillaceae > Coprobacillus > Coprobacillus cateniformis. The sequence continues at coordinate 1,907,100 of NZ_WSNW01000001.1, forward strand.
TATTCAAGCTTTGGGATATACAAATCTTAAGATTGAACTTTATAAAGATGTCATTGCGACAATCAAAGTACACTTAAAAGAAAAATAAGGAGGTAAACAGATGGCAAGAGAATATCCACATGATATAGAAGCTGAAAGATCATTGCTTGGATCTATGCTTATTTCTATAGATGCATGTCATGAAATATTAAGTTTGGCGACAAAAGAAGATTTTTATTTAGACAGCCATCGTATCCTTTTTGATGCTATGCAATCCATTGATCATCAAAATAATCCAGTTGATGTGACAACTTTAACATCATATTTGATGGATAAAAAGTTATTAGATAAAATTGGAGGCGTAGAGTATTTATTACAATTAAGTGAATCAGTTCCAACAACAGCACATAGTCAATATTATTTAAAGATATTAAATGAAAAATCATTACTCAGAAAACTTATTCAACAATCTACACAGATTATTGAAAACGCATATGGTGAAGTTGAGAATATTAATGATTTTATTGGAGAATCAGAAAAGAATTTCTTAAGTGTAACACGAGATCGTAATGCGGGTGAATTTAAAGATGTTAAGACTGTTATTCAAAATGTTACTGATCGCTTGGTTATGTTGCAAAAAGCAGATGGGGAGATTTCTGGTGTGAAGACAGGTTATTATGACTTGGATAAATTAACTTCTGGATTTCAAAAGGGTGACTTGATTATTCTTGCTGCTCGTCCCTCTGTAGGAAAGACTGCCTTTGCGTTAAATGTTGCTTATAATGTTGCTTATAAAGCTGATGAGGCTGTTGCGGTCTTTTCATTGGAAATGCCCGCTGAACAGTTAATACAACGTGTTATCTGTTCAGCAGGGAGCCTAAAAGCGGAGTCGTTACGTTCGGGTGCTATTTTGAAAGAAAGCAATGAAAGATATTATGCTGCTGCCGACAAAGTTTCTAAGTGCAATCTTTATATAGATGATACACCGGGAATTAGAGTGGGTGAAATTGCAGCTAAGTGCCGTCGACTTCATCGTGAACATGGATTAAAGATGATTATTATTGATTACCTACAATTAATTTCTGGACCTGCAAACAGCAAGGAGTCACGCCAGCAGGAGGTCTCAGATATTTCTCGTCAATTAAAAATGATTGCCAGAGAATTGAGTGTACCAGTTATTGCTTTAAGTCAGTTATCACGTTCAGTTGAAAAACGTGACAATAAGCGACCTGTTTTATCTGACTTAAGAGAGTCTGGAGCAATTGAACAAGATGCTGATATTGTTTCGTTTATTCACCGTGAAGATTATCAAGATCCTAAGAAAGAGGCTGAGACACAAGGGGCTACTGATATAATTATTGCTAAACACCGTAATGGGGCATTGGCGGATATTCGTTTGGTATTCTTGAAACAGTATAGTAAGTTTGCTAATCCGGCTAGAGGGGACCAACAAGTGAATCCGCTAGAGGCAATTAAAGATGTCAGAACTTGATGTTTATAATTTGTTAGATTCAATGCAGATGACTTATGAAGTTATTGAGCATGGTCATATTGTTACAATTGATGAATGAAAAGAGACAAATATATGAGATTAAAAGCAGGAGAGGTTATTCCATTTGGAATATTGAATGATAATGAATTGTCTGTGAATGTTGTTTTTGATAATGATCTTTTTGAAATCATTGGAATTCATCTGTTAAGGAATGATAAAACTCTCTTTATGAAAACAAATGAATTGATAAGAATGATAAAAGAGCATGGGAACAGTTTTGAAAGTATACATATTGAATAACATGTATGTGTTATTCTTTTTATTTAATAATATATAATTATTCTTGATGACTTATTTGATTTATAAGATAGTTAAAGGTTTAGGAGGAAGAAAATGAATAATAAAGAAATTGTAAGATATCTATATGAAGTTGTTGTTTCTAAGAATCTAATCGAAGAACTTTCACAATATATATCAGAAGATTGCGTTTTGAAAGTTGGTGAAGAAACAATTCCATTAGGCGTAAATGGCATGAAACAACATCTTATCGATGTAAAAAAGACATATCCGGATTATACAATGAAAATAATAAGGCAATATGAGGATGGAGATTGTATTATTTCTGAATTTATAATGGAGGGGACACATGAGGGTGAATGGATTGGAATAAAACCAACGTATAAAAAATTATCATTTACAGGTGTTGATATTGATAAGGTTGTTGATGGAAAAATTGTTGAGCATGGTGGTGCTGTGAATACATTTGATACTTTATATGAGCATCATCTTATTAAAGCAGCATAATTAAGTATGAAAATAAAAGAGTAATAGAAAATATGAATTGAAGTGATAAACAGGATATGACAAAAAAGGAAAATAATCATCAAAAATAGACATATAAAAACATACGATAAAATCAGCGTTTTTAAATATAGTCTATTTTTTTTTTGAAAAAAAACGAAAAAAAGACTTTACAAGGGAGAGGAGAAATGATATTATAAGTGAGCACTCGACGAGAGAGGCGCCAGAGAGGTGCCGAAAACGGGTCAAGGACATTGAAAACTAAACAGAAAACACGTCAAAGAAAGTAGTAAGAAAAAAGAGTCAAGAGAACAAGTTATTGTTTGAGATAAACAATGGAGAGTTTGATCCTGGCTCAGGATGAACGCTGGCGGCGTGCCTAATACATGCAAGTCGAACGCACTGATTTTATCAGTGAGTGGCGAACGGGTGAGTAATACATAAGTAACCTGCCCTCATGAGGGGGATAACTATTAGAAATGATAGCTAAGACCGCATAGGTGAAGGGGTCGCATGACCGCTTCATTAAATATCCGTATGGATAGCAGGAGGATGGACTTATGGCGCATTAGCTGGTTGGTGAGGTAACGGCTCACCAAGGCGACGATGCGTAGCCGACCTGAGAGGGTGGACGGCCACACTGGGACTGAGACACGGCCCAGACTCCTACGGGAGGCAGCAGTAGGGAATTTTCGGCAATGGGGGAAACCCTGACCGAGCAACGCCGCGTGAGGGAAGAAGTATTTCGGTATGTAAACCTCTGTTATAAAGGAAGAACGGTATGAATAGGAAATGATTCATAAGTGACGGTACTTTATGAGAAAGCCACGGCTAACTACGTGCCAGCAGCCGCGGTAATACGTAGGTGGCGAGCGTTATCCGGAATCATTGGGCGTAAAGAGGGAGCAGGCGGCAATAGAGGTCTGCGGTGAAAGCCTGAAGCTAAACTTCAGTAAGCCGTGGAAACCAAATAGCTAGAGTGCAGTAGAGGATCGTGGAATTCCATGTGTAGCGGTGAAATGCGTAGATATATGGAGGAACACCAGTGGCGAAGGCGACGATCTGGGCTGCAACTGACGCTCAGTCCCGAAAGCGTGGGGAGCAAATAGGATTAGATACCCTAGTAGTCCACGCCGTAAACGATGAGTACTAAGTGTTGGGGGTCAAACCTCAGTGCTGCAGTTAACGCAATAAGTACTCCGCCTGAGTAGTACGTTCGCAAGAATGAAACTCAAAGGAATTGACGGGGGCCCGCACAAGCGGTGGAGCATGTGGTTTAATTCGAAGCAACGCGAAGAACCTTACCAGGTCTTGACATACCTCTAAAGGCTCTAGAGATAGAGAGATAGCTATAGGGGATACAGGTGGTGCATGGTTGTCGTCAGCTCGTGTCGTGAGATGTTGGGTTAAGTCCCGCAACGAGCGCAACCCTTGTCGCTAGTTACCATCATTAAGTTGGGGACTCTAGCGAGACTGCCTCTGCAAGGAGGAGGAAGGCGGGGATGACGTCAAATCATCATGCCCCTTATGACCTGGGCTACACACGTGCTACAATGGACGGATCAAAGGGAAGCGAAGCCGCGAGGTGGAGCGAAACCCAAAAACCCGTTCTCAGTTCGGACTGCAGTCTGCAACTCGACTGCACGAAGTTGGAATCGCTAGTAATCGCGAATCAGAATGTCGCGGTGAATACGTTCTCGGGCCTTGTACACACCGCCCGTCACACCATGAGAGTTGGTAACACCCGAAGCCGGTGGCTTAACCGCAAGGAGAGAGCTGTCTAAGGTGGGACTGATGATTAGGGTGAAGTCGTAACAAGGTATCCCTACGGGAACGTGGGGATGGATCACCTCCTTTCTAGGGAGAAGAGCGTGAGTTTCTGTTTAGTTTTGAGTGAGCTTGAAGAGGGCGAACTCAGGGAACATTGAAAACTGAATAGTAATCTAGTAAAAACAAAACTTTTTACAAACGAAAAGATAAGATGAAAGAAACGAGATCAGGAATAGAAATTCATGAGAAGGTTGAATCATCTAGTCAAAGTGGTAAAAAAACTAAGATAACAAGCTGAGTGATCGAGAGATCACGAAACAAAAAAACAAGTAGAACTTGAACACTTTAGGTTAAGTAAGAAAGAGCGTATGGCGAATGCCTAGGCACAAAGAGGCGAAGAAGGACGCAGCAAACGGCGAAACGCGACGGCGAGCAGTAAGCAGGCAAGGACCCGTCGATGTCCGAATGGGGGAACCCGGCATCCGTAATGGGATGTCAGCGCATGATGAATAAATAGTGATGCGTGGCGAGACGCAGGGAACTGAAACATCTCAGTACCTGCAGGAGAAGAAAGTAAAGAACGATTCCGTAAGTAGCGGCGAGCGAAAGCGGAGGAGCCCAAACCATCGCAAAGATGGGGTTATAGGGCTGTCAGCGAAGCAGACATGACATGATAGGAGAAGCTTCTGGGAAGGAGCGACGAAGAGGGTGACATTCCCGTATCCGAAATCGTGAAGTGATGCGAGACAGTACCTGAGTACGTCGGGGCACGTGGAATCCTGACGGAATTATCGAGGACCATCTCGAAAGGCTAAATACTCCTTTGTGACCGATAGTGAACCAGTACCGTGAGGGAAAGGTGAAAAGAACCCCGGGAGGGGAGTGAAAGAGAACCTGAAACCATATGCTTACAAGAAGTCAGAGCCCGTTAAGGGGTGATGGCGTGCCTTTTGTAGAATGAGCCGGCGAGTTATGATATGCAGCGAGGTTAAGCAGGAGATGCGGAGCCGAAGCGAAAGCGAGTCTGAATAGGGCGAGAGTTGTATGTCATAGACCCGAAACCGAGTGATCTAGCCATGATCAGGTTGAAGTTGGGGTAAAACCCGATGGAGGACCGAACCGACCCCCGTTGAAACGTTGGCGGATGAATTGTGGCTAGGGGTGAAATTCCAAACGAACTCGGAGATAGCTGGTTCTCCCCGAAATAGCTTTAGGGCTAGCGTCAGAGTGAAAGTTATGTGAAGGTAGAGCACTGAATATGTGATGGCCTCATCCCGAGGTACTGAATATAATCAAACTCCGAATGTCACAGGAACATATCTGGCAGTCAGACTGCGGGTGATAAGGTCCGTAGTCAAAAGGGAAACAGCCCAGACCATCAGCTAAGGTCCCAAAATATATGCTAAGTGGAAAAGGATGTGGAGATGTCCAGACAACCAGGAGGTTGGCTCAGAAGCAGCCACCCTTTAAAGAGTGCGTAACAGCTCACTGGTCGAATGACTCTGCGCCGAAAATTTACCGGGGCTAAGCATAATACCGAAGCTATGGATTTATACGACAAGTATAAGTGGTAGGGGAGCGTTCCTGTCAGCGAGGAAGCATGACCGCAAGGACATGTGGAGCGGCAGGAAGAGAGAATGCCGGTGTGAGTAGCGGAACGTGGGTGAGAATCCCACGCACCGAATACCCAAGGTTTCCAGAGGAAGGTTCGTCCGCTCTGGGTAAGTCGGGACCTAAGGCGAGGCCGAAAGGCGTAGTCGATGGACAACGGGTGGAGATTCCCGTACCTGATGAAGAGGCAATGGAGTGACGGAGCAGGCTAGGCGATCCAGCTGCTGGAATAGCTGGTGCAAGCGAGGTAGGGGACATCCAGGCAAATCCGGATGTTGAAACCCGAAGGCGTGACGCGTATGGAACATTACGATAAGTACAGAAGTCGCCGAAGCAAGCTTCCAAGAAAAGCTTCTAGCAATCAACTCTTTGTCAGCCCGTACCGAAAATGGACACACATGGGTGAGGAGAGAATCCTAAGGTGAGCGAGAGAACTATAGCTAAGGAACTCTGCAAAATGACTCCGTAACTTCGGGAGAAGGAGTGCTCATTGAGAGATGAGCCGCAGTAAAACGGCCCAAGCGACTGTTTACCAAAAACACAGCTCTCTGCCAAGACGCAAGTCGAAGTATAGGGGGTGACGCCTGCCCGGTGCTGGAAGGTTAAGAGGAGTGGTCAGCGCAAGCGAAGCCATGAATTGAAGCCCCAGTAAACGGCGGCCGTAACTATAACGGTCCTAAGGTAGCGAAATTCCTTGTCAGGTAAGTTCTGACCCGCACGAAAGGCGTAACGATTTGGGCGCTGTCTCAGCTGTAGACTCGGTGAAGTCTTAGTACCTGTGAAGATGCAGGTTACCCGCGACTAGACGGAAAGACCCCATGGAGCTTTACTGTAGCTTGATATTGGATTTTGATGCATGATGTACAGGATAGGTAGGAGACGAAGAGACGGATACGCCAGTATTCGAGGAGTCGCCGTTGGGATACTACCCTTCATGTATTGAAGTTCTAACCGGACGCCATAAGCTGGCGACGGGACAGTGTCAGGTGGGCAGTTTGACTGGGGCGGTCGCCTCCCAAAGAGTAACGGAGGCGCCCAAAGATACCCTCAGCATGGTTGGAAATCATGCGTAGAGTGCAAAGGCAAAAGGGTGTTTGACTGCGAGACCAACAAGTCGAGCAGGGACGAAAGTCGGGCTTAGTGATCCGGCGGTGCCGAATGGAAGGGCCGTCGCTCAACGGATAAAAGCTACCCTGGGGATAACAGGCTGATCTCCCCCAAGAGTTCACATCGACGGGGAGGTTTGGCACCTCGATGTCGGCTCATCGCATCCTGGAGCTGAAGTCGGTTCCAAGGGTTGGGCTGTTCGCCCATTAAAGCGGTACGCGAGCTGGGTTCAGAACGTCGTGAGACAGTTCGGTCCCTATCTGTCGTGGGCGTAGGAAGTTTGAGGAGAGCTGCCCTCAGTACGAGAGGACCGGGGTGGACAGACCAATGGTGCACCAGTTGTCACGCCAGTGGCACAGCTGGGTAGCTAAGTCTGGAAGGGATAAACGCTGAAGGCATCTAAGTGTGAAGCCCCCTCCAAGATGAGACTTCCCATTCTTCGGAAGTAAGACCCCTCAAAGACGATGAGGTTGATAGGTCAGAGGTGTAAGCGCAGCGATGTGCGAAGCTGACTGATACTAATAGGTCGAGGACTTAACCAGAAGAAGGTTGTTCAAGAAGAAGGCGAGATTACTGTTCAGTTTTGAGTGCTCCGAGAGGAAGGCACCAGGAGAGATCTGGTAGCGATAGCATGATGGAAACACCTGTACCCATCCCGAACACAGAAGTTAAGCATCATAACGGCGACGATAGTGAGCAATCGCGACAATAGCAAGCTGCCAGTTCACTTCGGATATCCACACTGGATATCCTTTTTTTTGTTTTAGCTAATTTTTTGATAAAGTGTTCATTTTTGTTTATATATGTTAGAATAAAGAAGTATAAATATAATAGGGAGGTGGTCAAGATGATTCTAGGTTATATTTGCCGTAGAGTCGAAGGCACTGAGCTTCGTACAGAGTCTATTAATAGATAGACTAGGCGATAGAGGGATACTCTAGCTGTGCGAAGCGATTATAATCAATCGCCTAATCTTATGAATCTTAGGCTCTGTTTATTTTAATTTTTATATAAAATAAAGGAGCAAATAAAATGATTGAAATAGGAATGCATAAAATTTGTAAGAATTTTGGATATAAACAAGTTATACAAAATGTGAGTTTTGAAATACTCACTGGTGATAGAGTAGGAATTGTAGGCAAGAATGGTAGTGGTAAATCAACACTCTTTAAAATGATTGTAAAAGATGAGTATCCAGATACTGGAACTATTACGATTCGTAAAGATGCTACTATTGGATATTTAGAACAAATACCAGCAATTCTTAATGAAGATATCACTACAAGAAGTATTTTAATGACTTCATTTACAGAAATTCAAAAAACAGAAGAAAGATTGCGTACATTAGAACTGAAAATGATGCAGGATAGTACAAATGAAGCATTATTAGATAGATATGCAAGAATTCAGAATCAATATATATCTCAAGGTGGATATGAAGTTGAGGAAAAATTGAGTAAAGTGGTGAAGGGGTTTAAATTAGAAAATATTATAGACAAACAATTTTCTATATTAAGTGGTGGCCAGAAAACTGTTGTGAATTTGGCAAGATTAATATTAACTGAACCTGATATACTCTTATTAGATGAGCCAACAAATCATTTGGATATTGTTATGTTGGAATGGTTAGAGAATTATTTAAATAAGTATCAGGGAACAGTTGTAATTATATCACATGACCGCTATTTTCTAGATAAAGTTACCAATAAAACTATTCTTTTAGAAAGTGGAGAATGTCGCTTATTTCATGGTAATTATTCATATAGTTTAAAAGAACAAGAAAAGTTATTGTTGCAAGAGTTTGAGCAATATAAAACTCAACAGAAAAAAATAGAAGCAATGAAAGCTTCTATTAAACGCTATCGTGATTGGGGCAATCAGGCTGATAATGAAAAATTCTTTAAAAAGGCTAAGGAATTAGAGAAACGTTTAAAGAAGATAGAAGTATTAGACAAGCCTCAATTAGAAAAGAAAAAAATTCCTGTACATTTTATAGGGGAACGTAGTAGTCATGAAGTTTTAAAAGCAAAAAATCTAGGAATATCATATGATCATTTATTATTATTTTCAAATGCAAGTTTTACACTCTATTACCAAGAAAAAATAGTATTATTAGGAAATAATGGATCGGGAAAGACGTCTTTCATAAAAGCATTATTAGGGCATTTAACTTCATATACTGGTGAATTAGAAGTGGCTGAAACAACTAAGATTGGATATATTCCACAAGAGATTCGCTTTAAAGATAATAGTGATTCTATATTACAAGCCTTTCGTAGGGAAGTTCCCTGTTTAGAGGGGGAGGCCAGAAGAATTCTTGCTAAATATGACTTTTATAAAGATCAAGTCTTTAAACGGGTAGGCAATTTATCTGGTGGAGAAAAAGTATTGTTAAAATTGGCTATATTAATGCAAAATGAGATTAATTTTTTGATATTAGATGAGCCTACTAATCATATTGATATAGAAACGAGAGAAATTCTTGAACAAGCTTTATTAGAATACGAAGGTACTTTATTGTTTGTATCACATGACCGATATTTCATAGATAAACTAGCTAAAAGATATTTAGTTATAAAGGATGGTAAAATTTCTAGTTTTTATACTGAGTACTAATATAGTAGAAGACCAAAACTCATAAAGTCTTTTGGTCTTTTTTTAACTTTTATAAAGGCTTTATTGCAAAGAATAATAAAAAAATGTTCTCTCAAGAATAGAAACTCAGTTTTTCATGACTGAATTACCTATTAAAAAGACAACATATCAAAATATATTTTTATGTTCTTTGATCAAATTGTTGATGACATTTAGGACAAGTTACAGTAATATCACCTTTTCCTTTAGGAACACGTAAATACTGTTTACAGTGAGGACATTTTAAATATTTATGAGTTTTTCTATACTTCCACTGATTTTTTTGTCTATTAAAAAACTTTCTTATTCCTTCAGTTTTGTTCAAATACCATTCATTCTCAGCTCTACGCTTATAATATTGTTTAGAAAACATTCTAAACAGACTATAAATGATTGTAGCATAGCATAGAATCATAATTGGCGGATAAACAAAAGAAAGTATTGCTAAAATAATGTAAAATACAAATAAGAAGTTTCCTAATTGGTCAGCACCATATCTACCATACATAAAATTTCTAAACCATTTCATTTTTATCACCTATCTCTATTATATAGATGAATTATGAATGAAATATGTACAAATTTATCTAATTCTATAGTATAATAAATATTTGTGGAGGTTGATATCATTATGTATAATCAATATCGAGAAGGTTGGTTAGAAGTTATTTGTGGGTGTATGTTTGCGGGAAAGACTGAAGAGTTAATAAGACGTATCAATGTCCTTTCTTTTGCTAAGAAAAACATTATTGTATTCAAGCCAAAAGTTGATAATCGTTATTCTGAGACTGAAATTGTCTCTCATGCTGGAACAAAAGTGCAATGCATTGTTGTTGAAAATTCAAAAGATATATTAAGATATATAAAACCTGATACAGATGTTGTAGCAATAGATGAAGTTCAATTTTTTGATAGAGATATAGTAGATGTTTGTGAGTATTTGGCAGATAGAGGATTGCGCGTTATGGTTGCTGGATTAGATAAAGACTTTAGAGGAGAGCCATTTGGTGTTTTGCCAGAACTCTTAACACGTGCTGAGTTTGTAACAAAGTTAACTGCTGTTTGTGCAAAATGTGGAGCACCTGCAACTCGTACACAAAGACTTGTTGATGGTAAACCAGCATCTTTTGAAGATCCAATTGTCTTGGTTGGTGCTGTTGATCATTATGAGCCAAGATGTAGACACTGTCATGAAATTTTAAATAAGCCAAATAAATTTTAAAAGTTCATCTTCAAGACATATTTATGTTTTATATTATTTGTGTCGAAAGACAAATACGATAGTATTGATTCCCCTCAAATCTATCATATATCCCTAAGAAAGAGATGTTTCCCCAAAGCATCTCTTTCATTTTTTTGTTTATAAAAGTAAAAAAAGTTTAAAATAATGGTGAAGGTGAAAATATGAGATTATGGCATGAAGATTTAATACCATTGTTACCAACTCAACAATTATTAGGACAACATAGAGAAATATGTGCTTTAAGAGGATTGAGTTGGAAGAAACCACATAGTGTTGTTAATTATGTTTTTGAACACCCGTATCAAGATCTTTTTGAATTTCATGTTATTGTGATGAAAGAAATGGAAAATCGTGGTTATTCTATTAATCCATTATGGAAAAATCGATATTATCGAGGTCAAAGAATAGGTATTGAAATATCAGAGATGACTGTTAAAAAGGAAAAATGTATTACACATCCTATTTATCAGGAACATAATGAAACTTATTATCAAGAGTGTATTGATAATCTTAAAGGAAAAGGCATAAATGTCGATTATTGAAAATGGAAATACACAATAAATACATCAGATGTTCATATATCGTTCATATAGAATAGGTATATTATACTTGTGAAGAATAAAAATTCATAAAAACTCCCTTTAAAATATGCAGTATAAAAAAGAATCGAGTCATTCGATTCTTTTTTTTGTATAAAGGATTAAGATACTATGAAAATAATGGAAAAGTGTTTTTTTTCTTATAGAAAATGTTATACTAAAGAATATAAGGAAGTGATAAAATGAGTTGTATAATTAGGATAAATGAGGCAAGACCTATATTAACAGATACAGAAATTGAAATTGCAGATTTTATATTAGAAAATAAATCTGATGTTATTAATGATTCAACGCAGACATTAGCACAAAAAACAATGACATCACCAGCAGCTATTATCCGTTTTTCAAAAAAAATAGGATTTTCAGGATTTTCACAATTAAAAATAGAATTGGCTAAAGATTTATCGAATGATTCTATGGAATTTGATAATTTATTAGATCCTAATGAAAGTATGGATTCACTATTAAAAAAAGCATATCAGTCAAATATTCAAACAATTGAAAAGACTTATGGATTAATTGATTCAAGGGTTATTGAAAGAGTAGTTCAGGAGATTATTTCTTGTCGTAACATCTATTTATTTGGAATTGGTGGTTCAGGAACAGTGTGTGAGGATTTTCAACATAAACTTTTAAGAATAGGTAAAACATCAATTTATTATGCTGATACACATCTTCAATTAACTGTAGTACCAAACATGCAAAAAGATGATTTAGCATTTTTTATCAGTTATAGTGGAAAAACAAAGGAAATAGTGACTGCAGCAAAATGGGCTAAACATATGGGAATGAAATCTGTTGCAATAACGCAATCTGCTTATAATGATTTGGGAAAATTAGCTGATATGGTTATTACAATTCCAATTGAAGAAAAAGAATTAAGAATTGGAGCAACATCATCAAGATTATCCTCTTTGATTGTTATTGATTTATTATATTATGCAATTGCTAGACATGATAAAGAAGAAACTCATAAACGTATAGTAGATACAAGAAAGATTATTGATGAAATACAGAAGTAGAAATGATTTCTGTATTTTTTTATAAAAAAAGCCATTCATTAAAATGGCTTAGGAGTGATTTGTCCTAGAATGACATAACGATTTGCTCCTGTTGAAGATTTAACATTAGAATAATGGTGATTCAATGTTTCATTTCCTAATATAGCAAAAGCAATAGCTTCTTTAGCATCGCTTGAATAACCAATCTCATCTTGAGTATAAACAGGGATTGGATAGAGTTCATCTTTTATAAATTGCATTAGTGTATCATTATGACTCCCTCCACCACCAATAATAACATCATCCAAAGGGTACTTTGTAAGTATATCTCTCTGATAATGAAATGCAATGCTTTTGGCAGTGAACATTGTGAAAGTTGTGATGATATCTGCCTTTTCATGCTGAGAATATCTTGATAGAATATCTTTAACAAAGAACTCTCCAAAATCCTCTCGACCAGTTGATTTAGGTGGAAGTTTTTGCATAAAAGGATGATTCATTAATTCATCAAGTAATACAGGAATAACTTTGCCTTGTTTTGCAATTTGTCCATGATCATCAAAAGGCAGATTATAAAGGATTTGACAAGCTTCATTAATCATCATATTACCAGGTCCAGTATCAAAAGCAAAAATATCATCAATATTTAAAGAACCATTTAAAAATGTTAAATTACCAATACCGCCAATATTTTGAAGAATTCTATTTTTATGTGATTGACTATAAAGAATATATTCGCTATAAGGGACTAATGGGGCACCCTGACCACCAGCGGCCATATCCATAACTCTAAAATTAGATATAACAGTTGTTTGAAACTGATAAGCAAGAATTGCTGCTTCACCAATTTGTAGAGTTGAACGATATAAAGATTCTTTATTCTCTGGAATATGAAAAATTGTTTGTCCATGACTTGCGATGTAATCAATTTTTTCTAATGGGAAATTAGCTTTTTGAAGTAGTGCTTTGACTGCATCACAAAAAGAATAACCCAACTCAAAGTTCAAGCTACAAATGAGATCACTATGAGAATGTTCTAAGGAACATGCTTTTTTTATTTTTGAAACAAGTTCTTTATGGAGAGGATATTCGTTATAAGCGATAACCTCCAATTGTGTCTCTGTACTATATCCAGTTATTTTAACAAGAACTGTATCAATTCCATCTAATGATGTCCCTGACATAATACCTATACCATACATAAATATACCTCCTATTTATAAACATTGTATAATTTATGAAATAAAATTTCAATAATTATATGAATATATTCTTTTAAATAGTTATATATTAGGTTGTTAGGAATAAAATTTCTTAATAATATACTAATTTATTAAAATAAATTAACGATTAATTAATAAATATATTGAAATATTATTTCAGATAATGTAGAATAAAGATGAAAGGAGGGGGAAGTGGATGCCAAAGGATTTAAGTTTGCTGATGACAGAACAACAGAATATAAATACATTACACATAGATGAAATGGATACCATCGACATTTTAAACACGATTAATCATGAGGACCAAAATGTTGCACTGGCTGTAAAAAATGAACTTGCTGCTATTTCTAGAGCTGTAGATGCAATTTATCAAAAGGTTGCATGTGGTGGAAGACTTATTTATATCGGTGCGGGAACTTCTGGACGTTTAGGAGTGTTAGATGCTTCAGAATGTCCACCAACTTATGGGGTTTCATCAACACTGGTACAAGGTATTATTGCTGGAGGTCCAAATGCATTACAAAATGCAATAGAGGGAGCAGAAGATTCTCAAGAACTTGCTAAAGAAGATTTAGAAAAAATTGGATTAACTGAACATGATGTTGTTTGTGGTTTGGCAGCTTCAGGACGTACACCATATGTTATAGGAGGACTTGAATATGCTAATCTCATTGGAGCTACAACTCTATCAATCTGTTGTGTTAATAATGGAGTGATTTCAGATTATGCTCAATATCCAATTGAAGTGAAAGTAGGGCCTGAAGTCATCACTGGATCAACAAGAATGAAGGCAGGAACTGCACAGAAGATGGTGCTCAATATGTTATCTACTTCAGTCATGATCAAACTTGGGAAAGTCTATGGTAATTTAATGATTGATGTTCAACCTACAAATGAGAAATTAAAAGATAGAGCAATTGGTATTGTTGAAAATTGTACAGAACTTTCATCAATAGAAGCAAAAAAATTATTAGAGACAACAAGGTATGATGTCAAATGTGCAATCTTAATAGAAAAAACAGGATTAGATTTTGAATCGTGCCGAGATTTATTATTAAAATATCAGAACAATGTTGCAAAAGTTATAAGACAGTATAAAAAATAATGAAGGAGTGATTCAAATGGCGACAAAAGTTGTAACACCCAATTATAAAAAAGTGAAGAGAATTAAAAAAGAAGATGTCAATACATCTCCAATACCAAAGTTCAGTTATAAAAGTGCTTTTATTATTGTTATAAGTGCTGCACTCTCTTGCTTTTTCCTCCCTAACATGCTTGCAATTTTTGGAGTAGACACAAGAATCACAACAATGATAGGAAACGCTGTTATCATTAGTTTTGCAGTTTGTTATTGTCATTATTTTATAGAAACTGATAAAGGTTTTCATAAAAACTTTATTGGAATGTATTTGGGATTTTTTATAGCAATCGGAATTATTAGTTATTTCTGGTTGTATATTGGACTTTATATGTAAAAGAAAGGGGATTTAGTTCATGATAGATAAATTAACAATGTTTTTTGATCAAAAATTATCTGGACCTATGGAAAAACTAGCACAACAAAGACATTTGCGTGCAATTCGAGATGGTATTGTGGCAACTTTACCATTAATTATTGTAGGTTCATTTTTCTTGATTATTGCAATGCCACCTCTTCCACAAGATTGGGAGATTTATCAATTCTTAAATGGGAATGCAGCAACAATTATGCTTCCATATCGTATGACAATGTTTATTATGACAATTTATGCGACTTTTGGAATTGGATATAGTTTAGCAGAATCTTACAAGTTAGATAGATTAACTGGTGGAATTTTAGCAATGATTGCATTCTTATGCACAATTACACCTATATCTGTAGCGGCAGAAGCAGCAGAAGTGGCTGGTGTTTCAGGTTGGGTTATGCCAATGGCTAATTTAGGTGGGGGTGGATTGTTTGTTTCCATCATCGTCTCATGTTTAGCAGTGGAAGTTTATCGTTTAACTTCAAAATCTAAATTTAAAATCACGATGCCTGCTCAAGTTCCACCAGCTGTAGCACGTTCGTTTGAAGCGTTAACACCAACAATTGTTATCATTGTGGGAATGGCTTGTATTACTTATTTTATAGGATTTGATTGGCATGGTGCAGTTGCAACTGTCGTATCACCACTTGTTAAAGCAGCGGACAGCTTGCCAAGTGTTTTATTATTGATTTTCTTGATTACAGGATTTTGGTCTTTTGGTATTCATGGTGTTTCCATCATTGGTTCTTTAGCAAGACCTTTATGGTTACAATTAATTGATACAAATACAGCAATGGCAGCAGCTGGTCAAGCACCTACAGCAATAGCCGCAGAACCATTTTTCCAATGGTTTATCTGGATTGGTGGTTCAGGATGTACAATTGGACTTGCTATTTTAATGGCATTCCGTGCTAAATCTAAATATGCGAGTTCTTTAGGAAAAACATGTATTGTTCCATCTTTGTTTAACATTAATGAACCTGTCATTTTTGGAACACCAATTGTTTTAAATCCTATCTTAATCATTCCATTTATTGTTGTTCCAATGGTTTGTGCAACGATTGCGTGGATATTCACTTCACTTAATTTTGTAGATAAAGTCGTCATGACAGCACCGTGGACATTACCAGGACCAGTAGGAGCATATCTCGCAACTGGTGGGGATTGGCGAGCAGCAGTCTTGAATATTTTCTTGATTGCCTTATCAGTTATTCTTTATTATCCGTTCTTTAAAATTTATGATAAAAACTTATTAAAAGAAGAACAAGGAGAACTAACTGAAGAGTAAAAAATGAATAGCCTAGCGAATGCTGGGCTTTTCTTATAGAAAACATATGAAAAAATATGATGGGGTGAAGCACTTTTGTCTATTCAATATGAGAGGGTATGACCTTGAGCATAAAGGTTTAGATATTTAAGATTGTTGTTTATTTTTCTAGGACTTTACAATGAACGACACAGATACGTTTATTAAATAAGCAAATGATTAAACAAAAGTGAGAGCGTTGGATATTATTCTAATGAGAACGTTTTACAATATTATAATCAGATTATTAAGCAATCAAAATTCATATTTAACTGTTACAAAATGGCGATAGTCAATGAATCCAATTGGAATAAGAGTCACATTCAATCAATTCTATTATTGTCATCAAAAGCCAATTATTATTGCAGAAAATGGATTAGGCAATCAAGATATGTTAGAATGAGAGAGGACTATTCATGCTCCATATCAAATGACATATCTGAAAGAACATTTTCATGGGATTCGAGAAGCTTAAAAAGAATGAGTTGATACTGACAATGAAGGAAGAGTAAGGTATTGTCGATACAGAAAAGATAGTTTTTATTGGTATCAGCAACTTATTAAAAAGTATTATTAATAGGAGGAAACAGATATGAAGAAATTAGGAATTTCACTCTATGTAGAAAAATCTAATCTAGAGGAAATGAAAGCATATATAGATAAGGCTCATCAAGCAGGTTTTTCGCGCATCTTTTCATGTTTATTATCAGTGAATGAAAGTATTGATAAGATAAAATCAGATTTTTCTATGATCAATCAGTATGCTCATGAAAAAGGATTTGAAATCTTTGTAGATGTGAGTCCCAAGGTATTTGATAAATTAAGCATTAGTTATCAGGATTTAACATTTTTTAAAGACATTGGTGCTGATGGCATCCGTTTGGATGCAGGATTTAGTGGAAATGAAGAAGCCTTAATGACTTTTAATCCACAAGGATTAAAGATTGAAATCAATATGAGCAATGATACACATTACATTGACACAATTATGGATTATTGCCCTAATCGCAGTCAATTGGTGGGATGTCATAATTTTTATCCCCATCGTTATAGTGGGTTATCTTTAGAACATTTCTTAAAATGTACTCAAAACTTTAAGAAGTATGGTTTAACAACAGCAGCATTTGTTTCAACGAATCAGACCAATGCATATGGTCCATGGCCTACAAAAGAGGGCTTGCCAACATTGGAATTGCACCGTGAATTACCTTTAGAGGTTCAAATCAAACATATGATAGCACTAGATGTCATTGACAATATTATTATTTCTAATTGTTATCCAAGCGATGAAGAACTTAAAAAGATTTCACATATGCGATTGGATCTTGTGACATTTAATGTTGAACTTGTTAATTCTATACCTGAAGTTGAAAGAAAGATTGTTTTAGAAGAATTGCATTTTAATCGAGGAGATTATAATGATAATATGATTCGTTCTACACAAAGTCGTGTGAAATACAAAGGCCATGAATTTAAACTTTTCAATGTGCCTGATTATATTAATCCTGGTGATATTATTATTGAAAGTTCTGAATATGGACATTATGCAGGTGAATTACAGATTGCGAAAACACAAATGAGGAATAGTGGGAAAAGTAATATTGTTGGACATATCGTTGAAACTGAAAGATTTTTATTAACATATATAAAGCCATGGCAAAAATTTACATTTAATGAGGTGAAGTAAATGTATTATATAGGAATTGATGGTGGTGGAACAAAAACTGCATTTGGGTTATTTGATGATTATGGAAAATGTTTATACCAAGTGGATTATCCAACTTGTCATTTTTTACAGGTAGGTTTTGATGGATGTGCCAAACTTTTAAAAAAAGGTATAGAAGATGTTGTAAAGCATTTTCCTGATTCTTATCAGCAATTACTAATTGGTATTGGTATTGCTGGATATGGCAATGATAAGGTTATCCGTGAACAGTTGGAATCTCATATTGAAAAAGAATTGAAGGGATATCACTATGTTTTAACGAATGATATGCATATTGCATTAATTGGAGCACTTAATGGGCAAGATGGAATTGCTGTAGTGGCAGGAACAGGATCGATCGCAATGGCGCATGTTCATTCACAAATTTATCAAAGTGGTGGCTGGGGTTATCAACTTGGTGATGAAGGTTCAGCTTATTGGATAGGTAAACAAGTATTAAATGAATTTTGTAAACAGGCAGATAACCGACAACCAAGAGATGAGTTATATAATTATCTCTTAGATTATTTTACAATTGAAAACCCCTATGAAATCATATCTGTTATTCATGATATGAAGAATGAAAGAACAGATATTGCGGCATTAGCTAAGATATGTAGTGACTTTGCAGATAAAGGCCATTCAGTATGCCAAGATATTCTAAAACAGGCTGGTTATCATATTTCACAACTGGTCAAAGGATTGTTACCCCACTTTGAAAAAGAAAAACGAGTGACTTATTATGGTGGTGTTTTTCAAAATGCTATTTTTAAACAATCATTTTGTTCCCAGTTACCAGATTGTGAATTCATAGAACCAATTCATAATGCTCTTGTAGGAGCATATATGTTTGCAAGATTGAGTCTTTAAGACTCTTTTTTTACTATAAAGACAATATTTAGTTTGTCATCAGATTATGTTATAATGAACAAAATAAGGAGGGGCAAAATGGAGAATATCTTATTTGATTTAGATGGAACAATTACTGATCCATTTTTAGGGATTACACAATCAGTTGCTTATAGTTTAAAAAGTTTTGGAATTACAGTGAAGAGTTTGGATGATTTAAAAGTGTTCATTGGTCCACCATTGGATGTATCATTTAGAGAATATTATCAAATGAGTGAAAAGGATAGTTTAAAAGCAGTTGATAAATATCGTGAATATTTTTCTGATAAAGGATTATATGAAAATAAAGTTTATGAAGGAATGGAAGATTTTTTACAATCTTTGCTAGATAATCAAAAAAGACTTTATATATGTACAAGTAAACCGCTTGTCTTTGCACAAAAAATATTAGAACATTTTCATTTAGAGCATTTTTTTCATGGGATTTATGGTGCAGAGTTAGATGGAACAAGAAAGAATAAAGGCGATGTTATTGCTTATTGTCTTGAAAAAGAGAAACTTAATTCAGAGACTTGTATAATGGTAGGGGATCGTCAACATGATATTATAGGTGCTCATGCAAATCATATTCCTTGTATTGGTGTTTTATATGGTTATGGAAATAGAGAAGAATTTGAAAATTATCAATGTGATTATATTGTACAAGATTTAAATGAATTAAAAGGTGTTATTGAAAATGTATAAAAGAGTTATAAGAGAAGCTTTTCTATCTTCTATTCCAGTTATGATGGGATATATCGTATTAGGAATCGCTTTTGGAATGTTGCTGGAAAACAAAGGATATGGTGTTGTTTATGCACTGTTAATGAGTGTTTTTATCTATGCTGGAAGTATGCAATTTGTGGCTATTAATCTTTTAACAAGCGGAGCAAGTTTAATAAGTGCAGCCATTATGACTCTTTTAATTAATGCAAGACATATGGTTTATGGGTTATCAATGATTAAGAAATTTGATGATATGGGAAAGTTTAAGCTCTATATGATCTTCTCACTTACAGATGAAACATATTCATTGCTCGTTGGTTCTCAAGTGCCAGAAGATTGTAATCAAAGGTATTATTTATTTCTTATTTCTTTTTTTGATCAATGTTATTGGATCATTGGGAGCATTATTGGTGCATTTGTTGGATCATTAATGACAATAAATACAACAGGTTTAGATTTTGCTATGACAGCTTTATTTGTTGTTATTGTCTTAGAGCAGTTCTTAACAAGTGAGAGACATATTTATACATATATTGGGTTTGGTGTGAGTGTCATCTGTTTATTGATATTTGGTAGTGAGTCCTTTATTATTCCGTCCATGATTGGTATTATTTTAAGCCTGTTATTTATGTATAATAAGGGAGGAATGAAAGATGCATGAGTTATTGTTAATTGTTGTTATAGCTATAGTTACGCTTTTCACAAGAACAATTCCTTTTCTCTTATTTAAGAATCATAAGAATGCTTTTATTGAATATTTAGGTGACGTTTTGCCTTATGCTATTATGGCAATGTTAGTGGTTTATTGTTTAAAAAGTGTTCATTTATTAAGTGGAAACCATGGTATATGTGAAATGATTGGAGTTGGCAGTGTTATTATTCTCCACATGATAAAAAGGAATACATTGTTATCTATATTTGGAGGAACGCTTGTTTATATGTTATGTGTGCAAGTTTTGTTTGTTTAATAAATGTTCATTCAAGAACATTTTTTTGTTATAATAAAAACAGAGGTGATTCTATGAGGGAAAATATGAAGTATGATACAAATAAGTATCAATTAAGAGAATCTGTTTTAAAAAGAATGTTACAAATTATATCTCATCAAAAATATAAGGGTCCTGCTGGAACAGTTTTCTATGGAGATTCTATTACAGAATATTTTGATTTAGAGAGATTTATGCCTGCAATAGATCATAAATATAATTGTGGTATAGGAGGTATAACTTCAAATATGCTGCTTCACTTTGTAGATGAGGGGGTATTAAAATATGAACCGGAACAAGTTTTTTTAATGATTGGTACAAATGATTTAGGAAATACACTGATGTTAAGTCCTAGAGATATTGCTTTAAACGTTAAAGAATTGATTGAAATTATTCATTATAATTTACCTCATTGTAAAATTCATTTGTTAAGCTGTATACCATGTATTGAAGATCAACATGGTTATAAATCAACAAAACAGGGAATGAGAAGTAATGATATCCTAAAGATGATTTTTAAAGAATACAAGAGAATGATTCCCTATGAATATGTTCATTTTATAAATGTGTATCCAGCTTTATGTAATAAAAAAGGTGAACCAATTAAAAACTATTATGTTGATGGTTTACATATTAATGATGAAGGATATCTTGCTTTATCTAAAGCAATTCAAGATCAATTATGAAAAAGAAACTTATTATAATTATATCAATCATAAGTGCTTTTTTTATAATTGGTTTGGGTGTTTCTTTAAAAATGAAAGAAGGGTATACACTTTCAACGGATAAAGAGATCATTGAGGTGATGGGAAAAATTGTAAATAACATACCTGATGCAGTTGAAATACTGCAAAAGCGTATATATAAAAATGAGGATAATCAATTAATGCTCGTTGTTGTGCGTTCGCAAGGAATGAAAATATTACAAATATTTCAAGAGAATGAGTATCAAAGGTATGAAGAATATTATAATTATATACTAGATGATAAGACAGTGCTTATGCTTACTGATTCACGTCATAAATCAACATATGTGATTTGTAATAATGAGTTTCGTCAAATTGCTGGAATATCAGTTATTAGTGAAACAGATGTTAGCGGTACAAAGCCTATAATGACTTCAGGAAAATATATTATTGAATGTTATAATATAATTGATGAAGCAATGTTTATAAATCTTGTGGATGAGAATGGAGATATTATTGAGAACTTTTCTTTTGCACAAGAGACAATTCGATAAAAGGAGACATTTATGCAAAACTATTGTGAAATATCAACTCCAAAAGGTGTAATGAGAGGGTTCTTTCATACACCACAAAACAAAGAGTTTCCTGTCTGTATCATCTTCCATGGATTTACAGGATGTAATACAGGAACCAAGTTTTCATATGTTCAACTCTCAAGGATGCTAGTAACTCAAGGGATTGGAACGATACGTATGGATTTTTTGGGGAGTGGAGAATCAGATTTGAATTTTAGTGATATGACATTTGATGATGAATTATCATGTGCTAGGATTATTTTAGAAGAAGTTAAAAAAATGCCATCAACAACGAAAATCTATGTATTGGGGCATTCTATGGGTGGTGCTGTCGCAAGTGAACTTGCGAAACTTTATCCTAATGATATTTCTAAATTATGTTTGTGGGCACCAGCATTCAATTTGCCAAGTGCAGTTGAATATTTGAAAGGTCATGTTCCTCAAGCAGATTTCTATGATCACAATGGTTTTCAAATATCAGATGAGTTTGTCAAAGATATGCTTTCAAGAGACTTTTATAAAGGTATAGAGATTTATAAGAACCAATTAATGATTATTCATGGAACAAATGATCAAACAGTACCATTTGCTATATCAGAAAAATATCTTCAAGGTTTTCATAATGCTATTTTTAAACCTATTGAAAATGGCTCTCATAATTATGATTGTTTACAACATATCCAAGAGGTTCTTAAATATACATATGAATTTCTAACAGATGCACTTTAGCATCTTTTTTTGGTTCTAGGAAGATGAAACCGCTACACATAAGAAAGGAATGTCACTGTGTATAATTTTTATTGATTTCATCGCCATATTTTATTGTGTTTTGACATAATTGTGTTATAATCATAAAGGCGAAAAGGAGTGCTCAATACATGAATAACATTAGAAATATAGCTATTATAGCACACGTTGACCACGGAAAAACAACTCTTGTGGATCAATTATTAAAATTATCTGGTACATTAAAAGATAATGAACAAATTGCTGAAAGAGCAATGGATAGTAATGCAATTGAAAGAGAAAGAGGTATTACAATCTTAGCAAAAAATACAGCAATTAATTATAAAGATTACAGAATTAATATTATGGATACACCAGGCCATGCAGACTTTGGTGGTGAAGTAGAACGTATCATGAACATGGTAGATGGTGTTTTATTGGTTGTTGATGCTTATGAAGGAACAATGCCACAAACACGTTTTGTATTAAAGAAAGCATTAGAAGCAAAGGTTAAACCAATTGTTGTTATTAACAAAGTGGATAGACCAGTTGTTCGTATTAATGAAGTCATGGATGAAGTTCTTGAATTATTTATGGAATTAGGTGCAGATGACAATCAATTAGATTTCCCAACTGTATTTGTTTCAGCCTTAATGGGAACATCAAGTTTAGATACTGATCTTGCTACTCAGGTTCCTAATATGGATTGCTTGTTTGATATGATAATTAATGAAATACCTGCCCCTTTGGTTGATGAAGAAGGTGCATTACAATTCCAGCCAGCATTATTGGATTATAATGATTATGTAGGACGTATTGGGATTGGACGTATTCAAAGAGGAAAAATCAAAGTCAATGAAACTGTCTCTTGTATACGTGGAGATGGAACAAAGACACAATTTAGAATTCAAAAATTATTTGGTTTTATTGGATTACATAGAATTGAAATCGAAGAAGCAAGTGCTGGAGATATTGTTGCAATTGCTGGTTTAGCTGATATTGGTGTTGGTGAAACAGTATGTACAATGGGACAAGAAGAGCCATTACCATTATTAAGAGTTGATGAACCAACGATACAGATGGTATTTGGTACAAATACATCACCATTTGCAGGTAAAGATGGTAAATTTGTAACTGCAAGTAAAATTGAAGAAAGATTGTTTAAAGAAACAAATCGTGATGTTTCTTTGAAAATCGAAAGAATTCCTAATAGTGAGGAATGGATTGTTTCTGGACGTGGAGAATTACATTTATCAATTTTGATTGAGAATATGCGTAGAGAAGGTTATGAATTACAAGTTTCAAAGCCTAAAGTTATCATTAAAGAAATTGATGGGGTTCAATGTGAACCATATGAAGAAGTCTTCATTGAAGCGCCAGATGAGTGTATTGGTAGTGTTATTGAATCATTAGGATTTAGACGTGGAACATTAGAAAATATGGAATCTGATAATGGAATGACAAAAGTCCATTATGTTATTCCTTCACGTGGATTAATTGGTTTCATGACAAACTTCTTAACAATGACAAAAGGATATGGAATTATCAATCATTCCTATTTAGAATATAGACCTATGGAAGGCGATGCAGTTGGAGAGAGACAACTTGGTGTTCTTGTTTCAATTGACGCTGGACAAACGACAGCTTATGCTTTAGGTGGTGTAGAAGATCGTGGGGTTATGTTTATTGGTCCAGGTGTTGAAGTTTATGAAGGTATGATTGTTGGTGAACATAGTCGTGATAATGATTTGGTTGTTAACGTCACAAAAGGAAAACAATTAACAAATACACGTTCTTCTTCAAAAGATTCAACAGTTGTCTTAAAAAAGCCTAGATTCTTTAATCTTGAAGCATGTTTAGATTATGTCAATGATGATGAACTTGTTGAAGTTACACCAGAGAATATTCGTTTAAGAAAACGTTTATTAACTGAAAATGAAAGAAGAAAAGCATATAATAAGAAGAATGGATAATTCCGTTCTTTTTTTATTTTCCGAAATTTGACAAATATGATATAATAAACAAGAAGGGAGAGGGGAATTATGAAGAAATTTGAAGGTATTGAACAAATTGGCTTTACAGTCAATAAAGCACATAATGTTGCATTTGGAACGGTTGGAGAATATAAATTTATTATTAATTTTTTACCACAACAAAGACAATATTCTATAATTGCAACAATGAAAAATGATAATGAAACGGGAGTCTTATCACAATATTTAGAAACTATGGATAAAGGTCAGTTTATCAATTGGACTCATTATAAAGATCATGCAGTTATAGTTAACTTAAAAAATGATAAAAATCTTACTGTGTGGGATTTAGATAAAATTATGAAAGAAATTGCAGGCTTTGCATCTCAAAATGGTTATGTCCAATGTTGTCGTCATTGTGGACAAGAAACACCAATAGATGTATGTAGTATAAATGGTTATAATGATTTATCATGTCCTAACTGTTTAGGGCAGCTTGCTGAAAATCAGCCAAAATTGAAAGAAGTTAATCTACCACTTGGAATTGTGGGAGCGTTGGCTGGATCACTGATTGGCGTTTTAGTTTGGGTAATTATTTATAAAATGGGATTTGTTGCTGGTATTACTGGTTTTATTATGTCAGTATGCTGTTTTAAAGGATATGAAATGCTTGGTGGTAGAATTGATAAAAAAGGTGTTTGGATTGCTGTTGCTATAGCGATTGTTATGCTAGGTGCTGCTGAGCTCATATCAGTTGGTTTAGAAATTTATGATGTCTTTGGAGAGATGTATGGAATAAGTATGGCTGATGCATTTAGAGCTATTCCTGCTTTTTTAGAAGAACCTGAAATAATGGGGCCAATTGTTAAGGATTTATTATTTGGATATGTATTTATGGCGGCAGCAAGCTTCTCATATATTAAAAATATTAATAGAACAGTTAGCACGGATGGTGTTGTAGAACGTTTAGGGTAGTGAGAAATCTCTACCTTTCTACATATAATGACATAAGTTTTGTAAATATGACAATAAATATGTACGATTGCAAAGAAATATATGGGAATATTACAAAAAATGGAATAAAGTTTGTATAAAGAAGAAAAAAGTGATATATTATCATTAATAAATGAGGGTATTCTCTTGAAAAAGTAATCGCTTTCATTTATAATAACAAGTAAGGAGGATGGATAGTGAAACTAAAATTACAAGTACAATTTAATAATAAAAATGTTGAAACAACAAATATCGAAAAACTAGTTAAAGAGGATGTTAAGGCACAAGGTGTTAAAATGACAACTGTGGACACATTAGAGGTTTACTATAAACCAGAAGATTCTTCAGTATATTATGTTGCTACAACAAAAACTGGTGAAGTTGTTGGTAATGATCAACCACTTTACATCAGCTAGTTCTTAGTATTACTTCAATAAAATATACCCAAAATGATAAAGGAACCAATCATGGTTCCTTTATTTCTTTGTTTAGGGAACTGGTTCCATAAAAAATAAATATTTTTATAAAAAAATATTGACTAAATCATGAAAGCGTTTTATAATGCAATTGTGGAACCGGTTCTATACGGTGGGAGGAGAATGAAAATGAGCGAGAATAAACAAGAAAAGTACTTGCGTATTTCTAAGGAACTTGTTGAGAATGTAGGAGGTTTGGATAATATTCAAGGTGTTGCGCATTGTGCAACAAGACTACGTATTGTTTTAAATGACAATGCATTAGCTAATATAGAAAAGTTAGAAGAAATTGATTTGGTAAAAGGTGTATTTATTGCTGGGGATCAGTTACAGTTAATTTTTGGAGCGGGTCTCGTGAATGATGTTTATAACGTTTTTAGCCAATATACTCATACTGAAAATATGTCACTAGGAGATATTAAACAGCAAAGTGCTAAAAAACAAAATCCATTACAAGCCATTATTAAATCCTTATCAGATGTTTTTATTGATATTATGCCAGGAATTCTTGCGGCAGCATTATTAATGGGAATTACAGGAGTTTTAAGTAAGTGGGATGTTGTTGCTAATAATGAAACTCTATATGCTATTAATAAATTAGCAAGTTTGGCTTCAAATGGTATCTTTGCTATTTTACCAATGGCAGTTTGTTATAGTGCTACTAAACGATATGGTGGAAAACCTATCTTAGGAATGATAGTTGGTGCTATTATGTTAGATGCTTCTTTAGCAAATGCTTACTCTGTTGGTTCCGGAAGTGCGACTGCGGAAGTGATTAGAATTCTTGGATTGCCAATTGAACTTGTTGGATTTCAAGGGGGAATTATCATTGCTTTGATGATGGGATTTATTGTTGCTAAGTTAGATATTTTCTTTGATAAAAAGATACCTGATGTTGTAAAACTATTGTTTTCGCCATTGTGTACTGTCTTTATTTCAACAGTCTTACTATTTACAATTATTGGGCCAGTTGGACGTGAATTATCGAATGGGATTACAGGTATTTTGATCTGGGTAACACAAAATTTAGGGGCTGTTGGATATATGATTTTTGCAGGTGTACAACAGATCATTGTCATTACAGGATTACATCATATTTTGGGTGCAATTGAAGCTCAGCTTATTGCAGACACAGGAAGAAATTTCTTGAATCCATTAATGTCAGTAGCACTGATTGGTCAAGGTGGAGCAGTCTTGGGGTATCTTGCAATGAATTGGAAAAATCTAAAGGCAAGAGAATTATGTATTCCTTCTTTTGCATCAACTCTCTTTGGAATTAGTGAACCTGCTATTTTTGGAATCAACTTGCGTTATAAGTATCCATTAGTTGCAGGATGTTTAGGTGCAGCAGTGGCTGGAGCTTATGTTTATATTACTGATTTGGCTGCATTCGGTTTTGGAACAACTGCTGTTCCAGGAATTGCTATTTGTGATCCTAGTCATAATGGTTATATCAATTATATTATTGCACATGTTATTGCTTTGATTATTGGCTGTGTATTAACAGTTATCTTTGGCAAGCTGTCTAAGAAAAAATCAGCTGACAATGTAGAAGAAGTGGTTTATGAAATGGAAGATCAAAATGAGTTTACTGGTGAAATTCAAGTTGTTTCTCCAGTTATTGGAGTTGTTAAAAATATTAGCCAATCAAGTGATGCAACATTTGCTTCAAAATCAATGGGAGATGGCATTGTGGTTGATGTTGAAGATGGACAAGTGCTTTCTCCTTGTGATGGAACAGTAACATTTGTATTTCCAAGCAAACATGCTATTGGAATAACGATGAAAGATGGTTCAAGTGTTTTGATTCATTGTGGAATTGATACAGTGAATATGAATGGAGAAGGATTTGAAACATTTGTAACTGTTGGTCAAACTGTAAAAATGGGTGACCCATTATTAACATTTGATATTACTTTAGTGAAAGAAAAAGGTTATTCTTCTGAAACTATGATGGCTTTTGAAGTGAAAGAAGGACGTACTCTTGAAATGAAATTTACTGGACAAACAAATGGTCAAGATGTTATAGCAGTTTTAAAGTAGAGGAATTCATTATGATGACAAAAGAAGATTATTTAAAACAATATAAGAATTATCAGAGTATGCGTGATAATGTTGCTAAAGATCCATATCGTTTGCACTATCACCTCATGCCACCAACTGGGTTTCTTAATGATCCCAATGGATTATGTCAGAATCATGGAACTTATCATATCTATTTCCAGTACACACCATTTGATTGTGGCTGGGGAACAAAATTATGGGGTCATTATACAACTCAAGATATGATTACATTTAAACAAGAAGAGCCATTTTTATTTCCAGATCAGCAAGCTGATAGGGATGGTGTATATAGTGGATCGGCATTTATTGAAAATAATACAATTCACTATTTTTATACAGGAAATGTGAAATTAATGGATCGTGATGATTATGATTATATTCAAAATGGACGTGAACAAAATACTATTCATATAACGAGTCAGGATGGTTACAGTCTTTCAAAGAAAGAAGTTGTTTTAACAAATCATGATTATCCTGCAGATATGTCTGCTCATGTGCGAGATCCAAAAATATTTCAAAAGGGTAATGATTATTATATGGTTTTAGGAGCAAGGAGCCAGAATAATAAGGGTTGTGTTTTAATGTACAGGAGTCATGATTTTATCCATTTTGATTATTACAATCGTATTGAAACACCAGATAAGTTTGGATATATGTGGGAATGTCCTGATTTATTTGAGTTAGATGGACAGTTAATACTTATGGTATGTCCTCAAGGTGTTGAACAAATTGCATATGATTATGCAAATGTATATCAAACAGGCTATTATCCAATCAATTTTGATTTTGACAATAACACTTATCAATTGGGAGAGTTCAAAGAATTAGATCGCGGTTTTGATATTTATGCTCCACAAAGTTTCATTGATGAAAAGGGAAGAAGAATTCAGTTGAGTTGGATGGGGATACCTGATGCATCATATCATAACCAGCCCACTATCTCACATGATTGGCAACATGCATTAACAATGCCAAGAGTTTTAAGTTATCAAGATAATCAAATAGTTCAACAACCCCTTGAAGAATTAAAACAACTGAGAAAATCTTCATTAACGACTTCTCTTCAGGATTTCAATCAACACTGTCCAACTTGTATTTGTTATGAAATGAAAGTGGAATTTGATAATGATCAAGAATTTAATATTAATATAAGAGATGATGTTCAGTTTATCTATCAAAATAATGTTTTAACTCTTTCATTAGGTGAGAGTGGTTGTGGGCGTACAAATAGGAGTGTGCAATTAAATGAAATCACTGATTTTACAATCTATAGTGATACATCTAGTATAGAAATATTTGTTAATGGTGGAAAAGAAGTTTTTACAACACGTGTTTATAGTCAAACACTCCAACAGAAAGTTCATATCAATTCTCATAATAATGGGCAGGTTCATTTTTATGAATTGTCAGGATATCATATAGAAAAGTAGATATGATAATGTCAAACATACATGAAGCAGAACAAGCTTTCAATCAGGTGAATCAAGAAACCTATCGTCTTCATTATCATTTAATGCCACCTGTTGGATCACTTGCAGACCCTAATGGAATGTGTCAAATAGGTGACACATATCATATATACTATATTTATAATCCACTTGCATGTATAACAGATGAGAGAACAGCCTGTGTTTGGGGGCATTACAGTACTCAGGATTTTGTGCACTTTAAAAGGGAGAAGATTGCTATTTATCCAGATAGTCAATATGATAAAGATGGTGTCTATAGTGGTAGCAGTCTTTTAGAATCTGGTGTTTTACATGTTTTCTATACAGGAAATGTGAGATATACTGGAGATTACGATTATGTAACATCTGGACGTGAACAAAATGTGTTATCTGTTTCCTCTTTAGATGGAATTCATTTCAATCATAAGCAATTGTTAATGACAAATAAGGATTTCCCTCATACCATGACAAAACATGTTAGGGATCCTCAGATTTTTAAAGAAGATAATCAATATTATATGGTGCTTGGGGCACGTCATCTTGAGAATAAAGGGCTTGTTCTGATATATGAAAGTCAGGATATGACACATTGGACTTACTTAAATGAACTAACTACCTCAAATACATTTGGTTACATGTGGGAATGTCCTGATATCATTATACTGGGCAAACATAGATTTCTTATTGCTTGTCCCCAAGGTGTTGAAGGCGTTGAATATAAATATCAAAATAGTCATCAATGTGGTTATTTTGAAGTTCATGGTGATTTTCGTAAAAATGGAACTTTAGGAGAATTTCAACAATTTGATTATGGATTTGATTTTTATTCAGCACGTACATTTATAAATCAAAATGGTGAGCGTATTCTTTTTGCATGGTTGGGTATGTCTGAAGCAAGTTATACAAAGAATCAAACCGCACAAGATGGCTGGGAACAAGCTCTTGCTTTACCACGTCTTCTTAAATATAAAGATCATCATATTTATCAAATACCAATTCCACAGTTGAAATCATTACGTCATCACCATGAACAGTTCAACCTTCAACAAAAATTCCATAAAAACAGTTTGTGTTTTGAAATGATAATTCACTTTTTAACATCTACTGATTTCCATATGCATTTAAGGGAAGATTGCTATATTTCATATAATTGTCAAGAAAGTCTCCTAACATTAACAATGTATCAATGTGGTGATGGTAGAGAAAAAAGATCAGTTATTATTCAGGACTTATATAAGTTACAAATCTTTAGTGATATAAGTTCACTTGAGATATTTATAAATGATGGATATTATACAATGTCTACACGTATTTTTGGAAACTGTGATGATATCATCATCAATAAAGTCAATGCACAAGCTGATTTTTATGAATTATTGCCATACCAAATAGAATGGTAAAATCCTTGCTAGCAAGGATTTTCTTGTTTTCAAAGAACCTTTCACTTATAATAAAGGATGAGGAAAATATTATGGATAAAAAGAAATTAACAATGAATGATATAGCCAAAATAGCAGGCGTTGCCAAGAGCACTGTTTCTCGTTATTTTAATGGTGGCTATGTAAAGGAAGAAACAAGAATTAAACTGAAGAAGATTGTTGATGAGTATAATTATGAACCTAATGCAGTTGCCCAAAGTTTAAAAGCAAAGCACTCACATACAATAGGGATTATTGCACCATGTCTAGACTCTATTACCTCATCACGAATGCTCATGGCAATAGATGAATATTTAAAGAATAATGGGTATTCAACAATTATTATAAATACAAATCATAATGAGATTAGAGAACTCGCATCAATAGAACACTTATGGCGAATGAATGTTGATGGTATTATTTTATTAGCAACTGCATTAACTATGACTCATCAGCAACTTGCAGCCAAATTAGATATTCCAATATTGGTGGTTGCTCAGTTATTTAAGGGTGGAATCTCAATTATTTATGATGATTATCATGCTGGTTATGATGTTGGAACATATGCTGCTCAAATGAATCATAAGCAAATTTTATATATGGGTGTGGATCGTAAAGATGAAGCAGTTGGTGTTCAAAGAAAAAAAGGTGTTCTAGATGCTTTGAAAGATTACAATATAGAAAATATTGTTGTAAAAGAAACAAACTTTTCTTTCCAAGAATCACGCAAAGTTATTAAAGAATATTTAACAAATCATCGACCAACTATGATTATTTGTGCAACAGATAATATTGCTTTGGCATGTTATAAAGAAATTCATGAAATGGGATTAAAAATTCCTGATGATATTTCATTGATTGGGTTTGGAGGTTATGAAATTTCAGCACTTGTGACACCAAGTTTATGCACAATTCGCTATGATAATGAACTTGCTGGACAAATGGCTGGAAAAACTATAATTCAATTAATTCAGGAAGAACTGGTTGCACATACTCAGCTAATTGGTTATCAATTGATAAAAGGTGAATCTGTAAAAAAATTATAAGTTATGATGAGTTTGAGAAAAGATTTATAATAGTAGAAATGGAAATGAAGACAAGCCATAAGTTTGTCTTTTCTTAAATATGAATGAGAGGAAAATGAGAAATGATAAGAGATATAGTGACTGATCAGTTTATATTAAGTCAAAAATCAGTAGAAGCGACTCTAGATGATATGGCAATAGTACAAGATTTACGAGATACACTTGTTGCTCATGAGGATCATTGTGTAGGTATGGCTGCCAATATGATTGGGTATCATAAACGTATCATTATTGTGAAAAATAATAATGATCATCTTGTTATGATAAATCCGATTATTTTAAAGACATCTGGAAGATATTACGATACCCATGAAGGATGCCTTTCACATATTGGAGAAAAAGCTGTGAAAAGATATGAAAAAATAAAGGTAGAATACAAAGATATTCATTTTAAAGTAAAGATTAAAACATTTGAAGGATATGTTGCACAAATTATCCAACATGAAATAGATCATTGTCAAGGGATTTTAATTTAGAATCATTAAGAAATTATTGGCAATAATTTAAGGGAGGAGATGAAGTTATGTGTGGAAGATATTATTTTGATGGTGAAACATATACTCTAATAAAGTCTATTGTTCAAGATAATCAATATGAGTATGATGAGGGTGAAAGAGATTTCTTTCCAAGTCAGGATATACCAGTCATCATTGTAAAGAATGAACATTTAACATTGGTTCCATTAAAGTGGGGTTATACAATGAAACAAAATTCATCATTAGTTATCAATGCAAGATGTGAAACATTATTAGAAAAAAGAATGTTTGCTGCAGATGCGAAAACACATAGATGTATTGTTCCAGCAAAAGGCTTTTATGAGTGGGATTCACATAAGAATAAAATCTCATTTGAGCCAAAGCAACATGCTATCTTATTAATGGCTGGAATATATCGTGAAACTCAAAATGAGGTTACAATCATTACAACTAAGGCTAATCAGACAATGCAGGGTATCCATTCAAGAATGCCTTTAGTCATTCCACAAAGTGATCTTCATAAGTGGTTATATGATAATCAATATTTGGAATCTTTTTTGAGTTTGGTTCCTGATGAATTAAATATTATTTCTGGTCAGATTCAACAATCATTATTTGATTAATTGCATATATTATATTGGTGATGTCTATGTCTTTACCTAATGTCCATCCTTTGGTGCTAGATGAAATTATTGTCTTAATAAGTGCCGCTTTCATGGAATCCTTTTCAGCTGATGAACAGGCTGTAGTAGGAACTTTTTTAGCAACACTTGGCAGTGTAGTTTCTTTAAACAGCGTTTATCTGTTATATATTCAAGGGCAAAATCAACTTTTGAATCAGGATAACAAAGATGAAAATCAAGATAAAGACCAAAGTGACAGTGATTATGATTTATTAGAAAAAAGTATTGATAAGATTAAAGAAGAGATTGAAAAGTTAAAAAATAAATAGTTAAAGATAATAAAACACAAAAAGAATTTTTCATCTGATTGTGTTTTCTATTATATTTATATATTTTTAGAACCCCATTTACACATTTCCTGTAAAATAGGCATAAATGATTTGCCTTTGTCAGATAAAGAATATTCAACTTTTGGTGGTATTTGGGGATATTCATGACGAACAATCAATCCATCTACCTCTAATTCTTTAAGTTTATTTGAAAGCATTTTATGAGTCACTCCTTGAAGTGCTCTTTTTAATTCACTATAACGCATGACTTCTGTTTTCCATAACCAAAATAAAATATGCATTTTCCATTTTCCTTCTATTAATGAAAACGCGTAAGCAAAAGGTTTAATATTAATGTCTTCATAAGATAATTCCATATATTCACTCTCCTTTGTGATAGTATCTATATAAAAAGTGCGTTCTATACAAAAGAGTATATATAAAATATAATAGAATTGCAATGAATATAAAAATAAGGAGAAATCATATGACATTATTTAAAGAAACAAAAATAGGCAACTTAACTGTAAAAAATCATTTTATACGTTCTGCGACTTATGAAGGCAAAGCGACTGAAGATGGAAGACCAACTGATGAAATTAAACATCAATATGTAGAACTCGCTAAGGGGGATGTTGGTACGATTATTACAAGTTATGCATATATCACACCTTATGAACAACCAACTAAAAATCAATTAGGTATCTATGATGATAGTCTTATTCCTGACTATGCTAAGATTGTAGATGCTGTTCATGCATATGGAACTAAGATTATTATGCAGATTGTTCATGGCAGTTCAATTGGACAAGGGTATATTGAAACAGCTACGGTTTTAGGACCATCAGCAATAACTCATCCAACATCACAAATCACACCTCAGGAAATGACAAAGGAAGATATTAAGAATGTTGTTCATTATTTTGCACTTGCTGCTAAAAGAGCGAAATCTGCTGGGTTTGATGGTGTTCAAATACATTGTGCCCATGGGTATTTGTTATCACAGTTTATATCTCCACTCTTCAATCACAGACATGATCAATATGGTGGAAATACTGAAAATCGTTCACGTATTGTTCTAGAGGTTTATCAAGCTATACGTGAAGAGGTTGGTGAAGATTATCCTATATGGATAAAAATCAATTCATCTGATGAACAAGAGGGTGGCTTGAGTGTAGAAGAGTTTATAAACATAGCAACTAAACTTTCAAATGCTGGAATGAATGCCATTGAAGTGAGTGGAAATCAATTGAAAAAACATAAAGCTCAAGAACGTGCTTATTATAAAGATGCAGCAGTTCGATTATCACAAGTCATTTCTACACCTGTTATTTTAACTGGAGGATTAAGAGAGTTAAAAGATATTCAACCCATTTATGAAACAAGCCATGTTCATTTTTTTGGGTTCTCAAGACCATTTATCAAAGATGCTACATTTATTAAAAGACTACAAACTCAGATATAAAGATTATTCTTATATCCCTTCTTAAAAAAGAAGGGATTTTTTGGTTGACTTTTCCCTTAGGGAAAGGTGTATGATAATATAAGATGTTTGAAAGACATACAAAGGAGGATTAGTGATGTTATCGATTGGAGAATTTTCAAAGATCTGTAGTGTATCTACAAAAACACTCCGTTATTATGCAGAAATAGGACTTATTATACCAGATGAAATTAATCCTGAAAATGGTTATAGATATTATTCTATTGATCAATTAGAAAGAATGTTATTTATTAATAGATTAAAATCTTATAATTTCTCTTTAGATGAAATCAAAACAATTTTAGAATCAAATAAATTACAAGATAAAAAACTCTATATATCACTTATGAAAAAGAAAAAAGAAATGGAAAGACAGGTCCAAGAATATAATCAAATACTCAATCAATTAAATGATGATATATTGAATGTGAAACAAGGGAACGCAATGATGTCCTATTTAGAAAATATTGATGTTCAATTGGTAGAAGTACCAAAAATGAATATCTTATATATTCGTAAAAGAGTGCATGAATATGAATGTGAAGATGAAGCAGTCCGTTGTTTCAACCAATTAGTCAGAAGAGTTATAGATAATCAACTTACGATTACTGCTCCTCCGATGTCTCTTTTCCATAGTGAAGAATTTGGAGAACTGGGATTGGATTATGAATTTGCTTTACCCATTAAAGAACAAGTGACTGGTTCACGGGAATTTCATCCCCATTTATGTTTGAAAACAGTTATTCGTGGATCTTATTCACAACTTTCTTCAGTTTATACAAAACAGATTGAATGGGCTGAAAAGAATGGTTATGAAAATAATGATGCTTTGTTTGAAGTTTATGTCAATGATCCAGAACAGGTTAAAACTGAGAATGATCTTATTACGGAAGTTTATTATCCAGTAAAAAAGAAAGAAAAAAGATAGAGATAACAAACTTAAGGATAAAATTTATATAAATAAAAATGGAGGGAAATATGAACAAAAAACAATTACATGATTTGATTAAGGAACAACAACCTAATATTTGTCAGATATCTTGTTATAAAGATGGTAAAGAAGTCTATTCAGATGAATGGAATAATTATAAGAAAACAGATGCATGTCATGTTATGTCTGCAACAAAAAGTATAGTCGCATTACTTGTAGGGATAGCAATTGATAAAGGCTATATAAAAAGTATAGAACAACCTGTATTGGATTTCTTTCCTGATTATAAAATAAAAAGAGGAGAAAAAACAATTCAAAAAGTCACAATTAAACATTTATTAACTATGATGGCACCTTATAAGTATAAATATGAACCTTGGACTAAAATTTGTTCAAGTGATGATTGGACGATTTCAGCTTTAGATTTTCTTGGTGGAAGAAAGGGATTAACTGGTGAATTTCAATATTCAACTTTAGGTATACATATATTAACAGGTATTATATCTAAAACAAGTGGTTTAAAAGTTGTTGATTTTGCAAATAAATATTTATTTGAACCTATTGGAATAGAAAAGCATATGAATTATTTGGCAGAAACTGCTGAAGAACATAAACACTTTACTATGTGTAAAGATCCAAAAACAAATGTATGGTTCTGTGATCCTAAAGGAGTAGGGGCTGCAGGCTATGGTTTATGTTTCTCTGCAATAGACATGGCAAAAATCGGACAGCTTTGTTTAGATAAAGGCGTTTATAATGGAAAACAAATTATATCCTCTCAATGGATTGAAGAAATGACAAAACCAAATTATAAATGTGGAGAAGAATTTAGAAATATGTCTTATGGATATCTTTGGTGGATTATAGATGAAAAGAAGCAAATATATTCAGCTATTGGAAATAGTGGGAATGTTATATATGTAAATCCAACATGCAATATAGTGATTACTGTGACATCATATTTTAAACCGACAATTTTTGATCGCATTGACTTTTTACAAGATTATATTGAACCATTTATTATGTTATAAAAATTGAGTTAGAAAAGTAACTTTGATAATCATTATTCTTGTTATATTGTCTAACTTAAAGATAAGCGAATAATTAAGCATTATATTTGCTTTTTTATTTCAGTTTTCTTATGATAGAAACAAGGAGAGTGAGTATATGTTAGAAGTAGGTATAAAAGCACCAGATTTTACATTATTAAATCAAAATGGAGATAATATCTCATTAAGTGATTATAGAGGTCAAAAAGTTATTCTCTATTTTTATCCAAAAGATAATACACCTGGATGTACTAAGCAAGCTTGTGGTTTTGCAGAAAACTATCCACAATTTATAGACAAAGGAGCTGTCATTCTAGGTGTGAGCAAGGACACTGTTGCTTCTCATAAGAAATTTGAAGAAAAGTATCAGTTGCCATTTGTGTTAATTTCTGATCCAGAGTTAGTAGCTATTAAAGCATATGATGTTTGGCAAGAAAAAAACATGTATGGTAAAAAAGTTATGGGTGTTGTGAGGACTACTTATTTAATTAATGAAGAAGGTTATATTGAAAAAGTCTTTGGGAAAGTGAAAGCAGCTGAAAATGCGAATCAAATGTTAGGAGAAATTTAGAAATTCATATTTGTGGATTTCTTTTTTTTTGAATTATAAGGGTAATATATGTTATACTACTTCCATTGATAGGAGGTTGAACATGATTAAGTTAATAGCAACTGATATGGATGGAACTTTTTTAGACTCACAGAAAAAATTTGACCCTGAATTCTTAAGTTTATTTTATAAATTAAAAGAAAAAAATATTAAATTTGTTGCTGCAAGTGGTAATCAATATTATCGTTTGTATCAGAAATTCCTACCATTTAGCGAACATATGTATTTTATTGCAGAAAATGGAAGTTATATTGCTGAAGGTGCAACTGAACTCTATTGCAATATTATTTTCAAAGAACATGTTGAAAAAGTTAAACATTTGATTTCACAAATTCCTAGTTTATTTATGATTTTATGTGGACGAAAGGGTGCTTATATATTAAAAAGGGATTTACAGTATCAGGATGAAGTTAAAAAGTATTATTGTGCATATACATTTATTGATTCGTTTGATTATATTGATGATGATATTATGAAAATTGCTATCTATGATACTCAACATCATATTCAAAATATTATAAATGATATTCAAAGTCAATTGCCTTCTAAAGTTAAGGTTGTGACATCAGGTAATGAATGGATGGATATCCAGAATAAAGAAGCACATAAAGGATTAGGAATGCAATTCTTACAAGCTATATATGATATTGAGCCAGATGAATGTGTCGCTTTTGGA
This sequence comes from Coprobacillus cateniformis, assembly GCF_009767585.1. Taxonomy (NCBI): domain Bacteria; kingdom Bacillati; phylum Bacillota; class Erysipelotrichia; order Erysipelotrichales; family Coprobacillaceae; genus Coprobacillus; species Coprobacillus cateniformis. The sequence continues at coordinate 1,945,297 of NZ_WSNW01000001.1, forward strand.
GATCAAATGAACGACTATGAATTGCTTCAACAAGTTAAGTATGGATATGCAATGGACAATGCAGTTCAACCCATAAAAGATATAGCCTATGAAGTCATTGCTTCTAATGATGAACAAGGTGTTATTCAAAAAATAAAAGAGATATTGAATGAGGAATAAGATATGAATGATATAAAAATGATTGTTATGGATTTAGATGGAACATTGTTAACGAAAAATCAAAATATTTTACCTTATACAAAAGATGTATTGATGAAATATCAGGAAAAAGGTATCTCACTTGTTTTAGCCAGTGGAAGAGATATTGACAGTATTCAAAAAATTGGTAAGAAATTAAATATGTCTGATTATTTACAAAATACTTACATTTGTTTAAATGGTTTAGAAATCTATGATATGGAAAATCGATTATTACATAAAGAAGAAAAATTAAAGTATGAAGATGGAGTCCAACTTGCTGATCTAGCTAAAAAGTATCATATAGATATGATTTTCTTTTTCAAAGATTGTTTATATATTTTAGAATATGGAAACACAGGTATTATTAATGATCATTTTATGACTTCTGTTAAAAATGAGATACATGATATATCTGAGATACCTATGTCTTATTTTGATTGTCTTAAAAAAATTGCATTTATTCAGACAGCTGGTACAATGAGTCAAATCATTAAAGATTTACAGAATGAAGTTGAAAATAAATATGAATTATGTATGGTTGAAGACGCCTGGGTTGAAATTAATCCATTAGGATTAAGTAAAGGACATGCTTTAAAAGTATTGTCTGGAATCAAAAACATTCCATTAAATCAAATGATTGCTTTTGGAAATGGTGAAAATGATATTGATATGTTAAAAACAGCAGGAATTGGAGTTGCTATGGGTAATTCTTTTGAAAGTGTTAAAAGTGCTGCTGATGATATTTGTGATGACTGTGAAAATAATGGCATTGCAAAATATTTAATAAATATGTAGTGTATAAGGGTATACTGTTCATAAAGAAGGTGTGATGAATAATGAGTATTGATGCATTTAATAAATTAAAAGAAGAATTATTATCATGTCAAAAATGTAAAGATATTTTTGAAAATGATCCAAGACCAGTGTTTCAAGGAAATAGAGATTCTGTAATTATGCAAATTAGTCAAGCACCATCTCAAAAAGTCATGGAAACTGGTAAACCTTTTAATGATGCAAGTGGTCGCAAGTTGTTAAAGGATTGGTATCAAATTACGAGAGAAGAATTTGATAATCCTCAATATTTTTACATAACATCAGTTGGACGATGTTATCCTGGTAAAGCTAAAACAACAGGTGATATTCCTCCACCAACACATTGCGCGGATTATTTTTTGAAGAAAGAACTTAACATTATTGAACCACAAATTTATATTATTATTGGAAGTTATGCTGCAAAGTATCTTTTTCCCAATGAAACTTTAGAATCATTAATTTTTAATGATCATATCTTTCAAGGAAGACCTTTGTATGTATTGCCACATCCCTCACCATTGAATAGAAAATGGTTAAAAGATCATCCTCAATTTGAGCAAGATAGAATGCCTCAAATAAGAACAATTATACACAAATATATAGAAAAGGAATGATTATCTAGAAATCTAGACAATCACTCCTTTTTATTTTGCTTTATCAAGTGAATAAAGAATATTACCTTCTTTGCCATCTATACGATGAAACTCGTTGGTTTCTTTTGCAGCATAGAGATGATAATGATGGAACTCAACAGGAATATGATCATCTTGGTTTGTAAGAATCAGGTGACAACATTCAATAACATTATCCAATAATGATTTTTCTGAAAAAAAGGTACCATGGTTACGATAGATAGTATCATAATCATTCTCATATGTTTTTAAAACTTCAAGACTTTTCAAGTATTCAGAAACACAAGATGAATATTCATCAAATAACAATACAGAAACCCCACAGGCATCACCAAAAATAATTGTTCTTTCTTCTTGAATCAAAGGACACATCATACCTGGAGTATGTCCTGATACAGATATCATTTGTATATGAACATTTCCTAAATCAAAGATATCGCCATTCTTAATGCCTTTCATTGGTTTCATTCGTGTAGGAATCATATCTGAGTAGGGAATTGTTTTGGTTTCTGGAATTCTTTGCGCTTCCTCATAGCGTGTTGTCATATCCCCATGTTTACGAAAAACGGGAAGATCCTCTAAATTGATGTAGACATCTTCAAAAAGTGCAGCTCCACCCATATGATCATAATGAGCATGTGATAAAATAACAAAGACGGGCTTGTCAGTTAATGTGTCTACGTATTCCTTAATATTCCCGTATCCTGAACCTGTATCTAGTAGACAGGCTTTTTTATCTCCTATAACTAAGTAGCAGCATACACCACCAAGCTCAATTATTCTAATCACTCTTTCACTTAAAATTTCTGATTTAAAATATTTCATTATATTCCTCCCTTATATGAAATATATTTCATTCTTAATTAGACTGTTTCTTAGACAAACACATACATAACTTACTTTCATTATACAAATTGAAAACATTTTGTAAAGATATAAATGAAAAATATATTAAATATAAAATAAATATTGAAATATATTTCATATATGATATACTCAAATTGTAAACACTTACATGACTCGACAAATATCTACAAAGGAGAAGAAAAATGCAAACAAATGGGTTTATTGGAAAATTTCAAGAAAAACTTGAAAAGATATTATTACCTATTTCTGAAAAATTAGGTGAACAAAGGCATCTGGCTGCAGTTCGAGATGCTATGGGAATTTTGATTCCACTAACAATTATTGGAGGGTTTGCGATATTATTAGCACAACCACCAGTTGATCCAACAACTATGACTGGATCAAACTTTTTCTATCAATTTCTATTAACTTGGTATGATTGGGCGAGTGCAAACTCAAATATATTATTTATACCTTATAACTTAACATTAGGAGCTATCTCTTTATATGTTGTTGGTGCCGTTGCTTATCGTTTAGCAGAACGATATGGCATTCCAAAACTAGAAAGCTGCTTTACTGCTCTTTTAACTTTCTTGTGTATTGCGGCTGCGCCACAAACATTGGAGACTGGCTCATTTATGCCAACTGCGAACATTGGGGCAGGAGGAATGTTTACTGCTATTTTGGTTGCAATTATTGTAGTAGAAATTACAAATTTCTGTGTTAAACACAATGTGACAATTAAAATGCCTGCCTCAGTTCCTCCCAATGTAGCCTCACCATTTAAAGTTTTAATACCAATGGCTATGAATGTTATTGGATTTATCTTGTTAAATGTTGTATGTACGCAAATGACAGGAGGAGGATTATGTGATTTACTTTCTCATGTATTACAGCCGTTATTAAGTGCTAGTGAATCTTTACCTTCTATCTTATTATTGCTATTGTTATCACAGATGTTCTGGTTCTTTGGAATTCATGGAGATAATATGGTAGGAGCAGTTGTAACACCTATCATTACTATGAATATTGCACTTAATCTTGAAGCATATCAAGCACATCAAGAAATGACACATATTTTTGCTGGTCAATTTAATGGTGTCTGGGGTGGATGGTGTACATATATAGCACTTTTGATTGCTATGATTTTAGTCACAAAATCTAAACAAATGAGAGCTCTTTGTAAACTTGCACCATTATCTACAGCCTTTAATATTAATGAACCCCTTGTATTTGGAGTGCCTACAGTCTTGAATGTCTTCACACTTATTCCAACTTTACTTTGTACTATTTTAAATATTTGTATTGCTTATGCCTGTACATATTTTGATATTATTGGAAAAACATATCTGGTATTACCTTGGACAACACCTGCACCATTAGCCGCTTTCTTATCGACAATGGATTGGAAAGCACCTGTTTTATGGATACTATTGTGTGCCTTAGATGTTCTCATCATTATGCCGTTTATTAAAAACTATGATAAAACTTTGCTTGCTGAAGAAGCCAAGAATGAAGCATAGAAAAAGACCACTAGTCAGTTTGATTAGTGGTCTTTGTTGTAACAAAGTAAGCCAGCAGAATATCTATGAAGACATAAAAAATAGTACGATTTTCAAGATAGTGAACTTGTTTAGGAGATTGGAAAAGTGTGAGCGGTAAGGAAGGAAGAGTAATTGAGAGTTGACATAGTTTACATAATTGAGATTCAGGATTGGTTGTGACTAAGACAATTGTTGCACCTGATTCTTTCCATTTTTTCATCTCTTTATAGTAAAGATCATGATTACCAGAGACAGAGAACACAATAATCGCATCATTTGGTGTCAGTGTCTTGTCAAGAAAACTCACTTTAACACTATCATTAACACATTCTCCCCAGTAGTCTTCTACATATAAAGAATATATTAACTGTTTCGCTGCTAGAGAAGAATTACCAATCCCAACAGTTTTAAAATTTTTTGTTTGTAGAATATGAACAAGTTCAATAATCTTACTTTCATCTATACTGTTTCTCAACTCATTAAAGGAACTTTGATAAATATCAATAATTTCATCAGAAAGAATTGTTTGCTTTTGATTTCTTGAACGATGATTATAATAACCTTCTAAAGCATAACGAAATTCACTATAACCTTTATAACCAATTTTCTTAGATAAACGTAAGATAGAAGATGGTGAAACTTGATAAATTTCAGCCGCTTCCGCAATGGGATTATGAATGACCACCTCAGGGTTTTCCATAATTAAATCACAAGTTGCTCTTTCTTTTTTTGTTAAGTTACAATAATGAATAGATACTTTTTGCATTGGATCCATATAAGACACCTCTCTATATCAATTATTATAACAAATATGAAATATATTTCAATTATATTACACTTTATGTTATTTTGTTTAATAATGAAAGTAAAGATAAAAGAATGTTCAATATTAAGAGGCTGTAACGAATAAAGATTTTTAATCTTTAGGTGTTACGCCTTTTTTTACTTTATTGTTATGATTTAGAAAAAAACAAAGTTATCCGGGTGGGGATAACTTTTTGAGTACCATAAAAATAACATGCATTTTTTGCACTTTTTCATTTTGAATTTTACGAAATTATTTGTGATCTCTTTCGAGACTTTTTATTGTGGTATTTACATATATTATAGGCAATCCCTATTAATAATAATTCAGTCTTTACATTGAGTCTTCCTCTTCTTCTTAATCGAGCGTAATTCATGTCCTGTTTAATGACACCAAATGCTCCTTCAACTTGAATACATCGTTGCTTCTTCATTTCTTTCCCTTCATCATTACCTAAGTTTTCATCAACTCTATTCAGTAATTCATTTAAAGCATAATTGATTTGTATTTTTCGTTGTTCTTTTGCTTTCGTACATTTATCCTTGACTAGGCAAGTATGACATTGACCGCATTCAAATACTCGACTTATTTGTAAATATTCTCCTTTGGTATTCCATCGTTCATCCTTTTCAATATGAAATGGATGTCCTTGTGGACAAACTTTAAATCCTTGTTCATCATATTGCCAATTCATTGGATTATAGATCTGTTTTTTAAAATCTGATGAATTCTTTTTTGCATAATAATTATATTTTAATCCAAGTTCCATTCCATTAATAACATTGAATAATAAATTGTCATAACTCCCATAACCTGCATCAGCTATAGGCCATCTTGGATACCTGTCGTAGATATCTTTATACTTTTTCATAAATGGGATATATGTTCTGGTATCAGTAGGATTTGAAAATATTTCCATATGCATAATGTATTCGTCACATACACCAATCTGCAAGTTATACCCTGGCTTAAAAACACCCGTCTGATTATAATAGTCATATTTCATATTCATCATAGTTGCATCATGATCAGTTTTTGAATAACTGTTTCTATCACCGCAAATTTCTAAAGATTTTTCATATCAATCCAATCTCATATAAATATCAAGAAATTCATCATAATATTTCTGTAATATAGATCGATTTCGACCTTTTCCATATACAATTTCAGTATTATTTTCAACCATCATATTCATTAACTGCTCTACAATGAATCCTATATCATTGGAAGAATATTTTGACTTTGTTTCATATCTTAAATGAAAATGCTCATTTAACTTTGAAATGAAATCAGTTGCTTTTGAAAATGTTTTTCCTGATATCCAAGTATCGCTTTTTCCATACAAAACTGTTCTTTTTTGCATTAGCTTCTATTTTAGTTCCATCAATATACAATTTAGAAGCATCAACATCATCTAATTCAATAATTCTTTTGACAATATCATAAAAAATATCTTCAATAGACATCGATAATTTATCTGATATAAATCTTTGAAAAGCCATAAATGATGGAGTCTGTTCATTAGATAACCACATATATCGAATATCGTATTTACACAACTCCTCCATTTTTCTTAATTCACCTTCGCCATTCATGAATGCAAACAATGTAACTTGCAACATCATATTAGGGTCGTAGCCCTTATTGCCTCTATGAGAGCAATTAAAATATTTAGAAGTATCAATTCCTTTCATGATTTCTACGAATGATGCCACAGGATCATCTGCAGGAACGAATGTAAAAAAATCTAGTGGAAGTTTGCATTGAAATGCGTTATAATTACCATTGCTTATGGGATAATTAGATTCTAATATTTCAATCGTATTCATAATCTAATTATACTAAAAACAGCACATAAATTCATTCCAGAATCTACGTGCTATTTTTCATTTACTATCATATACATTTATTTTAATGCGTTACAGCCTCTTTTTTGTTATTTTATAGAAATTGGTCTATAATGGTAATGAGGTGATTTTGATATGTGTACAGCATTTCAATTCAATGGATATTTTGGTAGAAATTTAGATTTGGAAACAACATTTGGTGAACAAGTTGTATTGACACCAAGACATTATTCTTTTCCATTAAAAAATGGAACATTGTTTAAAAATCAATATGCAATGATTGGTATGGCATGGAAAATTATCCATTATATGCTGAAGCTATGAATGAAAAGGGATTATGCATGGCTGGCTTATATTTTCCAGAAAATGCTCGTTATTTTCCTGAACAGGCAAATAAAACGAACATAACACCTTATGAGCTGATTCCCTATCTATTAGGACAATATGAAAGTGTACAGGAAATGAAAACAGTCATTGAACAAATTTCTCTTTTAGATATTTCTTTCAATGCAAAAATTCCTTTAACACCTTTACATTGGATCATTGCTGATCAAAAAGAAAGTCTGATTCTACAATCAACGCAGTCAGGATTGCAGGTTTATCAAGATGCTTTTCATATTTTAACCAACAATCCACCATATCCTTATCATCAATGGAATGTTCATAACTATATGCATTTGACATCGTCTTATCCTCAAGATCATTTAACTAGTCAATCATTGAAGCCTTATGGAAATGGATTTGGGACAATTGGTATTCCTGGTGATTTTTCACCTGCTTCACGTTTTGTGAAGACATTGTGGTTAAAGGAAAATGTTATGATAAATGAAAAAGAAGAAGAGAATGTCAGTCAGATTTTTCATATTTTAGATGCTGTCGCAATGGTCAAAGGTTCAGTAAAAACAATGCAAAATCAAGAAGATTATACGGTTTATTCTTGTTGTATGAGCATGAATGATGGAGCTTATTATTACAAGACATATGAAAATAATCAAATTCATTGTATTCAAATGAAAAATAAAGTTTCTGCTTCACAATTATCTATCTACCCATTAAATAGACAACAAAATATTCAATATCAATAAAACTGCTTAGGCAGTTTTTTTGTTTATTATCGTTCATAAAAATATTAAAAATAAAACATTTTATATAGAAAAAGTAGGTTATACTTTGTTTAGAAAATGAAAGGGATTTAGCGCTACGAATTTCATAATATTAGGAGGAAAAATATGAATTTTTTTAATAAGCTACAGACTGTCTTAGAAAAAGTTGTTGGTCCATTTGCAACAATGGTCGCCAATAGTAAATACATTAAAGCATTAACAGAAGGTTTTATGTATACAATGCCAATTACATTAGGGGTAGCAGTTATTGCCGTTTTGTCTAATTTGCCTATTGATCCATGGGTTGATTTTTTAAACAGTACAGGATTATATACAGTAGGGCAAGAGGTTATATCTTTAACATTATCTTTACTTGCTATTTATGTTGTAGGAGCAATTGGATATTGTTTTACTAGAAATGAAGGTGAGCAAGGAATTATTGGAGCTGTCATGTCTACAGCAGCGTTTATTATTTTAATGCCAATTCAAACATTTACTAATGAAGCTGGAAGTTCAGTTTCAGCTTTAGCTACCAATTATATGGGGAGTGACGGAATTTTCTTGGCATTAATTTTAGGTTTATTAATTCCAAGATTATACTGTTTTTTAATGAGTAAAAACTTGAAATTGAAATTACCAGATTCAGTACCACCAATGGTAAGTATGTCATTAGCACCTACATTTGTGGCTATGATTATCTTTACATTAGTTTTGGCCTTAAAATGGGCATGTACATTTACACCAAATGGAAATGTATTCAATGTTGTTTCAACATTTATTGGTCAGCCAATTTCATATTTTGGAGCTTCACCAATATCATTAATTATTGTCTTTTCATTAATGAATTTAATCTGGTTCTTTGGTATTCATCCAAATGCTATTTTAATGCCATATATGCCTGTTTTAATGATGGCTTCTATGGCTAACACTGAAGCTTTTCTAGCCGGAGAAACAATGCCTTATCTTATTTTTGGAATTTTAGGGGCTTGTGTTCAAATTGGTGGTGCAGGAAATACATTAGGATTATGTATTGCAACCCTATTTGCAAAATCTGAAAAGTATAAAGCAATGCGTAAACTTGTTATCCCAGCTAATATTTTCAATATTAATGAACCAATCATTTTTGGTTTCCCAATTATGTTAAATCCTTTATATGTGATTCCAATGGTCTTTTCACCTGCAGCTTCAGGATTAGTTGCTTGGGCTTTAATTGGTATTTTACCAATATCTTTTAATCCAACAATTTCTATGCCTTGGGTAACACCTGGATTCATTACTGTGTTCTTCCAAGGTGGAGTCTTCATGTTGTTATTATGGTTAATAAGCTTGGCTATTCATTTTGTCATGTATTTACCATTCTTCTTAATTGATGACAACAATGCTTTAAAACAAGAACAAGAATTAAAAGCGAAATAGAAGTTTGTTTAGACAAACTTCTTTTTGGAAAGGAGAAAACATTATGGCAAAAATACAATGTAATGTCATTTCATATACATTAATGAGAACTGTTGATATTGATGTGATTTTACCAACAGTTACGATTCCTGAAAGTATGATTAATAAGGGAAAAATTCATCATGATTATCATAAGAAATTTCCAGTACTCTATCTTTTACATGGATTTGGAAATAATCATGCACAATGGTGTGGCTATACAAATGTTGAATTATATGCTGAAGAAAGACAGATTGCTGTTGTTATGATTTCAGGTGAAAATAAAAAATATATTGATCAAGATGAGGATTTATTCGCAGATTTTATAGAAAATGAATTACCAGAATTTATTACTCAGGTTTTCCCTGTTTCTACAAGAAAAGAAGATACTTATATTGCAGGACTTTCTATGGGTGGATTTGGTGCTCTTTATCATGGATTGAGTCATCCTGAAAAATATAGTGCAATTGGTGCATTTTCACCAGGTATTGAAATGCAGGGAAATCCAATTGATCTTTATGAAGTTTTGGATCAATGTCAACATGAGATTCCTATTTATATGGCTTGTGGTGATAAGGATTTTCTTTATGATACGAATGTTCAATTCGTTAAAAGTTTAAAAGAAAAAAAGATGTCATTAACATGGTTGAGTGTACCAGGCTATGAGCATGAATGGCGTTTCTGGGACAAGTGTATTGAAGAATTTTTAGATTGGATTCAGCGAAGTGATGCTTATGCAAATGCAAAAAGAAAAATTTAAGGAGGTAAAATATGGGATTTCCTAAAGACTTTTTATGGGGTGGTGCTACAGCAGCCAATCAATACGAAGGTGGTTATTTGAGTGGTGGTAAAGGCTTGGCGACTGCTGATACCATTACAAATGGTGATCAAAAACATCCTCGACGTATTATGATTGAACTTGAGGATGGAACAAAAAAAGAAATAAATCGTTTTGAAGATGTGCCAAAAGGTGCAAAAGCTATTGTTGATGAAGATGTTTATTATCCAAGTCATGTGGCAACTGATTTTTATCATCACTATAAAGAAGATATTGCTTTAATGGGTGAAATGGGATATAAAACGTTTAGAATGTCTATTAACTGGTCACGTATTTTTCCTCATGGTGATGATGATCAACCTAATGAAGAAGGTTTAAAATTCTATGATGATGTTTTTGATGAATGTCATAAATATGGAATTGAACCACTTGTGACAATTAATCATTTTGATTTGCCGCTCCATTTGTCTTACCAATATGAAGGATGGTTAGATCGTAGAACAATAGATTTCTTTATGAACTACTGTCGTACTATTTTTACGCGTTATCAAAATAAAGTTAAATACTGGTTAACTTTTAATGAAATTAATTTTTTAAGAGATTATTCTACTTTAGGTATTACAGAAGCATCCAATCCTCAAAAACAGCAACAGGCCATTTATCATTTGTTACTTGCTAGTGCAAAAGCAGTTTATTTAGGACATCAAATCAATCCGGATTTTCAGATTGGTTTAATGATTGCTAATATTTTATTCTATCCGGAAACATGTCATCCCGATGATGCTATTGCTGAAATGGAAATGGCGAGAGATTTTAAAGATTTCTACTATGATGTTCAATGTCGTGGTTATTATCCAGCCTATAAATTAAAGGAATTAGAAAGACAGAATATCATTTTACAAAAAGAAGATGGTGATGAACAAATTCTTCTTTTAGGGACAGTAGATTTTATATCATTTAGTTATTATAATTCGTCTGTTATTTCAACACATGGAAATAATGAAAAATCAGGTGGTAATCAGTTAGGTGGCGTTAAAAACCCATATCTTGAAGAAAGTGAATGGGGATGGCCTATCGATCCACAAGGTTTAAGACTTGTTTTAAATCGTTTATACGATAAATATCAACTTCCACTTATGATTGTTGAAAATGGTTTAGGAGCTTTAGATACAATTGAAGAAGATGGTAGTATTCAAGATGATTACCGCATTGATTATTTAAGAAAACATATTCAACAAATTCAAAAAGCAATAGAATATGATGGTGTAGACGTTATAGGATATACACCATGGGGATGTATTGATCTTGTCTCTGCAGGAACAGGTGAGATGAAAAAGCGTTATGGATTTGTCTATGTGGATATGGATGATTTTGGAGAAGGTACACTTAAAAGAATACGCAAAAAATCTTTTAGCTGGTATAAAAAAGTGATAGAAACCAATGGAGAAGATCTTGATTGATGTAAGATAGTAAAATGTGTTAGAATGTTGCTGGTGATAGAAATGAGATTGATTTTCGATGAAGAATATGAAGATGTTGATAGTAGTATTAGAGATTATGATGATAATAAATATTGTTTGTTTATAGATTCAGCAGGAAGTAATGAAGCACCTTCCACTATAGAAGTTCATTGGCATGAATGGCTGGAAATTGTTCACATTATTGATGGACATATGACAACTATTACACCATCTGGTTCATTTGAGGTTGGACCAGGTGATGTGATTGTCATTGGTATGCAGTCACTTCATAAAATGATTGGAAATGCAGGTCATTTTCGTCTCCAATGTTTGCATATTAATAATGGTTTTATTATACAGCACATGCCTTCTACATTATTGCTTGATAAAGTATTTATGATTAAAGATTATAATGGTTTTATAGACTTGTTTTCACAAGTTATTGCTAAAATGAATCATGATGATATTATCTCCCAATTAGAATATAAAGCGTCCCTTCTTTCCTTGTTGGCTCATTGTCTTCAGGAAAGTCATTATGATCCTACATCCTATCATCATGAAAATAATGATATTTTTTCAAGAATTCTTTTCTTTGTCAGTACTCATTATCGTGAAGATATATCTTTACAGTATTTATCGAATCATTTTGGTTATACAACTCAGCATATTTCATTGATGTTTAAGCGTTATTCAAATACAAACTATTATACCTATTTAACAAAGCTTCGTTTAGATAGAGCAAAGTTTTTATTAATGACATCATCAAAACGTATTATTGATATAGCTTTTGAATGTGGTTTTTCTAGTGAACATGCTTTGATTAATCATTTTAAAAAATGGTATGCAATGACGCCCTCACAATATCGTAAACAGCAACATTCATAAAAAAGCAAGGGCTTTTCTTTAGAAAAAGTCCTTATTTTATAAGGAGGACAAAATGGAAAAGAAAGTACTAGTGATTGATGTAGGTGGAACTTTTATCAAATATGGTTTGATTGATGAAGAATGTCAGTTAACAAAGACATCTAAAATCAAAACACCTTATGAATCTCAAGAACATTTTTTTAAGACATTACAAAATATTTATTTATCATATAGAAATGAAAATATCCAGGGAATTGCGATGAGTGTACCTGGAAAAATAGATATTGAAAAAGGTGTGATGTTAACAAGTGGAGCACTTGTTTATTTGGAAGGTTTAGAACTTGCTGAAAAACTTTCAGCATTATGTGATCATTTACCTGTATCGGTTGAAAATGATGGCAAAGCAGCGGCTTTGTGTGAATCATGGGTTGGACAAGCTAAAGATTGTCAAAGTTGTGTCGTTTTTATTTTTGGCTCAGGAGTTGGGGGTGGTATCGTTATGAACCATCAGGTTTTACGTGGATTGGATTTGATTGCCGGTGAATTTAGTCCTGTTTTTGTAGATTTGCATCAAGGAAATTATCAAAGCTTTGCTGGTGAGTATTCAACTTTAGCAGTTGTAAAAAAGATACAAAACATGAAAGAAGATGAAAATATTGATGGTGAACAAATGATGCAGCTTTATCGTCAGCAGGATGAAGAAGTTGTTGTTGTGTTAGAGGATTGGTTTGATGCTATAGCAAAATTTTGTTATAACATTGATTGTATCATGAATCCTGAATGTTTTTGTATTGGAGGAGGAATCAGCCAAGACCCATTGTTTGTAGAAAAAATTCAGGAAAAGATTGATGAAATCTTTACAAAGGCTTATCTGTTTAGAAAGCCTCAAGTGAAAACTTGTCAATATCATAATGATTCTAATTTAATTGGAGCTTATTATACATATTGTCAATTATTTCAAAAAGGTGGTGAAAAACTATGAAAATGATTTTTCGTGGTGATGATTTAGGTATAAGTGAGGGAGTAAATTATGGTCTATTAAAATCTATTCAGGATGGAGCATTGAGCTGTGTAGGAATAATGCCTAATATGGAAAGTGCCAGACATGGTTATCAATTGATAAAGGATATTGATATTTGCCTGGGACAACATACAAATATCTGTTTAGGAAAACCAATCAGTAATCCTGCCCTCATTCCATCTTTGGTTAATGATAATGGTGAATTTTATTCGAGTCATGATATCAATCATCGACAAGAGGATATAATTGATATTTTGGAATGTGAATTAGAGATTGAAGCCCAACTCAAAAGATTTATAGAGATAACTGGAAAGAAACCAGAATATTTTGAAGGACATGCTGTTTTTTCTAAAAACTATTTACAGGCCTTAGAAAATGTTGCGAAAAGACATCATCTTTTTTATGATAATCCTATGGATCCAAACTGGCAAAAGCAGCATCATATTTATTCTTTAGATTTCTTTTCGTTTGATGAAAAAGGTCTTTATGATCCATACACATATTTTGAAAGTCAACTAGCGAATATTCAAAAGAATGAATGTAGTATTGTTGTATTTCATCCTGGTTTTTTAGATCAATATATTTTAGAGCGTTCTTCTTATACCTTGATTAGACCCATGGAATGTGAGTTTTTATGTAGTCAATGGTTAAAAGATTGGTTGGAAAAATATCATATTCAGGTTGTTAATTTTCGTGATTATCAAAAGGGGCTGTAACGAAATAAATATTTCATAAATGAGCTCAACCAAAAAGGACACTGAAATCAATTGATGATTCTCATTGTCCTTTTTGGTATAATTAGATTATGGAAACCATCACATTTACACAATCTAATTACACTGATAATTATAACGCATTTCAGTTATCTTTGCCACTAGATTTAGGTATAAAAATTAATCCTGATGATGAGGTTGTTTCTTTCTTAAAGGCGCTAGAAGGAGTGAATCTTAAGAAGTATTTAAAAAAAGATGAGCGTCGAGGTAGAAAGGGATATGATAACGTTTTGCTTTTGAAGGCTGTCCTCTTTGCGAGAATGATTGGACAATGCCATCTTAGGGATCTGCAATCCTTATGTAGGTACGATATCAGATTCATGTATATCATGAATGAGGAAACACCAAGCTTCATGACGTTTGAACGTCTCATGAATGATTATCTGATTGATGATATTGAACATATCTTTTTTGACGTCGTTGGCAACATTTGTCATCTCATGGATGTTGATAAAACAGTTCAATTTATTGATGGTACAAAGATAGAAGCCAATGCTAACAAATATCCCTTTGTATATAAGGCAAGAATACTCAATGCCAGAATGAGATTGTTTTCTAAAATAACGCATGCAATCATTGAGGTAAACATGGAAAGTGGTTTTGACTTTCCATATCATCATTTTTACTGTGCACAGGAAATAGGATATATTGTGCAGTATCTCATGGAACTGATGGTTAGTGAATACATTGAACCAGTCTATGGAAGAGGAAGAAGAAAAAATGATATTCAAAGATGGTATGACCTGTTTCTTGAATATTATATGAAGCTTGATGAATATGAATATTGGCTGTCTGTCATAGGAAAAGATAGAAACAGCTGTTCAAAGACTGATCATGATGCCACAATGTGTGCAACAAAGATGGATTATTACTGCAATACCGGGTTGAGTAGACCATGTTATAATGCACAGATAGCAGTAAGTGATGGCATCATAGTCAATGCAGATTTGTTTCAGCGACCAGCAGATGCAAAGACATTTATACCATTCACGGAACGATATAGGAAATTCACAGGAGGATATCCAATATATCCAATGGCAGATGCCAGATATGGAAGTGAAGATAACTATATGTACTGCCTAACCCATGGAATGGATCTATATATGAAATATGGAATGTATGCAAAGAAGAATGAATCAGGATTCATAAAAAAGAAGTTCAATCCATATAACTGGGAAAAGAATAATAATGGGTATAAAGTATGTCCAGGAGGGCTAGTTTTTGATTGTCATATTGGAGACATATATGATGAAAGTGGAGAATATCTGAAAATAAAGCAAAAAATGACAAGCCAAGAAAGCTGCGAGGGATGTCCCTATAAGGAAGAATGCTGCAAAAGGAAAAATCATAGGAAGGTACTGATAAGAGATACAGTACTGGATGAATTCTATGCAGTTGTTGATAAAAATCTATTTATTGAATTTGGAAAAGAGCTAAGGAAACAAAGAAGCATACAGGTAGAAGGAGCATTTGGAGTGATAAAGCAGGACATGAAATTTACAAGATTGACAAGAGGAGGAGTAAAAAATGCAAAAATGGAATTTCTCATAGTATACTTAGGATACAATCTAATTAAATATCATAGGTATCGACTAAAAATAGAGAAAAAAAGGCAAAAAGAACTTCTCAACTTTAAAGTTATGTACATAAAAAATGAGATTTGAGTGATATAGGGATATTGCGCCCAAAAACAGCTGAAAATGATATAAAAACGACAATATTCATCTTCAAAATGAAAGAAGATGTTTTTTACATCAAAAACATAAAAAGAAAAGAGCTGAAAGAAATCAACTCTTTAAAAAGTTATTTTCGTTACAGCCCCTTTTTCTTTTGGAAGTGATAAAATAAATAAGAACTCGTGAAAGTGATGTGAGAAAATGAAAGCATGGATTAAAATATGTTTATGTATAGGTATCAGCTTGTTTGGTTTAACAGGTTGTCAAAAAGATAAAATATTAAAACCAAAACAAGAAACATTTCAAATAGAATTAGGAAATAAAATTCCTTTAGAGGCAAAACTGTATTTGAATTTTGATGGGTTAACAGCCAAACAAACTCAAGACATTGAAAGAAATAGTATTATGTCATTACAAAAATCAAATCAATCTCATTCATATGAAGATGTTGGAATTTATCAGGCTCAAATAAAATATCAAGGTGAAGTTCTTGAATTTCCAATTGAAGTTATACAAACAAGAGCGCCTGTTATTTTAGGTCCAAATACTCTTTATCTTCAACAGGGACAACAATATGATTTTCAAGAGAAATATCGTATGATTTGTTATAGTGAATTAAAAGAAACTAAATTTGATTCATCAAATATTGATATTCATAAAGTAGGAACATATTCACTAATAATAAAAGCAATGACAAAAGATAATCAATTGTCTTCTCAAAGAAATATTACTGTTCATGTTCAGAAAAAAGTTCATTCTATAAATAAAAAAACTGTTTTCATAGATGTTCCATACTATAATCAAATGGATGTCAATGCACCAAATGGTTGTGAGACAACTGCACTCTATATGGCATTAAAGTATAAGCGAAAAGTCAATATAGAATTAGTTGATTTTATTAGGCGGCAACCTAGCAGTCAATCACCATACTTTGGTTTTTCTGGAGATCCTTTTGGACTGCCAAGTCAAGCAGATGATTACTATACTATTTTTCCTACGCCACTTATTCAATATGCTAAAGATTATGGGGGTCTTCGTGATATATCTGGTTCTGACTTAGCTGATATAAGAGACGAATTGACTAATGATCATCCTGTTGTTGCTTGGGTTACAGGTAATCTTTATGAACCACAATTGAAGACTTACTATTTCGGACAGGCTGTCAAGAATCTCCATATTGTTCTGGTGAATGGCTATGATATGAATAAAGAAATTTTTTATATTCAAGACCCAATGAATAGAGAATTAAAAGAAGTTTCTTTTCAAGATTTTGCTTTGGCATATAATGCTATGAAGTTTGCTATATGTGTTGAATAGAATCAATATATAATAAAGGAGAGTAAAGATGGATATTCAATTATTTATAATTCAGTATTGGGAAGATGTTGCAAAACAAAAAGAAGAAGCATTAAAAAGATATTTTTATGAAAATGCTTATATTCGTTGGCATGATTCTAATGAACAATTTAATGTTAACGAGTTTATAAGAGCAAATTGTGATTATCCTGGCAATTGGTGTGGAAAAGTTGAACGTATTGAGTGTTTGAATCATACTGTTGTTACAGTCACGCATGTTTATTCAAGTGATGCCTCATTTCACGTTGTTTCATTTTTTGAGATAGTAGATAATAAAATTACATCGCTTGATGAATATTGGGGTGAAGACGGTGATGTTCCACAATGGCGAAAAGAAAAAAGAATAGGCAAACCTATTCAATAAAGAAAGGAAATTATGAGTAATGAATCAAACAGAATATAAACACGAACTCATTATGCCTAACGATAGTATTCCTGTGAAAATCTTTAGTTTTTCTGCTCATAATGATTTACGCATTATACCATCACACTGGCATCGTTCAGCAGAAATACTTTATGTAAGAAGAGGAAAATTAAATATTTGGATGAATAAAAGGAAATATGAATTGAATAGAAACGATTTTATTTATATTAATTCTAAAGAAGTTCATTCAACACAGAGTCCTGAAGATAATGAAGTCATAGTCTTACAAATACCAGGCGATTTTTTAAAAACATTTTCTAATAATGAATCATTATATATACATTGTAATACTTTGGAATTAAAAGATAATAAAATTTTTTCAGCAATGAGAGAATTGCTGTATCAAATGTATCTTTATAGTGAAAGAAAAGATGATGCATATTATTTAAAAGTTTATTCACTTTTATTTGAATTAGGATATTTACTTGTTAAAAATTTTAGGGTTAAAGAAGAAAATATAGATATTAAAAGTCAAAAATATTTAGATCGTTTATCAGAAATCTGTGAATATATAAAAGAACACTATCAATATAATTTAACACTCAATGAAGTTGCATCTGAATTTGGATATTCTCCACAATATCTATCAAGAATGTTTCAAATGTATACAGGAAGTACTTTTTTAACATATTTGAATAGTATTCGTTTAAACTCAGCGTTTAAACAAGTTATGAGTACTGACCTTTCCATAATAACAATTGCTGAAAATAATGGTTTTGCTAATGTAAAATCATTAAATAAATTATTTAAAGAAACATATGGACTCACACCAAGTGCATATCGAAAGAGTATTAAAAATGACAATTAAAGAAGGAGATGTTGAATATGGCATTAATAAAAGTTGATTTTTTTTCACAGTCATTGATGAGAACAGTGACAATAAATGCACTCATTCCAGTAGATAAAGTTATAGAGGAAGAACAAGAATTCAAAAGAAAACAATATAAAACATTGTATCTATTACATGGAATCTTTGGTAATTATACAGATTGGATTTGTGGAACAAGAATTCAAAGATGGGCTCAAGATCATGATTTAGCAGTCATTATGCCTTCAGGAGAGAATAAGTTTTATGTTGATAATGAAAAGTCACATGAATATTATTCAAAGTTTATAGGTGAAGAGTTAGTTGATGTAACAAGAAGATTGTTTCCTCTTTCCAAACAAAAAGAAGATACATTTATTGCTGGTCTATCTATGGGAGGATATGGAGCAATTACAAATGGTTTGAAATATTATAAAACATTTGGATGTATTGCAGCATTATCATCAGCTTTATTAATTGATAGTTTACCCAATGCTAAAGATGGGGATGATATCCCTTATCTGAATAAACGCAGTTATTTAGAAAGTGTTTTTGGTGATTTAGATCAAGTTAAAGGTAGTGATAAAGATTATGAAGCACTATTATTGAAAGTTAATCAAAAAGAAATGCCAAAAATTTACATGGCTTGTGGAAAAGATGATCGTCTTCTTCAAGTGAATAGAGATTTTAGAGATTATTTAAAGAATCATCAAGTTGATGTTTTGTATGAAGAAGGTGAAGGAAAACATGAATGGGATTTCTGGGATAGATATATTTATAGAGTATTAGAGTGGTTACCTTTGAATGATAAAGAAGAAGGAATAAGTAGTGGTAATGTTGGTGTTTAAAGAATATTAAAAAATGACGATATTAAGGTTAATAATTGACTGCAGAGATTATAAGGAGTTAATTATTGACCTCTTTTTATGCAAAAATAGCGTAGCACCTACTATTGAAAATCAATTATAATAGGAATGTAATGTTAAGCGCTAACATAAATTGGAGGAAAAGAAAAGATGGAAAAAATATTTGAGAAGTTAAATCCTTATATGACAAGATTAGCAAACAATCCAACATTAAAAGGAATATCTTCGGGGATGATGGGATCTATTGTTGTGACTTTGGTTGGTTCTTTATGTTTATTATTGGTTGTATTTCCAGTAGAGGCAGTCAGAAATGCGGTTGAAGCTTTAGGAATAACATCAATATTATTAAATGTGAATAGTTTTACAATTGGATGTCTTGCTTTGTATATTGTTGTTATGGTGACTAATGCATTAGTAAAATCATATAATTCACAAGAAGATGGAATTGCAGCTGCAGTCGTTGGATTAATGTCTTTTTTAATTGTGACACCAATAGGTGCTACTGCTGATAAAATCAGTGCTATTCCAACAACTTGGTTAGGGGCTGCTGGTGTTTTCTCAGCTATGATTATTTCAATTATTACTGCAAAAATCTTTGTCTTTGTGAAAGCAAAAGGGTGGACAATTAAAATGCCTGATAGTGTTCCACCAATGGTCTCAAGAACTTTTGAAGGATTGGTACCAGGAATGATTGTTGCTGTTTTATTTATTGTTATAAGTGGTCTTTTTGCAAAAACAAGTTATGGTTGTATGCATCAATTTGTTTATTCAATTATTCAAATACCTTTACAAGGTTTAGGTGGAAATTTATGGGCTATGTGTATTTTTACAATTGCTGCTCAATTGTTATGGTTCTTTGGGATTCATGGAACAAATGTTATTGCACCTATTTATACACCAATTTGGTTAACATTGGATTTAGCAAATCAAGCATCTGTTGCTCAAAATGGAATTGGAGCAGGCACAAATATTATTGGAAAGGCATTTTTTGAAACATTTACTTTTGGGGGATGTGTCTTAGGTTTTGTTATTTTAATGGCTTTCTTTGCAAAGTCATCGCAATATAAGAGTTTAGGTCGTTTATCTTTAGTTCCAGCATTATTTGGAATTACTGAACCAGTTATTTTTGGGACACCGTTGGTCTTAAACTTTACATTCTTTATACCGTTTGTATTTGGGAATGTGATTGCTATATTAATTTCATATGCAGCCATTGCCTCTGGATTAGTTCCTACATTAATGGGAGCATCAACAATTTTTGGCTTACCAATTGGATTCCATGCTGCTATTCAAGGCAGTTGGCAAGCAGTTGTTTTACAAATTGTTGTTATGGTGATTCTTGGATTGGTATGGTATCCATTCTTTAGAAAAGCTGATAATGATGCATATAAATTAGAACAAGAAGCTGCAAAGTAGAAGGAGGTATTCTATGAAACAAGAACAATTAGATGAATTATTAGAAAGTTTAACATTAGATGAGAAGATTGGTCAATTGGTACAATTAAATGGAAATTTCTTTGATAGTAATGAAAAGGTTGCAACTGGACCAGTGCAAAAAATTGGTATTGATAAAGATAAAATTCATTTAACAGGTTCTATCTTAAATACTTTAGGAGCAAAAGAATTAAAAACGCTTCAAAATGCTTATTTAGAAAAAAGTGAAAAGAAGATTCCAATGTTATTTATGGCAGATATTATTAATGGATTTAAGACAATCTTTCCTATTCCATTAGGATTAGGGTGTTCATTTGATGCTGAATTAGTTAAGAAAACTGCTCAAATAGCAGCGAAAGAAGCAGCAGTCTCTGGGATTCATATTACCTTTTCACCAATGGTAGATATGGTTAGAGATGCAAGGTGGGGACGTGTTATGGAAAGTTATGGTGAAGATAACTTTCTCAACTGTGAATATGCCAAAGCTATGGTTGAAGGATATCAAGGAAATAATGATCCTCACTCAACAATTGCGTCTTGTGTTAAACATTTTGCTGGATACGGTGCACCACTTGCAGGTAAAGAATATAACACTGTGGAATTAGGGGAACGTTCTTTAAGAGAAGCCTATTTACCAGCTTATAAGGCTGCTATTGATGCAGGATGTCATTTGGTTATGACATCATTTAATACAATTGATGGGATCCCTGTGACTGCTAATAAATGGATTCTTAAAGATGTCCTAAGAGATGAATGGGGATTCGATGAAGTTGTTATTTCAGATCACTCAGCAGTTAAAGAATTAGTTCCTCATGGTATTGCTGCTCATTATGAAGAAGCTGCCAAATTAGCAATCGAAGCTGGTTGTGACATTGATATGATGACGGCAACCTATTCAAATCACTTAAAAGATTTAGTAGAATCTGGTCAAATTGATATTCAGCTTATTAATGAATCAGTGAAAAGAGTATTAAAACTTAAGAATGATTTAGGGCTTTTTGAAAATCCATATCGTGGAGCCAATGAATTAGAAGAACAACAATATGTCATGTGTGATGAATTTAGAAAAGTCGCACGAGAAGTTGTCAGCAAAACATGCGTCCTCCTCAAAAATGATTCTGTCCTCCCTATCAATCAGAATCAAAGAGTCGCAGTTGTTGGACCTTATGCTTCTAATAAGAATTTAAGTGGAATGTGGTCGATTAATGTGGATCCAGACAAGGTTGTGACAATCTATGATGGCCTAAAAAAACAAGGAAAACATGTCAAATGTGCTGAAGGTTATCCTATGATGGATGATGATAGTCTATTTGAAAGCTTTGGATATGGCAAAAAAGAAACAAACTTAACTGGAAATAAAGATGAAAAAATTCAAGAGGCTATAGATATTGCTAAAGAATCTGATGTGGTTATCGTTGCTATTGGTGAACATTCACATCAAAGTGGTGAAGGTGGTGCAAGAGGAGATATTACAATTCCAAAAGTTCAACTAGAACTTTTAAAAGCCATAAAGAAATTAGGAAAACCAGTTGTGACTCTTGTTTTTAGTGGTAGACCATTAGCATTAAAAGATGTTGCAGAAAATAGTGATGCAATTTTACAATGCTGGTTTCCTGGTACTGAAGGTGGTGATGGTATTGCTGATCTCGTCTATGGAAAAGTCAATCCAAGTGCAAGATTGTCTATGACATTTCCATATTCAGTAGGACAATGCCCAATTTACTATAATCATATGAGTACAGGTAGACCTGCTTTAGAAAGTACACACAGCAAACGTTTTACATCACGATATATTGATATACCAAATGATCCTTATTACTGTTTTGGTTATGGGTTATCATATAGTGAATTCGAATATAGTGACATCACTTTAGACAAGACAACTCTGACAAATGATTCTACAATCACTGCCAGTGTGACTGTGAGCAACACTTCAGATATATCAGGAGAAGAAGTTGTTCAACTTTATATAAGAGATATTGCTGGTTCGGTAGTGAGACCAGTCAAAGAACTCAAAGGAGTGCAAAAAGTATATTTAGCACCTCATACATCTCAAACAGTAACTTTTGAAATCAAAGAAGAGATGCTAAGATTTATAACTAAGGATATGAGTTTTGCAAGTGAACCAGGAGAATTCCACATCTTCATTGGTCATGACAGCAATACTCAAAATAAGCAAATCTTTACACTAGAGTCTTAGGACTCTTTTTTGCTGTAATCAACATAATATTTGGTGCTATTATTCTCCTATAAGTATCCCTAATTATTAAAGACAGAACATTTACAATAAAATGACAGTTCTAGGAAAAGCTAGTCAAGTCAGTAATAGTACAAAAAGTTTCTGTTATGTAAGTGAAATTTGGAGAATCACTGGTACAACTCATGGTTGCTACTTTGCAAACCAGAATATGTTGTCACAACCAGTATATTTGATTTAAAATGAAGATGTCGAAAATATCATTTATCATTCAAATAAAAAGTTATAAGTGATATTAAGTGAAATGAAATATACGCAATAGTGTAGGTAAAACGAGATGGTTTAGAAAGGCAGGTCAATAAATATGATATATATAATTGGTATAGTCTTGAATTTTCCTTTTTTTATAGCTGAAAATATAATAAAGTCATTTTGTTTTCAATATATTTTTGATTCTGGATTAGAACAAGATTTTACTATTAATTCTTTAGTTATGTTGATTTTAATAATAAGTTTTATACTTCTTATTATCTATCTGTTAGGATTTATATATTGTAATATTCGAAATATAGTTATTCATAAAAAAGCATATAAAATAAGAAATGCTTTAATCAATAATGACTTATATAATTATCATGATACAAAATCCTAAGGCGGATCGACTTATATCAATACATTATCAAATAAAGAGATATATTTGATGGATGAGTCGTTAAATGCAGTTTCACAAAAAGATAGAAATGATATTGAAAATGAATTGTTTAAGGACACAAGTAAGACATATGTTTATATTTTTTGTTGAGAAGTCTACTTTTTTAAATATATAAAAACACAGGGGATCAGCCTGTGTTATAGTGCTCGCATCGAAATGAAAAATATATTAATTGCCGCCTGGGCCATCTTGTCGTGGTCGCTCATCAGGGTAATACTTCAATGAATTATTCGTCCATTGATTGTTGTAAGCCGTCTTTTTAGCAGGGGCTTCTTTTTTAACATTTTTTCTTTTATCAATCATTTTTTTATCACTCCTACAATCATTATGTGATTATCTTAAAAAAATATACAGAATATTAATTACGTTTTTGTGTTTTCTTTTTTTGATAATGTTTGAGAAGAACTTGATATTCTTGGTCTTGTTTATGTGTAATATACAAACTAATTGATAAAGATAGGATTAAACATATTCCAAAAGCAATAATAAATCCAATCCATGCTAGAATATTATTTAATGGAAACCAATCAAATAAAACAATATATATAATAGTGATAAATACAATAATAATAATTCTTAAAATATTTTTATATAGAAAAAGTATTTTTCTTAGAAAATAAGTTGAATCAAATAAAGTATTTATAAAACCAATAAAAATGCTTAAAGAAAGTAATTGAAAAATAGTTATATATGAAATTGCACTTCCTGTAGATAGTGGTGAAATCTGAGCCATATCATCTCCAAAAAAATATCCAAAAATGGTTAAAAATATTATAGAAACTGTAAAAGGCATAACAGTTTTTTTCAAAATATTGAGAATGAAATCAAAAATCGAATCCATATTAAACACCTCCTAATCTTTTTTTAAATTCTTTTGCATATTTTCTAGATACAAGTATTTGATCACCATTATCTAAATAAACAATAACTCTTGAACCAATATCAGCTTTTAAACTTTTAATATGCTGCATATTAAAGAGTGTCGATTTACTTGCTCTTATGAAATCTTCATTTAATAGTTCTTCTATTTGATATAACCAAAGTGGAGATTCAAAACAGTCGTCTTTTGTAAAAATAAATGTATTTTTATCTATTAAGTCAATATAGTAAATAGAATCTATATTTAATAAATACTTTTTCTCTCTTTTGTAACAGGGTATTTTTGTATTCATATTTTGGATAGAAGCAAGAACTTTATCTTTTTCATCAAAAGAATCAAATTCAATACCAATTGATAATGATTTCGTATCATTTTTAATCTTCATATCAAATCACTCCCTAGGCGTATTATATATGTATTCTGTATAATTATCTATAAAAGAAAACCCAGTTACTTAGAAAAGTCACTGAGTTACATTTTATTTGACAATGTGTATTCTTTCTTTTTTCTTTTCTTTAATTGTTGATTGTGATGATATATAGCCTAAAGCTGCACAACCTACAACCTGATGATTTGCTGGAATACCAATCCGTGTTAAGATATTTCTGACTTCATCTACATTCTGTGTATCTCTTAATTGATTAATCCAGCATGAACCAATATTCAAACTTGTTGCTGCTAAAAACATATTTTCCAACATACAGCTTCCATCTTCAACACGGCGACTATCGTATTCAGGACCACTAACAATAACCAAGACAGGTGCATGATATGCACAATGATAGGTTTCAGGTTTTTTATCTCCACGTTCATCAAAAACATCTTTAATTGCCTTTGCAAGTTCATCAATTAAATCCTTATTTATAATAGCAAAAGCTTCACATAATTGTTGATTCATGGCACTTGGGGCTTGAATACCAGCCTCAAGAATTGTTATAAGTTCATCTTCTTTGATACACTCATTTTGATATTGACGACAACTTCTTCTTGTCATTATTGTATTTAATGTTTCATTCATTTGAAATACCTCCTCTGTATAATATTATAGCCCTCTTATGTTAAAAAACAATGATAATACCAAATATTTATGTTATACTATTGTCGATATTAAGGAGGTTGTTTATGAAGAAACTACTTGTATTGGTACTTGCTATGATGTTATTAGTAGGATGCTCACAACAAAAGAAAGATACAACATTTATGGTTACACGTGATAATACGTTGTATGCTTTATATAATCAAAATGGAGAAAGACTCACAGAGTATAGTTATAAAACATTTGAAGAAGTGAGTGGAATTGGATATATTGTGACTGATGCAAATGATCAAAAAGGGGTTATTTCTGATAAAGGTGATGAAATTATTAAACCTGGAACATATGAAACTTTAGAAGCTGTAGATGAAATGTTATATGCCACAAAAAAGGTTGAAGTCAAAAAAGAAAAAAAAGATGATAAAGATAAAAAGGAAGAGAAACAAACTACACCAACTCAAACATTCATAAAGAATAATCTTTATGTTCTTAATAATAAAGGAGAGGTTCTTTATTCTGCTGATGAAAAAACAGGAATTATGAAAAGCGGATTACCAATTATCCTCAAAGACAATACTTATATCGTTCTCTATCATAATGGTGAAATATTATACAATGATATTCAAATTGTTAGATATGCAAATCAATATAAGAATAGTACAAGTGTTATTCTTGGTTTAGAAAAAAATGAGAATTATTATTATTTTGATAAACAAGATGAAAAGAATAATATTGAATTAACAATTAATGAAAAAGGAACATTTCAATTTTTGGCTCAAAATGATAAAGGTGTTGTTTTAAATGATGAGGCAACCAAAAGTATGATTTATATAGATTTTGAACATAAAAAATATTATCAAAATACAATTGCTATTAAGGAAGCATCATTTGATTCAACAGGAAATATTGTTTTAACAAATGATAATAAAACTTTTGTTTATGAAGTTGGAAAAGCTCCAGTATTGATGACAAGTTATTATATGTCAGCTTATACATATGTTGCACGTTCGACAGATATCTATGGACCTCATCATATATTCAAAGATGGAAAATCAACAGGTGATTTTGAAAATTGCCAGTTATATCCTGTAGCATATCATGTATATTATGAGATTTTCCCTGTCTATATAAGAGATAAAGGATATCAGTATTATAACTTTGATAACAAAAAAGTTATTGATAAGACTTTTTTGGCGGCTGAACCATTTGATGCGAATGGGCGTGCTATTGTGAAAAGTAAAGAAGAGGGGTATTCATTAATTGATGAAACTGGTAAAGTTTTAACAAAAGATGTTTATAATCAAATCAAGTACATAGGCAGTTCATATTATGCAGTCTATAATGAAAATGGAACATTTGGTATCTTAGATAAAGATGCTGGAGAGATTTTCCCGATGGAATATACAAGTTTGCCAACTGAAGCTATTGTCAATTATGATAGTCATGATTATTTGATATTAGGTAAGAATGGAAGATCGTTTGTTTATGATATTGAAGATGAAATGAAAGAAATTTTTTCTCATGAAGGTAGTGTAACTTTAAGCGAAAAGGGATACTTTAAAGTTGATAATCAATATTTTACTTTTGAAGGAGAAGAAATTAAATAAAGGAGATTTTATGGAATACTTATTTATTTTATTGGCTTCATTTATAGGAGTTTTATTCTTGATGCAATTGGTTTTCTTTGAGATAACAAGAAACAAGATGTCAAAAGAGAATAATATGAATTGGTTTTTGTCATTAAAGAAACCATTTAATTATCATCGTGTTGGATATATGTTCTTTATTTGCTTTATTTGTTATTTAATATCAAGTCCAGAACCTATATTCAGTATGTCTTGGATTATTTATTTTGTATTATTTTTAGCAATGGGAATTGTCTCTGATGCTATTGTACAATATTTAATTCTTGTTTATAGTAAAAAAAGATGTCAAAAAGACATTGAAAATGCAACTCTTTTAAAAAATGAATTGTTAGAAATTGCAGAAACAATGACAATGGATGAATCATGGATAGAATCACCAAGACAATACGATGAAGAAATCATCCTATCAAAATATGTTCAACCAACAGATCATGTCTCTTTCTTATCAGTAGATCAAGGGGAACTGGCTAAAAATTTTAAGCCTCTTCCTGAAGCAACATTTATTATTGAGCCTTATTCAGATATAACAAGTGTTCAAAATAAATTTGCTGATATGCCTGTTAAAGTTTTAAAGTATACACCATCTGGGCAGATGCCATTTAAAGATGAAAAGATGGATGTTGTGATGTGTCAATATTCAAATTATGACAAACTTGAGATACAGCGAGTTTTAAAGCCGGGTGGTTATTTTGTTGTTAATCAAAATGGAACTGCGAATCTCAAAGAATTTTTACATATTTATATGCCATTTCGTATGAAAGGCTCTTGGGATGCATATGCATGTGCAGGAACTTTAGAAAGCATTGGTATGAGAATTGTTGAGAAGATAGATGACTATGGAACATTGCGTTTTCATAGTATTCAAGCAATTCATAGTTATTTCAAAAAATATTCACCAGATATTGCTGATATCAATAAATATCAAATTTTTTACTTAAAAGCATTAAAAGAAATTAAAGAAAAAAGTTTTTATGAAATGACAACACACAGATTTTTAGTTGTTGCTCAAAAAGCCTAGAGATACGCTTTTTCTGCTTGATATCAGCACTTATTGCTGTCGCTATTCCTAAGAAGATGTCGTGCGAAAATACCATAAATAATCTTGACAAAAAAATATTGTGAAAGCGCATAAATTCTTTGCAAAATATATGGAAATGTAAATTAATTGTGTTATAATAAGACTATAAATTATTAAGGAGGAGTCTATAAATGGCAGAAAAATTATCTTTTGTAGTTTCAGATCCAGTTGGATTACACGCTAGACCTGCAACTATCTTAGTAAACCAAGCTAGCAAATTCACTAGTAATATTAAATTAAGTTATAACGGTAAAGAAGTTAACTTAAAATCTATTATGGGTGTTATGTCTTTAGGTGTTCCTACTAAAGCTACAGTAGAAATTATTGCTGAAGGTGAAGACGAAAAAGATGTAATTGCTTCAATCGCAAAAGTTATCAAAGAACAAAAAGTTGCTGAATAATAACTAGCAACACAAAATATACTTAGGACCACAGAAATGTGGTCCTATTATATTATCATACCAATAGGTATGATTTTTCTTTACTTTAAATATAAGTAGTGATATGATTTGTTTAGATATTTAGACAATTGTCTAAATATTAAAGGGGTGAGAAAATGGGAGATGCCTTTAAAGCATTGAGTGATCCTACAAGAAGAAAGATATTAGAACTTTTACAAGAGAAATCTTTGAATGCAGGAGAAATAGCAGATTACTTTCATATAACAAAGCCTTCTATTTCTCATCATTTAACTATACTCAAGAATAGTGGATTGATAGTTGATGAACGTCATGGCCAAAATATTGTTTATAGCTTAGATATGTCAGTTTTTCAGGATATGATGAAGTGGTTTATGAACTTTACAAGTATGGGGGAAAATGAGAAATGAAAAAAGCATATGATATTTTTATATGGTGTGTAACAGGTCTTTTTATAGGTGCAATTTTCTTATTGCCAGAATCAGTTCCAGTCCATTGGAATGGAAATTGGGAAATAGATAGATATGGAAGTCGTTATACACTGATTATTCTTGCTATAATTCCTATTCTTTTGTATTATGGAATGCTTTTGGCAAAGAAGGTGGACCCTAAAAGACATAATTTTCAATCGCGGGAAAAAACATATGATCTGTTTCGATATGGTTTGTCATTCTTTTTTATTCTTCTATGTTGTTTTTTCTATTATATGACTTTTTTTCCTAAAGCCAATGGAGAAAAGATTATGTTATTGTTATTAGGAATATTAATTATAGGAATGGGAAATTATATGCCACGTTTGCCACAGAATTATTTTTTAGGAATTAAGACACCATGGACATTATCAAATGAATATGTATGGCAGAAGACGCATAAAATAGGTGGATATTCTTTTGTGATTGTAGGTATTATTATTGCAGTGTATGGATTGTTGGAATTGCCTTATAGTTTTATAGTTGTTATCGTTGGATTGCTTATTGATGCAGTGTTTAGTTTTATTTATTCTTATATAGTTTTTAAGAGAATTGAAACTGAAAAAGATTGATTTATGAATAACTTAAATATATAATGATAATATAAATAATTTTAATAATTATTTATAAGAAAAGAGGGATATTATGTTAAGAATAGAACATTTAACAAAAAAATATGATCAATATAAAGCTGTTGATGATTTGTCTTTAGAAATTGAAGATGGGCATATATATGGATTTATAGGTCATAATGGGGCTGGAAAGACAACGACATTAAAATCTGTTGTAGGTATTTTACCATTTGATGAAGGTGAGATTTTTATTGATAATCAGTCAATGAAAACAAATGCTATGGCATGTAAAAAAATTATGGCATATATACCAGATAATCCAGATTTATATGAATATCTAACTGGTATTCAGTATCTAAATTTTATTGCTGATGTTTATCAGGTTTCAAAAACTGATAGAGAAGCACGTATAAAGAAATATGCTGATATGTTAGAATTAACTTCTGATCTCGCACAACCAATTAGTGCTTATTCACATGGGATGAAACAAAAACTTGCAGTCATTTCAGCATTTATTCATAATCCAAAATTAATTATTATGGATGAACCTTTTGTAGGTCTTGACCCTAAGGCATCTCATCTTTTAAAACAATTGATGAGAGAACATTGTGATCAAGGTGGTGCTATTTTCTTTTCAACGCATGTTTTAGAGGTTGCAGAGAAATTGTGTGATAGAATAGCAATTATTAAACAGGGTAAATTAGTCATTAGTGGTCGTACTCAAGATGTTATAGGTAATGATTCTCTTGAAGATGTCTTCTTAGAGTTGGAGAACGACAATGCTTAAGACTTTAATTAAGATAAGATTACAAGGGATCTTATTAAGGCAAACAAAGAGCAGTAAGAAAAATCAAGGTAATTCAATTGGAAAGATTGTCTTGATGGGACTTCTTTTTGCTTATGTGGGTGTTGTCTTCTGTGGTATGTTTGGAATGTTATTTTCTTCATTAATTGAACCACTACATTTAATGGGGATTGATTGGCTATATTTTGCTTTAATGAGTTTAATGATTATTATGTTATGTTTTGTTGGGAGTGTCTTTTTGACACAACATGAAATATATCAGGCTAAAGATAATGATTTATTGTTATCTATGCCTATCTCAAACAGAGATATTTTATTAAGTCGTGTTTTTGTTATTTTAATTTTAAATTATATTTATGAAATATTAGTTGCTGGACCAGCACTTTATGTTTATTTGACATCTGTTGGTATGGATGCTGTACAAATCCTTATGTTTGTTATTGTCTTTTTAACTTTACCACTTTTTGTATTGGCACTTTCATGTGTATTTGGGTGGTTAATGGCAAATATTATGAGACATGTAAGAAGAAAGAATATTGTGACATTAGTTCTATCACTTGGATTCTTTGGTATTTACTTGTATGCAGTATCCTCTATTCAAGAATATATAGGTTTATTAATTACGAATGGAAAGAGTATTGCACAGGCGATAGAACAAGGTGTTTTTCCAATTTATCATCTTGCAATAGCATTAAATGAAGGAAACTTTATAAGTTTGTTGATTTACCTTCTTTGTGTTTTGATACCATTTGTATTGGTTATCTATCTTTTGTCAATAAGTTTTGTTAAATTAGCAACAAGTCAACCAAAAACAAAGAAAATTAAATATGTCGAAAAACCTATGAAAGAAAATTCTATGTTTAAAGCATTATTAATTAGAGAAGTTAGACATTTTACTTCTAATGCAATGGTTATGTTGAATGGAGCAATTGGTATCATCTTTACAATCATTGGTGGTATAGCATTGATTATGTATAAGGATACAATAGATATGTTATTAAGAGAATTACCTGGTATTGAATCTATGCTAACACCAATTCTATGTGTGATGGGAATAGGAATTGGATCAATGAATATTATTAGTGCTTCCTCAGTTTCATTAGAAGGAGATCGTTTATGGATCATTAAATCTTTACCAATTGCTACTCAAGATATTTTACTTGTAAAATTAGGAATGCATCTTGTATTATGTATTCCAGCTGGGATATTCTTTTCAATCGTTGAAGTTATTTTATTTCAGCTAAGTATATTAGATGCTATTATTGTTGTTTTTGTACCTGTTCTGTTTACATTCTTTATTGCAGTGTTAGGTTTACTTCTTAACTTATGGAAGCCAAAATTTGATTGGGTGAATGAGACAGTGTGTGTTAAACAAAGTATGCCAGTTATGATGACAATGTTTATATCTATGGGCTTGGTATTTGTAATAGTTGGTGGGTATCTGGGATTGTTTGCTAATATCTTTGATTTAAATAGCTATATGTATCTTATGATTGCTATCTTTATTACATTAAGTATAGCATTATATTATGTTTTAATGACTTGGGGACTTCGCAGATTTGATGAATTATAGAGAGAATAATGTTTCTCTCTTTTTCATTCATTATGTTAAAATATTATGAAATACAAGTATTATTTTATTGATATATTAAACCTAGATGGTCATCAAATGATAACGTATAATAGATGAAACATATAGAAATTATTTTCAATCAATCTCTTTCTTGTGTTACAATTATGATAAGGAGCTGATAAGGATGCAAGTATCGCTTTATAATGATATATTTATATTGGACGATGGGGAAGTGAGGGAATTTCTTTTTTTAAGTCGGACCACGGCTTTATTGATCGATACTGGATTTCCAGGAACTCATATTATTGATGTTGTAAGGAGAATTACATCATTACCGATTACAGTTTTACTGACCCATGGAGATGGAGATCATCGAGGAGGCTTATGTGATTTTGAAGAATGTTATGTTCATGAAAGAGACAAGAATTTAATTCCAAGTGATGTACAAACTTATAATATTAGACAGGGTGAATATATTAGAGCAGGGAAATATTGTTTTGAAGTCATTGAAATTCCTGGACATACACCTGGTAGTATTGCTTTGTTAGATAGGCGTCACAAATTGCTAATCAGCGGTGATACAATCCAAAAAGGACCTATTTATATGTTTGGAGATCGTAGAGATTTAAATATGTATATACGAAGTCTTAAGAAGTTATGGAAAGAAAAAGATGATATAGATGTTATTTTGCCTAGTCATCATGAGTATCCATTGAGTCATGAATATATTGAGTATTGTATAGAAGATGCAATAGCATTAAAAAATGGAGAGTTACAAGGAACTCTCCATCCAAGACTCCCTTGTAAAGAATATAAGGGAAAATATATTTCATTTTATGCTTAACTGTAACTCTGTTACAGTTTTTCTCTATAAATATTTTTAAAGAAGGCACTGTATTTTTGTTTATTAATATTATTCCTTAAGTAAATAAAATGCATTGGTCTTATAAGTTCAAAATTCTCCAAATGGATCTGTGTTAATTCACCAGTTAGAAGTTCATGATGGACAACCCCTTCATACAAAAAACTAATTCCCTGTGTACATGCTAGCATTTTCTTAATCATTGTTAGACTCTGGACTTCAATGACTTTTTGAAATGATGAAAGTGTGTAAATCTCTTGGAGTAGATAGTTTTCTAAAATAGCTCTTGTTCCTGAACCTTCTTCACGAATAAAAAGTGGGAAAGTAAGCAATTCATCAAATGTAATTTTCTGCTTAGCAAGAGGATGATCTTTATGAGCGACAAGAATAAATTTCTCATTTTTAAAAAGATGATAGGTAAAGAGTTGTGGATCAAATTGTCCTTCAACAAAGGCACAGTCAACTTCTCCATCTATCATTTTTTGAACTAATGTTTGTGTATTATTTACATAAATCTGGCATCGTTGTGAAGATGAAGTTAGATATTGTCCAAGAATTTCAGGAAGATAATAATCAGCAATAGATAATGTGGATCCAATTGTTAGAGGTATGGCAACTTTATACAATTGAGATTCAAAAATTTCTTCATTTTGAACTTGAATTTTAGCGTATTCATACAAACGTAGTCCAGCCTCAGTTAATTGAAACTCTTTATGGGGATTTTGAATAAGTTTGTATTGATAATAGTTTTCTAATTGTTTGATATGCTGTGTAACTGCTGGTTGTGTTAAATGAAGATGTTCAGCTGCTCGCGTAAAACTTTTGCAATCTACAACTTCTATGAATGTTTTCAATTTTATATCTATCATTATAATCACCTCGTTTAGATTATAATATAAATTTATTATAAATAAAATATTATAATTTTTATTTATAGTTAAATTATGGTAGAATGCATCTGAAGAAAGAAGGATTTATGGAGATGGGAATAGAATGAAAAAATTAAAAGAAATATTGCCAGGTTTTTTAGTATGTTTAGTTATAGGGTTATTGGCACAACAAATTGCTCAGTTTTTTCCTAGTATAGGAGCAGCACTGTTTGCTATTGGAATTGGGATGTTAGCAGGTAATACATTTTTAAATAATGATATATTTAATATAGGAACAAAGTTTTCTGAAAGTAGATTATTAGAATATTCAATTGTCTTAACTGGATTAACATTGCATTTAGCTGATATTATGGGAATTGGATTTGAGGGTGTTGGATTTATTGCTATTCAAATGACATTAACAATTTGTATATGTTATTTTATTGGTAAGAAATTAGGTTTCTCAAAAAAGTTTTCACTTCTTATGTGCGCAGGAAATGCTGTTTGTGGTTCATCTGCTATTGGAACAGTTGCACCGATTGTAGATGCTGATAGTAAAGATAAAGGCATTTCTATTACAATTGTTAATGTAACAGGAACAATTCTTATGGTTGTTCTCCCCTTTTTAACAGCTTTGTTATATAATCATGAAACATTAAGGACATCAGCTATGATTGGTGGAACACTTCAATCTATTGGTCAAGTGATTGCTTCAGCAGTCATGGTTAATGGAGATGTTGTTGAGTTTGCAACAATCTTTAAAATTGTACGTATTATTTTTGTTGTTTTTGTTGCTATATCATATTCAAGAATAAATTTAGAAGAACATCAATCACTATTTGCTAAAAAAGAAGGTATATCAGCAAAGGTAAAAGCAAAAGTTCCATGGTTTGTTATTGGATTCTTTATTTTAAGTTTAATTGTTAGTACTGGTATTATTCCAACAGTTATTTCAACAACTGCCAAAATGATAAGCAGCCAATTTGAGATTATTGCATTAGCAGCTATAGGAATGCGTGTCAAATTTAAAGATCTTATTAAAGAGGGACCAAAAGCTATGTTATATGGCTGTTTAACAGGTGGTTCTCAAGTTGTTATTGCCTTTATTTTAATAGCATTATTATTCCACTAAAAGTATTCACCTTTTGAATACTTTTCTTTATTTTATTTACTAAACAGTATATACTATAAAGGGTATAGGTGGTGATTTGGTTGGAAAAGGAACATATGTTGTATATGTATGTTTATCGTATGGTATTAAGTGATATATATAATGGGAAATATCAATTTCAGGATAAACTACCTACATTATTAGAACTATGCAAAATATATAGTGTGGGACGTAATACAGTGCGTAGTGCTTTGATACAATTACAAAATGATGGCTATGTCATTATGCAAAAAGGAGTTCAGGCAACCGTTTGTTTTCAACTAGATAGTTTTGAAAATCAAAGGCAGTATAAACAAGCTATCCAAGATTCGAGACAGATGATAATAGATATTTTTGAAACAATGGAATATCTTTTACCTAATATTAGTGTGGTTTGTTTGCATCGCATGACACCTGAACAGTTTTTTGAACTTGAAAATAAAGTGAATCAATTTTCTATAGATTGCATTAAAAGTGAAAAAGAGATGATTCAGGAACTATATAATATTTATTTATATGCTTTTTCAATCTTAGATAACAGTCTTTTAAATGACTTATTCATTACATTTATGTCTTCAATTTATCAACCATTGGTTGATACAGAAGATGCTCATAGTGAATTAAAAAGAAATATTAAACTTATCCAAAGAACATTAAAGTTCTTATTAAAATTTGCAAATAGACAAAATGACTTTATGGTGAAACATATAATTGCCATTATGTGTAAATCAAATGCAAAAATTGCCCTTAAATATATTGATGAATTATGTGAAGATATGGATGTACAAAATGAGAAGCAGTTTGTATGGGTAGGTTATCGCAATCAGGATTATCTCTATGTGCAAGTTGTATTAAAAATACTAAGTGCTATTCAACATCAAACTTATGTAAAAGGAATCTCATTACCTTCGATTGCAAAACTATCTAAACAATATGATGTTAGTGAAAAAACAGTAAGGAAAGCTTTAGATGTTTTAAGGGAGTATTGTGTTATTGAGACAATTAATGGGGTTGGGTCTATAGTTATTGTTGATAATCATTATGATAAATCAGTACTGTTCAATAGCCCTTCTTTTCAGGAAAATATGAAAGTCTTCTCTGAGTCATTAGAGCTTATTTCATTAATATTACCAATAATGATGATGAAGGTTTTAGAGAGTGCTTCTTATCAAGATTTGGTAAGTATCAAAGATAAAACAGAAGCTGATTCATTATTAACCTTAGAACCTCTTTATGATTATGTTGCTGCCCATTGTAATCCTTGTCTTAAAACTATTTTTGAAGAACTCAAGAAACCAATGGGATGGAATATATTTGTAGGTCGTGTTGTTCATTATTCAGCTTATGATTTAAAAGAACATCATAATGAATATTTTAATGCTATTCTATCAAGAGATACTTATCGATTATGTCAAATTGTCGATTCTATTTTTCGATCATCATTAAAAACTTTACAGTTACATATGAAATAAGCAGGTATCATTCAGTGATACCTGCTTATTGTTTTACTATTTATAAAAAGTAATAATTGATTTGAAAAGGTCTCCATCTAACTCAACAGTAAAACGTCCACCTTGTAATTCTGTAAAGCTCTTCACAATAGCAAGACCAAGTCCAGAACCACTTGTATTACGCGATTGATCACCTTGAACAAATCTTTCAACTATTTCATTTTCATTAAATCTCATTTCTTCAGCTGAAATGTTTTTAAAAATAATTGTTACAGAATCATCATTTTCTATCACATCAATGTAAACCCTTGTATGCTCTAAGGCATATTTACTAATATTGATAAATAGATTTTCAAATATTCTATATGTTTTTGAACTATCTAGATGACAAATCATCTTTTCTTCTGTAAAAGTCGTTCTTAAATCTAAATTTTTCTCAGATAATTTATCTTCACACTCTAATTGTGCCTGTTTAATTAAAGCAACGATATCAACATCTACATAATCTAGTCTAATATCTCCACTATTTGCTTTACTAACTTCAAATAGGTCTTCAATGAGATTCTTTAATCTTAATGAATTTCTCTCAAGAATCTGTAAATAATGCTCATGATCATCATCAGTTAAATGAGGATTTTTTAATAAATCAACATAAGTAATGATAGATGTGAGAGGTGTTTTTAAATCATGTGAAACGTTAGAAATAAGTTCAGTTTTTGTTTTTTGCGACTTCACTTCCTCTTGCACAGCTTTTTCAAAACCATCTCTAATATGTGAAAACTCATCTTTTAAAGGATTAAAGATTCCAACATCTTCATTAATTTCCACATTAAAATTACCATTAGATAACTGTTGTGTTGCATTTAATAATACTTGATATTGTTCTTTGATTTGATTAAATTTCTTTTGCAGAATAACAAAGATGATAACAGAATAAATACATGCAAAGAATATTCCAAAAACAAAGAATATACTAATACCAGTAATAATAATAAAATTAAATAAAACAATTTTTAATACTGACTTATTCACTTCATCACTTAAATCAAAATCTATAACTTTGTCAATAATCTTTTTACTGTTTTTTATCAACCATCCTGTACACGTATTTTCCATGAAATATCTTTTAAAACCTTTGCAATAAAGATATTTAATCATATAAGCCAAAATCATAAACATGAGATAGAAGATAAACCAAAGTCCGATATTGAAAATAGGTGTTAATATATCAGAGAGATTTTGAATACCAAAGCGAGAAAAGAACTCGCCCATAAGATTTTGTGTAGTTGCTATAACCAAATAAGGAGATATAATGTAAAGCGTTGATGTTACCGTACACCAAATAAATGCCAATATAATAAATTTAATACGAGAAATAAATTGCAGAAATTTATTTTCATTAAGATAATGCATTGGTATTATAAAAATCATACACATCACAATAAATAGACAAGTTAATAAATATGGTAATGAAAATCTAAAATAATCAGTATTACCAGGATTATTTATATATAAAGATAATTGACTCCCAGATTGCAGTGTTTTTGGAACTGCATAGGTTATTGTTAAATTTTTAGGATTATTATATTTAATTGTTGAAATAATTTCATTATCATCTGAATAAAAATTTTCTTCATTACCTGAATGTGATTGATAATTCAATCTCTTCTCATAAGGTATTTCTATCCCATCTTTTGTAAAATTAACAAATAGAGAACCATCTTTATCAAATTGAATCTGAATATACCATTGGTATTTCTCTTGTAGTTCTTTGTTGCTCATAATTGAACTTAAATCATCATTAGTATTTGCAGAGTGAATTTGTGATTCATTATCAACAGCTTGATAATAAAGATCTGTTTGCTTCTCTAATTGACGTATGCTTTGCTTGATTTGATACTGAAAGTTCTCTTTAGCATCCATAACATCTTGAGTATTGTCTTTACCAATAATTTGCAAATACTCTGAAGTATTAAAATCTTTATTCTTTTGTGTTTTAAGTTGATAATCAATTGGATAATTATATTCTGATATCAGATCTACAACGTAAGAGGTTATAGTATTAGCATCTCGATTATCCTTGTTAATTGCTTCTTGTATCATTGGATAACACATATATGTTCCAATACTTGTTGCAAAAAGGATCAAGATCATAATCACATGAACAATATATTTTTTCTTTTTCATAGTTTTCCTGCCTTATTTTTCAATTTTATATCCTACGCCCCAAACAACTTTAAGGTAGCGAGGATTCTTTGGGTCAATTTCAATTTTTTCTCTTAGATTACGAACATGGACCATAACAGTATCTGTACTAATAGCATCTTCTTGCCATACACTTTCATAAATGTTATCAGCTGAAAAAACCTTACCAGGATATTCCATGAGTAATTGTAAGATCTTAAATTCTATAGGAGTGACTTTTATGATTTTTCCTTCAACAGTCACCTGTTTTGTATCTAAATTAAGTTCTAAGCCACCAACAACATAACTGTTTTCATGCTGCTGATCTAAAATAACGTTTAAATAACGAGAATAACGTCGCAATTGAGAGGAAACTCTCGCCAATAATTCCATTGGAACAAATGGTTTTGTAACATAATCGTCTGCACCAATATTTAAGCCAGTAATTTTATCTATATCTTCTGATTTGGCTGAAAGCATGATAATAGGGAAGTCATAGTTTTCCCTAACTTTCATAGTCATTTGTATACCATCCATTATAGGCATCATAATATCAACAATTGCTAAATGAATTGTTTGATTTGAAATAATATTTAATCCCTCTTGTCCATTATTTGCTTTATACACATGATATCCTTGTGTTTTTAAATAGATTTCTATTGCATCACAAATCTCAATTTCATCTTCAACAACCAAAACATTATATTCCATAATCATAATCCCTCACTTTTCTTCCTTATTATACTGAATTTCTGAGAAGAAATGTAGAGGCTAAAACGAAAGAATTTCTAAAGATTATAACCAATCTCTTTCTTTGTAGTTATTTTTCTATAAATATAAATTCCAATTAATGAAACTATTGCTGTGATTACAAAGACTATAATAGAAAATATATAATTTTCTACACCAATAGCATGACCTCCAATTGTACTTGTAATAATGGATGGAATTCTTGCTATGGTTGTAATAAATAAAAATGTAGATAATTTCATATCTGTGAGCGGTATGAAATAAGTCATTATATCTTTTGGTGTACCAGGTATAAAGAAAATAATGAAACATAATATATTTCTTTTTTCTTTATTTTTTAAAAATTCAACTTCATTGACTTTATCTAATCCTATAAGTTTATCAATAAAACGTATACCACATTTTTTAACAAATAAATAAATTATTGATGAACCAACTGCACTACCAATCATACATATAATCATCCCGACTATTGGACCATAGATAAAACCAGCCATAATTTCAATGATTTCACCAGGTAGAAAAACAAATACAACTTGTAAGGTCATAATACCTATAAGTAACAATTGTCCACCAATTCCATAACTTTGTAACTGTGTACGTAAAACTTGTGGGTCTTTAAGAATATCCATTAGTGGTTGATATAATAATAAACATGCGAGACCCATAACTAAAAAACATATGAATATAAAACTCAATTCTTTTTTCTTTTGCTTTAAATATTGCATTGTACATCACTCCTTACTGACAATGTTATTATGCACATTCTTTTGAAAGTTCAACTGGCTAATTTTGAAAAGAAATTCTTAAGAAAAAATAAAGAAAGCGGTTATCACAATTGTATTTTGAAAATAAAAAATCTTATGCCAGCCTATGAGAATAGCATAAGATCTTAATTCTATTTATTTAATTGAAGATATTCATGATATCTTCTTCAGTTCTTGCATTCAGTATAGTAAGTGTTACCTGATTAAGTTCATCAGTTGTACTGTTCTCTAATTTCATAATCAATTCATCTGATATGACTCCAAATTTGCTTTTTAGGAGTGTAAGTAATAGTGAAACTTTTCCCTTCATTTCTCTTTCTTTGACATATTCATCAAATACAGCACACATATTTATTTCCTCACTTTCTTCTTTTTGTATCTTGATACCAAATTTCTTGTTTCCTATAACTGTTGCTACAACAACTACGACTTCCTTTGTTAATATCATATCTCTTAGACTTTCTAAATTCCTATCCCATTGATAGAACTTTTGTACTGCCTCTATCATCATGATATTATCTGGATGATTTAACTGACTGACATCAATATCCTTAATATCATAGATATGTCCATACCAATCGTTTATTAAATACTTATATATGTATGGAATGACCATTCTTTCTGTTAAGGAATAAGGCTGTCTCCATTTCTTATCACCATAGTAAAGAACACAGGTCACAACAGGTATTGGATAGAATGATTTTCTAGAAGTAATGTTTACCATATGAAATTGCTGATTGTATGTAATCGTATCATAAACTAATATCCGAAAGGGCATGGTATAATCAATTGTCTGCTGATTTTCAAGTCCAA
Organism: Coprobacillus cateniformis; assembly: GCF_009767585.1. Classification (NCBI taxonomy): domain Bacteria; kingdom Bacillati; phylum Bacillota; class Erysipelotrichia; order Erysipelotrichales; family Coprobacillaceae; genus Coprobacillus; species Coprobacillus cateniformis. The sequence goes on from NZ_WSNW01000001.1 coordinate 1,986,189, forward strand.
TCAATATAGGAGCATCGGTATGATTGACTCTCATTATAATATCTCTGGCTTTGCTGACACTGATATTCATAGCTTTATGATGAAAAACAGTAGAACTATTAGAGTCATAGAGAGATAGGTTTTCATTGTACAATATAGTTTGTCCGTGAAAGAGAAGACAGTTGATAAGATCAGCAAAACGATCTTTTCGTTTAAAGAAGTCCTTAAGAGTTGGATCAGGTGTCGTGTCTGATAGAACATTATGATGAGTCACAGTATACATAAATACCTCCTTAATAAAATGAAAGAGGCATATTCTAGATATATCATAACACAAAGATTGCTAAAAGAAAATATATATAGAAAAGAAAATCATGCCTCTTACTATATATATTCATATTTTTTTTGTATTTTTCTTTTTTATTCTGTAAAAAGTTAAAAATAAAAAATGGTCAATCCTTTTACAGTTTGAACCATTATAACATATAAGAAAAATTAGTTTTTACCTTCAATAAAATATGTGGCTTCCATATCAGCAGTTGATAAAGCAAAGGCTAATGGGAACATCTCAAATGCAGCACCAACATTACGAGCATCTTCACTACCTGAAAAGCCCATATGGTAGCGAATTGCAAAAGCTTCTTCCCTTGTTAAACGCATATAGCCGCTAATCATATAGACACTTTTCTCACCATGTCCATATGGTAGAGTATCATTGTATTCAAATGTTGGAACCTGTTTCCATTGACCATTTTCTTTAACATTTCTTGTTCCTTTTTTATAACAATTAATCTTGCACAAATCGTGCAACAAAGCCACAATAGCAATACTCTCATCATTATAATTTAAACCATAAGTTGTTTTAACCCTTGTTCTTTCTAAATAGTCTTTGAGACAATCATAAACATTTAAACTATGTTCAACTAATCCACCATCGTAATTTCCATGATATCTAGCACTAGCTGGTGCATCAAAAAAATCAGAACTATGTGACATTAAATATTCTAATAATTTATCACTACCTTCTCGATGAATATATTTCTTATAAACTTCAATAAATCTTTCCTTATTATTCATGACCTCACATCCTTTTTCAAATTATAACAAATTTAAACAAAAAGTACATCTATTCATATACCTTTTGTTTAGAGAAAATTTGCACTGTTGTTTCTAATAGACTTTCTTGTTTGACCTTTCTAAGGTCTAAATGGAATATCTTTAATGTGAATTGTAGAATGAACCCAATACCAAAAACACAAATAAGAGTCCCTATTCCTACTGGAGCACCCAGCATAAATCCAATAATAAAAACACTTATTTCAATAATGGCTTTAATTGTACCTATAGACATATGATTTGATTTTTTAGCAATTGCGATTAACATCGCATCACGAGGACCTACACTTAAACCAGCACTGGTATATAAATAGACACCAAAAGATTGAATAAATAAACTAGTAATAAGTAATATAATTGCAAGCGGTAACGATGTTATTTGTGGAATAAATTCAAAAGATAAAAATAAATCTGTTGTTTTACCAATAATCATAATATCCAACAATGTGCCAAATCCAATGGGTTGTTTAAGAATAATATCAATGAACAATACAAATATACCAGTTAATAATACAACGGTACCATATTGAATAGGTAATACATTTGTTATACCTAATGCAAATGTATCCCATGCATTAACACCAATTCCTGATTGGATACTTAATGTTGCTCCAAATGCAAAAACAGGCATAGATATCAATAATCTTATAAATCTCTTTGAATACATATTTTTTCTCCCTAATGCTTTCGTTTTTATCTTATCAATATTATAATGAAGGTAATGTAAAAAGCAAGATAAGTAGGTGTAAATAATGAAGAAAGTCAAAACAAATGTATTAAGAATACTTGAGCAAAAACATATTGATTATGAAACAAGAGAATATGATTATGATGATGAACATCTAAGCGGGCAGTATATAGTTTCACAAGTTGATTTACAGGCAGATGAAATTTATAAGACCTTAGTTTTAAGTTGTCATAATGGGTATCTTGTTTGTTGTATTCCGATATTAGAAGAGATTGATTTAAAAAAACTTGCGAAGGTTAGTGGGCATAAGAGTGTATCAATGATCCATCAAAAAGATTTATTCAATGTAACAGGATATATCCGTGGTGGGTGTTCGCCTATTGGAATGAAAAGGACATTTAAAACATATTTTCAAGAAGACATGAGCCATATGAACAAAGTTGCAGTTAGTGCTGGAAAACGTGGGTTGCAAGTGATAATAGCTCCAGAAGAATTAAGGAAATGTGTGAATGGGGAATATGCAGATGTGATGAGAAGAGGAAAATAAAGGTTCTTAAACTGTTAATTAGGTCTTAGACACGAACGAAGTGATGGAGTTACAAATATATATTGATAGAAATGTATAAATGGAGGTTTAAGAAAAATGTTTTTATTTATCATGTTATTTTTATGGCTTTCAATTATAAGCTTTGATATAATTAAACTAAGAGGTGAATAGATATGGATTACAATACAAATTATGAAAGATGGTTCAATTGTGAAACATTAGATCCATCATTAAAAGCAGAGTTAATTGCAATGAATGAAAAAGAAAAAGAAGATGCTTTCTACACTGATTTAGAATTTGGAACTGCTGGGATGAGAGGAATACTTGGAGCAGGAACGAACCGTATGAATATTTACACAATAAGAAAAGCAAATGTTGGATTTGCTAAGTATATTTTAGGTTTAGAAAACGGTAAGGAGAGAGGCGTAGCTATTGGTTATGATAATAGACACATGTCATATCGATTTGCAGTTGAAAGTGCAAAAGTTTTAGCAACGTTTGGAATCAAATCATATATCTTTGAAAGTTTAAGACCAACACCAGAATTATCTTATGCAGTTAGGTTTTTAAAATGCGCAGGAGGTATTATGATTACAGCATCACATAATCCTAAAGAGTATAATGGGTATAAGGTTTATGATGATACAGGTTGTCAATTGATTCCAGAATGGGGAGATATTGTTGTTAAGTACGTTAATGAAGTTGAAGATGAATTGGGTGTAGAAGTTTGTAGTAATGAAGAAGCTTATCCATATATGACTTGGATTGGTGAAGAAGTTGATGAAGCTTATTATAAAGAAGTTATGGGTATTGAGATTAATCCAGGTATGGATAAGAGTGGGTTTAAGATTGTTTTCTCACCACAACATGGAACAAGTAATATTCCTGTTAGAGAATGTTTAGGACGTTTAGGATACGATGTAGTGCCTGTATTGGCACAATGTGCTCCTGACCCAGATTATACAAATACAAAATCTCCTAACCCTGAAGTCGATATGGCTTATGAACTGGCTATTATCAAGGCTAAAGAAGTTGGAGCGGATGTTGTAGTTATTTGTGATCCTGATGGAGATAGATTGGGTGTTGTTGCAAAACATGATGGCAAGTATGTTTTAATGAGTGGTAATCAATCTGCTGCTGTTTATTTGGAGTATATTTTAAGTCAAATGAAAGAAAAAGGAACGTTGCCTGATAATGCAGTGATGTATAATACAATTGTCACTTCTGATTTAGGTGAATTGGTAGCAAGAAGTTATGGTGTTGATGTGGAAAAAACATTAACTGGATTTAAATTTATTGGGGATAAGATTAGAAAATATGAAAAGACTGGTGAAAAACAATTTGTCTTTGGATATGAAGAGTCTTATGGTTGTGTGATCAAAGATTTTGTAAGAGATAAAGATGCTGTTCAGGCGGTTTTAACTGCTGCTGAAGCTGGTAATTATTATAAGAAACAAGGTAAAGATTTAGTTGATGTCTTAAATGAACTCTATGAAAAACATGGAACATTCAAAGAAACGCAAATTGCTTTATCTAAAGCAGGAGCTGCAGGAGCTGCTCGTATTAAAGAGATTATGGATAATCTAAGAAAAGAAGCTCCAACTACAATTGCCAATGTCAAAGTGGTTGCTAGTGAAGATTATCAAGCAAGTATTCGCTATGAAGATGGAAATGAAGTGACAATTGATTTACCAAAATCTAATGTGTTAAAATATTATCTGGAAGATGGTTCTTGGATTGCTGCTAGACCAAGTGGAACAGAACCAAAATGTAAATTCTATTTCTCTATTAAAGGTCATAATGCAGAAGATGCTGCAAGTAAAACTGAGGTTTTCCATAAGGCCGTGTTAGAAATGATTGGTGAGTAAAGGGTTGGATTCCAACCTTTTTCTTTTACACAAATTTTACACAGGTCAACTATACAATAAAGATAGGAGGTAGGGATGATGTATACTATTTTATTAATAGAAGATGATATTGATATTCGTTCTATAATCAAAACATATTTTAAAAAGAGGGATATAGTGATCATTGAAGCAATAGATGGATTTGATGGATTATCAAAGCTAAATAATTCTACTGATCTTATTTTATTAGATATTATGATGCCTGGTATTGATGGCTATGAAGTATGTTATCAAATTAGACAAAGTTCTCAATGTCCTATTGTTTTTATGAGTGCATTAAGTGAAGAAGAAAATCAATTAAAAGCTTTTCAATATGGGGGAGATGATTACATATCTAAACCATTTTTACCTTCAGTTCTTTATGCAAAGTGTTTAGCAATATGTAAAAGACAGCAAAATACACAAAGTGAAACAAAGAATTTTGGAAAATTAAATATCGATTATTTGAATCATCAAGTTTGGCTAGAGAATGAGGAATTATCTTTAACACATAAAGAATATCTTTTATTAGAATATTTAACTAAGAATGCTTATCAACTCTTATCTCGTGAACAGATTTTAGACGCTTTATGGGGTTATGATTATTATGGAGATGCGAGAGCAGTTGATACTTACATTAAAAAAGTGAGGAAAAAACTAGGTAAATATCAAGGATATATCCAAACAGTTTTTAAAGTTGGATATGTATTTAAAGGAGGTGAGGATTGTGAAACATAAAATAAGTGTAAAAATTTTTATTATTATGATGATTGGATTTATATTGATATTAGCAATTTCAATGAAATTAAATATTGATGCACAAACACAGTTATATTTAAATAATGTATCTACATCACAGGATATTAATAAAAAAATGGACGACATTAAGCGTGTTTATGATATTTCGCAAAACACCCCCGTGTTAAGTTATCAAGACATATTAGATAAAGTGAATTCTCAAAAATTTAAGGAAAGACTAAAAACTTATGAATTTTATCAATCAAGTATTTTTATTGTAAGTCATACATTTAAAGATTCGCAATATAATCCTCATAAAATCATAGATTATTCATTGGGATCACCTTATAAGGATAATTATATTCAGATTATAGATAATGTAAATGGAGGATGGATATATGTTTCAATTGAACAATTATCTACATCTCAAAAGTTTAGTTTATTGGATTATTTGATCCTACACTTAAATAGCGATGAAGATATAACTGTAGATTATAGAATAGAAAATAATCAAATTGTTTATTTGAAGTGGGATAAAAGTTCATTTGGAATTGCTTCTCAAAGTGACCAGAAGACTTATATAAATGAATTTTGTATCAAAGGGCAAAGAGTTTTACAAGATCCTGTCACACAGAAGATGTTTATTATAGATGTTAATGAAATGAAATCGCAAGTAGAACAAATGATGAATTTTTCCTATGGAACAGGAATTTATAGTACAGAAATTAAAAAAATTAAGAATAATTATTACTTTTTAAGTGCTTCAGCATTAGGGTGGGATAAAAATAATACATCTGATGCAAGTGTGCATAGTGTTATTGTTAATGTATCTCATAATTTAGATAATTATGTTCTTCAACAGTATCTTCATCAAAATATATGGTTGTATATTATGGCGTTTGTTATTGCTGTATTTATTTCACTTATATTGTCTTATATGATTTCTAAACCTATTAGAAAAGTAGAACAAGCTGCTTTAAAAATTGCGAATCAAGAATTTGATGATGCTATTGTTATAAAATCTAAGGATGAAATTGGTAGTCTTGCACATAGTATAGATCTCATGAGGAAGCAATTAAAAGAAAATATAGTTCAATTACATTTAGAAATTGATAAAGTTAAAGAATTAGAGTCATTAAGGAAAGACTTTATTAATCAGTTTACACATGAAATGAAAACGCCATTAGGAATTATTAATGGTTATAGTGAGTTGATTGATGAAACTGATAACAATGAAGAAAGAGAAAAGTATTTAGATATTATTAATAGAGAAACAGCAAGAATTAATGCTCTTATTCAATCCATGTTAAGTTTATCTCGCTTAGAAGCAGGAAAAGTAGAATTAAAAAAACAAAAGTTTGATTTAGAGGACATTGTCACAGAAATTATAGATGAGTATGAGATTTTATTTATGAAAAAGAATATACATGTCGTTGTCCATAAAAAAGATTCAATCATATATGCTGATTGCCAACTCATTGAAACAGTACTTCATAATTTTATATCAAATGCTATTAAACATACTTATCAAAATGGGAATATTATTATTAATATAGATAATGGAGTATCTGTTTATAATGATGGAGACTTGATATTAGAAGATAGACTTGGTCAAATTTGGTATACATTTGTAACTCATGATAAAGAAGGGAGTGGTTTAGGACTTGCTATTTGTCGTTCTATTCTAGAACTCCATGATTTTGAGTATGGTGTTCAAAATAAAGAACAAGGAGTTGAATTTTATTTTAAAAATAGGAGGTGATGATATGAAAATTCTAAAACCATTCATTTTTGCCTTAGGATTCGTACCAGCAATCTTTTATTTTTCTATCACACTTATGCTTTTATTTAATTCAATACCTTTTTTAACTTTAATTCCTGCTATTATCATTTCAATCTGTTTAATTCTTGCACCTATTTATTTAGTAAAGGATAATCAAGCAAAATGGATTGGATTTATAACTGTTGGTATCATTGTTATAAGTTTATTTATAGAAGCTGCTTCTCCTTATGCTTTTTCATCAAGTTTTTCAGTAGGGATGGGTATTGCAGCCTTGCTGTTTTTTACACTTTATTATTTTATTCAAAAGAAATGTTAAAAGGTCATCGCGAGATGACCTTTATTTTTTATTCAATTTCAATATGATGATCAATTATATAAATTGTTCCAATTGTAAAGAGAACCCCAAATAAAATATAATATAAATTACTAGTTATTAATGTCACAATATCTGTTCCAGCTGACATAAAAGTTGAAGTTGAATCTCCAAATAACACTCCTGATAGCCAGCCTATAAAGAAGTTAATTGCAAAATAAATAATGACTCCAAATATCAATTGATGTTTTCTAAACCATTTTGTACGCACAATTGTTAAAGAGAAGAAGATTCCTCCAACAAGAATTAATAATTCTGCAAAAACCATAATAACATTATTTAAGAATTCAATTGGATAATGTGTTAAATATTCTACAAAACTTTCAAAAAACATTCTAAAGAATTCAAAGAAACTACTAAGATTAAATGCATTTTCTCTAACCGATACAACAACAGCCATCATAGAAAAACCAAGAACCATAACAAACATTGCAATAATAAGCCAAATCATTGTTGTTAACACTTTAGATAAAATAAGTTCTGTCGTAGATACAGGCAATGTTAATGTCAAGTAGCCAGGTCTTTTAAACATAGAACGATCATAATTAACAAATATACTAATAAATAGTGCAAACAAAATACCAATAATTAAAAACGAGAACCCTAACCCAAAGACAACTGATACAATTGGAAGACTTGTGAGAAATCCATCCATAAAAAATGGTAATAAAATGCATCCTGCTAAAAATACAACAAAAGCAATAAAGAAGGTACGCATTGAATGAATAAATTCATATTTCATTAATTTTAACATTTAAATTCCTCCCTAAAGATTTCATCAATCGAAGCTTGTCTTTTTTCTCTTAAACTTTCACTATCTTCATGCAATACAACCAACCCTTTTTTAATAAAGATAACTTCATCAAAAATCTTTTCAATATCAGAGATTAAATGTGTTGATAATAACACAATTGCATCTTCTGCATAATTGCTTAAAATAACATCCAAAATCAGATCTCTTGCAGCTGGATCTACTCCACCTATTGGTTCATCTAAAATATAGATTTTTGCTTTACGAGACATCACAAGTGTTAATTGAAACTTTTCTTTCATTCCTTTAGAAAGTTCTTTAATTTTAACACCTTTTTCTAAATCCATTCTTTCCATTAATGATAGAGCTTTATTAAGATCAAAATCTTTATACATATCATTAAAAAGATTTAAAGCATCTGTTGTTGTCATCCAATTTTCAAAATATGGTTCATCAGGCAAATAAGAAATTAATTCTTTTGAGTGAACTCCAATTGGTTGACCATCAATCGTAATATGACCTGTGTAATCTTTTAATAAACCATTTAAAATCTTAATTAATGTTGTTTTTCCACTTCCATTTGGTCCAAGTAAACCAATGATTTTCCCTCCTGATAAATTTAAATCAACATTTTTCAAAACTTCTTTTTTACCATATGACTTACTTAAATTATGAATCTCAATTAATTCTGCCATACTTATTCCTCCTCATCAAGATATCTTATGATATCTGCTTTACTAATCCCTAACATTTTCATACGTTCAACAAATTGATGAACATCTTCTTTAACTAACTGATTCTTACAATCATCAATCAACTTCTGATTATCTGCCACATATCTTCCTACAGCTCTTTCAGTACGAATAAAGCCTTCTCTTTCTAGTTCTGCAAAAGCTCTTTGTACTGTATTAGGATTGACTCCTAACTCTAAAGCTAGTTCTCTTACAGAGGCTATTTTATCACCAGGTTGCAAAGTCCCGTTCATAATCTTAAACTTTAATTTATTGACAACCTGTAAGTAGATAGGAACATTGGCTTGAAAATCACCCATATCCATCACTCCTTACTGTATTAATACACTAATACAGTAACACAGAGGTTTATATTTGTCAACAAAATATATAAATATTATCTACATTATTACTACAAACATTATTTTTGTTTATACTAATAATATATGCTATAATAAATGCAATTGGAGGAGATATTATGAAAGACGGATTTGTGAGAGTGGGTTGTGCAAGTTTTGATATGAAACTAGGAAATGTTAAAGCAAACGCTGATCAAATTATTAAATATGCACACAAGGCAAGCGAAGAACATATAAAGATTCTGCTTTTTCCTGAACTTTGTTTAACAGGGTATACAATTGAAGATTTATTTTATCAAAAACGTGTTCTTAATGAAGTCACTCAACAACTCGAACATATATTGGATGCAACATATGAATTAGATTTATTTATGGTTATTGGTGCACCTTTCATACATATGAATAAATTATATAATTGTGCAATTGCACTATGTGGAGGAGAAATTTTAGGTGTTATTCCTAAAACTTATATTCCTACATATCATGAATTTTATGAGGGACGTCATTTTGCAAGTGCACCTCAAGAATGTACTGAAATTATGATTAATGGAGACTATATATCTTTTGGTACTGATATTATTTTTGAATCTTTTCATCATGAACATTTAAAAATTGCAGTAGAGATTTGTGAAGACTTGTGGGCTCCTTTACCACCTAGTACAAAACATTGCTTAAATGGAGCTACCTTAATCTTAAATCCTTCAGCAAGCAATGATCTAACATCTAAGTCAGACTATCGTCGTCTCTTGGTTTCTTCTCATAGCGCAAGGTTAATTTGTGGCTATGCTTATTGTAATGCGGGATTAGGCGAATCAACAACTGATGTAGTTTTCAGTAATCATCATATTATTGCTGAGAATGGTACTTTATTAGAAGAATCCGTGCAATATGAAACTGGGCTCATTTATTCAGACATCGATCTTGATAAATTAGTAAGTGAACGTATTGAAATGTCTACTTATGAGACACGAAATGATCATTATCATTTCATTCCCTTTGAAATAGATACAGAGGATTTAGAATTAGAACGTTATTACAATCCTTATCCATTTGTGCCTAGTGATACTGAGCAACGTGCAATGCGCTGTAAAGAAGTCTTTGATATTCAAATGCATGGATTAATTCAAAGATTAAAAGCTGCTCATATTCAAAAAGTTGTGATTGGTATATCAGGAGGACTAGATTCAACACTTGCTCTCCTTGTTGCAAGTATGGCTTACAAGAAATTAGGTTATCCATCACAGGATATCATCGCTGTTACAATGCCTTGTTTTGGTACAACCTCAAGAACTAAAAACAATGCCTTAAAAATGATGGAAGAATTAAAAGTTACTTCATTAACTGTTGATATTACTGCAGCTGTTAAACAACATTTTAAAGATATTCATCATGATGAAAATGTCCATGATGTGACTTATGAAAATTCACAAGCAAGAGAAAGAACTCAAGTTCTTATGGATATTGCTAATCAAGAAGGTGGTATTGTTATTGGGACTGGAGATTTATCTGAAGTTGCTTTAGGTTGGTCAACATATAATGGTGATCATATGAGTATGTATGCAGTCAATGTCTCAGTTCCAAAAACATTAGTTAGGTATTTGGTTGACTATGTTTCAACACTCTATAAAGGTCAGCCACTAGAATCTGTTTTACAAGATATTTTAGATACACCTGTTTCACCCGAATTATTATTTGCCAAAGATAACGAAATCGTACAAAAGACAGAAGATATTGTAGGTCCATATGAACTTCATGATTTCTTCTTATATCATCATGTCAGATTTCATTATGAGCCTCGTAAACTTTATCGTATTGCCTGTTTGGCATATCAAGAAAAATATGATCAGGAAACAATCAAAAAATGGCTAACATTATTCTATCGTCGTTTCTTTACACAGCAATTTAAACGCTCTTGTATTCCTGATGGACCGAAAGTTGGTAGTGTTGCTTTAAGTCCAAGAGGAGATCTAAGAATGCCAAGCGATGTCAATGTCAACGCCTGGTTAGAAGAATGTGAAAAATTATAAACCTGAAAAGCCAAGGAAAAAAACTTGGTTTTTCTTTATCTAGAATTGAACAACCTCAGGTCATTTTCTTATTCACTTTATTTATAAACTTCCTTTTTCTTTCTGCCCATTTTCATGTATAATAAACAGGAGGTGAGTCATATGCGTGTCATTAATGGTTTAAATTATTCTTATAAATTAAAAGAAATGGTTAAAGAATGTTATGAAAAAGCGATGCAACATCCCTTTGAAATATATCTTTTTATTGCTGAGGATCCAGATATTGTTGAACAGTTATTTTTTCAACATACTCATTATCTCGTTAACATTGAGATTATGTCTTGGTCAAAATTTATTCAACAGTTGATTGTTGAAAATCATTTAACAAAACATCATGTTTTGACACATACTGAATGGGTTTATTATCTTCGTGATATCTTAAATACTGATAAATTCCATTGTTTTAGCAACGATCAGCCATATCCATTAATTGATAAGTTTATTCCTTTAATAAAAGCCTATGATCTGAATCAAACTGATTATTCACAAGACATTATTAAAAATCTTAAACTCAAAGATTTTATTCATTTATATAAAGCCCTCAAAGAACACTGTGATGAATTCACTCATATAACAGCTGAAGGTTTCTTAAATCAACAAGATTTGTATTCATCTTATCAGCATATCTACATAGAAGCAGATCATCATATTGAAGCAGTAAAACAAACCCTTATCCATCAGCTTGCAATACAAAATGATATAACTCTACTTTACACACATCAACCTGACCAGCGTCTTATGAATCTTCCTTTTCATGAATTATGCAAAGAAGCATTAACACTCAATGAACCAACTCATATATCTGAATATCTTTTTACTCAAAAAAATACAGTCTCTTCTACAAATGAACATTATTTTACATTTATTGCACCAACTCCACATCAAGAAGTGAAAAGAGTCATATATTCAATTCAACAAAAAATTGTTGATGAAGGGCTACACTACCAGGATTTTATGATTGTTTATCCTAATTCATCTTATATTCATTTATTAGTAGATACTCTAACAGTTCTCAACATCCCCCATTCATTATCTATGACATCTTCATGTGTATATGATAAAAGTTATCAAAAAATAATATCAGCTCTTGATTGTATCCCAGATTCTTCAATAAGCGATATTGCTCATCAGCTTCATCAAGAAGAATTAGAAAAAGATTATTATGAATATTTAGAAAGTCTTTTTGATTATTTTGATATAATAACAGCTCAAGAATTTAAAGAATTCTTTACAGCGACTTATATTCATAACCATCAGGAAAAGTCTAATACATTAGACCAAATAAAAATATGTACAATCGATAAGGTCAAAACAGCACAACCAAAACATATCTTTTTCTTAGGTTTAAATGAAACAATTTTCCCTGCACTTATTAAAGATACTGGTTTATTGTTAGATGAAGATATTCAATTATTGAGAAAGTTCCAAATCACGACGCCTCTCAATACAACTGAACAACTAGGAGCTCATCATAATGATATCTTAAAAGCTTTACTCCAGCCTGCTATAAGTATGACTTTTTCATATTGTAAACAAACACTCTCAGGAGAAACACTATTACAATCATCACTATATAAAGAATTGGAAAATCTATTGACATTACATCCCGCTTTTGAACTCAACTATTTACCTTTGGATGATTATTATCTTTCAGGTGGGCTTATTACTGAAAAAGAATTGCTTAACAAAAATATTCAAGATTATATACATTCACATAATCAGCCTGTACAATTATCTAGAGAAACTGTAGAAAAACTTTATAGTCCTACTCTGTCTGTTAGTCAAATTGAAACTTACAATAAATGTCCTTTTCAGTATTTTGTTCAATATGGATTAGGTATATATCCTACAAAAGAGTCACAATTGCTGCCTAATGAATTGGGTAGTCTTGTTCACTATGTTCTTTCTATTAATATAGATCAACAAGTTGATATAGGAACTATAGTTGATAATTATATTTTACAAGATGAAAATCTCCAAACAAAGATTTCCAATTCTCATATTAATCAATATTTTATTGAACAACTTAAGAAAGATTTAGAAATGACTTTAACAGTCTTAAAAAGACAATTAAAGATTTCACAATTTCAACTCCATGATAAAGAAAAGAAAGTTCAACATGATATACAGGGGATGCATTTTAAAGGATTCGTTGATAGAATTGATCAATATCAAAACTATGTTTCTATTATTGATTATAAATCAAGTGCCAAAGATATTGATATTAATCTTGCGATTCAGGGATTTCATATTCAAATGTTATTATACTTAAAAATGGTCACTGAACTTTATCAAAAAGATCCAGGTGCTGTTTTATATTTCAACACCAAAAAAAGGATACTTTCTGTGAATCAGAATATGAGTGAACCAGTTGATGAAAATGAGTTTTATAAACAATATCGTTTTGGTGGTTATGTTGTTGATGATGAAAGTCATACTGTTATTTCAGCAATGGATCCAAATTTTGATAAAAAATCAGATATTATTAACGTCACTTATGTAAAATCTAGAAATGAATATAAAGGACAAATTTTGACACCAAAACAACTTAAGCGATTATTAGAAGAAATTGAGAAACATATTTATACACTTTATCAAAAAATGTTAGAGGGATGTATAACGATCACTCCTAAAGGAAGTGATCAGAGTGCAACTCATGCGATAGTCAATCCATGTCGTTATTGCCCATATCATAGTGTCTGCGGTTTTGATGTCTTTTATAATGATTATGATATGGTTAAGTTTTTAGATATTCAATCAATATTAGGAGGGGAAGAAGATGCCGTTTAATGAAGGACAATTAAAAGCTATCCAGCAAAGAGATGCATCTATTCTTGTCAGTGCTCCTGCTGGTAGTGGAAAAACAAAAATCTTAGTGAGTCGAATTGTTGAACTTTTAAAAGAAGGTTATGAAATTTTTGATTTCCTTGTTTTAACTTTCACTCAGGCTGCTGGTAATGAGATGAAACAAAGGTTATCAGAAGAACTTCATCAACTTGTTTCGACTGATATAGATTTAACTTTAAAAGAACATTTAGAAAAACAAATTCTTAATCTTCCTCATGCTTATATGACTAACTTTCATGGGTTTTGTAATTTGTTATTAATGAAATATGGTTATCTTGTTAATGTCATGCCTGGCTTTGAAATTAATAGTGATCCATCAATGATTAAAAAAGCAGTTCTTCAAGAATGTTTAGAGAAATGGATTCTTGAAGAGCATATAAAAGAATTTTTATCATTATATTTTCCTGGTTATTCTCTTGATGCTTTTTCTTCTTTATTATTGTCCATTGATGAACTTTCACATTCTATTGATGATTTTTATGGTTTTGTTGACCATATGAAGAAACAGAATTATGATACTCTCTCATCGGCTTTAGAAGAATGGCCATTATTTCCATATCTCAAACAGATCTTTTATAATGAAAGTGTTTTGGCTTTAAATAAATTAATTGAACTTAAATATTATGCTGAAAATCATAATCTCACAGATTTTTATGAAAGACCTGACGAACAAACTGAAAAGAATCAAGAATTACCAATTCCCTTTGAAGCATATTATGATTATTTGGATGAAAGAATCAAAGTTTTTTCACAACCCATTACATATGATACATTGGTAAGCATGGCTTCTTCATCAGTACCTAAAGCTTATAATATGAACTGGAAAGAAATTGATCCAGATACAAAAAAAACATTTACAAAAATGAAAACAGATATTCTTTTGTCTTATAATAAATCTGTGAAGACATATTTAGAAGAGGATCCAGATGATTTTGTAAGAAAACTCCAAATAAGTTATCAAGCTATTGATATATTAATCAGTGAAGGTCATTTACTCAATCAATTTCAGAATGCTTATCAAGAAAGAAAGAAACAATTAAACCAATTAGATTTCTCTGATTTAGAAAGATATGCTCATCAATTATTAGAACCTCAATATGGTATCGTTGATGTGTTGTATCATCGTTTAAAAGAAATTATGGTAGATGAATATCAAGATACTAACCAAATCCAAGAATCATTATTATTAAAGATATCTGAATATCAGCAACCAGCTATTCCTTTGTTTATGGTTGGAGACATGAAGCAATCAATTTATCGATTTAGACAGGCTGATCCACAAATCTTCTCTGATAAATATGACACATTCTCATTGTCTGATGAAGACTGTCAAAAGACTCATACGAGAAGAATTGATTTGGTGTTTAATTATAGATCTTCTAAGATTGTTTTAGATTCTATTAATTATATTTTTAATCAAATTATGGATAAAGATATTGGTGGTTTAGAGTATTATCTAGATGATAGTGCAAGACTTAATTATGATTATGTAGGGAAAGAAAACAATCAAAAGGAAAGCGCAAGAACCCGATTTTTCTCTGAAAAACATCTTGCTACTGAAATCCTTATTGATATCTATAATCCAGCTTCTTCTTTAGATAAAGAACAATATGAGGCACATATGGTTGCTCAAAAAATACTAAAACTTAAGCAAGAAATGAAAATTCAAAATAAACCTGTTGATTTTAAGGATATGGTTGTTTTAATGCGTTCAACAGTTTCCTTCTTAACCTTTAAAAAGGTTTTTGATTTATATCAAATTCCAAATCATATTGTTTTATCACAAGGTCTTATGAATTCTAATGAGATAGAAAATATGATGACTTTTTTACAGGGATTGGCTCATCCATATGATGATATTGCTTTGTTAAGTATTTTAAGACAGCCATATACAATGAGCAATATTGATATGGAAACAATTGCAAAACTGAGAACTGATCATAAAGAGATATCTCTTTATGAATGTTTAAGTTTATCTTCTGATAAACGTGTTATTGACTTCTTAGATATATTTAATGAACTGAGATTATATAGTTATACTCATTCACCTTATGAGGTTTTAAAAGAAATTTATCGTTTAACTGATTACCCACTCTTTGTTTCAAAGCTTATTAATGGTTCACAACGTAAATCAAATCTTGATTTATTTTTAGAGATTGTTCTTCAGACTCAAGAACAGAATCCTTATCTTGCTGAGTTAATTGAAACATTAAAAAATTCATCAGACTTTGCACCTGCACAGTCATCTTCGGAAAGTGATAATGTTGTTGAGTTCATGACAATTCATAAATCTAAAGGTTTAGAATTTCCAATTGTTTTTGTATGTAATATGCATAAACAATTTAACACTCAAGATAGTAAAGAAAGAATGATGATAGATAAGCGTTTGGGGATCGCATTAAAGCCTCGTATGAGAAAAAACACAGAGAATCTTAATAATTTGATTATTGAATATGAGAATTGTTATAGAAATATGATAGCGAGACGTCAGTTAGATGAATCTATTAATGAAGAAATGCGTATTTTTTATGTTGCATTAACTCGTGCTTCTCATAAATTAATCCTGACAGGTGTGCTTAAAAGTATTGATGAGATTGCAGCCTTGCAAGAAAAACTATTGGTTAATGAAAGTCCCGATATCTATCATCGTGAAAATGCTGGTACCATCTTATTATATGACCGTTTACGTAAAACAAATAACTACTTATCATGGACACTCTCATCAATTCTACGTCATCCTCAGATTATTGAACAATGTCTACAAATTGAACAACTCAAACAAAGAGCACAATTATTAAAAAAGTATCATTTTGAAAAACAAATGACACTTGATTCAACTGAGCATGCTATGTTTTGTTTATTCCTAACCGATGATCAAACAATAGAACAGTCTATTCCAAAACGCCAAAAAGAAAGTTTAACAATGAATGGAACTATACAAGAACACTATCGTTCTTTCAAATATCCATTTGATTTAGAAAAACCAAAAACAATGTCTGTTACTCAACTTCAAGCGATTGCTGATGATCATTATTTATCATTGGCTAAGGATGAAGAAACAGCATTAATGACAGCTACTGACAAAGGAACACTTGTCCATCTTTTATTAAGTCATTTGTCTTTCCAGGAAGATCATATTGAACAACTGATTAATCAGTTATATGAAAACCATTTATATAATGAAGATGGTAGACAAGTTTTACTTGCCTATCAAGACCAAATATATGGTTTTATCCATAGTGATTATTATCAAATGATTAAAGAAGCATCTTATATTTATAAAGAGAAACCATTTTCATATTATGATAAAAATCTTGATCAAGTTATACATGGTATTTTTGACTTAGTTTTTGTCTATAAAGATCAACTCTATGTCCTTGATTATAAAACAGATCGTATTTCTAAAAATAATAGTGAAGATGCATTAATTGAAAAACATAAAGTTCAATTAAATTACTATCAAAGAGTCCTTAAAGATATGTATAAGCAAGATATTAAAGCTATTGTTTATTATTTACATATTTCAAAAGGGGTAGAATTTTAATTAACTTCTTTTTATCAGTAATGAATGAAAGGGAATAGATAATGGCATACTTGAATTATCACTAGAATTATAGTATTATCCTAGTGATGAAGATATAGTCATGGATAACATGGCAAAGGAAAAAACAGAAGTGGTTACTTCTGGTTTTTTTGTGCTTATTCCTGGTTATTATACTCACTTCCTATTCAGCCGCTTACATATGCAATCTACCAATATACCCGTAATTACAGATGTTACAATAGTTATGAGTGAAGATATAATCACTTCAATTAACATGTCTATGATCTCCTCTATTGTGGAGTTCCAGCAACATCATTATTGTATCTTAGAAATAGCTATTACTTGTCGCAAGCTAATTCCTAGCTTTCAATTTATAAATAAAAAAGATACAGATTGTATCTTTAAAAATATCTTCTTCTCTTGTTTTTATAGGAATATTTATATGACATAGATAATGTCGTTTTATTTTGAGAAACTATATATAATCCTATACATTCACATCCTGATATGAGTGCAAGGATAGGTGTAAAATCTGTGAGAATATCTAAATGAAGATTTGAAATACCTAGAATTGTAGCTACAGCAAAAATAACAAGGCTTAAAATCATGCCTAATTTCATCATAACAGTCCCTTCCGATTTTTGTAAACATAAAAACCATAAACCAATGGTAATTCCTATAACGAGTGCTTCAAACACAAGCTTTTGTGGTATTGTTACAAATTGCATAATACTTATAAAAATAATTATCAAATATGGTAAAAGAATACCTACAATTTTATTCATCACAAAACACCTCCATGATATTTAATTATAGTGGAGTTATCTCTATCATGCAAGAAAAAACGCTAAGATTTGACATAACAATAAAAGTCCCTTAACAGGACTTTTTGTTTATAGTGATTGTAAACTTTACACCTCTTGATGTATTTTCTACATAATATCCATAATGATGAAGATCTAAAATTGTTTTGCAAATAGCTAGTCCTAGACCTGTCCCTTCACGATCACTTGAGACATATGTATCCCATATTCTATTCATTTGATCTACTGAAATGAATTCTCCTTCATTTTCAATAGATATAATATTCTCATTATATACAATATAAATATGTTTATTTTTTGGTGTATGCTTAATAGCATTGCTCAAGAAATTCTTAATAACCATTTGCATACGTACAACTATAAAAATCTTGACAAAAAGTTGCCAAACAAAAACTAATAAAATCTCTAGCGTTTTGCTCCCTATAAGGGTGGGGGAAGTTGTCACAAAGATTCTTTGCAATTTCTTTATCATTCGCAAACTCAACTAAATCGGTAATTCCACTCTATAAGTTGCATTTTTCTTCTCTTTTTATGAAACAGCTACAAGAAATCTTTCTAAGCCAATACCACTTATCAAACAGCGTTCTTTTTTATTTCCAAGCATTTGATAAGTCCAGTCAACAAATCCACCGTCAGCCACTTCAACGGTTTCATTTCCTTGTTTGACTGATAATTTGAAATTGATACCTTTATAATAATTATTATCAACATCTTCATTATCAATTGATAACTCTATATTAGGAAAAATAAGTTTGATAGTTTCAACCATTCTGTCGAAAAATCTGTCATTATCTTTGTATCCGTTTCTTTTGCGTAGAGTAATAGATAAATGAACATTTTCTATTTCACTTAATATATCTTTATAATAGTTTAAGTGCTTTTCTAACAACATTTTTTCACAAGTGTAAGACCCTGTATCTATACCAGATGAAACCATACAATATAAGCCAAAATGTGAATATAAACCTTTACCCTCAAAATTTTGTGCTCTTATTACCCTAGCAGTAGTAGCCATGTGGATAGGTATTGTATTATTTTCTTCTTTTCTTTTTAACTTATCAGCAATAATTATTGCTAACATATTTGAGGGGTCTGAAAGTGTTTCTGTCCCTCGTAGAGCACTTACTACGTTATATTGATCTACAGAGCCAAAAACGCTACAGCTACCTAATGGAGCAGAGGGAGAAAGCATAATCGTCTTGATATCCATATTGCGTGCTTTTCTCAATAATTTTGATTCCAAAGTATGAATTTCTTCTGGATCCATACTGCTAGGGAAAGTAAATCTATTTAGTTGGTATGACTTTAGAATATCAGTTGCAGTTAAAGTATTTGCTTGTCTATCAAACACTTCTAAGAGAAGTGAGTTCAAATCTGATTTTGATAGAGCTGATAACTTATCAACTATATTCTTATCCCCAATTTTATTTGTAATTCTACTTAAAATATCACTCATAGTTATCCTCCATACTGTTACTTTCAAAATAATTTTTGAGTAAATCTTGAAAATACTGTAATGCAACTCTTTCAGCTTCAACCTTTTTGACAATAGGACTTTGTGATAATTCTTCTCTTAACTCAAGATACAGATTGATAGTAGCCTGCAATGCATTAACGCAGCTTTCATATTCATGAGTAGCAACCGTCCTTTCTAATGCTTCAATATATTGGGGTGCGTCTAATTCAATTTTTCTAACTCCACGAGGTAATTTACCTAAGAGAAGCTGTATTAATGGGGCAAGTACTGATTGTCTTAAAAAAGATAAAAAATCAATTGTTTCAAATAGTTCTCTACGTCCAATCTTCGTACAAGCGTAATGAACCCAAATCCAAAATCTATCTTCAATCCACTGTAAGTCTGGAGTTGGGAAGTGTGCTTCTTTTTTAGAATAAATTTTTGTTATGCAGTTGTTTTCTTCATAGAGAATAGCTGAATCTTCAACCCTATCTAGTAAACCATCTAAGGTTGTAAACTTAAAATCAACATGAAGAATAGGGGAATCATAGAGGGAAATTATCAATCGAGGTTCTCCAACATGTTCGCCAGTAAAAGCAGAAACTAATGTTCCAAACTGTTCGACAATAAGTAATCTCTCTTCGATAACTTCTTCATAGGATTTATCATCTACTACAATTAGAAAATCCAAATCAGAATACTCATCTAGCGATTTTGTGATATAAGAACCACTAATTGCAAGTCCTATTATTCTACTATCTCTTTTTGAAAATTCTAATACCTTTTGTATCATTTCCTGTTGTGTTTTAGTCATAATATAACACCTCTCACTTTCTTTTATTAACTATCAATCCAACATAATTATGCATAGGAATATTATATAATGAAGAAATAAAAAAAATAGGTCACTTGACCCGAAATAAAAAAATATTGAATAATTATTATCCAATACTTTTTTGAAATTATACTTATGTTGTAGGAAGATTCTTTAATACCTCTTGCTGATTAATTACACTAAATCTTTTGTTTTCATAAGCAATGAGATGTTCTTGTACACATTCATTTATAGCACGATTAATGCTTCTAATTGGAGCGTTTACTTCGCTAGCAAGCTGTTTTTTGGTAAGCAGATTTAATTCACTTCTATAATAGTGTAAAGATATACACCTCAGAAGTCGTTCTTTCACACTTAAAGATGATAATTCTTCAATTAATTCAGCATTTAAAACTAATTTACTAGATATTTCTCGAATCAGAAATTTTGTAGCTTCAAAATCTCCCCTTAACCAGTTTAAAAAATCATCTCTATGAAGTTTATATACATTACAATCTGTGAAAGCGACAATTTCAACGGGTTTTTTCCCATCATTAAATTGTTCCATTTCTCCAAAAAAAACTACCACTTCTATAAAGATGAATAGTTGAGATGTTTCCTTTCACATTTAAGATGAATGCTTCTGCAATACCGTCAATCATAAGAATTACATATTCATTTTCTTGCTCAGCAAAAAGAATAGTCTCTTTCTTTTTATACGTTTTTTTAATAAGCTTCTTTTTAATATCTTCATTCATAAAATCAATTAAATGCATATTCATCTCTGGTATATTATAAATGACTCATTTCATTAGTCACTTATAGTACACCTTCTCCTTTCTACTGACCTAGTTATCTGTGGGTGATTACAGTTTAGTTTTACTATAATATGAATGTATGTAAATTGTGTGAAAAAACGATATTCTTAGGAATATCGTTATAATAAATGGATATCATGATCAGCGCATTGTTTCATTGTATCTTCGTCCCATAAAGAAGCTTGAACTTCGCCAATATGAGCCTTTCTTAAAAAGAACATACATAAACGACTTTGACCAATCCCACCACCAATACTGAGTGGTAAAACATGATTGATAATATTTTGATGGTAAGGTAATTCTAAACGATCATTTGCATGAGCTTTTGTTAATTGCTCTTTTAATGCTTTATCATCAACACGAATACCCATACTTGAGATTTCTAATGCATCATCTAACTGTGTATTGTAGACAAGAATATCTCCATTTAATGACCAGTCATCATAATCAGGTGCACGTCCATCATGTTTATGACCAGATTTAAGGATATCACCAATTTGAAGTATACAAACAGCTTTATGTTCTTTCGTAATCATTCTTTCTCTTTGCTTAGGCGTTAAATCTGGATATTTATCTTCTAATTCCTGAGAAGTTATAAAGAAGATTTCATCAGGCAAAATAGATTCTCCTAATTGTGGATAGTGTCTAATCATTAAGAATTCTACATCTAATAAAGCATTGTAAATCTTTGATACAATTGCTTTAAAATAATCTAAAGTTCTATCAACTTCAGAAATGACATATTCCCAATCCCATTGATCTACATACATAGAATGAATGTTATCTAATTCTTCATCTTTTCTAATTGCATTCATATCAGTATATAAACCAGTATGTTTTTCAAAACCATAACGGTGTAACGCATCTCTTTTCCATTTTGCTAATGAATGAATAATTTCTATCTCATCATCATGATTTAATTCAAATGATGTAAAAGATACAGGTTTCTCTATCCCATTTAAATTATCATTTAAACCTGTATTTTTTAATAAAAATAATGGTGCTGATACACGTGTTAAACGTAATTGTTCTGCAAGTCTTCTCTCAAAAGTATCCTTAATCATTTTAATAGCAACTTCTGTTTCGATTAAGTTCAAATGAGGTTTATAGTCTTCTGGTATAATCATCTTGCTCATAGAATTCTCCCCCTTAGATATTTTTACCTATTATAGTCTATTCAGGAGCGTTAGTCAAAATAATCATGAATGATAAGAATATTTTTGAATGGAAATGAATTCATGCTATAATTTCAATGGAAGGGATGATGAACATGGACCGATTGAAAATCATAGTTTCTGCAGCATTATATTTAGGTGATATTGCATTTATATATGGTATTTATATACTTTGCGCACATAAAATACCTTATGCAAAGAAAATAAGTATTGATGAAGCAAATATTAAGGACTTTTGTTTAAGAGAAGGACTTATATTTATGGGGTGGGGATGTCTTTCATTACTTATGACTATTTATATAGCACTCACGAATCATGTTCCTGAAAATTATTTAATTGTTTTGAGTTTTTTAGGTATGTTTATTTTATTGCTTTTGAGAATTAAAAACAATAAACATTATATGAAAGATTGATATGTTAAAACGTATAAACTATATAGGAATATACATTCTTTGATAGGAATCAAATTGGTATAATTCATAAATAATAAAGATATAATGTAGATTTTTTCTAATAATATTGACTTACAAAATAAAATTGTATACAATTAGACAAATAATTGATTGGGGGAGTTAAAATGAAAGAGAAAATGTATTTAAGTACAAGAGGAGATCAAAAGCCATTAAATTTTTATGAAGCTATTTTACAAGGAATTGGAAGTGATGGGGGACTGCTTGTTCCTGAATTTGACGTAGATCAAAAAGATTTAAAAGCATTGCTTCATATGAACTATGTAGATATGGCAACTGAGATTATTTCAACTTTTACACCAGATGATGTGAAGGAAGATATTCGTAAACTTTGTCAGAAGGCTTATGGTGATGGATTGTTTCCAAAAGATGTTGTTCCTGTTGAAAAAGCAGGCGATGTTTATGTTGCTGAATTATTCCAAGGCCCAACAGCGGCATTTAAAGATATGGCATTGTCATTATTGCCACATTTTATGACTTTCTCTTTAAAACAAAAAGGTGAAAATAGGGAAGTGATGATTTTAGCAGCAACTTCTGGTGATACTGGGAAGGCTGCTTTAGAAGGGTTTAAGGATGTGAAAGGAACTTGTATCAAAGTTTTTTATCCAATTGATGGTGTTTCACCTATCCAAAAACAACAAATGATTACACAAACTGGAGATAATGTCGATGTTATTGGAATTAGAGGGAATTTTGATGATGCCCAAACTGCCGTTAAAAAAGCTTTTAACTCTCAAGAATTAAAAGACTTATGTCATCAGCATAATGTTTTCCTTTCATCTGCAAACTCAATTAATATTGGAAGATTAATTCCACAAATTGTTTATTATTTCTATTCATATTTAACTTTAGTTAATCAAAAAGAAATTAAATTAGGAGATGAAATTAATTTTACGATTCCTAGTGGTAACTTTGGTAATTGTTTAGCAGGTTATATTGCTAAAAATATGGGATTGCCAATTCAAAAATTTATTATTGCTTCTAATAAAAATAATATTCTAACTGATTTCTTTCAAACTGGACAATATGATGCCAATAGAGAATTCTATAAAACAAATGCCCCTGCTATGGATATCTTAGTTTCAAGCAATCTAGAAAGATTGGTTTACTTTTTATGTCAAGATGCATCTAAGGTAAATTCATATATGCAACAATTAAATGAAACAGGTGTTTATAAAGTGGATAATGATATCTTTGCAAAGGTTCAAGAAAACTTTGCTGCTGGTTGGTTAAATGAAACTAATGTATTAGATACGATTGGAAGTTGTTATAAAGAGACAGGTTATTTATTAGATACACATACAGCAGTGGGTTATGGTGTATATAAAGAATATCAAAAACAAACAAATGATCAAACAAAAACAATTCTCTTATCTACAGCTTCACCATATAAGTTCCCTAGTTCTGTATACCAGGCGGTTACAGGAGGAATCTTGGATGAATATGAAGCTATTGATGCATTAAATGAAAAAACAAAAGTTGCTATTCCTACACCTTTACAAGGTATTAAAGATAGAGAAGTACTACACAAAAAGGTTATTGATAAAGAAACAATCATTGACTTTATTGGTGATCAAATTAAGGAGTTATAATTATGAAAGTGAAAGTCAAAGTTCCTGCGACAAGTGCAAACTTAGGTCCTGGATTTGATGTGGCAGGACTCGCAGTCACATTATATAATACATTTACTTTTGAACTTTTAGATGATGGTTTAGAAATTACAGGTTGCCCTGAACAATTCTGCAATGCTGAGAATATGACATATCAAGCATTTGTAGAGGGAGCCAAAACTTGTGGTTTGTTGTTTAAGGGTTTGCGTATTGAATGTAGTGGTGATGTTCCTTATACAAGAGGTTTAGGTAGTTCTTCAACATGCATTGTTGCTGGTATTGTTGGAGCCTATGCTTTTGTTGATCGCTATGATGAACGTCAGGAAATTCTTGAATTGGCAACCAAAATTGAAGGTCATCCAGACAATGTGGCACCAGCCATCTTTGGCGGTTTAACTGTATCAGTGATGAGCGATGGTGTGACAACACTCAATATTCCCGTAAAACATGATTATCGTTTTGTTGCCATGATTCCACCATTTACTTTATCAACAGAAAAATCTCGTTCAGTTTTACCTCAAGTTTTATCAAGATCTGATGCGATTGCAAATGTTTCCCATTTGGCATTAATGGTTGCTTCGTTAATCAATGGATATGATGATGGATTAAAATTGGGATTTAAAGATCGTCTTCATCAACCTTACCGTGGTCCTTTAATTGAAGGATTTGATGAAATTATGACAATTTTAGAAAATGATGAGAGAGTCCTAGGTGCTTATTTATCTGGTGCAGGACCAACAATTATGGCTGTTATTGATGCAACCGATACAAAGGGTGTAGTTAGAATCAAGGAAGAACTTGGTGATTTGTTAAAAGACTGGCAAGTTGAAAAACTTGAATTAGATATGCGTGGATATACATGTGATTATGAATAGGGAGAAATCCCTGTTTTCTTTTTGCAAATTTTTATATCGATAAAGTTTGCTCTATGCTATAATGAGGACATGGAATAATCAAACGGTTGGTAGTTATGCCCTGGTCGATGGATCGAGGGTCGTTCACCTTGTTAACATAGATATCTTCTGTAGAAGAAATGTGAGAATGGAGGTGATGCACATGAATGAATATCAGATTTTAATGGTTATGATATCCCTTCTGGGATTGTTTGTACCAATGGTAGGAATGATTGTGAAATTGCTTCTTGTCATTATTGAAAAGAACGCAAAAAATAACTACCCCGACTCGTAGGAAAAGTATGGGTAGTTAAAACTCAGAAATCCAGGGCATAACCGCTAATCGATTATTCCTTTCATCTTTATTATAACTATTTTTCAAGAAAAGTAAACAACAATTATAACTAAAAGCAAATATTTGTTGATAATAAATTTAAAAATATTAGAAGGCACTTAATGATTTATGAAAAGATTGATGAGTTCAAAAACTTGAATAAGATATACATGTAATTCGGAATAAGAAAAAAATATATATTTTCTTTTTGCAAATTTATATAGTGATAAAATTTGCTCTGTGCTATAATCTACACATGGAATAATCAAACGGTTGGTAGTTATGCCTTGGTCGATGGATTGAGGGTCGTTCACCTTGTTAACATAGATATCTTCTGTAGAAGAAATATGAGAATGGAGGTGATGCACATGAATGAATATCAGATGTTAATGGTCATGATATCTCTTTTGGGATTGTTTGTACCAATGATAGGAATGATTGTGAAATTGCTTCTTGTCATTATTGAAAAGAACGCAAAAAAATAACTACCCCAGCTCCTAGGAAAAGTTTGGGTAGTTAATATAACACCAAATCCAGGGCATAACCGCTAATCGATTATTCCTTTCATCTTTATTATAGCTGCTTTTCAAGAAAAGTAAACAACAATTATAACTAAAAGCAAATATTTATTGGAAATACTGATATAAATTCTTCATGAAATCATCAAATGAGTATGAATGTATAATGCTCTGTTGTAATTTCGTATTATTAACAATTTCAATAAATAAATCATATAAATGTTCAATATCTAATTGGTCACCTTGTTTAATAGCAAGCAAGAAAACAATTTGAACTGAATCTTTTTTATTCCAAAGAAGTGGTTTATCCATAATTGCAACAACGACTTTAGTTTCTGTTGACCAGTTTTCAATTGGGTGTGGAATTGCAAATGTTTCATTCATATTGGTATTCGCAAGACTTTCTCTTTTCATGACACCCTCATAAAAATCTTTATCAACGAATTGTTTATTCATTAATAATTGACACATCTGTTGTAGTAAGGATTCTTTATTGTTAATATGATCCAATCTTAAAAATAAATCATTTTCAAAGAATTTCTCTGTCTTTTGCATCTTATCAGAAGAAATATGAGAGATAAATTTTGTAATAGCTTCTATATCTTGATTATTTAAGGAAAAATCAACAGTAATGGTTGGAATAATATCACTTTTTAATGGAATTGTAGAAATTGCGAAGTCAACATATTTTAAGTGAGCGGGAGTATAAGAAGTAAATTCATTATATGAAACCTTATTGACAATTTTAATTTTATCTTGAAAGAAGCCATTTAATCTTGCTTCTAACATTCGCGTTGTTGCTTGGCCAGAACCACAAATTAAAATTGCATTTTTCCTTTGTATCATTCCAGAGAAACATCTTTCAATAGCTGCACCAATATGCAAAGAAACATAGCCTATTTCATCTTCAGTAAGAATATAGGGTTCTTGATTAAAGATTTGTGAAGCAGAGGTATAGGTGATTTCATAGGCTAAGGGGAAGTTTGTTTTAATTGTATTTAACAGAGGATTTCGTTTGTTAATGCTATAAGCTTTGGTTGTGAGAATAGATTTAAAATGATTGAATAAATCTTTGAGTAGAATTTCATCTTTTCTTAAATCAAAATGATAATCACAATAAATCATATCCAATAAATGAATAATTGTCTCTTGGATATATTCATTATTTATATCATGAGAATGAATATGTGTATTAGCAACCAAATGTAAATAAATATATTTTTTCTCTCCCTCACTTATAGTGATATGAAAATGTTCAGATAATTCTAAACACAAATAGTAAATAAAATCATTCATATCTTCAGAAATGATAATAGAATTATCAATATTGATATAGTCATCATTTTGGATACGAGAAATCATTAATGCAAAATGAATAATCAAATTTTTTAAATTAAAATCATCTGTTTTAATCTCATATTTCTTTAAATATTTCATGACAATACCTTTTATATAGTCAAGTTGAATACCATCAAAAAGAGTATATTCCTCTTTTGTAAAACCTGTAATATAGTTTTGGAAATCATGAGATAAGACGTTGTTAATTAAACATTTTCTTTTATTATCTTCATTTCCTATAATCTTAACACCATGATTTGTTTTGGTAATATATTCTAAGGCATATTGAGGTAAGATTGCTTTGATTGTTTTGAGATAATTTTGGAGTGTATTTTTACTAATAAAAACACTATCTGCTAAATCATCAAGAAGGATATAGTCATGACTGTAAAGTAATGTATTTAAAATATATTTCATTCGGTCTTCACTAGAATCAAGTTCTAAAGTCTCTTTTTGTGATTGATTGAGATTATTTAAGAAAGTTTGATAAAGCTGTTGATTATGAATCGCTAAGTAATATCCAGCTTTTCTTTTGAGAAGAATAGAAGCCCCGTAACTTTTTAATATATCATTGATAGCCAATATATCACTTCTAATTGTTCTTTCGGTAATGTGTAGTAATGTTGATAATTTTGTAGCAGAGATATAGTGATGATTAGATATATAATCAAAAATCTCATGAAGCCGTTTATAAGGGAACATCTTCTCACTCCTTAATTATATTGATGATAAATTCATTTTTTATTGTAGACACAATTGTTTTGAAAAGCAATCGAAATAACAAACATCTGATTTCCACTTTTAAATGGAAATGTCTGGAAGATAGTATTTGTCAATTTCCAAATCATGTGGAAATTGGTTTGGTTGTTATGCTTGATGAAAAGGCGTAAACTGAAATTGTCGAAAGGGAGGTGTAATGAATGTTGAATGAAGATTATATTTTCTTAGATGTTGAAGAAAGTACAAAAGAAAATGTTCTTCGCTTTATCTGTGAAAAAGCTAAGCAATTTCATATTACAGATCAAGAAGAAGATTTATATATTGATTTTATGAATCGTGAGGCAGAATTTCCAACTGGGTTGCAGGACGGTTTTGCAATTCCACATGCTAGAACAGAGCGTGTCAAGAAAATTGCAATTATGTATTTAAGAACAAAGCAAGGAATTGAATGGGGAACGTTAGATGACAAAAAAGTCAATTATATGTTTGCATTATTGGTTCCAGCAAATTATGAAGGAAATATTCATTTACAAATGATTTCAACGTTAGCTACTTGTCTATTAGAAGATGATTTTAAAGAGAAAGTCAAATCATCATGTGATAGGGCAGAGTTAAAAAAATATATACAAGAGAAAATGGAGGGATAGTCATGAAAATTGTTGGTATTTCTGCTTGTCCAGCAGGCTTAGCTCATACACCAATGGCAGCAAAAGCTTTAGAAAAAGCTGGGGCAAGTCTTGGGTATGATATTAAGATGGAACAACAGGGAAGCATGGGGCAAGTCAACACAATTACAGAGGAGGAAGCCAAAGCTGCTGATTTTGTAATTATAGCATCAGATCAAAAAATATCGGGTATGGAAAGATTTGATGGAAAGCCAGTGATTCGTGTTGATATTACAACTTGTATCAAGGCTCCAGAAGCAGTGATTAAAAAGTGTGTAAAAGCTGTTGAAAGCAAAAAATAAGCAATCTAACTGTACGGAGTTAAATTGCTTAGACACATAATGAGAAATGTGCACTCTCATTATAACACAAATCAAATAAAGAGAGGATAGGAAAAGATGAAAAAGTTTTTTAAAGAAGCAAAAGGTCATTTGATGACTGGTATTGGTTATATGCTTCCATTAATTATTGGAGCATCATTAGTTGTTGCGATTCCAAAATTAATTGGTGTTGCTATGGGGATTAATAGTTTAGATATTTATGCAGAAAAAGAAGGATTCTTACACATTCTTTACTTGTTAGAACAAGTTGGATGGACAGGAATTGGTTTAGTCAATACAGTATTGGGTGGATTTATTGCCTATTCGATTGCTGATAAACCAGCCATTGGGGCAGGTTTAATTGGTGGTGCTTTAGCATCAAATACAAAAGCTGGATTCTTAGGTGCTGTTGTGGCAGCGTTCATTGCTGGATATGTTGTCAAATGGTGTAAAGAACATATTCATTTACCAGATTCTATGCAACAAATGATGCCACTTGTTATTACACCTTTCTTAGCAACAGGAGCAGTTGCGATTATAATGGGAGTTGTTTTGGCACAGCCATTGGCAGCAATTAATGATGGTTTGGTATCTTGGTTAAGAGATTTATGTAATAATGGAACAAGCCAGCTGTTATTATCTATTACATTGGGGGCAATGATTGCATCTGATATGGGTGGACCAATTAATAAATCAGCTTGGATGGCCGGAAATGTTTTAATGACAGAAGGAATCTATCAACCTAATGTTTATATTAACTGTGCAATTTGTATACCACCACTTGCTTATGCTATTGCAACAATTATTAAAAAGCATCGTTTCTCACCTGCTTTCCAAGAAGCAGGAAAAGGGAACTGGGTTATGGGATTCATTGGTATTACTGAAGGGGCTATTCCTTTTACTCTTGTTAAAGCGAGTCGTCTGGTTCCTATTAATATGATTGGTGGTGCGATTGGAGCAGGACTTTGTTGTCTTTTAGGAGCAACTGCAACAATTCCTCCTGTTGGTGGAATGTATGGTTTTGTTTCTGTTGGCAATGGCTGGGCATATTTAATTGGAATCATTGTTGGAGCACTGTTTATTGCAATTGTTGCACCAATGGTTGTTGATTTCAATGAGGATACTCAAATCAGTGAAGAAATTAGTGAAGATGATATTGAAATAGAAATTCAAATATAAAACAAAAATAGGAAGATAAAAATATCTTCCTATCATTTTTGGAGGGTATATGAAAAGAAAAGTACACGTTGTCCCACATACACATTGGGATAGAGAATGGTATTTTACAACATCTCGATCTAAAGTTTATTTAATGAAAGATTTCAAAGATGTTTTAGATACATTAGAAACAAAAAAAGAATTTCGTTATTTTATGCTAGATGCACAAGGCTCTTTATTAGATGACTATATCAAATGGATGCCAGCAGACAAAGAACGTATTAAAAAACTAGTCAAAGAGAAAAGACTCATAATCGGACCTTGGTATACGCAAAGTGATCAGTTGGTTATATCAGGAGAAAGCATTGTTAGAAATATGTATTATGGAATGAAATGCTGTGAAGAGTATGGTGGATATATGAACATTGGTTATGTTCCTGACTCTTTTGGACAATCAGGGAATATGCCACAGATTTATCGTCAATTTGGCATTGAAGATACTCTTTTCTGGCGTGGTGTCAGTGATGATATGGTCAAACATACAGACTATCATTGGCGAGGTGATGATGGAAGTGTTGTTTTTGCAACTCAAATTCCATTTGGCTATTATATTGGCGGAAATATTCCTGAAGATAATGCTCAGAGTGAAGAATTTTGGCAAAAGGAATGTTTTGAAAAAGCCGGAGCACGTTCAGCAACACGTCATATTTATTTTCCAAATGGTTTTGATCAAGCTCCTATTCGTACAAACTTACCAGAAATAATCAAGCAAAGAAATCAAGTCGATACAGAAAATGAATATGTGATAAGCTGTATTGAAGATTATATCAAAGATGTCAAAAGTGAAAAGCCAAATCTTGCAGAAGTGAATGGTGAATTAGTGATTGCGAAACACATGCGTATTCATAAATCAATATTTTCTTCACGTTCGGATTTAAAAGTCATGAATACACAGGTTCAAAATTATGTAACAAATGTTTTAGAACCATTATTAACATTATCACACCATTTAGGAAATGATTATCCTCATGGCGCATTAGAGGAGTTATGGAAACTTTTATTTGAGAATGCTGCTCATGATTCAATTGGTTCATGTATTAGCGATACAGCCAATGAAGATGTTTATATGAGATATAAACAAGCTCGTGATATTGCAGTGAATTTGGTGGAATTACATTGCCGTCTTATTTCTACACATATTCAACAAACTGGAAATCATATGACATTGACTTTAATGAATACACTACCACAACAAAGAAGTGATATTGTGATTGTGAAGACATATGTACCAGGAAATCATTTTGCGATTATTGATGAGTTTGGAAATGATGTTTATTATACAATGATTGAAAAAAGAGATCTTACTGAGTATGTTTTAAGTCAAACAATACGATTAAATCCAAGTTATGAATTTGAAGTTCCTCAAGTTGTTTATGAAGCAACAATTGCGATTGAAGTGAAAGATATACCAGCATTAGGTTATGTTCAATATAGAGTTGACACATCTCACTCTTCAGATATGACAAAAGAACAAAAAGATTGTTTAGGAAATGAATATTATCATATTCAAGTTGAAGATGATGGCTCTCTTACAATCTATGATAAGAAAAACCAATTGACTTATGAAAATCAGGCTATCCTTGTTGAAAATGGCGATGATGGTGATAGTTTTAATTACTCTCCACCACGTCATGATTTAAAAGTTTATTCAACTCAATCAAAATCAACATATGAAATCACTGGTTCATCATTATATCAAGAAGCGACTATTCATTTTGATATGATTGTGCCAGCTCATTTAGAAGAAAGAGCAAATCAGCAAGTGAGCACTCATATGCCTGTCAATATGAAAGTCAGGTTAAAGAAAGGTTCTCCGATTATTGATTTTACAGTTCATGTTGATAATCATGGCTTATCACATCGTTTATGTGTTCTTTTTGATGCACATATAGCAACTCAATTTAACTATGCTGATCAACAATTTGGGTCAATTCGTCGTCCCAATATTTATCAAAAAGAAATGGAACTTTATTTAGAAGGTTTAGGTCAACAAAAAGAAGTCCAAACAAAAGGTGTCATTGAACTTGCCAATTGGGCAAATGATCAATCATCTTGGCAGGAGCCACCAATTTCGATTGAGCCAACACAAAGTTATGTCACATTAACAGATGGTAAAAAGGGAATGGCTGTTCTCCCTCAAGGTGTAAGGGAATATGAAATTATTGGTGAACATGGAAATCAAATTTGTTTAACATTGTTTAGAACTTATGGATTTATGGGAAAAGAAAACTTGGTTTATCGTCCTGGTCGTGCATCAGGTGAAAGAATTATTGAAACACCAGATGCTCAACTTTTAAAAGAAATGGATTTTGATTTTGGAATGATGACATATTGTGGTGATATCAATCACTCTCAAGTTGATTTATTCGCAAAGCAATATAATACAAATATAGAGGTTTATGGTTATGCACCTTTTCTAAATGGACGTCTTATTTTCTCCCAAGAAGAAGTGAAAGGGCAGTTACCAAAACATTATTCAATGTTTGAAACCAATCAACAATTGGTAGTCAGTACCATTAAAAAGGCTGAAGATCAAGAAGGATATATTATACGTCTTTATAATGGAAAATATCATCAAAGTGTACAAGAAACATTAACTTTCCATTTTGATATCCAAGAAGCTTACTATACTGATTTAAAAGAACAAAAAAATGAAGAGATTCAAATTAAAAATAACACATTAACTTTAAAGCCATTAAATCATTGTCAGTTTATAACAATTTATGTGAGATAAAATGAGGGAAGAATATTTTCTTCCTTTTTCTTGTTTCATAATATAAAAATATTGTGTAAAACTATAAAATAGGTATAGAATATCAATAGAGATATGGAGGGATATTATGAAGAATTATCACACACATACAAAACGATGCTATCATGCGATAGATAATGAAGAAGAATATGTCAAAGCAGCTATACAATCAGGTTATACAGAATTAGGGTTTAGTGATCATACACCTTGGCATTATGAGACTTCCTATCATTCAACAATGCGTATGGAAGAAGATAAATTAGTGGGATATGTTCAAACATTATTGAATCTTAGAGAAAAATATCAAGATCAAATTTCTATAAAAATAGGATTAGAGTGTGAATACTTTCCAAAATATATGAATTGGTTAAAACAAATTCTTAAGGACTATCCAATTGATTATATTATTTTAGGAAATCATTTTGATGAAACAGATGAAACAGGTATTTATTTTGGTAGGCCTTTAAATAAACAACAATTAACAAAATATGTTGAGAGTTGTATTGCTGGAATAAAAACAGGTTTGTACAGTTATGTGGCTCATCCTGACCTGGCTTTTTATGATACAGATGATCCTTTCTATACACAAGAAATGACAAGATTATGCCAAGCTGCTAAAGAATATCAAATGCCTTTAGAATTTAATTTATTAGGATATGCAACGCATCGTCAATATCCAAATGAAACATTTTTTAACATTGCAAAAAAGGTAGGAAACAAGGTTATTATTGGAACGGATGCACATGAAAGTTCAGCACTATTGGATATGAATACATATCAATTAGGAAAACAGTGGTTAGAACGATTAGGTTTAGAATTAACTGAGGATATCAAATTTCTTATTTAACTATAAATGATTAAAGAAAGATTATATAGAGAATAAATATTTAGGATGGAGGAACTTATGAAAATTGAAGTTATTAAAGAAGAATTTTCAGTATGTAAAGTTAATGATTATCAGGGTATTAATTTAACAGATAAATATTGTTTTATTGGAAAGACTGATGAAGAATGCTCTCTTGTTTGTATGACAGAGAATGTGCCATCTTTCACGATAGAAAGAGAGGATGGATGGAAAGCTTTGAGACTACAAGGAATATTAGATTTTTCTTTAGTAGGAGTTCTTGCAAAAATAGCGACTATATTAGCTGAACATAATATTAGTATTTTTGCAGTATCAACTTATAATACAGATTATGTGTTTATGAAGACAAGTCAATTTGAGAAAGCATTAACTTTACTTAAGGAAAATGATTATATAGTTGAATAACTATTATTTTAATGTTTATTGGAAGTATAAAAGTGTTGAGTTCATGAAGAATTAAGATAAGTCAGTTTTATTTGTGTATATGATTTTCATAACTAATTGAAATATAATAAATATTAAACATGATGAAATGGTAGTGAGCGATGGCATTTATTGATGACAGTGAAAAGATTCTTTTTTGTTGTAAGAATGTTGACTGTCTAAAGTCATCGTTTTTAATATTTAAAAATTTTTTATAAATTTACAAAAAAGACATATAATCATGGTATAATAATAAACAAGGAGTGATAATCATGGAACATGTAACAGATATTAATAAAAAAGAATACATAGATGATTGTAAAGAAATAGTAAAAACAACAATTGCTTTAGAAAATATAGTTTTATCAGATCACGAATTAACAACTTTAACAGAGGAAATCATGGATACATCATTAATGATGGGTGGAGATTATTCAAAAGAGAATATTAGAGCGATTGCAGTTCAATATGTAAGGAATAATTTCCTGCCTCGTTTCCAGTCTGCTCATAGAGAATAGGAGAGTGACATATGGTTTTTGATACAAAAATAATGCAAGATTTTTTAGATGAAAATGAGTCTCATTATGTTGGAAAGTATCGTTTTCATAGTGGGTATCGAGCTGAAGAATATAAATTTAAGAATCATTATTATATGCTTGATCAAAACTTTAGACAAATTGATATTTATGTAGAGATTCAATGTAAAGATCATTTGACTTATACTTTTTCTGAAGATCTGCATGAACAAGAAAAACTTTATATTGTAAAAGATGCTGTTAATCGCATTATTAAAAAATTTGATTATAAAAGTACTTTGCATTATTCCTTGTATGAAAATTATATCAAAACAATATCTACACAGTTAACGGTGTTAGAACCAATTGATTTTTGTGATATTTTAAATTATATGAAATATCATCAAGGAAGTAATCAAAAAACAATGGATGAATATTATAAAATATTTATTCCCTGTTTAAAGATTCATTTAGATAATAAGAATTATAAACAATTTATTGATTCAGTAAACTTATTATTAAAGAGTGTTCTTTATCAATATGAATGGGATGGAACAAATTCAAAATATTTAGATACAGAATATCAGTATCATTTATATTATATCCGAGAGATTGTTCGTATTGTTTATGAAAATTTAGATAAATTCTATAAAAATGTACCTAAAGAATTATTTGAAGCAGTTCATACACTTTGTTTAAATTCAAGATTTTCATTTGCAATTATGACAGATTTTGGATCAATGATTTTATCTCAATATAGAGTAACAAGTGCAATGATAAAGGCTTTAAAAGAAGAGTTAGTCTTGAATGATAAGGATGAAGAAAGGGAAAATGTTAATTTAGTCTTCTCTTATATCTATTATATTTTTCATAATGATTTTGAACAATATTATGCTGTTGTTTTAAAAGTATTAAGAGATGTGATTAATAATATGTTAACATTTGCAAATCACGATCTTGACTTAGCTTTAGGGAATTCCTTAGTGCAATCTGAAGGGTATCAAGTTTTACTTGATTTATTCCATGAAGATTATAATACATTTATCTTTACATGTTTCCCAATTGAGTCTTTTCCTTTGGAAATAAGACCAAAGGTAAGAGAGGAATTAGTTACAGCTATTCAATATTTTGCTGCAAGAATGGGTAGTGATAATTATCGTTTAAGTTCCTTTGAACAAGTTATGAATATAAATAGAATCCTGATGGATAATTTTAAGGAGTGGTATAAATGAAAAAGAAATTCGTTGTTGGAAGTGCTGTTGCATCAACTCTTACTGCATCAACCCTTACTGCTGGGCTGGCATTAGCAAATCAATTTGCTAAAAAGATGCTTTATCGTGAACATTTAAGTAAAGATGATCAAGGTAATTGGTATGAAGATATTGGTGCAAGTAAAGTTAAGATTAAGAATCATAAAGGAATGTTCTTGCAAGCTTATTTAATTGAGAAACCACAAGCAAAAAGAACAATTATTTGTTTGCATGCTCTATTAAATTCTGCACATTCTTTGCAGGCTGTCGTTGATTATTTTCAATCAGTATTTCCAGATGAAAATATTTTGATGATAGATGCGAATGCTCATGGATTAAGTGATGGGTATATTCGAGGGTTTGGATATCGTGATGTTTTTGATTTGATGTATTTTAATACTTATGTTCTCCAAAAGTATGGGCAAGATCATCGTATCATTATGTATGGTCAGGGAATGGGTGCCAACACAATTTTAAATACTTCTGGTTTAGGAAAGTTAAAAAATGTGGATTTAATTATCAGTGAAGGTGCTTATGATACAGTTTATAATTATTTAGCAATGCGTTGTCAAAAGGAAATGAAGGTTACTAAATTTGTAGCTGGACCAATTATTCGTAAAGTGATTAAAGATGAATTGAAGAGTGATATTAAGAAGATGAATACGGTTGATATGGTAAAGAAAAATGTTATACCAACTGTTTATGTCCATTCTAAAAATGATAAGGACGTTCCTTTTCAAATGGTTTTCCCATTATATAACCATGATGCATCAAACAAGTTGTTATTTCCAATTAAAGAAGAACATTTATATGATTTAAAAGATAAAGAAGATTCTTATTCATTATCTCTCATTGAGTTTATGAATGAAAATATATAAAGCAAAGGAGGAAATCTATGTATTTTAAAGAAACAAAAGGATTCCCTAAAGACTTTCTATGGGGAAGTGCATCTGCTGCTTATCAAGTAGAAGGTGGTTGGGATGCAGATGGTAAAGGTGTTACTAACTGGGATAAGTTTGTGAGAATTCCAGGTAAGACATTTAAGGCAACAACTGGAGATAAGGCCGTTGATCATTATCATCGTTTTAAAGAGGATGTCAAGTTAATGGCTGATATGGGTCTTAAGACTTATCGTTTTTCAATTGCATGGGCGAGAATTTATCCAAATGGTAATGGTGAGATAAATGAAGCAGGTTTGTCATTCTATGATGATCTCATTAATGAATTAATTAAATATGGAATTGAACCAATGGTGACTGTTTATCATTGGGATATGCCACAAGCATTAGAAGAAGAATATCATGGTTGGGAAAATCGTCGTATTGTTGATGATTATGTGAACTATGCAACAACATTATTTAAAAGATATGGAGATCGTGTTAAATATTGGATTACAATGAATGAACAAAATATTTTCACATCATTTGGTTGGTTAAAAGGAATGCATCCACCAGGAAAAGAAAATGATATGAAAACATTCTATCAAGTGAATCATCATGCCAATATGGCACATGCAGGTGCTGTACTTGCATTAAAAGAACTTTATCCTGATGCAAAAGTTGGTGCAAGTTTTGCGTATAGTCCTTGTTATGCATTTGATAGAAAACCTGAAAATGCAATGGCAAAAGCAGATTATGATGATTTACAAAATTATTGGTGGATGGATATTTATGCTTATGGACGTTATCCAAGAAGTGCGTGGGCATATTTAGAAACTATGGGCGTGACACCAGATATTCAAGATGGTGATATGGAAACATTGCGTAAAGCAGCAGCTTTGGTTAATTTTATGGGTGTGAATTATTATCAAACTTGTGTAGCTGAATACAATCCAATTGATGGTGTCGGTATGAGTAATGCTATGAATACAACTGGAAAGAAAGGAACAGCTCAAGTCCAAGGTGTTCCTGGATTATATAAAAATCCAGCCAATGACTTCTTACCAACAACAGATTGGGATTGGACAATTGATCCAATGGGACTAAGAATGTGCTGTCGTGATATTACATCACGTTATGATTTACCAATAGTCATTTCTGAAAATGGTTTAGGTGCATTTGATAAAGTTGAAGATGGACAAGTTCATGATCCTTATCGTATTGCTTATTTAAAAGCACATATTGAAGAGTTAAAGAAAGCTTGTGATGATGGGTGTCAAGTCTTAGCATATTGTACTTGGTCTTATACTGATTTATTAAGCTGGCTTAATGGATATCAAAAGAGATATGGATTTGTTTATGTTGATAGAGAAGAAGATGAAAACTATGGAACATTAAATAGAATTCCAAAAGATTCTTATTATTGGTATCAAAAAGTCATTGAAACAAATGGTGAAGAATTATAAAGGTATAGCTAGTCTATACCTTTTCTTTTGTTCTCTATATAAACAACAGATTAATCTATGTTATAATATATCTAATAATGGGGCATAAGGAGAATGTTAGAATGAGTTTATTTAAGAAACAATCTTCAGAAATTAAAAAATTTGAGGAGAGATTTGATAAAGAAATAAAAGAAATGATTGTTGTTACAGAAGGAGAAATGTCAGCAGGAAGATCAGGGCAAGATGAATATTGGACTGCATCTATAACTATTTTAGCGTATATTGATGTAAGAAGTGGAGAATTGTTTGAGGGGAAAAGAGGTATAGAATGGTTAGTCAATGATAAAGAATGTCGCAGTAGTAAAAAGATTTATAATCTTAAAGGTCAAAAAATCTATCAACTTATAGTTCGAGAATCTTTACCCTATGAAAATGAATATACACATGATACTTTTGAAAAAGGTCATTGGCTTATGCTTGTTGATGTGAAAAAAAGGAATTGTCATAATGCACAATTAGAAGATGTTTTAAAGGAATATCAAAAAGAAGTTTCTATTCATCCTCAAGGTTGTCAAAAATTAATATTAGATAAATCATTAGGAATATTTAGTGGTGAAGGAAATTGGAATCATGAAGAATGTTATATTCATTTAGATACTGATGGTGAAGGAATTGAAACAGCTGATGAGACTTTAAAAACTTTCCAAGAATTAATGGCGAACGGTGAAGTATGGGATCAAAAGGCAAGAGAATATGCAGCTGATGAATTAACTGAGTTAGCGAATGAATGGGCAGAGGAAAATGATTTAGAAATCACTCATGAAGATTTTGCAAAACGGATGGTCATTAGTGAAGTGTGTGTATCACTAGAAGGTGACTTTGAATTGTTCTATAACGATGATGATATGTTTTATGGACATGTCATTATTGTGAGTGGAAATATTCACGAAGGATTTAAAGATGCTTATATAGCAGGATAAATATCAGAGCAAAAGGATGTTATAACATTCATTATATTCATAATGTTGCCTATTAATAGACAATATCATAAAAAATAAATTCTTGTTGCAAAAACGTTTTTTATTTACTTTGTTAGAGTGTTATATCTTGTATAATTTTTGAAAATTAGAATCAATATGTAAATTATATATTTGCTTATTGCATAAAATGGTTGATATTTATTAAAAATTGGTTATAATATAAATGAAAGGAATAATCAGTAGACGGTTATGCCTTGGATTTGATGGTTAAAATAACTACCAAAGTTTTCCTAGGACCATGGTAGTTATTTTTTGTTTCCTTTTATAATTTCAAGGAGTAGTTTGACAATGACTGCGATAATAGCCATCATTAAAGATAACATTTCATAATCGCTCATGTTTTACCACCTCCGTTGTTTCAAATTTCTCTAATGAGATATCTATATCAACAGAGTTTCCAATCTCTATCTATTGACCAAAGCATAACCACCTACCGTTATGATTATTCCATGTGACTATTATAGCATAAAGCAAATATTTCATCTATAATTATTTGCTAAAAGCTATTAATTGTTTTATCCCTTATCTATGATAAAATATTGGAAAGGATGGTGATTTAATGAAATATAAAAATTATGGTGTTGTTGTGACTGGAGGAGGTCATGGTATTGGAAAAGCTATTATTGAAGAGTTTGTGAGAGAAGGAGCAAAGGTCTGTTTTATTGATATCAATGCAGATTATGGAAAGTCATTGGTAAGTGAATCTGTTTTCTTTTTTCATGGTGATGTTTCTTTAGAAGATGATTTAAATCAATTTATTTGTTTTTGTAAAGAGAAATTAGAAAGAATAGATGTTCTTGTGAATAATGCTTGTGTGTCACACCAAGGAATATTAAATCAATGTAATTACCAGGAATTTCAAAAATCATTATCTATTGGAGTAACAGCACCTTATTATTTGAGTTTGCAATGTCAAGATGAATTAAAGAAAAACAAGGGTTCTATTATTAATATTGCTTCATCACGTGCTTTTCAATCCGAACCAAATACAGAATCATATACAAGTGCCAAAGGTGGTATTGTTGCATTAACACATGCTTTGGCGATTTCTTTGTCAGGGCAAGTACGAGTAAACTGTATTGCTCCAGGATGGATTGATGTCAATGATACAGAAAGTTTTTCTAAAGAAGATGAAACTGCAATTCCAGTAGGAAGAGTAGGAAAGCCAATAGATATTGCTAGAATGGTAATGTTTTTATGTAGTGAAGATGCAGGGTTTATCACAGGTGAAACATTTGTTGTAGATGGAGGTATGAGCAAACGTATGATTTATCATGGTGATCATGGATGGGAATATCATATCTAAGGTTGCAAACATCATTTTGATATGCTAGAATGATTGCACTGGTTCGAGAGCCAAACCCAGTATAAAAAACTAAGGACATGAAAGAATGGTGGCTCTGCCATCTTTTTTCATGTCTGACTTCTAACTGTATTTTAGAAGAGGAGGAACTTAAATGAATAATGGAGTTAAAGAAGTTGCAATCAATGCTATGATTGCTTGTGTTTATGCAGCACTAACAATTGCATGTTCAAGTATTGCTTATGGAGGAATTCAATTTAGAATTTCTGAAATATTAATATTTCTAGCATTCTATAACAAGAAATATATACCAGGTTTAATTATTGGTTGTTTTTTAGCTAATTTACCGTCACCATTAGGATTGGCAGATATGTGTTTTGGAACATTAGCTACTGCAATTACATGTTTAGGTGTATATAAAATTAAAAATATTTACATTGCAGGATTATTTGGTGCAATTGTGAATGGATTGATTGTTGGTGCTGAATTGTACTTTGTTCTTAATTTACCATTTGTCATCAATGCATTTTATGTATTTATTGGAGAATTTGCAGTCTTAATGATTGGAGCGTATTTATTTCGAACATTAGAGAAAAAAGAAGTCTTCATGAAAAAGTTTATTTTAGAATAATGGCTATTGTTAATAATAGCCATTTCTTCATATAAAAGACATAATATTTGACTATACTAATAAAAAGAGGTGGTACAATGAGAACAACAGACAAGATGCGAGATTTAACATTAAAGAATATGATAATACTTGTTACCTATATTGCTATATTAATCTTATGTTTAATGAATTTTGGAACAATTATGAGTTTTATAGGAACATTAATAAGTATTATAAAGCCGTTTATTATAGGTTTTATTTTAGCTTTTATCTTTAATATTCCAATGAAATATTTTATTAAGAAATTGCCTATTGAGAATGATAAAACAAGAAAACTAATATCTGCAATATTGTCAGTATTATTAGTTATGTTGGTTATTGCAATTGTCATTATGGTTGTTTTACCACAAGTTATAGAAAATGTTAGAACTCTTATTGATAATTTACCAGAAATTTTTAAACAAATTGAAGAATGGTTAAATTATTTCTTAAAAGAAGTCAAAATATCTCCTGATATTATGACAAAAGTTGAAGAGTTCCAACAAACATTGGGTCAAACTATCTTATCTAAGTTATCAACTTGGGTACCAGGGATAGCTTTAGGCGTATCACATTTTACAACTGGTGTTATTAATATTTTTATGGGATTTGTTATGGCAATATACATGCTTTTTTCTAAAGATAAATTAATGCGACAAGTCAAAAGAGTGGGAAAAGCATTTTTAACAGAAAAACAGTTTTATCATGCAACAGATGTAGCTCAATTAACTTCATCTACATTTGAGAATTTCTTGGCTGGACAATTAACAGAGTCAGTGATTATTGGAGTTTTATGTTATATTGGTTGTATATTATTAGATATTCCATATGCATCAATCGCAGCTGTTGTTATTGGTTTTACCAATATTATTCCATACTTTGGTCCAATCATTGGAGCATTCATTTCATCAGTTTTAATTGTCTTTGTTTCACCAATGAAAGCAGTTATTTTCTTAATATTTAGCACTTTATTACAACAATTTGAATCTAATTTAATTTATCCACATGTTGTGGGAAATTCTGTTGGACTATCTGCCTTATGGGTTCTGTTTGCAGTAAGTGCTGGTGGCGGTTTGTTTGGAATACCAGGGATGATCTTTGGATTACCAACATTCTCTGTTATATATGAGCTCTTAAGAAGATGGACAAATCATCGTTTAAATCAAAAAAAGCAGCTATCAAAAGCTGCATTGGAATCTCAATAAGAGGTTCCTTTTATTTTTGTGTATTCATTTGCAATCTTTGTGATTTGTTCATATTGACTGTGACTGGCAAGCTGATTCAATTCTCCACCAATACCAATTGCATCAACACCAGCTTCAAACCATTCATGTGCATTTTTAAGATTGACACCACCTGTTACCATTAATGAAACTTGGGGTAATGGACTTTTAATCGCTTTGATATATTGTGGACCAAAAGTACTTCCTGGAAATAATTTAATAATCTCACTACCTGCTTCCATTGCTTCAACAATTTCTCGAATTGTCATACACCCTGGAATATAGGGAACACCATAACGATTACACATTGTTGCGGTCTCCTTATTAAAGGAAGGGGAAACAATGTATTTAGCACCTGAAATTATTGCAAGTCTCGCTGTTTCAGCATCTAGTACAGAACCAGCACCAATCAGAATATGGTTCTTGTTTATATAATCTTTATTTAATTGTTTAATAATTTCATTGGCACTATTATTTGTATAAGCGACTTCAATAGCTTTTAATTCTCCTTGAATGCAAGCTTTTGATGCCTGATATCCTTCTTCAAAGCTATATCCTCTTATCACTGCGACAACACCTTGCTTTTTTAATTCAAGAATAATTTCTGATTTTGTCATAATTCTTTTCTCCTTATCTTGAAATTTCTGAATGATTTTCTAATAAACGATAAATTGTTTGACTATTTTCATACATGTTATCACCAATGACTACACATTTGTAAGTTCCTGATGCGACTGCAAAGTCAATTGTTTCTTGTAAATTTTCTTGATTCATGATTTGGTATAAAAGTCCTGCTACAAAAGCATCACCACTACCCACACGTTCCAATAATGCTGTTTTTAAGATTACTGAATGATAAAGGTGATGGTCATAAGCATATGCTTCATACGAGTTAATCATGTTCTCATCAACATTTCTAATGGTATGAAAAATAGCCTTAAACTGATATGCCGCTTGTAATTCCTGCATACGTTTTTCAATTGTTTTTTCTGTAGCATGTTGACGATCAAACATTGTAAGATCGTTTTCATCTTTCATTAATGGATCAATTCCAAAACAATAATCTGCATATTTGGCAAAGTGACTAAACTCTTTTTTTGCATCTTCAATAGAAATCATCTTTGTACGTAAGTTTAAATCGATTGAAATAATGATTTCTCTTTTCTTTGCTTCTTCTAATAAAACTTGTAAAATATC
Source organism: Coprobacillus cateniformis (assembly GCF_009767585.1). Taxonomy (NCBI): domain Bacteria; kingdom Bacillati; phylum Bacillota; class Erysipelotrichia; order Erysipelotrichales; family Coprobacillaceae; genus Coprobacillus; species Coprobacillus cateniformis. The sequence continues at coordinate 2,030,310 of NZ_WSNW01000001.1, forward strand.
TCTAACATGCTGAGAAATAGCAATCGTTATGCCGCTAAAATGAAAATGCGTAATGCCATTGAATAATTGATTCATATCAATATTTTGTATATCAATATCATTAATACTGGTATGTTGTCGATCGTAATAAACTTCGCTATTTCTGACACCGTAACCATTGATTAAATAATAAAGACCAATACGCTCTCCACATCTTTGAATATTATTTGAATCAATTTGTGATTGTTTTAAGAAATCAATAAATGAATTCCCAACTTCATGCTCTGGTAATCCAGTGAATATTGCAGTATCTATACCAAAAGCACTCATATTTCTAGCAATATTGATTTCAGAACCGCCATAATAAAGTGTACAATTCGTTTTGTCATTTAACTTCTCATAGAAAGAAGGTGTAATTCTGATAAGTGGTTCACCAAAAAATAATATTTTCTTCATATTTCATATTCCTTTCAAAAAACTGCCACCAAATTGATGACAGTTATTTCTATTACAGTGATCGGCTTTGTTTTTTAAAAGTGAGAGGAAATCAAGATGACGGACGCCTAAATCACGTAATAACATCTTATAATACTGATTGAATATAATCAGCAATCTCTTGATCTTGACAATTGGCAAAGAAATAATCTTTAAATTTTTCTCCAGCAATCGTTTCTTTTAAGAAATCCTGATCAATTTCTTTTAAGATTGTTAACATATCAGTATGTGTAATTTTTTTAATATCATTTAAGATACGAGCATTTCTTTGTTCTGGGATAACTCTTTCTTTCGGATATCCACCACCCATCTCTTCAGCAAATAGTCTTTCAAACATTAATCTTAAATTTAATTCAGCACCCCACCCAAAACCTTTCGCATAAGGAATAGATAAGGCATTTCCACCATTGATTTGTGAAAATAAATAAGCATCTGTAGGTTCAACTGCTAAACCACAAACAACACCTGGAAAACTATTTAAAGCAACCATAGCCCCTTCACCAGTTCCACAACCAGTTACAACAAAATCTACAGCCTTAGCATTTAATAAAATAGCGGCTAGTAAACCATTTTGAACATATGTTAATTGACTCTCTCCATCTTTTCCATACATTCCATAATTAAAAACCTCATATCCTTTTTCATCAGCTACACTCTTTAAACTCTCATAAATAATAGCATTCTTTGCTGCTTGACTATTTTCATTAATTAAAGCAATTCTCATATTCTCTTGTCCTTTCTTATTGTGGCTGTTTACCAATATAGGCCAAAATACCACCATCTACATATAAAACATGACCATTTACAAAATCACTTGCATCACTTGCTAAAAAAATTGCAGGTCCCATTAAATCTTCTGGATTACCCCAACGTGCAGCAGGTGTTTTAGAAATAATGAATTGATCAAATGGATGTCTACTGCCATCTTCCTGTAATTCTCTTAAAGGTGCTGTTTGAGGTGTTGCAATATAACCTGGACCAATACCATTACATTGAATATTGAATTCTCCATATTCAGATGCAATATTACGAGTTAACATCTTTAATCCACCTTTAGCTGCCGCATAGGCACTCACTGTCTCACGACCAAGTTCACTCATCATAGAACAGATATTAATAATCTTTCCATGCCCTTTTTTAATCATCGAAGGAATGACAGCTTTTGATAAAATAAAAGGAGCGTTTAAATCAACATCAATCACCTTTCTAAAATCATCTGCACTCATATCACACATTGGAATTCGCTTAATAATTCCTGCATTGTTGACAAGAATATCAATGACACCAACGTCATTTTCTATTTTATGAATCATATGATTCACTGCTTCTTCATCAGTGACATCACACACATATCCATGTGCTTGTATTCCATTTTCTTGATAAGCTTTTAATCCTTTATCAACCAATTCATGATTGATATCATTAAAAACAATGGTTGCTCCTGCATTAGCATAAGCAGAAGCTATCGCAAAACCAATCCCATAACTCGCCCCAGTGACTAATGCCACTTTACCCGTTAATGAAAATTGATTTAAATTAAAATTAGACATATTTTCATCTCCTCTTTTTGAAGTCATACCTCAATGAATAAAAAGTAAACCGGACTTCTTCATTGAGGTGAACCAGTAAGTCAAAACCAGTACAATCCCATAATAAATTAGTAAACCGGTTTTGTCAAGAAGAAATATGGAATTAATACAGAAAATACGAATGAACAAATGTGAAAATCGTAAATACTATCCTTATATATGTCTTTGTTTTGCAAAAACATGATAATTAATTTCTTTAAAAAATGATTGACAACGCTTTCTTTTGATTATAAAATGAATGTGTAAGTAAACCGGTAAACAAAAAATTCTAAGGAGGGAATTATGAATATACTCATTGTATCTCATCAGGGTGTTGCAAGTGGAATAGCAAGCGCTGCTCAAATGATTGTAGGAGATATCAGTCAAATTCATACGATTGAATTGACTGAAGCAGGGGTTGATGTTTTTGCGGATGAACTTGAAAACTATTTAAAAGAATGGTTATCAAAGGATACAGGCATTGTTTTAGCTGATTTAAAAGGAGGAACACCTTTTAATCAGGCAGAATTGATTTTATCAAGATTAGGATTAAAAGATCATGCAAAGGTGATTGTGGGTGTTAATCTTCCATTGGTCTTAGAACTACTGTTCAAGAAATTGGATATCAACAATCAGAATGAATTAAAAGATTTTGTGGAATCAAGTAGACTTAATATTGATTGTATGGATTTATATAACCAAAATAATGAAAATGAAGATGAATAGGGAGGATTTAACAAATGACAATAGAATGGTGGCAAATTGCTTTATTAACAATTTATGCTGGATTTTCATTTTATGATGGAAACAATACAACGTTTGGAACTGTGAAACCAACAATGGCTGGGTTCTTTGCAGGTTTAATTTTAGGAGATATTCAAACAGGATTAATTGTTGGAGGAACTTTAAACTTATTAGTATTAGGGGTAGGAAACTTTGGTGGGGCTTCTATTCCTGATTATATGACAGGGGCATTATTAGGAACTGCATTTGCAATTGAAAGTGGAAAAGGTGCAGAGTTTGGTGTTACACTTGCGATCCCAATTGGATTATTAATGATTCAATTAGATGTTTTGGCAAGATTCTCAAATACTTACTTTCAACATAGGGCAGAAGCTTATGTTGAAAAAGGACAGTTTGATAAGGCGGGACTTATGAACTTACTTGGATTAATCCCGCAATCATTATCAAGAATGTTGCCAGTATTTTTAGCGCTTGTCTTTGGATCAGTATTCGTACAAGGTGTTGTTGATTATATGCCTGTATGGTTAATGAGTGGATTAAAAACAGCAGGTGGTATTTTACCAGCATTAGGTATTGCGATTTTATTAAGATATTTACCAGTTGCAAAAAATATCACATTCTTAATTATTGGATTTGTATTAGCAGCTTATTTAAATGTACCAGTATTTGGTGTGGCATTAGTTGGTTTAGCCATGGCTATATATATTTTCCAATCAGAAGATGGTGAACAAGTTACAGTGAATAATACAGATGCTGGAGGTATGGGTGATGAGTAAAATGCAATTAAGCAAAGAAACAAATAAAGTCTTTTGGAGATGGTACTTTCTAGGTGGCGCAGGATGGAACTATGAAAAAATGCAAGGTTTGGGATATTATTTCTCTACTTTACCATTGATTAAAAAAATATATAAAAAGGATGATGATTTAAAGAAAGCAGCACAAGTTGAAATGCAATTCTTTAATACAAACAATACAATGGCTCCTATTGTTTTAGGATTGGATTGTGCATTACAGGAAGAAAAAGGTATTGAATCAGTAGAAACTTTAGCTTCATTAAAAACAGGTATGATGGGTCCATTAGCAGGAATTGGTGATACTTTATTCCATGTCATTCCTTCTACTATCATTGGGTCATTAGCTTCTTATATGGCTTTAGAAGGAAATCCAATGGCATTGATTTTATGGATTGCATTTGGATTCTTACGTTTGGGATTTATGAGATCTTTCTTTAAGATGAGATATCGTGAAGGTGCAAAAGTTGTTGGAGAATTAGGAAACAAATTAAAGAAAATCACAAAAGCAGCGAATGTTTTAGGTATAACAGTTATTGGGGCTTTAATTCCTTCGGTTGTCAATGCGAAATTTGCATATACATTTACACAAGGTGAAGTATCTATTGCTGTACAGGAATTAGCTGATAAGATTATGCCTTCACTTGCTCCATGTTTGGTGGTATTATTAACATACTGGTTATTAGGAAGAAAGAAAATGAACTCAACAAGAGTGACACTTTTACTGGTTGTTCTTGGAATCTTAGCCTTTAACTTAATGATCTTTGCATAACAGGAGGAAAGAGAAAATGGAAGGATTTGTACACATTAGAGTAGATGATCGCTTAATTCATGGTCAAGTGGCAACACGTTGGGCAACAGGATTAAAAGTCAATCGTATTATGATTATTGATGACGCTGTTGCTGTGAATGAAACAGAAAAATCAATATTAAGAATGGCTGCACCTGCTGGAGTAAATACTTCAATTTTACAATTTGAAAAAGCACTTGCAAACATTAAAAATGGGAATTACGCTGGACAAAGAGTGATGTTAGTTGTAAAATCACCAGTTATTTTAGTGAAAATGATGGAAGCAGGGATTAATTTATTACCAGTGAATATTGGAAATATGTCAAATCGCCCTGGAACAACTCAATATAAAAAGTCAATTAGTATGACAGAAGATGAAAAAGCAGCTGTTGAAAAATTACTTCAATCAGGAATTAAAGTGACTGCTCAAATGGTTCCAGATGAACCAGATGTCAGTATTGAAAATTTCTTTTAAACAATGAAAGGCAAACATGTAAATGATTGCCTTTTTCAAAAGGAGATCAAATGAACGAGAAAATAATACAGGAATATAAACAATATAGTCAGCATGTAGATAGCAAATTTTTACAAAAAGAAATGAATTGGATTTGTGAGAAACTATTAAAGAATATTGAACGTTTTCAACATCAATTTCCATCAGCATGTACAACCAATCATCAGTATCGTCTCAAGGCAAATGATGATTGGACCAATGGTTTTTGGACAGGTATGTTATGGATGGCATACCAATATACAAAAAATGAGAAATTTTATGCCATTATTCAAGAAAATATCAAAAGTTTTGAACAAAGATTAAATAATCATTTTGTCTTAGATCATCATGATATTGGTTTTCTCTATAGTCCATCACTTGTTATGATTTATCGTGATACTCATGATCAGAGTCTTGAGAAACCGATTATTATAGCTGCTAATAAACTATTGGATAGATTTCAGGAAAAAGGACAATTTATTCAAGCATGGGGACAATTGGGTGATCCCAAAGAATATCGTTTGATTATAGATTCATTAATGAATTTACCATTACTTTATGAAGCTAGCAAAATTACAGGAAATATGAAATATGCTCAAAAAGCTGATGCTCATTATCAGCAGGTTATCAACAATATTATTCGTCAAGATGCATCAACATATCATACATTCTATTTTGATGCTGAAACAGGAAAGCCTGATCATGGAGCAACACATCAGGGATTTAGCGATCAATCATGTTGGGCAAGAGGACAGGCTTGGGCTATTTTGGGAATCCCATTACATGAAAGAATCATACAGGGAAGCCATGATCAAAAGAAGTGGGAATTTGTTTTTGAATATTTTATTGATAAAATTCCTCAAGACTTAGTTCCTTATTGGGATTTATGTTTTGATGATACCAGTCATGAACCAAAAGAC